>JANNSZ010000113.1:0-45632 GCA_031403195.1 Planctomycetota bacterium | reverse complement strand
TTGGGGCATTTCAAGAAACATCCACGCGCCCCAAAGAAGCCACCACCCAAACGCGTGTCTTACAAACGAACCCCTCACGTTTCCACCGCCCGCATCCTCGCCCAGCGCCAGCACGCATCATGACAGCTTCACAGGGATGGTCTCGGGAACCAAGCCGCTCACGATATAGCTATTGGCGACCGCAGCAAAGAGGCCACCCACGCCCAGCCCAAACCGTGGGTCTACATGGGTGGGCTTGATGAATGACGTGAGCAGCGCGACGGCGACCGATATGAAAAGCGCCTGAAACATCTTGGCAAAGAGCCCCAGACCTCCGCGATCGATGACGATCGCAAAACGAGGCTGCGAATAGGTCCGGCGGTGATTGTCATCTATGTCGGACCGACCCCGGCTGGTCTTGTATGTGTGCGGATTCTCGACAACGAGATATCGCTCGATCCGATAGTTGGAGAGAAAGGCCCGACTGCTGATCGCGGTGTCGACCTCGTCTGGAACGAATAGCAGCTCCTGACGGGTATGCGCCGAGTTTTCGAACGACGCCATGAGGAGGTGGTCATCGATCGGAAACGTGCTGATGTGAAATGGCTTGGTGTAGGTGACCGAAAGCCGCCGCAGCTCATAGTGCTCTCCGCCGTGATCGACATGGGACAGAAGCGTCGAGTTGGTGATCGTGCCATCGACTGCAATCAACTGATCAAACGGGTTGAAGGAATCGTCCTTGTCAGCATCTCGCCACCGGCACCAGACGTCGAGGACGGCCGACCATGTGCTGTCGTGGAGCGACAAGCCACCGATGTTCTCGAGGTAGAAGCCGATGGCCACCCGCCGAGCCCGCTCGGTTGACACGTCTGGGGTGGGCTCGGCCCCCGGGTCTGGAAGGATCGGATCGAGCGTCGTCGCGCGGGCGAGGCGCTCCTCACGGCGGATTTCCCATTGGGCCCAGGCGAGGAGCGCCGACGGGATAACGAACACGGCCGCCAGGAGCACGAGCCAGGCTTTCATCCATGGCACAAGCTGGGGCGCCGGATCGGTGGCCAGGACGGTGGAAGGGGGGAGGGCTGTCATGGTGAGCTCAGAGGATAGGCCGACTCGGCATGAATGCCTACAGGCGGAACCAAACGGATTTGGATTGCGGTACGATATCGGCCGACGGCGCTCCCCTCATCCTCTCGACCCCCCGGAAGCTGATCGCATGCTGCGCCCGCTCGGTTCGCTCGTTCTCATCGTCGCGGCGCTCGCCCTCGGCCCCACGCTGGCCGCGGGCCCCGGGAAGGCCGAGCTGAACAATCCCGACTTCACCAAGGGCGACACCGTTCCCGAGAAAGGTCCGCACGATTGGACGCTCGGGCCCACCGGTGCCCGCGGCTGGATTTTTACGGCCAAGGGGCACTCTCAGGACGCCCGGCAGATTCTCGTCACGGCTGTCGCGAAGGGATCGCCGGCAGACGGCGTCCTCGCGGTCGGCGACGTGATTCTCGGCGTCGGAGGCCAGACCTTCGAAGACGATGCGCGGGTGACATTCGCCAAGGCGATCACGGCAGCTGAGTCGACCGAAGCCAAGGGCGTTCTCACGGTGCTTCGCTGGCGAGACAGCGCTACAGAAACGGTCACCATCACGCTGCCAGTGTTCGGAACCTACTCAGGCACCGCGCCCTACGACTGCCCGAAATCACGGCACCTCATCGAGGCAGGCTGCGCGTCGCTCGCACGCCGCATGGAGCAACCGACCTACGGCCGCGGCATGCATTCCATTCCCCGGAGCCTCAACGCTCTCGCGCTCTTGGCCAGCGGCAAAAAAGAGTTTCTGCCGCTCGTCGCCCGGGAAGCGACATGGGCAGCCGACTTCAAGACAGACGGCTACAAATCGTGGGACTACGGGTATCTGATGATGTTCCTGGCCGAATATGTGATGGCCACGCATGATCAGTCCGTGATGCCGGGCCTCACGCGGCTCGCGCTTGAAACCGCCCGCGGCCAAAGCGCCGTCGGCACCTGGGGGCACAGGTTTGCCAGGCCGAACGGAAACTTGAACGGGTATGGCTGTATGAACCAGCCGGGCCTGCCGCTCACGATCGGCATGATTCTCGCGCGGGAGGCCGGTGTGAACGATCCCGCTCTCGACCAAGCCATCGCGAAGGCCGCGGGGTTTCTGCGATGGTATGTAGACAAGGGGGCGGTGCCATATGGCGACCATCCTCCGTTTCCCGCCCACGAAGACAACGGCAAGTGCTCCAGCGCCGCCGTCTTGTTTGATCTGCTCGGTGACCAGGAAGCCGCCTCGTATTTCTCCAAGATGGCGACCGCCGCCTACGGAGAACGCGAGCGAGGCCACACGGGGAACTACTTCAACATGGTCTGGGCGCTGCTCGGCGTGGCTCGAACGGGACCGCTCGGAGTTGGGGCCTACATGCAGGAGCACAGTTGGTACTACGACCTTGCCCGTGACCATGCAGGAGCATTCCTCTACCAGGGATCGCCCGTAGGTGAGGAAGAGCATGGCAAACACACCGGCTGGGACTGCTCCGGAAGTTTTTTGCTGGCGTATGAACTGCCGCTGGGGAGCCTGCGGCTCACAGGCAAAAAGCCCTTCTGCGTGAAGCCCCTCGACGCGGCTCAGGTCGCCGATGTCATCCAGGCCGGTCGCGATGCCTCGTTCAAGAACGAAGGCAATCCGTACGCGGCGCGATCCACGCCGGAGCTGATGAAGGGGCTGGCGAGTTGGTCGCCTGTCGTCCGGCGACGCTCCGCCGTGGCACTTGCCGGGCAAAAAGAAAATGTCCTGCCACAGGTTCTAGCACTCCTCGAAGGCCCCGACCGCTTTGGCCGTTACGGGGCCTGCGAGGCGCTCGGGGCGATGGGCCAGCGAGCCGACGCCGCCGGGCCACAGCTTCGCGAGGCGCTGGCCGATTCCGATCCGTGGCTCCAAAGTCTTGCCGCCCAGGCCATTCTCGCGATCGGCCCGGCAGAGCGGGCAGCGAGTGTCAGTGACCTCCTGGCCGTGGCCGTTCGCAAAAATCCCGCAGATCCGCGGCGGCATGCCGCGCTCTACGCGAGCACCGTTTTGTTTTCCCGCTTCCCGGGCTCACGCCCCCCTGCCAAGAGCATCCTCGAGGACTCGCTCGATGACGTGGACCGCCAGCAACTTCACGCGGCCATTCGGGCGCTGCTGCAGCATGAAGACAGCATCGCCCGCGGCGCTGCTGGATCGGCCTTCCGTCGCCTGACTGACGAAGATCTCATCGTCCTGCTGCCAGACATCACTCGGGCCATCGAAACACTCGCGCCGAGCAACGAGATGTTCGCTGACGGCGTCCGCCTGGCGGGGCTTGAGCTTCTCTCCCGGCTGCATGTTCGCGAGGGCATGGATCTGTGCATCGCCGTGATCGAGCCCGACCGCTGGGGCATGGGAGGCAGACTGACCCGGTGCGTCGCGCTTCTGCCGCGGTACGGCACCCATGCCAAAGCCGTCCTCCCGCAGCTCCGCGAAGTTCGAGCGAAGCTCGCGGCTTCCGCCGGCCGACGGGCGCCCACCAACGAAATGCAGGCCATTGACGCCTGCATCACCGCGATCGAATCGAGTACCGACACGCCCACGCTTGTGAGCATCCAGGATTTTGGCTCGTAAGCTCTCTCGTTGACGCATTCCTACACTGAAGAGGATCTGCCATGTGGCTGAAGGCCCCGCTTGCCATCGTTCTCGTTGCGCCCCTTGCGAACGCGGCCGATTGGCCCACGTTCCGCGGCGCCGATCGCTCGGCCGTCGCCCCCGACACAAACCTCCTGGAACGCTGGCCCGCGGATGGCCCGCGGATGGTCTGGGAGACCAAGGGCGCCGGCCGGGGCTACGCGAGCCCAGCGATTGCGGGTGACAAAATTTTTACCCTCGGCGACGGCCTCTCGACGGCCTCCGACACCGACGAATACCTTTCGTGCTTTGATCGCAAAACCGGAAAACAGCTGTGGAGAACAAAGACGGGTGGTCCGTGGACCGATGGCCAGGAGTCGTGGCAGAGTTCTCGGAGCACGCCGACAGTCGATGGGGCGATGGTCTATGTGATCACGCCCTTTGGCCAGCTCGTGGCCTGTCTTGTAAAAGACGGTCGCGAGGTGTTTCGGGTCGATCTGAAGGGGCATTTTGGTGGCGCGAAGGGAGACTCCTGGGGCTATAGCGAGTCGGTCACGATCGACGGCAACCGGCTCATCTGCACGCCCGGTGGCCCGCAGGCGACGATGGTGGCCCTCGACAAGAAGACCGGCCGCGGCATCTGGGCCTGCGCTGTGCCAAACGATCCCGGCGCCGGCCATGCGTCGATCGTGATCGCCGAGTTGGGGGCCAAACGAATCTATGTGACGACGACAGCCGGCGGGGCCATCGGCGTTGACGCCAAGACTGGAAAACTGCTTTGGACCTACCCCATCGAGCGGACAACGGCCGTGATTCCCACGCCGATCATTCGCAAGGATCTTGTTTTCTTCTCGGCTGGGTACAAGCGAGGCGGGGCGCTCCTGCGGCAGGTGCCGAAGGGGGGCCAGATCACGATCGAGGAGGTGTATCCACTCAACACCGAGCTGGCAAACAAGCACGGTGGCATCGTCCTGGTGGGCGACCATCTGTATGGCGACTCCGACGACAAAGGCATTCCCTTCTGCGCCGACCTCATGACCGGCAAGCTCGCCTGGAAAGAGCGGGGCAGCGGCCGCAACTCAGCCTGCGTCGTGGCGGGCGACGGCCATGTCTACGTAAAATATTCCGACGGCACAATCGCGCTCGTGAAGGCTGACCCGTCAGGCTACCAGGAAGTGAGCAGCTTCAAGGTGCCCGGCAGTGGCGACCGGCCGAGCTGGGCTCACGCGGTCATCCTCGATGGCCTGCTCTACATCCGCGAGGGCGACGCGATCCTCTGCTACGACATCCGTGCGTAAGAGCCCGTGACTCACGGACCTCGAGGAGTTGCCTGCGCGGGCAGCGGCCCATTCATCTTCACGTCGAAATTGAACGTCGTACCTTCCTTCGGGATGGTGAGCCTGAGGGCCGGATTGTCGGCAGCCTTCTCGTTGTATTCGGCGGGAAGGATGTTTTGGAAGCCGTTGGGCCGGTACGCGATCTGCGCGACACATGCCCCGAGTGGCACGCCCGATTGGCCGGTGAGGAACTGGGCGGCGTAACGGCCCGACGCATCCGTGATGCCGTAGGCCGGTCGAATCATTTCGGTAGGAACAAACGCAACCTCCACGTTGGGCACGCCACGGCCGTTGATGGTCACCGTCCCGACAACGCTTGCCGTCGGGATCTTGGGAGCCCTCCCACAGCCGGCACACGCCACGGCCACGAGCATGCTGCTCACGATGAGCCGATCAAGGCACCGATACATCTTGGCCGTCATTGCGAACACCCAGTTTCTGATACACGCCGTAGGTCGAGATATTGGCCGGATTGCCATACTCCACCGTGTCTTCGATGAAACGCGTCGCTCCGTCACACAACACGAAGCCGGCCCCGTTCGGATGGGCGCTCGAGAAACCGATGGCCAGCCCGCCCGTGCCCGCCACGGGATTGAGCGGAACGCCGGTGGAGCGTGCGGCGTACGTACCGTGCCCACCATTGCCCGGAGCCCTCTCGACACCGATCCACTTGGCGGGCCAATACCTTCTCAAATAGGGCGGGTTCGCAAGCCTCGGGAACACCTCTCCCGCCATGAACGTATTCGACAGCCCATCAGTGATGGCCGCAGCCGTATGGCCCTTAATCGCCGGCATGGGGGGTCGGCGATTGGCAATGAGCTGATTCGGAGTCCGTGGATCCGGATCCTGACCCGTGTCCCCATACCATCCGATATTGATGGTGGGCGCACCGAAACAGGCCGCGTAGTTGCTGACCGCAAAGCGACTCGGATAGGTGGTCGGCTCGAAATAGCGGTCGTCCAGAGTGGCCTGCGAATTCTGCGTTACGCTCGAGGGGCACATGAACGTCGACACCGGCTGCTGGGCTACCATCCGAAAGCTGTCGTATCGTGCGTCGGCGGCGCCGAGCCGCATGTCGTCGAGAGGGTAGACATCGACCAGGAGCCCATCAAACGCCGCCTGCATTTCCATGTGTGGCAAAAGACGCACGACCCATCCCCAGTTGGCTTCTGTAGAGATCGTTTGGTCTACGTCCTCGATGCTCGGGGGAAACACTCCGTTGGCCGAGTTGTAGCCCTGCGCGGCGAGTCCGAGTTGTTTCAGGTTATTCTGACACGCGATCTGCCGGGCCGATTCACGGGCGCCTCCAACCGCCGGCATGAGCATCGCTATCAACAGGGCGATGATCGCGATCACCACGAGGAGCTCGACAAGTGTGAAGGCTTGGCAACGGCCGGCATCCCGGCAGGTTTGGCTCCGGGGATACGGCCATCGCTTCGTCAGCGTGCTGTCCATGACCACTACTCCGCGTGAATCGTCCACCCCAGAAACCCTTCGCCAAACCGAACCAATCAACCCAATATTGCTCTGGGAAATCTGCCCCGAGCCGGCAGAAGTTTTCCCAACAGTACATATTGTAGCTGATGCCGACAGAACAATCGGTTGCGGTCTCAGAAACATCTGGCAGAATCCGGGCATCTCAGGTGGCCTGGAGCCGTGTGGTTCGCGAGGGGCGAGGGGGCCAGGCACCTTTCCCCTTCGGAGAACCAGCCCACCTTCCCCGAATGGGCACGGAAGAAGAAAATGCAGGCCGTGCGCGACGGCATCAAGATGATCGAGGCCTCGAAAGATCAGCCAACGCTTCTGCGACTTGCCGAGGATCAGACTTCACACAAGTAGCAGTTCCTGAGGCCGGTCTGCAGACAGCGATAGAGACCGGTACCTTCGACTTTGAAACTTGAGGCAGACCATGCGATTGATTCAGGCGTACGGCATTCGACTCTCGGCATGCGTTCTCGTGACGCTCGGCGGATGGGCGCACGGTGCCCCCCTTCCCCGCGGCGAGAACGTGATCGATACCCCCGCCATGAGCGACGGCTTGTGCGTCAGCAATCTGTTTCAGTCGCACATGGTGATTCAACGCGCCAAGCCCATCACCGTCTGGGGCTGGGCGAATCCGGGCGAAAAGGTCACGGTCACGTTTGACGGCAAGGAACAGGCTGCGACGGCAGGGGCCGACCGTGCGTGGAGGGTGACGTTCCCGGCCCTCCCCGCAAGCGACCAGCCGCGCAGCCTCGTCATCAAGGGAAAATCAAAAACGCTCACGCTCGACGACATCCTCCTGGGCGATGTTTGGCTCTGTGGCGGCCAGAGCAACATGGAATTCGAGATGGCGAAGACCGACAACGGCGACCTCGAGATCGTGTCGGCCAACTTCAAGAACATCCGGCTTCTCACCGTGCCGCAGGGCACGAGCCAGAAACCCACCAATAACTTTGCCCGGCTCGAGGAATGGAGCGATTGGGACGGCAGGCATTTTCATAAGGGCTTTTGGGAGCCATGTTCGGCCGAGTCGTTGAGATCGTTCTCTGGCATCGGCTACACGTTTGGCCGTCGGCTCCATATGGCCACGCAGGTGCCCATCGGCCTGATCGACATCTCGCGAGGAGGCACCTGCGTCGAGACCTGGACACCTATGGAGTTGCTCCGCTCGATGGACAACGACGACATCAAGAAACTCCTCGCCGACTGGGATGCGAAGGTGGCCGCATGGGATCCTGCGAAGGATCTCGAGGGACGCGTCGCCCAGTTCCGCAAGCGTCAAAAGGAAGGCAAAACTCCGCCTGGGGCCAAGGAGCCCACGGAGCCCGGCCCGAGCCCGGCCGTCGACATGAACCGCCCGGGCAACTGCTACGGCGGACAATTCGCCCCGCTCATTGGCCTGGCCTTCAAGGGTGTGATCTGGCATCAGGGCTACAACAACGCCTTCACAGACAGCACTCGCTGCGGGGAAACCTATGCGGAAACCCTCACCCGCATGATCGAGGCCTGGCGCGAGGCGACGGACAATCCTGACATGGCCTTCGGCATCATCGCCCAAGAAACCGAACAGGAGCCGCAGACCCTGGAGAATTTTCTATCGGGCATCACCGACAACGGCTGCCTCATCCGCGAAGCCCACTTCAAGGCGTTTGACGGGATGCGGAAGGCCGGAGACAAAAACATCGGGTTCGCCGCCAGCGATGACATGCGCCGCTCCTGGTATCACCCGCAGATCAAGATTCCGGTCGGTGAACGCATCGCCCGCTGGGCGCTGGCCACGCAGTATGGCGTCAACATCCGCTGGCTCCCACCGATCATCAAGGACACGAAAATCGACGGGAGCAAGCTCATCGTGACCCTCGATAACGACGTCGCCCCGTACAACAGCGGACCGATCTACGGGTTTGCCATCGCCGGCAGCGACAAGAAGTTTTTCCCGGCGACGGCGGAGTACCAGACCGATGAAAAGAAAAACGTCAAGCGATCGGTCATCGTCTTGACGAGCCCGTTTGTTGCCGGGCCGGTGGCCTTTCGCTACGGCTGGCACCGAAATCCCATGGGCAACCTCAAGATCTCAAGCAGCGACCTGCCCGTGCCCATCTCGCGGAGCGACACCTGGACGCTGAACGATCTCTACGAGGCCTACACCGGCAAGAAGACCGCCTCGCCCACCGAGCTCAGCCGCGGCGAGCGGGGTGAGTTGAACCGGGCTCTGCAAACCGCCGAAAAGCAGCGGCGATTCAAGGAAGCCGAGGTGTATGTGAAAGAGCACCAGGCTGATGCGGGCCCGTGACACGTCCCGGCGTCACGAGTAGGTACGATGGTCGTCATGGGCGACGTCAAGCGGATCGGCGTGATGATGGATCTCGACAAGCCGTACAAGCGGCACCTCGTCGTCTACGGCGGCGTCCAGGAATACGCGCGGAAGCATCCTGATTGGAAGCTGATCGTGGACGAGTGGGCCGACCAGTCCTTGCCCGTCCGGCCAGGCTCGCCCGTGCCCTACGACGGCATCATCGGACGGATCACGAAGCTGGGAGGGGATCGAGCCCGTCGGCTCGACCTGCCGGCCGTGAACGTTTGGCTCTCCTCGCCGGCCAAGGGCCTTCCGGGCGTGTTTCCCGACTATGCCGCGTGCGGGACACTCGTGGCACAGCATCTCGCGAGCAGAGGGTTCCGATATCTCGCGGCGCTCCGGCAGACCGACGACATCGGAATCATCCGCCAGGCTGCGAGCATGCGAGCCTTCGCCGAGGCTTCAGGGTTCGACGGCTGGCTCGGTTGCGAGTCCATCGTGAACCCGACGAACCAGCGGGAATGGCGGCAAGGTGTCCAAGCCGTCGAACGCTGGATGGCCTCCTGGAAACTTCCGCTGGGATTGCTCGTGGCCGATGCGCTCTGGGCCCGCGTGATCATCGAACTGGCCCATGATCGCGGGTGGCACTGCCCTGAGCAGATCGCCATCGTCTGCCCCCACAATGACGAGCTTCACTGCGATCATCCCGAGCCTGGCCTGACCGCTATGGAGTTCCCCGAGGAACAGCGCGGATACGAGGCCGCGCGGATGCTTGATGGCCTCATCAACGCCCGGCGGCAGGGGAAGTCACCCTTTGCCAATCCGCAGACGATACTCATGCCACCGATCGGGATCGTCGCGCGACACTCGACCGATTTTTTTGCCGTCGATGATCCCCTCGTGGGAAAGGCCCTGCGGTTCATCGCCTCGCATCTCCACAAGCCGCTGGAAGTCAGCACGGTTGCTCGCGAGCTCGGCGTCGCCCGGCGGACGCTCGACGACTGGTTTCAGAAGTCGCTTGGCGTTACGGTATCAACGGAAATCGCCCGCCTCCGGGTCGAGCGCGTGAAGCGGGAACTGATGGCCACCTCCGACTCGATCGAAGCGATCGCACGGCGAACGGGGTTTGCCAACACCCGCACGCTCAACAATCATTTCCGAAAAAGCGTGGGCATGGCACCGAGCGAGTTTCGCGAGCAGGGGCGTGCATCGCGGTTCATGGCGTCCACCGCGCGACGAACGTCATCGCGATCAGCGCAGCTGCGGTGAAGCGCCTGCAGAATGAGTGTCTCTCCAGGAGATTCGTATGTGGCGAATGACTCTGCTCGTGAGTCTCATGTCGATGGGGGCGGCCCACCTCCATGGTGCCGAGCCGGCGCGATCGGAACGCCTGCCGAACATCGTCCTGATCCTCGCCGACGATCTGGGCTACGGCGATGTCGGCTGTTACAACCCCGAAGCGAACGTCGCGACGCCGAATATCGACCGGTTGGCAGCTGAGGGCGTTCGGTTCACCGACGCCCATGCCCCTGCCACTGTCTGCACGCCCACCCGCTATAGCCTCATGACCGGCCAGATGGCGTTTCGCGTTCCACGAGGCGGCACGGTGTTCACGGGGGCGGGTGGCCCGTCCCTGATCGCCCCCGGTCGGCTGACGCTTCCACGGCTGCTCAAAGACCGCGGCTATACGACGGCGGCCATCGGCAAGTGGCACATTGGCCTGACCTTCCGTGACGCCGACGGCAACGCCATCCACGAAAACGGACCGGACGCGATTCGCCGCATCGACTTTTCGCGGCGCATCGAAGGAGGGCCTGTCGATCACGGCTTCGATCGGTTCTTCGGAACGGCCTGCTGCCCGACAACCGACTGGCTCTACACCTTCATCGACCAAGATCGCATTCCGTCACCACCGACCAAGACGCTAGCGAAAGTGACGCTGCCCAAGCATCCCTATGCCGACGACTGCCGGCCCGGACTGATCGCGCCGGATTTTCCCATGGAAGACGTCGACATGGTGTTTCTCGAGAAGAGCCGCGAGTTTCTCGAGGGGCATGTTCGCGCGAAACCCGATAAGCCCTTCTTTCTCTTCCATGCCACGCAGGGCGTGCATCTGCCGTCGCTTGCGAGCCGGCAGTTTCAGGGCACAAGTGGGGCAGGACCACACGGCGACTTTCTTGCGGAGTTGGATTTCATCGTGGGGGAACTCATGCGGGAGCTCGACCGACTCGGAATCGCCGACGACACGCTCATCATGGTCACGAGCGACAACGGTCCGGAAGTGACGAGCGTCGTCCAGATGCGAGCCGACTACGGCCATGACGGGGCACGGCCTTGGCGTGGCGTGAAACGCGACGCCTGGGAGGGAGGCCACCGCGTGCCGCTTGTCATCCGCTGGCCAGGGCATGTCCAAGCGGGAACCACGAGCGACGAGCTTGTGAGTCTGACCGACATCCTGGCGACGGTCGCCGCGATCACCGGCACTGATTTGCCGCACGACGCCGCCGAAGACAGTTTCAGCTTGCTGCCCGTGCTGGATGGCACCGCGCAGGAACCGATTCGGCCCTACATGCTGACCCAGGCGTTTCGCGGCTCGAAGACTCTCTCGATCCGCCGAGGCCGATGGAAGTACATCGACTGCCAGGGCTCGGGCGGCAACGACTACTCCGCGCCGCCACTCGAGGCGTTTGCCCTGCCCGAAGCGGCACCGGAGGCTCTGTGCCAACTCTACGATCTCGCGGCCGATCCTGGAGAAACGACGAACCTGGCCAGCCGTCATCCTGACATTGTCCGAGAACTGAAGGCGCTTCTCGAGGCGTCGAAGGCATCGGGGCGAAGCCGACCGTAATGGCGAGATGGTTTCGCGGCGGGCGGGTTGGAGAAGAGGTCGGCGCGAGCGAGCCGCGCGCGAGGATGTGACACGGGCCGACGGAGCCTGCTACACGAGCACCGCCCAGAGCTTTGGGCCCAGCAGGATGCAGCCGAGCACGACCGCAGTGAGTACCGCTACGAAAACCCCGCCGCTGGCGATGTCGAGGGCATCACGAAGGTTGTCGTCGGGATAGCGATTGAAGGTCTTGGCCATCGCTTCAATCGAAGTGTTAAAGACTTCGGCCATGATGACCAGGCCGATGGCGAGGGCGACGACGCACCACTCGACAAGCGAGAGGCCAAGCCATGCGGCCACGGCGATGGCCACGATCGCCGTCGCGAGATGCGGCGTAAAACTCGACTGCGTGCAGACCGCGACGAATAAGCCGCGGAATGCGTCATAAAACTTTCCGAGCCAGGTGCGAGGGGGTGGCTTCACGACAGGCTCGGCTCGAGGCGAGGGCTATCCAACTTTGACGTAGGGATCGCCCTTCTTCCAGTTGCAGGGACACAACTCGTCGCTCTGCAGCGCGTCGAGGACGCGGAGCACCTCGGCGACGTTGCGGCCCACACGGCCCTGGTTCACATCGACCCACTGGATGACGCCATTCGGATCGACGATGAACGTGGCCCGCAGGCAATACCCTTCGCTCTTCTCGAGGATGCCCAGCTCGGGGGCGAGCTTTTGAGCGGCGATGAGCGGGTAGCCGAGCTTCTCGAGATCGGGATGGCTCCGACGCCAGGCAAGGTGGGAAAACTCGTTGTCAGTGCTGCCGCCCACGACGCTCGTGTCGCGGTCCGCAAAGGCCTTGAGTTGCTTGTTGAACTCGGCCAACTCCGTCGGGCAGACGAACGTGAAATCCTTGGGATAGAAGAAGTAGACCACCCACTTGCCCGCGTAGTCGTCGCTCGAAAGCAGTTTCACGTCGTCCTTGCCGGTGCCAACGCAGGCCTGGCATGCGAACTGGGGAAACGGATCGCCGACGGTGAGCATAGGGAACCTCCGGGAGTGGAAAGTCGCGAGACGGATGAGTCTACGGGCCACGTTCAGGGGGTTCAACACGCGCGGTGTTCGCTGTGCATACTGAGGGGCGATGGCCGAAAACAAACACACGCCCTCCCGCGATCCACGTGCCTGCCACGATCCCGCCAGCGGCCGGATCGTGCTCGTCGCGCCGCGCCGCGACGATCGTCCTGCTGACGGCGACCTCGCCGGCGGCGGCGGTCCTCCTTCGGCATGGTGCCCATTCTGCGCGGGCAACGAATGGCGAACGCCACCGGCTGTGCTTCAAGCACCCGGCCCATCGCCTGATACCTGGCACGCTCGCATCTTCGCCAACCGGTTTCCATTCGTCGACGACAAGCATACTGCCACAGGATTTTTTCCTGCCGGCTCACGACCAGCCCATGGTGTGCACGATGTCGTCGTCGAGTCGCCGCATCACGACACGTCGGTCGTGACCGTAGACCCGGATGCCTGGCGAGATGCCTGGTCACTCATCCATCGCCGGCTCGCCGAGCTCGCCGTGCGGGATGACCTCGCCTGGGGCACGGTCTTCAAGAACTCCGGGCCCGAGGCCGGCGCCTCACTCGAGCATGTCCATAGCCAGCTTGTCGCGATCGACTTCATCCCGGCCGTTCTTGCCGCCGAGCTCGCTGCCGCGGCCACGCGGCCCGATCCGTTCGGAGAGCTCCTCGCAGATGCCCAGGCCGATGGCCGGGTCGTGACCTCATGCGGCGATCTGGTGGCGATCGTACCCCGCGCTCCGCGTCAGCCGTGTGAAACCTGGATCATGCCGACATCGCCGGAAGCATTCTTTCACACGACGAGCCTGGCGCGCGTCACGGCCTTGGCCGACCTCTCGCGCGACATCGCCGCGCGGCTTGCTCGCGTGCTGCCTGGCAGCGACTTCAATTGGTGGCTCCACGAGGCGCCCTGGCGCGACGCTGCTGCCGCGGCCGATCGCTGGCACTGGCATCTCGAAATCCTTCCGCGGGCCACGCCGCTGGCAGGCTTTGAGCTGGGCACCGGCTGCCACGTCACCGCGTGGCCCGCTGTCGAAGCGGCTGCTCGGCTACGCGATGCTCGGTGAGAACCTGATACCGACGTAAGGCGTTCGCCGACCACGGCACACTTCGGCTTTGCCATGAGGCGTCATGAGGACGGCGAGCAGGCAATCAATACGCGGGCATCAGAAGGCCGTCGTCGCGCATACCCAGTTTTTGATAGACCCCCAACAAATTGAAATTCGGCGTACCTGGCAGCTCCACGCGGAATTCCACAGCGTTATCGATGAACCGCGCCGAACCGTCGCACATCAGGAAGTTACAGCCTCCGCTATGGGCGCTGGCAAAACTGTGGATCGTCGAAAGATTGTCGGTGCCGTTCATCGGGTAGTATTCCGACCGTGAGGTACTCGCGCATTTGCTGCCGTCGCCAGGAACTTCGTCGCAGCCGATCCAATTAGCATGGTACTCCGTGCCCCGTGCGACGACCTCACCGGCGAGGATCGTATGCGTCAAGCCGTCCTTGATAGCGGCGAATGTGTGGCCTTCTTTCATCGGCATGGCGCCGCGGCGAAAATTTGTGGTGTTATCCTGGGCGACCGTGACCCCAAGCGATGCGGCATAGTTCGCCCGCGCGAACGCTCGGGGATAAGCAACGCCCTTGAAGCTCGAGGCCGCGAGAGCGTTGTTTGACCCGGCGGATGGGCACAAAAACAGCGGCACCGGCTGCTGTGCAATCGTGAGAAAATTCGGATAGCTCGCGGGCGTTGTGGCGATTGTTTCAAGCAGTATGTCGGGCCCAACCTGCAGCGCGGCAGACTCACTCTTCATCTCGAGGTAAGGAAGCAGGGGCGTGAGCCACCCCCAGTTGGCGTCTGTGGGCGAAGAGCCATCGCGGTCTTCGACGCAGGGAGGAAGCACGTTGTGTGCCGAATGGAAGCTCTGTATGGCGATCCCAACCTGCTTCAAATTGTTGGCGCAGGTTGATTGGCGGGCTGCTTCTCGGGCGGCCCCAATGGCCGGAAGGAGGACCGCCATCAACAGCGCGATGATCGAAATAACAACCAGGAGCTCGACGAGGGTGAAGCCGAGGCAACGCCTCGGGCAGACTCGACCGTGGCGCATCGTCGCAACTCGATCTTCCGATCCGACACAGTCCATAAGAATGCCGCCCCAAAGAACAACTGAAGCCCAGCAATCAAGGATACGGCGGCGGACGGCAGAGGTGCAAGGCTGAGGGCTGGGGTGGACTCGGAAGTCATCGTTCTCGAGCGATCGGCACATCGCAGAACGTCAGCGCTGCGATACCGCTGATCCCTCGCAGAAGCGTCTTTTGGCTCCAAGACCTGCTGTCGAGATAGGTGATCCGCGCGGCCGGGGAGGGATTTTTGAGTTGGAGAATGACCTGTTTGCCCTGGGCAACGCCAGACGCGACCTCACCAGACTCTCCGTCGAGATAGAACTGGCTCGCAAGCGCTGGATCCCATTGCACGGGCTGATCAAACACGAGCACGATGCGATCCTGCTTCCCGTCGGCATACGCTGCCCGCTCGATGTTGGGCGGTGTGATGGGGGCTTTGAACTTCGCGGCATACATGTCCCGCTCGACCAGCGGGCCGATGAGTTTCGCGAATTCGGCGTAGCCGGCGAGCGGATAGTGGCAGCCACCCGGTGGGTCGATCCCCAGGGTGGACATCAGGTGGAGGTTGGCAATCGCCGTGGGGAGATTCCGCTGCACTTCACGGAGTCTGTTGTCGGAGCCGTCAACTCCCATACCGCAGGACTTCGGCCAAATCTGGAACACATAGGTGTGCTGGATGTTGGGATAGTCTTCCCGCCAGCTACCGGCCATGTCGATGAAGTATTGCCGGTAGGTCTCCCAACCGAATGTGCCGGTCGGCCCGTCGGCACCTTGATCGTTCTCACCCTGGTGCCAGAAGACGGCGCGGATGCCGTGGGTTAGCCTGGCCTGCCGCACCCGCCAGAGCAGCCGGCCGTAGATCGTGGCAACGTTCTCCGGGTCTGCCAGGTCCCGCTGGTGCTCGTCGATGCGGGTGCCGCCGACGGCGCCATTGATGATGCAGATCGGCATTTTGTGGGTTTCAACCAGCCGCCTACCAAGCTCCATGCCCCACAGCCCGATCTCAAGCGTGCGGCCGACGCCGCGCGCAGATGCGTCGCCCCAGAGAGGGGTTCGGGCTTCCTTGGGATTATTGCTCGCGCTACCGAAACTTCTGATCCAGGGGCTCGTGAACTCGTACGTATCCTTCCCCCAGTCGGTCGCGACCGTGTTCGACTGGCCGTCGAGGATATATGCATCGCCGCACACAAGATCGGTGACCGTGTCGAGGACGGCTTCTTTGCCGCCCGCGATAGACCCACACTCGACCGTATACCGGATCAGGCCCGCCTCGAGCGGCACTGAGAATCGATAGGAGCGGTCGACCCCCAGAGGATGCACCTGCCGGACTGGTTTTCGGCCGTCCGCCGAGAGTGTGAGGAACACCGAATCCGCGACTCCATCGAGCGTGCCATTGTAGTGGAGAGTCCCCTCGTTGTTCGGACCACGGGCATAGAACTGGTGGTCGCTCGGCTTCTCGTCATCGGCCGGCGTCCGCGCGACCCAAAGATCCTTCGCCGGGAGCGTCACCGTGATATCGACCGACTGCGTGACGGGCGTGCCACCGTTGTCGAGCGTGGCCGTGATCCGGAGACTGCCACTGTTGTGCCCGCGCGTGAGGTGCAGGCCCTGCGCATCGGTGTGCTGCGTGACGCCGATCCCATCGATCGAGTAGACCGCCCGCCATGCGGCCACGCCGGCTTTCTCCAGTGCTACCTGATTGCTGACCGCGGGTGCCACATCGAGTGGCGACCGGCCGTCCCACGTGGCCGGCACTTTGAGCGTGAAAACTGGGTCGGGAACCGACTCCCGAACGGTCACGGGAATTTCCAAGGTCTTCACGCCAGCGGGGAAGACGCCCCGGACACCCAGTGACACTTGCTCGTCGCCATTCACCCGTCCGGCATCGAACAGGAACGCCAAGCGATCAGTGGCGACTGGTGTTTCCTTGCCGTCGCGATTCAGAAACCAAAGAAGCTTCTCCGCGCCGCCGGCCTTGACGGTGACCAGCGCCGTCTGCGATTCATCGATGGACAACCGCTGCGGGGTCGCCGAAAAATCGCTGCCCGCCTGGACGAGATGCCCCACGGCGGTCTGCGCGGGCTTTTGGTTTTCGTACGCCAGCCGGATCCAGTCGGCCGAGCGGGCGACGCTCGAGATCCGCACCTCATCGATGTCGCCGACGAAGTCGTAGCCGTCTCGGAAGCCACCGATCCTGAAATGCGCCGGTGTCTTGATTGACAGCGGCGTGCCCCGATTGGGCGGGCCGCTATCGAGTTTGCCATTGATGGAGATCGTGGCGTCGCCCGGGCTATACGCGTGGACGACGTGGAGCCACTCGTCCATAGGCAGCAGGCTTTTGCTTGACGCATTGCCGTCGGAAAACCAGCAGTCGGTCGCGATGTGTGGCGGGCTACGGAACTGCATCACGACCTTTCCCTGCTGCTCTTCCCTGCCCCACGCCATCACTCGCGTGTTCGTCTTGCGAACGCGGATCCAGGCTTCCGATGTGTGCGGAGAGGATTCCTGCGGGAGCGAGACAATTGAATCGCCACCGGTGATGCCCACGGTGCCGGTGAAACGTCGGCCGCGGCCGATGGCACCAGCCGTGTCGATCGTGCCGGTGTCTGTGAGGGTCATGACGCCGGTCTCGTCCTTCGGCTCGCCCGCCATGTGGAGGACCGTCACGAATTCATTCGATGCGTCGAAGACAGCTTCGCTCGCCGCAGGTGCCGCTGGGCCGCCGCCCCAGCGCAGCGTGATCGGCTGCCGGGCATTGCCCTTGATGCGCGGAATCCGCACCCAGATGCTGGCCGACCCTGCGCCGGGGTTCCACTCTTCGATCTGCGAGGCGAGGAGCTTCCCGTCAGCGTCACAGAATCGGAGGTCGGCGCCGTCGGGGTGTGCCTTCGCAAAGTCGAACCAGTCCGCATGGAGCCGGACCAGCAATGGAAACCCTTCGAGCGCAGCCGATGCGGGAAGATCCGCCCCGTCTGGCGTGGTGTTGATCCACATCGTGCCGGACCTGCTCGATGCCGAATCAGCGGCTGAGGTGACGACTGAACCCACGCAGGCGACCGCAATCAATCCGAGGGCAACGCATTTCATGATTGGTTTCCGTGTCGTGATCCACCGCGAACAGGAAGTCCAGTGGAAGTTTTGGACGGGATTGATGCAAGGCATCGTCCCCACAGCCTTATACGCCTTGGAAACATCCGCTCGGGGTTGCCCGTGCCACGGAGCCGGCGTTGTTTGCAAGCGAAGCCAGGATGGCGAAGCGCAGCAAACATCGAGTGTGCGCAGGCCTGGAGGGCCGTAGCACACGTCCGGCGAAATGGCACGGGCAACCCCGAGCCAGCGCCGGAAAGGTCTGGCCGACCGGCACAGATGGCACGGCCCTCACCCCGACAGCGGCTTGTGGCCGTTCACCTCGCACCAAGAGGGTTTGGCGCACCGATCGCAAAGGCTGAGAATCGGTGCTCCGGCTCGGGGCCGCGCTGGTGTCAACTCCGCATGCGTCCCCGCCACCACCATCGCACGATAGGAAACTTTCCCGGCATGTCTCCCGCCGTTCGGCTCGTCTTCGTTCTTCACGACCATCAACCGGTCGGTAATTTTGACGGCGTCATCGAGGCTGCCTGGCGGGACGCCTACCAGCCGATGCTCGAATTGCTCGAGCGGCATCCGCATGTGCGAGTGGGCGTGCATACCAGCGGCCCGCTCGCAGAATGGCTCGACCGGAATCACGGTGACTACCTCGATCGGCTGGCGAAGCTTGCGGCGCGAGGCCAGGTGGAGATCGTCGGCGGGGCGTTTCAGGAGCCCGTGCTCGCGATGCTCCCTTCCCGGGATCGCATCGGGCAAATCGCACAGTACAAGCACTGGCTCGAGCGAAGGCTCGACACGACGGTCAACGGCATGTGGGTGGCCGAGCGGGTCTGGGATTCTGGGATGACGCCCGACATCGTCGCCGCCGGCATGCGGTGGACCATCCTCGATGACAGCCACTTCAAGGCGGCGGGGCTGCCGGAAGAACAGCTCGATCGGCACTGGCTTACCGAGAGTGATGGGGCGACGCTGGCCGTGTTTCCCGTGAGTGAGCGGCTGCGGTACGTGATCCCCTTTGCCGCGCCCGAGGCCACGATCGACCACCTTCGGTTTCTTGCCAACCGACGCCACGGGGCGCTGGCGGTCTTTGGCGACGACGGCGAGAAATTTGGCGTGTGGCCCGACACCTACCGATCGTGCATCGAGCAGGGCTGGCTCGAACGCTTCTTCACGCTGTTGGAGGCCAACCGCGACTGGATCACGATGCAACTGCCGAGCGAAGCCGTGGCCGAGGTGCCACCGGCGGGCACCGTCTGGTTACCTGAGTGCAGCTACCGTGAGATGACGGAGTGGGCCCTGCCACCGGAGGCGCAGCTGACCTGCATCGCCGCGCGGCGGGCAGCGGAAGCCAGCCCAAAACTTGGGAGCGTGACGCGGTTCATGCGAGGGGGCACCTGGCGAAACTTCCGGCTGCGGTATCCCGAAACCAACGAGATGTATGCCCGGATGATGGCGGTGAGCGACCGCATCGAATCGCTGCGGGCCAGTGGCACCGCCGACGCGGCGATCGTGCATGAAGCCGAGCAGTCGCTCTATCGAGGCCAGTGCAACTGTGCCTACTGGCATGGCGCGTTTGGCGGCATCTACCTGCCCCACCTTCGCAACGCGATCTACCGCGAGCTGATCACGGCTGATCTCGCCTGCGACCAGGCCGAGGGACGCGAGGGAACATGGGTCGAGGCCACAGCCGCCGATTTTGATTTCGATGGCCGCACGGAGATCCGTCTGACAAGCGACGGCCTCGACGCCTGGATTGCTCCCGCCAAGGGGGGCATCCTCTACGAGCTTGATCTCAAAGATCAGCGGCACAACCTCCTCGCCACGCTCGACCGGCGGCCCGAGGCCTACCATGCGCAGGTGCTCGCCGGGCCTGGAGCAGCACGCAGTATTGTGGATCCCTCGCAAGCGGCGACCTTCAAGCAGGCCGGCCTCGAGAAGATGATTCGCTACGACACCACGCGTCGAAAGACGTTGGTTGACCATTTCTGGGATGTGGGCGCGCCGGCCAAGGATGTCGTGGAAGGCCGGGCGCTCGAGCGGGGTGATTTCGCGACGGGTGTGTACGAGGCGAGCATCCGGCGGAACCCGGGTCGCATTCAGGTGCTCTTGTCACGGGCCGGCAATGTGTGGGGCATTCCGCTGGTGCTCTCGAAGGCCGTGACGCTCGAGGCTGGTTCGCGAACACTCGAGATCGCCTACAAGCTCGAAGGCCTGCCGGCCGATTTTCGCCAGCATTTCGCCGTCGAGCTCAACTTCGCCGGCCTCCCGGCTGGTGCCGAGGGGCGGCGGTTTCTCAATGAGGACGGAACCGACCTCGGCGACTTGGCCGACTGCCTCGATCTCGCGGGTTGCCGGCTCATCGGGCTCGTGGATGGGTGGCTTGGGATTGATGCCAAAGTCGCGATCGGCCCGGCGAGCAATGGCGATCAAGCCGGCGTCTGGACATTTCCAATTCAATCGGTGAGCCAGTCGGAAGGCGGATTTGAGCTTGTGCACCAGTCGGTGGTGGTCATGCCGCACTGGATCGTCACACCCGATGCCAACGGCGTGTGGAAGGTGGCCATGCGGCTTGTGCTCGGGGAATCGCGGGAAGCAGCAGCGTCGAATTCCGCCACGGCCGCCCACGCGGCCGCGGGCTAACTGTCCGTGGAAAAGCCATCCATGGCCTTTTCCCACTCAGGCCGACCGATGGAAAAACCAAGGTTTTCCATGGTCGTCAGTCGCCGCGTCGTGCGGCGGCAGAATTGTTCCACAGGTTGCTAACCGCGTGCCAGAGGCCACCAGTCAAGTGGCGGTGTAAAGCCGCCACTGCCGTGCGGCAGGCGCGTGAGTGGAATACCGGGCAGGCGGCGAGCGAGCTCCGCGAGCGTCGCGGTGGTGATCGCCTCGCCGTATGATCGGCCTTCGTCTTCGGTGGACGGGGTGACTTCCGACAGCACGCAGGCGACGACCGCGAGTCCCTCGGCCTGCGCCGCGCGGACGGTTGCGAGCGTCCGGCCGATTCCGCCGAGCCGCGTGGAATCGACGACAACGAGTGGGAAGCCGGCGTCGCGGGCCAGGTCGATCCCGAGCGTCGCGGGACCAAGCGGTGAGAAGAGTCCTCCGGCGCCTTCCACCAGCACGACGTCGCATGACCCCGTCCAGCGTAGAAGGCCATCACGCAGGAGTTGCTCGTCGACCGTGCGCCCTGCCAGGGCAGCGGCCTGAGGCGGCGCCAGCGGTGCCTCAAAGACTTGCGGGCAGACCGCGGCCGGCGACAGTGGCCGGCCCGCAGCCTCCCAGAGAAGCACCGGATCACCGCCAGGTGCGTCGGCCGCTGCGATCCCGCTGGCCGCGGGCTTGTAGACGCCGACTCGCCTTCCGCCCGCAACGAGCGCCCTGGCGATCGCGACCGATACAGCCGTCTTGCCGACGCCCGTGTCAGTTCCAGTGACAAACAGACCCCGACAGGTCATGAGACGGTCTCCACCACGAAGCCACCGTTGCTCCGAGCCGTCGCTGGTTCTACACTCGCCTTGCTCATGAGACCCATTCTCAACCCTTCCGCCGCCGTTTGCGAGCCGTGTACTCCGGCAGATTCTCCGCGAACGCTCGACGGTGTTCGTGTTGGCGAGACGATCTGCGTGGTGGATGTAGACGGCGACGATGCCCTAGCGATCCGGCTCTTGGAGATGGGGCTCACGCCGGGAGTGACCATCCGCGTTGTCGGCCAGGCACCCTTCGGCGATCCCGTCGAGCTTGAATTGCGAAGTTACCGGCTCTCCATCCGTCGGGCCGAAGCGGCCCGGGTGACGGTTCGATAGATGGAACACCTCCCCCTCGGCTCCGGCCCCGCTCGTCTGACCGTTGTCCTTCTCGGGAATCCCAACACCGGCAAGAGCACGCTTTTTTCGGCGCTGGCGGGAATCCCGACGCGGGTCGGCAACTATCCAGGCGTCACGGTTGAAGAGAAGATCGGCCGGCTTCGCCACGCCGGCCGGGAAATCGACCTCGTCGATCTCCCTGGCACCTACAGCCTCGTGCCGCAGGGGCCGGATGAAGAGGTGGCTGTCAATGTCCTCTACGGACGGCAGCCTGGCGTGCCGAGTCCCGACGTCGTCGTCGCGGTCGTCGATGCGACCAACCTCGAACGGAATCTGTACCTTGCGACCCAGGCGACTGAGGTCGGCCTACCGCTCGTCGTGGCGATCTCGCTTGCCGATGTCAGTGACCGCAAGGGGCTCACGATCGACACCGCCGAGCTCTCGCGACGGCTTGGCTGCGGGGTTGTCCGCGTGGCACCACCTCGGGGCGAGGGGCTGACCGCGCTCAAGGACGCCATTCTCGAAGCACCCGCGCACGGCAAGCCACCGGCCCTCGCCCTCGAATACTCCGAGGCCGATGCAGGCCGCTCGGCAGCCGCTCGCGAGGCGATTGCCCGCTACCGTGCCATCGACCGACTCGTTTCGGGCGTCGTGAGCCGACGCCCTGCCGCGCCGCTTCCGGAAGATCGCATCGACAGGATGCTGACCCACACGCTGTGGGGCAGCCTCTTCTTCGCCGCGGTCATGCTCGCGCTCTTCAGCTCGATTTTCTGGCTCGCCGCGCCGCTCATGGACCTCGTCTCGGGGGGCGTCGACGCAGTGGCCGCCTGGGTCGGTGACTCGCTGCCAGCCGGCGCCATTCGTGGCCTTCTCGTGGACGGCGTCCTCGCCGGCATCAGTGGCGTCGTCGTGTTTGTGCCGCAGATCGCGCTGTTGTTTCTCTTCGTGGCAATCCTCGAAGGCTGTGGCTATCTGGCTCGTGCGGCATATCTGATGGACAGGCTTCTCGTCGGTGTGGGCCTCTCAGGAAAATCGTTTGTCCCGCTGCTGTCGTCGTTTGCCTGCGCGATTCCCGGCATCATGGCGGCCCGCACGATCGAGAACCGCCGCGACCGGCTCCTCACGATCCTCGTGGCCCCGCTCATGAGCTGTTCGGCCCGGCTGCCGGTCTACTTCCTCCTGTGCGGCGCCTTCGTGCCCGATGTCGCCGTCGGCGTGTCGTTCCTGCGACTCCCGGCGGTCGTTCTGGCGAGCATGTATGCCCTCGGCATCGTCGTGGCCGCGGCCGTCGCCTGGATCCTTTCGAGTACGGTCTTCCGAGGGCCACCGCAGCCCTTCGTGATGGAACTGCCGAGCTGGCGCTGGCCGCAAGCCGCAGTCGTCTTCGAACGAGCCCGCGAAGCGGCCTGGTCATTCCTCTATAACGCCGGCACGGTCATTCTCGCGGTGAGCGTCGTCGTGTGGGCGCTCTCGAACTATCCGCAGAACGAAGACCGCATCGCGGCCGACATGCAGGTTGAACGAGCCACCATCGAAGCCCGGCTCGCTGATCCTTCCACTCTGGAGACCGACCGGCTGGTGCTCGCCGAAGAGCTTGCAGCCTTCGATGTTCCCGATGGGCCTGCCCGTCGCGGGGCTATCCAGCGGCAGAGCGTGCTGGGACGGGCGGGACTGTTTTTTGAGCCGGTCGTACGGCCGTTGGGCTGGGACTGGCGGCTAGGCTGTGCCGCGATCGCAAGCTTCCCTGCACGAGAGGTCGTCCTCGGCACGCTCTCGGTCCTCTACAACCTCTCGCCCGATGACGACGATGCAGAAGGCACGATGCTCGCGCGACGGCTCACAGCCGCCCGTTGGGATGGCACGGACCGCAAGGTTTTTACGCTGCCAGTGGCGCTCTCGGTGATGGTCTTCTTCGCACTGTGCGCCCAGTGCGCAAGCACGCTGGTTGTCATCGGCCGCGAGACCGGCTCGTGGATGTGGCCGGTGGTGACGTTCACGTACATGACGGTGCTTGCCTGGCTCGCAGCCTGGGTGACCTACCAGTTCGGCACCTGGATGGGCTGGTGAGATGCAAGATGCCATCGCCATCGCCATCGCCATTGCCACTGGCGCGTGGCTCGCCTGGACGCTCTGGCGACGACTCCAAAAACCCTCCTGTGGCCCACCGTCATCCAGCCCTCCCGGCACCGACGGTTTTATTGCGGTGGACGCGCTCCGCACCGTGGCCAAAAAAGAAGCGGGACGACCCGAAGGTCGCCCCGCTCGTTGAATGTGATACTCAAATCCGTCTGACGCCACCACGCTCCACGTTTGACGTACGACAAACGGGAGCCCGGAGGTGCGACCGGCCGGGCGGAGGCCCGGCTAGGCCGCCGGGGCCATGGATGGCCCGCCGGCCGTAAAACTAGTACATGTCGTAGTCGCCGCCGTGGCCGTGACCGCCGCCGGCCTTGCCCTTCGCATCCTTCGGCTTCTCGGCGATCAAGGCGTCGCTGGTGAGCAGGAGCGTCGAGACGCTCGTGGCGTTTTGGAGCGCCGTGCGGGTCACCTTGGCCGGGTCGATGACGCCGGCCTTCACGAGGTCTTCGTACTTATCGGTGGCGGCGTTGTACCCAAAGTTGCCGCTGCCCGCGAGCACCTTCTCGCACACGATCGAGCCGTCCTGGCCGGCGTTTGAAGCGATCATCGAGAGGGGAGCTCGGGACGCCCGCAGCACAATGTTGTACCCAACCGTCTCGTCATCCGAGAGGCCCTTGGGCTTCACCTGCGAGCAGGCCCGCAGAAGGGCCACACCACCACCCGGAAGAATGCCCTCTTCGACGGCCGCCCGCGTAGCATGCAGAGCGTCCTCGACGCGGGCCTTCTTTTCCTTCATCTCACTTTCGGTGGCCGCACCGACATTGATCTTGGCCACGCCACCGGAGAGCTTCGCGAGCCGCTCTTCGAGCTTCTCACGGTCGTAGTCGCTCGTCGCGTTCTCGATTTCACGCCGGATCTGCGCGATCCGGGCCTTGATATCGGAGGCCTTTCCGGCCCCCTCAATGACCGTCGTGTTGTCCTTGTCGACGATTACCTTCTTGGCCCGGCCAAGCTCAGCGAGGCCGAGGTTCTCGAGCTTCATGCCGAGATTCTCGAACACGGGCGAGGCGCCGGTGAGGATCGCGATGTCCTCGAGCATCGCCTTGCGGCGATCGCCGTAGCCAGGGGCCTTGACGGCACAGACCTGGAAGGTGCCACGCAGCCTGTTGATGACAAGCGTCGCGAGTGCCTCGCCGTCCACCTCTTCGGAGACGATGAGCAAAGGCTTGCCCGAGTTCACCACTGCCTCGAGCAGCGGAACGATGTCTTTGATCGAGGAGATCTTCTTCTCGAAAACAAGGATGTAGCAGTCCTCGAGGACGCACTGCATCTGCTGGGGGTTTGTCACAAAGTAGGGCGAGAGGTAGCCACGATCGAACTGCATGCCCTCGACGAACTCGATCTCGGTTTTGAGGCTCTTGCCCTCGTCGACCGTGATGACGCCGTCTTTGCCCACTTTGTCCATCGCCTCAGCGAGCAGTTCGCCGATTTCGGCGTCGTTGTTGGCCGCAATGGCCGCGACTTGGGCCATTTCCTTCTTGCCTTTTACGGGGATCGACATCTCAGAGAGCTTCGCCCGAATGTCCTCGACGGCCTTCTCGATACCGGCCTTCATCTGGATGGGGTTGACGCCTGCCACCACGGCCCGCAGTCCCTCGTTGAATACGGCCTCGGCGAGAACGGTCGCCGTCGTGGTGCCGTCACCGGCGACGTCGCTCGTCTTGCTGGCGACTTCCCGAACCATGCGGGCGCCCATGTTCTCATAGACATCCTCAAGGTCGATCTCCTTCGCAACGGTGACACCGTCTTTGGTGACCGTCGGGGAGCCGAAGCTCTTCTGGAGGATCACGTTGCGGCCCTTGGGGCCGAGGGTGACCTTCACGGCGCGGGCGAGCTTCGAAACGCCGCGGCGCATTGCCTCACGAGCTTCCTGGTCGAATGCCATCATCTTGGCCATCGTGCAAATCTCCTGACTGAGGTTCTTGGTGTGGGTGTTGAAATGGATGCGTGAATTGCGGTTCGGATGTCGAACGGACGAACTGAAGACGCCGCATCAAGCGGACGTCCAAGATGAAAATCAGCCAAGGATGGCGAGGATGTCGTCTTCCCGCATGAGGAGGAGCTCGTCGTCACCGATCTTGAAGGGCTCGCCGGCGTAGCTTGTGAAGACCACGCGGTCTCCGGGCCTGACCTGGAGCGGGTGGCGAATGCCCTTGTCGTCACACTTGCCTTCGCCCACGCTTACGACGGTGCCACGGGCTGGCTTGTCCTTGGCGGAGTCGGGCAACAGGATGCCGCCAGAGGTCTTCTTCTCGCTCTGGTCGCGTTCCACGACGACACGGTCGCCGAGCGGGATGAGCGTCGACTTCTTGCGTGCGGGCTTCGTAGCGGTGGCGGTAGCGGTCATACGGGACGAGTCCTCTGCATGGCGGTGGATGGGGGAACGAGCATCGGGCGGGTTCGTTGGGGCGGGTCTCCAGACCCACGCGTCCAAACCTGCCGTCGCCGGCGCATCGCGAGCCGGTAGCACCCTCCGAAAGCAAGTGGCGCGCCAGAAGGGATCGCGGCGAAAAAAAACTGCGTTCACATCATTTTTTCAAGGCTTTTCACCGGCTGGCACGAGGCGATCGGGCCCCGCTCCGCCGCAATCGGCCCCTGCCAGTTTGGCAGCGGGGCAAGCCTCCCTCATGGCGTCGGATCACCAGAACCAGTAAGGTTCACGCTCCCGCAGCTGGCGGGGCTGCAGCGGAGGGTGATGGTCATGGCGACGCATCGGCGGATCGACGTTTCCAAGACGGGCGACGTGTCGGTCGTGCAATTCACCGATCAAAAGATCTTGGACGAAGTGACGATCCAGGAATTCGGCAACGAGCTGTTCGGGCTCGTTGAGGTCGACAACCGCAAAGTCATCCTTCTCGACTTCACCGGGGTCGAGTTCCTCTCGAGCGCCGCGCTTGGCAAACTCATCACATTTGACCGCAAACTAAAGACTGCCAAGGGACGGGTGAAGTTGTGCGGCCTCGTGCCGGGAATTCTCGAGGTCTTTCAGGTGACGAAGCTCAACAAGGTGTTCGACATCCGTGCCGACCGGGCCGAGGCCCTGTCAGCCTTTTAGATCAGTCGGACTGGAAAAAGCTTGGGAGCATGGTGATGGCGGACGATTCCTCGACCGACGAGTGGAAGCGATCGATCACGCTTGTAAGCGAGCGCGGATCGAGCCGTCTTGTGACCGATGACCTCCTCGACAGGCTCGGGCACTACGGCTGGCCACCCGACGACATCTTCGCGATTCACCTCGCCGTCGAGGAAGCGCTCGTGAACGCGGTCGTCCACGGCAATAAGCTCGATCCTGGGAAAACAGTTTGGGTGGACTATCTCGTCTCAGCAACGCTGATGCGGATCGAGATCGCCGACCAGGGTGAAGGGTTTGACCCCCACAATGTCCCCGACTGCACGCTTGCCGAACGGCTTGACCGCCCAGGCGGCCGTGGCGTGATGCTCATGCGTTCGTTCATGACGCGGATCGAATACAACGCCAAGGGCAATAGCGTTCTCCTCGAAAAGCGGCGCGATCCGCCGGCCGAAGGCTGAATTCGGCGACAGGCGTCCGGTGGCGATTCGACGAGCCAGTCTCGATTTCAGCGGCCACAGCGGCTATTCTTCAGGCTCATTCCCCGATAGCTCAATGGTAGAGCGGCGGACTGTTAATCCGTAGGTTGTAGGTTCGAGCCCTACTCGGGGAGCTCACTATTTGTGGGCGAAGCCACCCAAGGCGTTCGCCCACAGGGTCGACTGGGGGCCAGGCCACGATGAGCCTTGGTCGGTGGTCGTCGCACGTCATTTTCTGTGACCGCTGGGCGCACCTGTGACACCGGTAATGTCGCGCAGCGCACCGAAGAAGGCACGCTTTCGCGGGCTGCTGATGTTCCAGTTCACCGGCACGCTCTGGAATCCGTCGTCATAATCTTCATCCCGTTTGCGAAAGTCAAAGTAGCCCCATGAGACGTACGCCTCGATCGCGGCCACGAGGTTGCTGCGGGGCGTATCGAAATCGAAGTGGTCGTCCTCGTTGTAGAGGATCGGGAGTGCCCGACGGCTGATGGCGGTTTTTGTCTTTCGTATCTGATCAGTGATCTGGTCGGGGTCGCTTGCTCCATTTCCGTGGAGCAGAAGAAAATCCGCTGTCCGGACAACGTTTTCCTGCGGCACGACTCGACCACCATAGCTCGTGCTCACGAGCAGGCGGCGGCCATTGCGGCTTTGCTTTTTCACGCGGTCAATCAGCTCATGCACCCGGTCGGGTTTGAGAATCGAATGGTCGTACCGCACATTGCATTCGTTGTTGATCTCGACGAGCACGTTGCGATAGCCACGGCCGAGGAGCCAGTCGGTGGCGTTGTCGACGGCCCGGATGACGGCCATCTCGTCGACCAGCCGCTCGTCCTGACCGAAGTAGAAGTATCCCAGGATCACGATCATGCCGAGCGCGTCAGCCTGATCGAGAATCGGTTCCAAGCGAGCCATGAACTCGGGCCGAAGGGAGCCATCGGGCTTGAGTGCCGAATTGTGCCAGGGCTGATTCTTTGAATACCCCTCGGGGCTGCCTCCTTGGAGATTGAGCGTGAACGCCAGCAGGCCATGCTCCCTCCACGCCGGCATCGCGGCAATGAACTCGCGGGTATTGCGATCGGCGTCCCACGTGCCGGTATCCGGATAGGCCCACCGCGAACGGGTCTCGGGATTCAGGTCATCAAAAATTCCCTGGACCATCCGGCTATTCAACAAGAGCCCTTCGATCGAGTGGCCATTCCACTCGCGGCCCGCATAGGTCGGCTGCCCATTGATATGAAAGGCACGGCCGACAATCGATACCGCCGTGTGCCGCTGCGGTGGCTCAGCCGCGTGTGTTGCGGCAACGCCCCCCACGGCAACTGCCAGGCCCAGAAGCACTCGCACCACCATCGTTGCACTCCTCGGTACACAAGCATCTCACGAGCACACTTCTGAGAATACCGTCGCGCCGCGAATGACGCCGCCGTCACGTGACCGGCAGATCGTCGATTCGAACGAGGCCCAGCTGGAGCAACCAGGCCATCACGATTCCCAGGGCAAAGCCGAGGGCGACGTTGCCCAGCGCCATGCACGCCGCGGCCGTCAGGATCATCGCGAAGGCATCGGCCCGACGAGTCTGGTCGCGGCAGACAATCGCCAACTCCATGCCGGCAAAGGCCATGAGCACGCCGAGGATGCTCGCTGGAAACACCTGACACAGCGCCATGAGCGACGCACCGAAGAGGATCGCGAGGACCAGTTTCGCGGTCCCAAGAAACAGGATCGAGCCGTTGGTCCTCGCGCCGAATCGATACTGCCCTGCCAGGCCCCCGGCGCCGTGACACATCGGCATCCCGCCAAACCAGCAGGCGATGAGGTTCATTATCCCAACCGAGATCGCGACCTTGCGTGGCTCTGCCCGGCGGTCGGGAAAGAGATCGGCCGACAGGGCGCACACGGCGATGACGGAGTTGAGCGTCGTGAGCGGAATCTGCGGAAGTGCCGCTTTGGGAAACGCGGTCGCAAAGTCATCCCACGCCGGCGGCGACCAGTGCGGCAGGGTCACGCCGACCCCGAGCGTGCGCATGACCTCCGGATGCGTCCACGTGGCAAGAATCACGCCACCGAAGAACAACACGACCGCCGCGGGCACCCGTCGAGAGGAGGCGAAGATCAGGGCAACCAGCGTCGCGACGAGGCCCGTGGTGTAGCTGTCGGCCGCGAGCCAGGTTTCTGTGTCGGCGATCTTCTGGATGCCCTTCGTTGCCAGGGACAGCCCAAGGGCTAGTTGCAGGCCGCGCACGACGCTCTTGGGCACGATTCGGTTGAGCCAGTCGATGAGCCCCGTGACGCCGAGCACAAGGACGACCAGGCTGACGGTCGCCCCGGCAGCGACGATCTGGGGTGCGGTGAGTCCCTCGGTGAGCGCGACTGCTGCAATCGCCTTCATCGGCTGGACGGCCATCGGGATCGAAAACGTCAGTCCGGTAACGACGCTGAACAGCCCTGCGAAGAAGAGGGCCGTCGCAAAGTCGAGGCCGTTGGTCGCGGCCATGCCCACGAGCAGTGGGAGAAACGTGCCCAGGTCACCGAGTGACCCGGCGATTTCATGGCGATCGAGCCGGGCATGCGAGAGCACCTGCCAGACGGAACCCTGCCGTGCGTGTTCCTTCAAGACCAGAGGCATGTGATTCCAGAAGTGTTCGCAGACATCGGAACAAGCCTGCCGCCGTCGGATGCGGAGATCGCCAACCATGGCAACTTCGCTTTGCCATCGGTCGGCCAATTGGTAGGAACGCCCGTCTGAGCGGGCCACACGGCCATGAACGGCTTTCTCCACAGACACTTCAGTGAACGCATTGCATTCGAGCTTCCAACCCCTTGATATGACCTTGATATGGTCAAGGCTCCAGTCTCGCAAGGCCCACTGCACCGTCCGCGGCGGCCTCCGCCGTCTGAAAGACTTTGGCCGCTGCTTCCCCCGACCAGACGTCGCTCGCCGTGCGGCGTCGGTACACTCGTGCCCGGAGATCGGTGAATTCCCGGAGGACTCGCGGTGATGGCGTTTCTTGACCGAAGCTTTCTGCTCGCAACCGACATCGCGGCCGATCTCTACCACCGCGTGGCGGCTGACCAGCCGATCATCGATTTCCACTGCCACCTCTCGCCCAAAGACATCGCGGAGAACCGCCACTTTCAGAACCTTCACGAGGCGTGGCTCGAAGGGGACCATTACAAGTGGAGAGCGATGCGGGCCGATGGCGTCTCCGAAGATCTCATTACGGGCTCGGCCCCGCCGCTCGAAAAATTTCGGGCGTGGGCACGCACGGTGCCGCATACGCTCCGAAATCCGCTCTTCCACTGGACGCATCTCGAACTGCAACGCTCCTTCGGCATCGAGACGCTCCTCGAAGAGGCCTCCGCCGATGAGATTTGGCACGAAGCCAACCGCCACCTCGCCATGGCCGATCTCTCGGTGCACGGGATTCTGCGTCACTTCAACGTGGAATGTGTCGGCACGACCGACGATCCGGCCGACTCGCTTGAATGGCATGCACAGATCGCAGCCTCTGGCCTCGTGACCCGAGTGGTTCCCACGTTTCGTCCCGATGCCGCCCTCAAGGTCCGAGAGCCCGACCGCGTGCGGTCGTGGTCCCGGCGCCTCGCAGGGGTTTCGGGGGTCGCCACGGACACGTTCACTGGCCTGCTGGCCGCACTGGAGAAGCGGCACGCCGATTTCAGGGCCGCCGGCTGCCGGGCCACCGATCACGGTCTCGAATATCTTCCGGATGTGGAATGCACCGACGCCGAAGCGGCGTCTATCTGGGAGCGTGCCATGCGCGGCACGCCGGCGACGAAACCCGAGGCTGATGCGTTTGCTGTGCGGATCATGCTCCACGTCGCCCGTCTCAACCACGCTGCCGGCTGGGTGACCCAACTGCACCTCGGCCCCTTCCGCGACCCCAACCCGCTCCTTGCCACGCGGCTCGGTGCTGACGCGGGCTGCGACACGATCGGCGACGCCCGGCAAGGCCCTGGTCTCATCCGGTTTCTCGCCACGCTCGCTGGCGAAGACTCACTTGGCCGCACCATCCTCTACAACATCAACCCGGCCGATAATGCGCTCTTCGCCGCGCTCCCAGGGTCATTTCAGGACGGCCGCACGGCAGGCAAGATTCAATGGGGCAGCGGCTGGTGGTTTCTGGACCAGGAACGGGGCATGCGCGACCAGATGAATATGCTCTCCGACATGGCACTGCTTTCGAGGTTTGTGGGGATGGTGACCGATTCACGGTCGTTCCTCTCGTTCCCACGCCACGAATACTTTCGTCGAATCCTCTGCGATCTTGTCGGCGGCGATGTGGCGTCTGGCCGCCTGCCGGATCGCCGAGAATGGCTCGACGCGCTCATCATCGCCGTCTGCTCGGGGAATGCTCGCGAAGCCTTTGGGAGCTGAATGTTCTCCATATGATCGCCGCCCAATCGTTGAGCTGAACATTCTGCGTGTCCTCGACGCCCCTCGTTGGCAAGCAAGCACATGCCCGACACCCACCCAGGCCGCACGCTGTTTCGATTGCTGGTCATGCCGGTGGTGGGGCTCGTCCTCGCCGCGGTGCTCGCGAACGTGGCTTTCGCGGCCTTCCTCGCGGCTGGGCACGCGCAGAGAGCCGCGCGGGCCCAGCAGGAACAGGTGGCGGCGGCACTTGGACAGTCCCGAGTGGCCCTTTCGCAGCCCGTCCTCGAAACGCTCAAAGTCCTCACGGGAAGTGAGTTTCTCATGTGGAATGCCACCGATGGCATCGCAGGACTTTCGACGCTCGATCCCGAGCTCCTCGCGCGGCATGCACCGCAAACGATCTTCGACGCCGTGGGCTCGGGTCTCCTGCTCGACGGGAGCCGCTACCAGGTGGGCACGGGTCGCTCTGGCAGTGTCCGGGCCGAGACAGTGTTGGTTCTGACGCCGGTCCGCAGCGTTGCCGTCGTGACGCTTGAGGCAATCTGGCCCGTGCTGGCGGTTGCCGCAGCGACGCTCGCAGTCCTCGTGCCGGTGGGGCTTGTGGTGACTGCCCGGCTCGCCCGACGAATCGTCGCCGTCGAACAGCATGTGGCACGAATCGCCGCCGGGCACTTCGGCGAGCGGCTCATCGACGCCGCAGCGGATGGCCCGGCATCCCCGGACGACATCGGACGGCTTGTCTCGGGCGTGAACCACCTGAGCGGCACGCTCTTGGAGCTTCGGCGGAATCTCGTGTCCGGTGAGCGGCAGCGACTCCTGGGGCAGCTTGCCGCCGGCTTCGCGCATGAGCTGCGGAACGCCGTGACAGGCGCCAAGCTGGCGATCGACCTGCATCGTCGTCGCTGCTCCTCGGATACGTCCGATGACAAGAGCCTCGCCGTCGCCGCGCGGCAGCTCGATATCCTCGAGGAGGAAGTCCGGGGCCTCCTCGCCCTCGGCAGGCCTGGCGAGACGGCGGCTGGGGAGGTCGACCTTGCGGCACTCTTTTCGGAGGTTCGCGACCTCACCGAACCGCGTGCCAGTCATGCCGGGGTTCATGTTCAGTCAGACATTTCATCGGATCTATCGTCGATCATCGGCCGACGCGAAGCCCTCCGAGCGGCGCTCGTCAACCTGGCCCTCAACGCGATCGACGCTGCCGGACGCGACGGGCGGGTGACGCTTCGGGCGCGGCGCGGCCCTGAGGCAATCGATCTCTCCGTCGAAGACGACGGGCCAGGGCCACCGCCCGATCTCGCCGATTCGCTCACGGAACCCTTTGTGACTGGAAAGCGCGAGGGCATCGGCCTGGGCCTTGCCGTCGCGCGAGCCGTCGCCGAGGAGCACGGCGGGAAGCTGTCGTGGAGCCGTCACGCCGATCACACACGGTTTACGATTCTTTTGCCATCGCAGGCACCCATCGGTCGGTCCACGACCGGACTCGAGGAGCATGAGCTGTGAGTCGGATCCTGATTGTCGACGACGAACCCGCCATTGGCTGGAGCCTCAAAGAGATTCTTTCTGACGATGGGCACGAGGTGTCGCTCGCCGCCGACATCTCTTCGGCCCTCGCAGCGGCCCGCGAGCATGGGCCAGACGTGATTCTCCTCGACGTTCGCCTCGGCGGCCACGACGGCATCGATGCCTTACCTGAGCTCCGAGCCGCAGCCGGATCGGTGCCAGTCGTTGTGATGACCGCATTCGGGGATCTCAACACGGCTGTGCGGGCGGTGCAGGCCGGGGCCTTTGACTACCTGGTGAAACCGTTCGATCTGGAGCGGGTCACACAGGTGGTGGCGCGTGCCGTGGCCGATCGCGGAGTCGAGCCATCGCACGTCGAGCCGCCGCCACAGGCCGACATGGTGGGCTCGTCGCCGGCGATGCAGGAGGTGTTCAAGCAGGTGGCCCTTGTTGCAGCGAGCGGTCTGCCCGTCCTTGTCATTGGCCCTACGGGCAGCGGCAAGGAGGTCGTGGCCCGCGCCATCCACGCCCACTCCGCCCGCCGCGAGAAGCCGCTGGTGACCACGAACCTCGCGGCCCTCGCTCCCGGCGTCATTGAAAGTGAGCTCTTTGGGCACGCCGCCGGGGCCTTCACCGGCGCCGCGGCAGCCCGCCCAGGCCTGTTTGAGATTGCCGATGGAGGCACGATTTTTTTGGACGAGATCGGCGAGGCTCCGCCGGAAGTCCAGGTGAAGCTCCTGCGGGTTCTCGAGGCGGGCGAAGTGACTCGCGTCGGTGAGGCAGCCGCGCGGACGGTTGGTGTGCGTGTGATCGCTGCGACCAACCGTGACCTGGCCGCCATGCTGGCAGCGGGCTCGTTTCGGACTGACCTCTACCACCGTCTCAGAGTGTTTCCGATCACCCTGCCATCGCTCGCGGACCGACCGGGTGACATCGAGCCACTCGCCCGACATTTTCTCGCCCGCCATTCGGCAGCCCGGGCGGCCGCGAGCCTGCCGGCAATGGCAGCGGAGTTTCTGAACGCCCTCCGCAGTCGTTCCTGGCCAGGCAACGTGCGGGAGCTCAGGCATGCCATCGAATACGCGGCCGTGGTCGCACGTGGTGGCGTCCTGCGGCCCGAGCACCTACCCAAACCAGACGCGGCCAGCCTCGAGAATTCAGGCTCCGCTCGCACGGCGGCCGCCTCAAGGCTGGAGGCCGCCGTGAAGGAATGGTCGGCCGCGGCGCGGCGCGAGCTGCGAGACCTGCCGGAGCCAGACCTCCACCACCGCGCTGTGCAGTTGCTCGAAAGCTCCCTCCTCCGCGAGGCTCTGGCCCACACCGGCGGCAACCGCACCGCGGCCGCCAAGCTACTCGGCCTGGACCGAGCCACCCTGCGCACGAAGCTCCGGCTCCTTGGCATCGACGACTAGCGTCATGGCCTGGAATCCATGACCTCGCGTCGGCTGCCGGTGAAAAGTTCACCGCGCTGTGCGGGAAGATTCTCCGGCGAAAAGGGGTGTCTGTGCAGCTATGCTCGAGAAATCCTTCAACGGAGCCTTCCCCATGAGCAGGTATTGCGTGCCACGGCCTCGCGTTCGCGGATTCACTCTTGTTGAGCTCTTGGTCGTGATCGCGATCATCGCGACGCTGATCGGCCTGCTCCTGCCGGCGGTCCAGGGCGCCCGCGAGGCGGCTCGTCGGATGACCTGCTCGTCGAACCTGCGGCAACTTGCCGTCGCCACGCTCGTGTACGAAAGCACGAAGCGACGGCTGCCCCCCAGCATGCTTCATAAGCCGGGCACCGTCTTCGCCGGCAACAACGGATCGTGGGGCATCCACGGTCGAGTTCTGCCGTACATCGAGGAAGCCGCCGCCGCAGTGAAGGTAAACCTCGAAGCTGCCTGGGACCAGCCGCCCAACAGCACCAGCGGGGTCCCCGCGACCCGCCTCGCCGTGTTTCTCTGCCCGAGTGAAACCAATGATCGCGTGCGAACGAAGAGTGGTGTGGCGTTTGTCTATCCCCACAACTACGGCTTCAACTTCGGCACGTGGTTCGTCTATGACCCTGCCACGGGCAACGGAGGCGATGGCGCTTTCTTTCCCAACTCCCAGCTCAAGGCTGGTCAGGTGAGTGATGGGACGAGCAAGACGTTCTGCGCGGCAGAGGTCAAGGCGTTTACGCCTTATGTGCGGAATACGTCTGATCCTGGGTCCACCTACCCGCAGAGCTCACCGCCGTCAGACACGAGCATCATCGTCACTTTGGCTGCCGGGGCTGCCAGCGGTGATGTCAAGCTTGGCCCGACCACGAACGACAACACCGGGCACACCGAGTGGCCCGACGGCCGCGTACACCATAGCGGCTTCACGACCGTCTTTACCCCCAACACCAAAGTGCCCTTCGAAAGAAGTGGCGCCTCGTACGACATCGACTATTCGTCCCGCCAAGAGGGCAATAGCGCCACGGTCCGGACATTCGCCTCCATCACCGCTCGGAGTTACCACCAGGGCGTGATCAATGCGGCACGGCTCGACGCATCGGTCCATGCGGTGTCCGACGGGATTGATCTGACGGTGTGGCGGGCGATGGGTACGAGGGCCGGCGGCGAACCTGTCACGCTCGAGTGACGCGTGCCGCGATAGGGCAATGCCTCCTGCCAGGGAGTTCCCAGACCGCACGGCCGGCACAGGCGGTAAGGCTCAACTTTCCCGCGGGGTTTGTGCAGACAGCCCCGTCGGTCGTCGATATGAACTCTCATGCCGGTCGTCACCGGCTCGGCGCTTCCGGCAGCGGTCATTCGGCCACGCCCGTCGGACTCGCGCTTCCACCGCAACCGTATCCAGGTCCGCCCCCGAGGCTATGTCCATGCCCACACCCGCGCGTCGCAAGAAGATCATCGCCGTCCAGAACCCGCTGGAGACCTATCTGCGGGAGATCAACGAGACGTCGCTGCTCACGGCGGACGACGAAAAGCGGCTCGCGACAGCCATCCGCGGTGGTGACCCGCTCGCCCGTGATCACATGGTGCGGGCGAACCTTCGGCTCGTGGTGAACATCGCCCGCGGCTACGCCAACCGAGGCCTCCAGTTGCCGGACCTCATCGAGGAAGGCAACCTCGGCCTCCTCAGGGCGGTTGAAGGGTTTGATCCCACGATGGGCACCCGGTTCAGCACCTACGCCAGCTACTGGATTAAGCAGTCGATCAAGCGGGCGCTCATCAACACTGGCAAGACGATCCGGATTCCGGCCTACATGGTGGAGCTGCTCTCGAAGTGGCGACGCGCCACGATGCGGCTCACCGACATCCTCCGCCGCACGCCAACGCCGGAAGAGGTGGCCCGCATGCTCGGGCTCGCCCGCAAGAAGCTCCCGATCATCAAAAAGGCGATCCATGTCCATCAAGCGTCGCCCCAGAACGACCAGGGTGAAGGTGGCTGGTCGATCGGCGAGTTGGTCATGGACGAAAACACCCGCTGTCCCGCCGAAGTCATGCTCGATGAAGACACCCTGCGGCATGTGCTGAAGCGGATTGACGAGCTCGATGAGCGAGCCGGCAAGATCATCAAGCTTCGTTTTGGACTCGGTGGTGGCGAGCCGATGACGCTCAAGGAGATCGGTGGCATCCTCGGGCTCACCCGCGAGCGGGTACGGCAGATCGAGAGCGAGACGCTTGCAGGCCTGGCCGTCGAGATCGAAGCCTCGCCCCGAGCAACGCTCCGCCTCCGACGCGGGGCCTGATCCCTTCCCCTTGCCCTGGAGCCATGCATGGATCTTGCCAGCCTCATCCGACCGGTCCACGATTTCCCAAAGCCGGGGATTCTCTTTCGCGACATCACGCCGCTCCTTGCGGATCCGGCCGGATTCGCCGAGGCAATCCGCCAGCTCGCCGAGCCGTGGCGGGGCGAAAAACTGGACGCGATCGCGGCAGTTGAGGCCCGTGGATTCCTCTTTGCAGGGCCGCTTGCGCTCGAGCTCGACGTGGGTGTGATCCCGGTTCGCAAGCCAGGCAAGCTGCCAGCCGCAACCATCTCGCATTCCTACGACCTCGAGTACGGAAGTGACACCCTCGAAATGCACGCTGGCGTCCTGCCGCACGCATCGCGGGTACTCGTGGTGGATGACGTGCTTGCCACAGGAGGCACCGCGGCGGCATGCATGAAGCTCATCGAGGCCGGCGGGGGCATCGTGGCGGGGGCCGCGTTCCTCGTGGAGATCGGGCCTCTCGGCGGCCGCGAACGCCTTTCGCCGCATCGGGTCGAAGCCGTTTTGCGATACTAGGTTCACCGTGACAGGGGCATCCATGCCCCCTGTCACTAGGTGGCCCTACGCCTGCCCGGTGGCACTCCGGGCTCCCGATAGTCGTCCGCGCTGTGGTGTGCCGCGCCCGAGCAGACGCATGTGCGATCCCACACCATGACTCCTACTCGTCCGCGCGTCGTTGTCGCCATGAGTGGGGGCGTTGATTCCAGCGTCGCGGCTGCGATCCTCGTCGAGCAGGGCTACGACTGCGTCGGCGTCTTCATGCGACATGCGTCGGCGGCCTTCCCAGTGCCCGCGTCGGGGCAGCTCCGGGTGGTTGATCCACGGCCCGGCCACCAGGGCTGTTGCAGCGCCACCGACGCGCTTGATGCCCGTCGCGTGGCCGACCGGCTAGGCATCCCGCTCTACCCGCTTGATCTCACCGACGACTTCGAGAGAATCATCGACGACTTTGCCGTGGAGTACGGCCGAGGCCGAACGCCGAACCCCTGCGTCCGGTGCAATGCCTGGCTCAAGTTTGGCAGGCTCTTCGATCACGCCGTGGCCATCGGAGCATCGCATGTCGCCACGGGCCACTATGCTCGGCTGGAGATCGATGCGGCCGGTGAACCCGTGCTCCGCCGTGGGCGTGACGCCACGCGCGACCAGTCCTACGTGCTCTTTGGTGTCTCGCGGGACCGGCTGCGGCAGATGATGCTGCCGGTCGGCGGTCTTCCCAAAGCGGAAGTGCGGGCGCGGGCTACAGCGCTGGGACTCGTGACCGCCGACAAGCCCGATAGCCAGGAGATCTGTTTTGTGCCGCCTGGTGAACATGCGCGGCTTGTCGCCGCACGGCTTGGCGGCTCGCGGGCAGGCACCATCGTCGACACCGCAGGCCGCATCCTCGGGCATCACGACGGCATCGAACACTTTACCGTGGGTCAGCGACGCGGCCTCGGGATCGCGACGGGCGAGCCACTCTATGTCGTGCGGATTGAGGCCGAGACGTTCCGGGTCGTGGCCGGCCCGCGGGCGGAGGTTCCAGAGCAAGCGTGCGTAGCCGCTGATGCCACATGGCTTGTGCCCCCGCCTCTGCCTCACAAGGCGTTCGCCTGCGAGGTGCAGTGCCGAGCCCAGCGGGCAGCAGCACCAGCCATCGTCACCCCGCTGTCACCAGAGCGATTTCACGCCCGGTTTACAGGTGGGCCCGAGGCCACCCCGGGAGCCATCTCACCGGGCCAGCCGGCGGTCCTTTACGACGGGGATCGAGTCCTCGGGGGCGGCTGGATCGAAGCCTGAAAGAGGGCCTGAAATCCGGCAGAAACACCAGAATTTCCCATGCGCTCAGCCGTGAACTAGTCTTGCCGGAGCATCCTCCGACTCGCAGAAAGGCATCATGAACGGTTCGAACCAGATTCTCATCATTGCGGCATTGGTCCTCGTGAGCATCGTGGGGTTCACGATGCTGCTGCTTGTCTTGAACTATGGGCAGCTCTGGTTTCAGGCGTTCTGGTCCAAGGCGCGGGTGACGTTCTTCGAACTGTTGGGCATGAGTCTCAGGAAGGTGAATGCCCGCACGATCGTCCAGGCCAGGATTATGGCCACCCAGGCAGGCCTGGGCGACTTCACTGCCCGCAAGCTCGAGGCCCACTACCTCGCCGGCGGTGACGTGCCTCGCGTGATCCGAGCGCTCATTGCAGCGCAGCGAGCCGACCTCGACCTCGATTTTGATCGTGCCTGCGCGATCGATCTTGCAGGCCGCGATGTGCTCGACGCCGTGCAGACGAGCGTCAATCCCAAGGTGATCGACTGCCCGGATGCCGCCAGCGGGAAGTCCACGCTTTCGGCTGTCGCGAAGAACGGCGTCGAGCTCAAAATCCGTGCCCGAGTCACCGTGCGGACAAACCTCCAGCAACTCATCGGTGGGGCTACCGAGGAAACCATCATCGCCCGCGTGGGCGAAGGGATCATTACCTCGATCGGTTCTTCAGACAGCCACTTTAAAGTCATGGAACACCCCGACACGATCTCCAAGGCGGTGCTCCAGCGTGGGCTCGACGCCCAGACAGCGTTCCAGATCGTGTCGATCGACATTGCCGACATCGAGGTGGGCGAGAATATCGGCGCGCGGCTCCAGGCAGACCAGGCCGAGGCTGACACCCGTGTGGCCCGTGCCAAGGCCGAGGAGCGGCGGGCCGTGGCCATCGCTCGCGAGCAGGAGATGAAGGCAGCCACCGCCGAAAACAGGGCTCGCGTGATCGACGCCGAATCGCTCGTGCCCAAAAGCATCGGTGAGGCGTTCCGCGCCGGCCGAATCTCGCTGCCCGCCTCCACCCAGGGGGGGTAGGAGTTTACCCAGACCCGCCAGACTGCCCTTGGAGGCCGCAGCGCGGGGCTGCAGTCTGCACGATCGGACCATTCCCTCAAATCCGCCCCCTCGTCTGCCGATACATCTTCGAGACGGGAGTCGGCGCACGTCAGGATGACGGCCGACCCAGGATGGGTTGCATGCCCGCCGGCTCCCAGGATTTTCCAGGGCAAGGGAGCTTGTGCCATGGCGATTCGTAGCCTGCGGGTCTACACCGAGCCGGATGTCGAGGCAGTGTCGGTTGCGACGCTTCCGATGCGGGATACGGGCGTCCGTGTTTCGCTCGGAGAAGTGCTTCCGCTGCTGGCCGACGCGGTGGCCAGTGACCGGACATGGCTGAAGGACTTCGCCGACGAAGACGTCACCGTCTCGTCGGATCTCTACGACGTCCTGCAGGCCTACCGACACTTCCGACGTCCCGGCGCCTGAGCGGCGTTGCGCGTGCGGTACACTTCTCAGGGATAGCGACCCGTGCGGCCTTCGCCGCCGGCGCCGTGCCTCTGGAGGTCAGCCGCCATGTTTCTTCCACGCCGCGATTTTCTGGAACGCGCGCTGGCCCTCTCGGCCGCCGCGCTCGCTACAGCGCCTCTCCGCGGCGATGCTGCTGAGCCCGACGCCACTGGCCGCGGCGCTGGCCCCAACGAGCGTATTCGGGTCGCCGTCGTCGGCACCAACGGCCGCGGCGGGAGCCACATCGGCGGCTGGATCAAGAACCCCGAGACGGATCTGGTCGCCATCTGCGACTGCGATCCCGCGGCCTACGGCAAGCACGAGAAGCAGTTCGCCAAGCTGCCTCGGAAACCGGACTTCGAGAAAGACATTCGAAGACTCCTCGAACGCAAAGACATCGATGTCATCTCGATTGCCACGCCCAACCACTGGCATGCCCTGATGACCATTTGGGCCATGCAAGCGGGCAAAGATGTCTACGTCGAAAAGCCCTGTAGCCACAACGTGCTCGAGGGCCGCGCGATGGTGAAGTGGGCCCGGAAGCTGGGCCGCATCTGCCAGATGGGCGCCCAGAGCCGGAGCATGCCCGGAATGCGGCAGGCGGTCGAGTTTGTCCACAGCGGTAAGATTGGCCCTGTTACACTCGCCCACGCACTCTGCTACAAGCGACGGCCGAGCATCGGCCACGTTGACACCCCTGCCCCGCTTCCGCCGGGCCTCGATTTTGATCTCTGGGCTGGGCCTGCGCCAGCCGAGGTGCCGATCCGCACGAAGCTGCACTACGACTGGCACTGGGATCACCGCACAGGGAACGGCGACCTGGGCAATCAGAATCCGCATGAGCTCGACAAAGCCCGCTGGGGCCTTGGGAAGCAGGAGCTCCCGAAACGCGTCGTGAGCCTCGGTGGCCGGCTGGGCTACATCGACAATGGCGACGTCGCCAACAGCCAGGTCACGATCTACCAGTGGGACGACGCGGTTCTTATCTCCGATGTCCGCGGACTCGAGATCAAGGTGCCTGAAACGTTCGGCCTCGCGGCTGGCCAGTTGCGCGTGGCGAACATCTGGTGGGGCACCGACGGGTATGTCGTGGCTCCCAACTACGCCTCCGGCGTCGCTTTTGATTACGACGGCAAGGAGCTGGGGAAGTGGTCCGGCGGTAGTGACCAGAACCACTACGACAACTTTGTGAAGGCGTTCAAGAGCCGCCGGCCCGAGGATCTTCATCTCGACATCGAGGATGGGCATCTTTCGAGTGCGCTGGCCCACCTCGGCAACGTGTCATGGACGCTCGGGAAACCGGTCGAACCGGGCACGCGGCCAAGCCTCGCGGCTGACGACCCGCGGGTGAAGCAGACCCTCGAAAGTTTCGAGGCCCACCTCGCCGCCAACACGGTGGACTTCAATCTGACAAACCTGAAACTCGGCCGCATCCTCGAACTTGACCCCAGGACCGAGCAGTCAAACGACGCCGAGGCCAACAAGCTCTTCACCCGCGAGTACCGCAAGGGTTTTGAGCTTCCGCGGGTATGAGCAGGCTACGTATGGGGAAACTCCCGCGGCCCGCGGGGGCTACCCATGCCGCTACCCATGCCGCTACCGCTGCCAATACCACCTGCCGGGCGATGTCCGCGAGCTGCTATAAGTCGTTCGGCGGGCCATCGCGCTCGCCCGCGAGGCGAGGCTCCCGCGGGGCACGCTCTACCGCCTCATGAAGGGGCATGGCCTCGACGCAGCGACGTTCCGCGGCGGCTCATAGCGCAAGCACATCATGTCATCTGCGAAGGCACATGCGGCCTGGAGGAAGCCCTGGCCCATCTGCCTCCGCATCAAGGCGTCTTGGGCCAGTTCTGGAGGAACACGGGCGGGAGATCTCGGCTTTCGATATGTTCGCCGGATGCTCGTGCGCGGCGTTTTGCCGCGAGAAACGCATCGTTAAACGCCCGGGCACCTTCGAGTGTCATCGCTGCACTGCGGGTGACGCGCTCCAGGGAATGCCACCCAACGAGACTCATGAGGCCCTCGTCCGAAACCGCGGTGTGACCCAAAAACAACTGCTTAAGTCTTGGGTACCTCGGTATCGCCGCGAGCGACTCATCCGTTACCGGACAGTCATTGAGGGTGAGATACTCGAGGTTTACCATGTCGGGTCGTTCCTTGAATCCCGTGCCCGTGACCATCGTGTTGGTGAGGTCGAGGCGGCGCAGTTTTGTAAGACCAGCCAACGCCGCAACTCCGGCGTCGGTGATCCGCGAGTTATGAGCTGCGTCCAGAGACTCCAGGTTCTGCATGCCAGCCAAGGCAGCCAGATCGCGGTCTGAGGCATCCTTGTCAAAAATATCAATCGCGACGATGTGCTCGATTTTCGCCACCCTACCCAGCGATTCATGCAGATCTTCCATTTTCGGCAGTGCCAAGTTGCGCACCGACGGGCATCGGGGGAGCACGTCCAGGGCACGAGAGAATGGCCCGGCTCCGTCGGGCACGAACCGGTATGCATGGGGACCCACATTGCCGTGGCCAAGATACAAGGAGCCCAGCGCACGCAGTTCATTCAGCGGCTCAATCGCTTGAAAGCCGATCGCCACGGCGAAGGCCACAGCAGCCGCAACAACGACCAGACCACGGCGACTTGCAACAGCCCCCCTCATGCTGCCACCGTCTTCATACCCGCTGCCGTCACAACGGTTTCCCAGAACGGCGACGACTTGGCCGCGTCAAAATGAAACTGGAAGCTGTGACCCGACCACTCGTCTGCATACTCAACATCGAGCCCCAGCGTCCGGATGTTGAAATTACCGCCAGTGAAAAAGTCAACCACCCCAGTCCCTATGGGCCTGGAATTGGCCTTCGCCATGAAGGCAAGAACTTCGTAGGCCGACGGGCCTGGTTCGGTTGAACCCAGTACGACCATTTTGGGCCTCAGATCAACGCCCTCTTCGTCAACGGGATGACCAAGACTGTCAGCATGCTTCTGTAGGTATCGCCCATCTGCCGTCACTTCGTACCAGAATCGCTCTCCAGATCCAAAGTCGTCGCGCCAGATACTTCCCGCAAACGGCTTAAAGGAATTGTTCTTCACCCAACCAACATTCGCACCACTCGTTGCGGCGTCCACGGGGTTGTACATGTTGATCCACTTTGTCGCGGCCTCGGCCGTGCCATCCATATAGAAGGAACTTCCGCTGTCACCTCCTGTGGGCCAGTGCCGATAGAAATCGGTTTCTGACCCCGGGGCTGGAAGCGCGTCTTGATCGTCACTTCCATATGCTCCCGCGGAAAGCGCACCCTGCATCGCGACGTAACTATCAACCAATTGCACGCCGTTGTCATCGGTCGGGTTCCACTGCCGCAGGGCCTCGGCTGCTACAACGTTCCCCATGCTGTGGGCAAGAAGGTGGACCGTCCCGTCCTGTTTCAGGCCAGCAAGAACATGGTTCAGGGACTGACCAGACCGGAATGCCTGATACTCGCTGGCATTGTAGGACATGCTGAAACTGTCGATGCCCACGGGCCCTTCCGAATCCGAAAAGGTTGGCCAATCGAATGCGATGTACTTCCCGCGCACGCCCTGCCAATAAAGCCGCTTAAACGCAGTTTCTGCAAATGCCTTCTTCCAATCGGTGTGCTGTTCACCCGCCTGCGTTCCGTCGGTCATGTTCCATCCATGAACGAGCACCACAGAGTCCGGCCCGCTGAGGAAATGAGACTCGCCGGTCGTCGCTGCATGCCGCGGCGGCCCAACGTCCGGAAAATGCGGGGGCGCCAAATTGCCAGCATCGAACGGCACGAATCGCAAGTCCGTTCCCGTTTCGGGCGAGCGGTACGGCACAGCCAACCGGGTGTAGAACTCAGTGAAATCCCGAAGATCGAGGTCTAGCGTGTGTGTGCGAGTGGTGCTCAACGCAGGCAACGATTCTGAGGACTGGGGGAAGAAGACCGTAACCGTAAGCTTGAGCTTTGCGGCGCCGCCAGTGCCAAGGGCCTCGAACAGGTAGCGAAACCGCCCATCACTCTCTGCAAGAGTCAGGCTTTGAATCGCCGCGGGAGTGCTGCCCATCACCGGATCGGTAGCAACGCGATTGTCCAATGTGTTTGTGGCAATCGTGTCACGAACGTGGGTCAGCGCTGAGGCACCCGGCGTGTCGCGAAATAGACGAAGCTGCGTGCCTGGAGAATCGAGCGATAGGTCAAACCGATATGATGGGGACGCGGCGCCCGCAGGGGGATCGCGGTTCTCGGTCCACACGAGCATCTGCGAGAGTGGATCGTCGCGCAAAAACTGAATCGCCGCAAAGTCTTCCAGGTCTCGCTTTGTAGAGACAACGTGATCAGCCGAATCCTTCACCGGATATGTGGCGTCTTCGGTTTCATAGGGCTTTGCGTAGGCGTCATAAAAATCGAAAATGCCAAGCAAAGCAGGGTCGTCATCAACGTCTCGATCACTGTTCAGCCAAAACGTCAACTGTCGATCGAAGCTGTCACCAAAGTCGATCACGCCGTTGCGATCGCCATCGACGCCTACCCCTACATCAATGACTTTGTAGTCCACGGAATCCGGTTTCGGTGTCGAAGCACCAGAGCCTGGCTTGCGAACCGCCAGAAATTCCAGCGTGCCATCCGACAGGCCTGTGCTCTGACGTCCTTCAATCCAAAAGTCGATCTCGGTGTCCGTGGCGTTCCCTTCCTTGGCTTGAATGGCGGCGCCGTTCGGAATCTTCCACCATCCCGCTGGCCCATCGACCACCTTCTCAAACCCTCCCCAATCTGATTGGGTCCAAAGAACTATCTCTTGAGGATCAAACGTGAACATAAAATTGAAGGAGTCTAGAAGTCCCGGCGAAAATTCGGCCTTAGCGCGAGTGAATTGGGAGGCGTACTCGGGATCAATCTGCCGGAGATCCGTGTAGTCGGAGGCATAACGCGTCAGACCCACTTCCGTCTGACGCTCGTCCGGCGCCTGCACGTTCCGCGAGAAGTCTGAGTTTCGCCATACGATGCCGCCCACCGTGTCTTCTAGATCATCAGAAAGTTCCTCGTAGACGAAGGCGTCAGCTCCTCCCTGGTTCCCAGGATCATTGAAGAGGTTGAGTTGCGAGGCGAATACGGTTAAGTCGAGCTCGGCGGCCGTGAAACGCACGGAGTCGGAGTTCGCGCTGCCACCCGGTCCGGTGAGCGTGAACACGACGTCGCCGGCATTGTCGCTGGGCTTGATCGCCTCGACCCAAAGAATCGCCACGGGTCCTGGGTCGCCCAAAAAGTCGTTGAAAACGGGATCCAATTCAGCCGGCGCTCCCTCCGGCCCTGCCAAGAATGGAATCGCCTGGCCTCCGGTGTCGCTTGTCCAGATCCGCAC
>JANNSZ010000112.1:0-12137 GCA_031403195.1 Planctomycetota bacterium | reverse complement strand
CAGGCCCATGACGACCGAGATGGCGTCCAGACTTCTTCCGACGAGTTCCCCGTGATCGACATCCACGCGCTCTGACGTGCCGCCAAAGGGCTCGCGTGGAGCCGGGCTGCGCGAGAGCGTGAAAGTCCGTGCCGAAACAGGTATCCTTCGCGATCTCAGTGGCCGCGATTCGCCTCGGATAACAGCCTCAAACCGGCTCGGCTATGCTCGGGAATCGACCCGCCGCTATCACCGCGTTGCGAAAGTGCCGTTGGCCGTCCTATCCTTAGGCGGACGCGTATGTTGCCGCCGAACGCCCAGCTGACGCACGATTCACGCTTGAGAGGGCGCTGAAAGCGGCGGCCGTCGCCGAGCCCGCCCTGGTGTCCCGCATTCAAGAGCGATTGCTCTTGCTGGACTGAGTCGATTCCGAATTCATCGGACGCACGACCATCGAGCGCGCCCGGCGCGAAAAAGTGGGTGACGCTTGACTCGGGCTTGTATGGCGGCTGAGCATAGGAGCCTCTCGCGCAAGCGTGGGTACGGTGGGTCGTTGGGCGAGCCCGGTTGTGATTGCACACGGGTCGGCGCGTGACCCGCAGTCCCCCCGGCTCGCGCCGGGGGGGCTTTTATGTTGGTGCGGGGAGATCCACCAACGCTGAATGCGCTCTATCCGAGGACGTTTTCGAGGACTTCCTCGGAGACATAGATCGGAAGATTGGGCTCGCAGGTGACTGCGATGGCGATCGCGTCGGAGGGCCGGGCATCGATCTCGACCACCTCGCCATCCTTGAGGACCCGCAGGACCGCGTAGTAGGTGTGGTCTTTGATCTCGGAAATTACGACGTCTTGAAACTCACCACCGAGGAGCTCGACAGTGGCCACGAGCAGGTCGTGGGTGAGCGGACGGGGCGACTGTTGGTGCTTCACACGGCGGTCAATGCTTGTGGCCTCGAAGAGCCCGATGAGAATTGGAAACGTGCGATCTCCTTCGACCTCCTTGAGGTACACCACCTGCTGGTCGTTGATCTCGCTGATGATGATCCGCGAGAGCTCCATCTGGACGCTCATGACGTGTGCTCCTGATCGGGGGAATCGTCTGACGCGCCCGCCCCGGCTACGTCCGACCTCGCTTGAGATTCTACCGCACGGCGAGCGCCGGCATCAGGCACCCGCCGAAGCCTTGCGAGACTGGAACGCTGCGAGTGCCGCTTCGCCTTTGGCGAGCCGGTCCTCGAGCTCCGCGAGTTGTGCCCGCTCGGCTGCCACCACAGCCTCGGGAGCGCGGGCGGCAAATGACTCATTGGAAAGTTTGGCCCGCTTGGCCTTGACGAACCCCGCAGTCTTGGCGTTGTCCTTTTCGAGCCGGGCAATCTCGGCGTCAACATTGACCAGCTCAGCCAAATCGATGAAGACTTCGCAGCCAGCCACCGACGCGGTCGCGGCGCCGGGGAGGGCTGCCACGTCTGGCCCGATCCCGACGAGATCGACCATCGCCATCGATTCGATCGCACTCCGCATCGGAGTGAGCAGGTCGGTCACGTCGCTCGCGGTCCGAATTGCCGCAGGCACCTTACTCCGCGGAGGCACGTTCTGCCGTGAGCGGATCTCGCGGATCGCTCCCACGACGGCAAGGAAGGTCGCGAACTGCTGTTCGGTACGAACATCGATCCAGGCGGCCGGTGGAACTGGCCATCGAGCCAACATGATTGACACGGGAAGCGTCGCTGCGGGATCGTCCCAGGGCATGCGGCGGCTGCCGGCCACGGCGTGGAGCTGCTGCCAAATCTCCTCCGTGACAAATGGCATGATCGGGTGGAGGAGCCGGAGGATCGTGTCGAGGCCGAGAAGGAGCGTCGCGCGGGCACGGTTTCGCTGGGCTGGATCAGCAAGGCGGCTTTTGCAGAGCTCGAGGTACGCACTGCAAAACTCGTCCCAGGCGAAGCCATACAGCACGCGAGCGCATTCTGCGTAGCGATAGTCATCAATCGCCGAGGAAGCTGCTTTCGCGACAGAGGCCAGGCGGCTGGCCAACCAACGGTCTTCCAGCGGCGCGTCGGCATCGAGGCTCTCTCCGACGACGCCCTCAGGGCCGCAATCTTCGAGGTGCATCAAGACGAAGCGAGTGGCATTCCAGAGCTTGTTCGAGAAGTTGCGACCGGCCTCGAATTTCTCGCTGACGGCTGGGCCGCGGGGCAGGGCGAGGTCGGCTTCAGTCTTGGCCCACTGCGTGCGGAACGGCGCGCTGCACTTCGGACAGTCCAGCCTGGGCTTGGTGCGGTTCTGCGTGGTCTGCTCGATCAAGTGGCCGCAGGATGGACATTGAAAATCGACTGGCATCCGGACATCTTGCGTGTCGGTGGCCATGCCAGTGAGGGCAAACCGCAGCGCGTCGGCACCGAGGGCTTCGACGACGTCCACAGGGTCGACGCCGTTGCCCTTGGACTTGCTCATCGTCTCGCCATAGCGATCGAGGATCTTGGGGTGGATCGAGACTTCCTGGAAGGGGATTTCGCCGGTATCGAAAAGCCCCATGATCACCATGCGGGCCACCCAGAGCGTGAGGATGTCTCGGCTCGTGACGAGCGTGCTCGTGGGGTAAAAGCAGGCGAGCTCAGGCGTGGCGGCAGGCCATCCGAGGGTGGAGTGAGGCCAGAGCGCCGAGGAAAACCAGGTGTCGAGAACATCCGCATCACGCACCAGCGGTTCGCCAGCGACCGTGTCCACGAGGAACTGCTCGTCGGACGAACACACATAGAAGCCACCCGCTTCGTCGGGCTGCCAGGCGACTGTGTCGCGAATTCCGAGTGCGGCGACGAGATCCGCTTCGGTGACGCCGGCCACATGCCACATCGGAATGCGGTGTCCCCACCAGAGCTGGCGGCTGACTGGCCAGTCGCGTTTCTCGGAGAGCCAGTCCACATAGCCCTTCGCGTAGCGCTCCGGCACGATCCGAATTCGGCCCGACGTCACGGCGTCGATTGCCGGCTGAGCCAGCTCGCCCATGCGGATGAACCACTGATCGGCGAGATAGGGCTCGATCGGTGTTTTGGAACGGTCTGAGTGGGCCAGATCGATCACCCGATCCTCCACCTTCTCGAGCAGACCAGTGGCTTCGAGATCGGCCACAACCTTCTCGCGAGCCTTCTTCATCGTGAGGCCCGCGTACGGCCCGGCGGCGGTGTTGAGTGTGCCGTCTGGATTGAGGATATTGACCATCGGCAGCGACTGCCGCAGGCCAACGTCATAATCGTTGGGGTCGTGTGCCGGCGTGATCTTCACGCAGCCACTGCCCATCTCGGGCTTGGCCCAGGCGTCGGCCACCAGCGGAAGTGCCCGGCCCAAGAGCGGTAGCCGCACCTGGCGGCCATCGCGGGCCATGGCGGCGAGTGTCTTGAGGCGAGGCAGGAACTCGCGGCGTCGATGGGCGAGGTCCTCAAGGGCGGCATCGATCGCCGGCTGCTCCTTGGCCGACGCACGTGCCCGCCTCTCTCGGAGGTCTTGCTCGGCGGCATCCAGGGCCACAGCAGGATCGGGATGCACGGCTACGGCCGTATCACCTAGCAGCGTTTCAGGCCGCGTCGTCGCGACCGTGACGCTCACTGGTTCGCCGGGTTGTGGCGCGATCACGTCGTAGCGAATGTGCCAGAAGTGCCCCTTCACTTCCTCATGAAAGACCTCGTCGTCGCTGACGGCAGTCTGCAGGAACGTGTCCCAGTTGACGAGCCGCTTGCCGCGTCGGACGAGGCTCTTTTTGAAAAGTCGAAAGAAGGCTTCACGGACGGCGGCAGCGCATTGGTCGTCGAGCGTAAACCGCAGACGATCCCAGTCGCAGCTCGCCCCGAGGTCTCGAAGCTGGTCGAGGATCCGCTTCTCGTACTCTTCCTTCCAGGCCCAGATCCGGGCGACAAGTGCCTCACGGCCCAGATCGTGCCGGGATTGCTTCTCCTCTTCGAGAAGCCGCCGCTCGACGACGGCCTGGGTGGCAATGCCCGCGTGGTCCGTGCCTGGCATCCAGAGCGTCCGGAATCCTTGCATCCGCCGGGCCCGAACGAGGATGTCTTGGAGCGTGTTGTTGAGGGCGTGGCCGAGGTGCAGCGCCCCGGTGACATTTGGCGGCGGGATGACAATCGAGAAGACGCGACCGTCGGCTGCGCCCGGCAGGAGTGGCTCGGCATGCCATGCCCGCGTGGAATCCCAGAGCGCGCGGCAGCGGGCCTGAGCAGCGCGATGGTCGAAGTGTTTCGAGAGATCGGTCATGGCGAAGCCTGAGGCCGCGATGCGTCAGCGGACGCTCATCAGGAAGAAGTGAAAGGAGTCGGCCAGTGCGAGCCACGAGGCCTCGATCACGTTCTCACTGACGCCCACCGTGCCCCACACCCGCTCGCCGTCGGTGCTCTCAATCGAGACACGAACCTTCGCGGCGGTACCCTCCTGGCCGTTGATCACGCGAACCTTATAGTCGAGCAGGTGCATGCGGGCGATCACGGGATAGACCGGCTCGAGGGCCTTGCGAAGTGCGGCGTCGAGCGCGTTCACGGGGCCGTCTCCCTCGGCCACTTCATGCCGTGGGCCACCGGTGACCAGCAGTTTGACGGTCGCCAAGGTGCGGATGTCACCGTCGCCTCGACTTTCGACATCGATGTTGTATCGCTCGCGGGTGAACAGCGGCCGGAACGTGCCGGCCAGCCGATCCACCAGCAGGTCAAACGAGGCACCGGCGGCCTCGAATTGCCAGCCGTCGTTCTCGAGCCGACAGACCTCTGCGAGCACCGTGTCGAGCAGCCCGCGGTCGTTCTTGATTTCGGGCCGCGTGACGAGGGCCGCGATATTGGACCGCCCCGACAGCTCGCTCACGAGCACGCGGCGAGAGTTGCCAACGGCTTCCGGCGCAATGTGTTCGTATGACCCGGCCACCTTGGAGACCGCGTGGACATGCATGCCCCCCTTGTGGGCAAAGGCACTCGATCCCACGAACGGCTGCCCCGGGCGATACGTCATGTTCGCGGTCTCGTAGACGAAACGCGAGAGCTCGGTGAGATGCGCAGTGCCCGTGCCGCCGAGGACCGAGCACCCCTTGAGTTTGAGCGAGATGTTGGCCACGACCGAGATGAGATCGGCATTGCCACACCGCTCGCCGATGCCATTGATTGTGCCCTGCACCTGAATGCAGCCAGCGGCAATTGCGGCGAGCGAATTCGCGATCGCCAGATCGCAGTCATTGTGGCAATGGATGCCGAGCGCGACCGGTACCCCCGCCGCCTCGAGGGCCTCTGAGGCTGAACGTGTCAGGGAGGCAACCTCGTCTGGGAGGGTGCCGCCGTTGGTATCACAGAGCACGATCCGCGTGGCGCCGGCTTGGGCTGCCGCCACGAGGGTCTCGGCCGAGTACGCCGGATCGAGTTTCCAGCCGTCGAAGAAATGCTCGGCATCGTAGAAGACCTCACGGCCCGAGGCGGTCAGATGTGCCACCGTGTCGGTGATCATGGCGAGGTTCTCCTCGCGGGAAACGTTGAGGACATCAGACACGTGGAACGCCGATGTCTTGCCCACGATCGTGACGATCGGAGTGTCGGCATCGAGCAGGGCCTTCATGCCGGGGTCCGCCGCCGCTGTCATGCCGCGGCGGCGGGTCATTCCGAACGCGACGACCTTGGAATGCACGAGGCCAGCGTCGCGGACCCGCTCGAAAAACTGCGCATCCTTGGGATTCGACAGGGGATAGCCCCCCTCGATGAAGTCGACGCCGATCTCATCCAGCCGCCGGGCGATCGCGAGCTTGTCTGCCAGCGAAAAATTGACGCCCTCCCCCTGGGAGCCGTCACGGAGCGTTGTGTCGTAGATCTCAATCGTGCGCATGGAATTCAGCAAGCCGAGGAAGAAGAAGAGAATAGCAAGACCGACCGCCACCCAGCCACCCCGCCCGTCGCTTCCTCAGCACTCGCGTTCAATGCTGGTGCCTGGGCCATATTGTTGCGAGATGTTTGACTGACCTGCGGCCCGCTGAAAGATTATGGGAAGTTGGGTGGGCCACATGGAGCAGCTGTGAGTGCGACGATGATGCGAGCGCTGGTGGTGATCGCGGTATGCCTCATGAGCTGGTGGGGTGGCGTAGCGCATGGACAGGTGCGTGTGGCTGCGGAGGTGTCACTCAAGGGCACCATCGAGACCGTCACGCGGGATGGCGTTACGGTGCGCGACACTGATGGCACGCGTCATGAAGTGCGTGTGCAGGGCATCGCAGAGCGGGGGATCGCGCTGTCTGATGGAACGCTCTTGGCGGCGCCGGCGAAGGTCCAGGTCAAGGGTGAGTTTCCCGCAGCAGGCCTCAAGCCGAGGCAGATCGTCCGGTTCCGGTGCCGGATCGATCGGACTGGCAAGGTGGATGGCACGGTGGAAGAGTTCGCCGTGCTCGACGGCGAGGCAACCACGTTTGGTGTGGTGACCCCTGCACAGAAACAGGATGATCCCACGTCGAAGGAGCCTGTGGAGCGTGAGGTGACCGCGACGGTGAAGACGGCGCTCACCAAACGCATCGTCGTGGAGCTGCCCCGAGAGCAGGCGTTCAACCGCAAGACAGTGATCACCTGCCCGCTCTCCGATGGGGCCGTGGCGCGGCTCACGAGTAACGATCCGGCTCGAATTGAGCCGGGGGCCACGATCATTCGGCTGGACGCGATCAAGCTGGAGATGGGCGATGTCGTGGCACAGGTCCTCGAGGTCGAGAACCGGGCGTCCAAGACGGTTGCCGACAAGGGCGATGATGCCCTCGAGCGGAGGTACCGGAACCTCTCCGACGAGGCACCGGCCCAGCCACGGCTCATGCGATCGGCACACTTCGCATTCATGACCGATGTGTCGGACCGCGAGTGGGCTGTCCTCAGCGAGAAGCTCGAGCGCATGGTGAAGGCGATCGAGACTTTTCTGGGGCGGCGGATGACGGGCGTCGTCGAAGGTTTCGTCGCCCGCAACCTCGGGAAGTTTCCGCCGCGCATGATCGACGAGCCCTTTGGCGTCGAGAAAATCCGGCGGGGTGAGGGGGTGTGTATGAACTCACGGCTTGGTTCACAGAGGCATGCGCGTCTCTATTCCTGCGCTGATCATGGCGTGATTCAGCATGAGTGCGTCCATGGGATCTGCCACCTTGCCTTTGGATCAACAGGGCCCACATGGCTGTCCGAGGGCCTCGCCGAGCTTGGCAACTACTGGAAGGAAGGTGATCGGGCGATCGACCTTCCAGCGCCCGTAGTAGGCTACCTCCAGAACGCCACTCCGAAGCGGAAGCTCCTGGAGATTGCGATTCCGGGCCGTACCGAGTCGGGAACCTGGCAGGACTACGCCTGGCGGTGGGCGCTCTGTCATTTGCTGGCCAATAACCCGAACTACTCGAAGCGGTTTGTGCCGCTCGCAATCGCTCTCATGGAGGAGCAGCCCGGCTCCTCGTTTGAAAGTGTCTACGGTCCCGTCGCCCGCGAGGTGTCCTTCGAGTACGACCAATTTTTGAACACGCTGGGGAACGGGTATCGGTCGGATCTCACAGCCTGGCCCTGGGGAGCGAAGTTTCAGAAGCTCAGCGGGACGGGCGAGGTGAAGGTGAAGCTCAAGGCCCAGGGGGGCTGGCAGGCGAGTAAGGTACTCGTCGACACGGGCTCTAGCTACGAGATCACCGCCGATGGCACGTGGAGGATCGCGGCGGCTGGAAAACCTCTCGATGCCGACGGCGAGGCCGACGGTCGCGGCCGGCTCGTCGCAGCCGTGTTCTCCGATTTCACGCTATCGAAGGAGATTCCACTCGGCACGAAGGCCACGCTGAAGTCGCCCAGCTCAGGACAGCTATTTCTGCGGTGTGTCGATACGTGGACCGAACTGGCCGACAACGACGGCGAAGTGACCGTCACGATCCGTCGCGCACCATAGCTGGACGTGGACCAAGCCCTCCATGGCCATTCTCCACATGCCCGACCGCCGGTTCGCACGGCGGCAGCATGTGTCGAGAGCCTATGAGCTCGCCGAGGCCGTCCGGTACCGGAGAATGAGGGACGCGGTCGATGCGTCGTGGTGGCCAAGGGGCGCGTCTGCTCTGGCATCGAGTTCGGGCACGATCCGACTGGCAAGCGCCTTGCCCAACTCGACACCCCATTGGTCAAAAGGGTTGACATCCCAGATCGCGCCGGCCGTGAAGACAGCGTGCTCGTAGAGCGCGACGAGGCTGCCCAGCACGCGGGGCGTGAGCCGGTCGGCGAGAATCATGCTGCTCGGCCGGTTGCCAGGGAACGTTTTGTGTGACACGAGATCTGCCGGCACACCGTCGGCCCGCACTTCCTCAGCAGTCTTCCCGAAAGCGAGCGCCTCGGCCTGGGCGAAGCAGTTGGCCATGAGGAGATCATGGTGACGCCCGAGAGGGTTGAGCGACCGCAGGAAGCCCACAAAGTCACACGGAATGAGCCGGGTGCCCTGATGGATGAGCTGATAGAAGGAGTGCTGCCCGTTGGTGCCGGGCTCGCCCCAGTAGATCGGGCAGGTTTCGTAGTCGTCGATGACACGCCCGGAAACCGTCACTCGCTTGCCGTTACTCTCCATCGTCAGCTGCTGGAGATAAGCCGGGAAGCGGGAGAGGTACTGATCGTACGGAAGCACCGCGATCGTATGGGCCCCGAGGAAGGTCGTGTTCCAGACGGCGATCAGGCCATGCAGAATCGGGAGATTGTTCTCAAACGGTGCCGTGCGGAAATGTTCGTCCATCGCGTGGAAGCCGTCGAGCAGCTCGCGAAACTGCTCGGGGCCGATCGCCAGCATCGTGGACAGCCCGATCGCAGAATCCATGGAGTATCGGCCGCCGACCCAGTCCCAGAAGCCGAACATGTTGGCCGTGTCGATCCCAAACGCCGACACTTCCGTGGCATTGGTCGACACCGCCACGAAGTGTGTGGCAACGGCTGCTGCGTCACCGAGCGCCGCCAGTGTCCAGTCGCGGGCCGTGCGAGCGTTGGCGAGTGTCTCCTGCGTCGTAAAGGTCTTGGACGCCACGACAAACAGGGTTTCGGCCGGGTCCAGATCGTGGACCGCTTCGGCGAAGTCGGTTCCATCGACATTCGAAACGAAACGGAATGTGATCGCCCGATCGGCATAGTGACGCAGGGCCGTGTAGGCCATCACGGGCCCGAGGTCCGAACCGCCGATGCCGATGTTGACGACCGCACGGATCCGCTTTCCGGTGTGGCCGAGCCAGGCACCGCTCCGCACGCGATCGCAGAACACCCCCATCTGATCGAGAACCTCCTGGACGCCAGGCACCACGTCAGCGCCGTCGAAGGCCATCGGCTGACCCCGCGGCGCCCGCAGGGCGACATGGAGGACCGCGCGGTTTTCCGTGGTGTTGATGCGCTGGCCAGCGAACATCGCATCAATCCGCTCGCGGAGGCCGCAGGCCTGGGCAAGTCGACCTAACAGCGGGAGCGTGTCATTGGTGAGCCGTTGCTTGGAGTGATCGATGAAGAGATCGCAGGCCTCGAATGACATCCGGGAGGCCCGATCGTGATCCGCAGCAAAAAGCTCGCGAAGCGTCAGGTGGCTCGTGGCGGCGGCGTGTCTGGCGACGGCCTGCCATTCGTGAAGTGAGGCGCGACTGACCGAGTCAACGACAGTCTGAGGCATGACATGCTCCATGGGGACGGAGGGGCGTCGCCATGGTACCGCAGGTGCATCAGTGAGCAACGTCAGCGACGTGCTTTCCGAGTGAAGGAGTCGATGATGCTACGGCCAGTCTTCGCGAGGAGGGAGATGCTGCGGGCCACGCGATCGCGGGCCTCGGCGGACCGGTCGGCTTCGACGAGGCGGAGAAACTTGGCACGATCAGCCTCGGGCAGTGCCGCGCCCAGAGCCGGGAGCAGCGACTCTTCGACGTTATACGCGGCTCCTGAAAGCAGGGAGACAGGGATCACGCGGTCGAGTGCGATCTGGAAATCCGTGGCTATCGCGTCGACTGCGTGTCGCACACTCAACTCCTTGGGAGAGTCGCCGTCGAGAAAGTCGTAGGGCGGATTCCACTCCGGGGCTGGCCGCAGCTGATCGATGTGGGTGGCGGCGACGATGATTGGTGGGCACGCACGGCGGGTGGCCCCCGCAAACTGTCGCCGGATGGCCTCGAGCGTCGTGCATTCAACCTGCCTGGCGGCCTGCCTCGCCGAGGTGACGGCAATAATCAGATCGACTCCGTCAATCGCCCCGAAGATTCGCTGACGGGCGGCCTCATCGCCGGGGCCAGAAAAGCCGTCGCTGTCGAGGATGATGGCCCGCGGGGCACCCTCGCGGTCGAACACGTGCTCTTCCCGCAAGGCAGGGCAGGGGAGGATGTCGTGCGTGGCGCGTTCCTGGCCAAACATGGCGTTCAGAAGGCTCGATTTTCCGGCGTTTACGGGGCCGAGTAGAAGAATTCGCAGCGGGGCGTCTGGGGCGATCATGTGGATCGCAGCCACATCGAGCGATGCCTGGCCGCTGAAAGCCTGGATCGCGTAGGTCCCGACATGCCGTACAAAAAGATCGGCCGCGATGTGCGATACCTGCCTCCCGGCAATTGCAAGCGGCGACATGTCGAATGCCATGACCAGTTCGTTGGCAACGGCCACAGGCCAGGCGAAGACCCAGCGTCGAATTCGGTTGGCGAACATGGCAAGGCGGCTCGCGCGAACGGCTCTCGGAACCCATTCACGTGCCTGGTGGGCCCAGGCGATGTGGGCCAGCGTCAGATTTCGCACGACGGGTACCGCGTCGATCACCTCGGTCCGCATGTCCCGCAGCGCCCGCTCGCTGATCTCCAACAGTTGCGACAGCGTCAATTCCAGCCGTGGGGATTTTGATGCGGGATGAAAATGTCTCCCGACGGTATCGAGCACCTCCATGGCGAGCGTCTGGTATGCGGCCATGTCGGCGAATGGCGGCGGGGCGGCTGCCGCCCGAACGGCGAGTCGGTCCACGTCATCCCACGCCCTGATTCCCGCCTCTGGCCATGTGTGGGCCGGCGGGGGCGCCCGTGGACGGGGGGCTGAACGGCCGAGCAATCGGGACGCGGTCAACAGAACCCCGGAGGCGGCTGCGAGCGCGAGCCCAAAAGGGAGCCAGTGTTCGTGCTCGACGAGCCACAGAATCCCGATGGCCGCGAGCGCGAGCAGGGGCATGGCATACGCGAGCATCCTTAGAACAAGGCACGCTACATCACGGCGCATGGGGTCTGCTCGGTGGTGCGGCGGCTTGGTCAGGGAAGCAATCGCCGCGGGCCCGGAAATACTCCCGAAAGCGATCCCGGCCGCGAGTGAGCTCGTCGGCGTAGACACGGCTAATCTGAGCCGCAGTCGGCACCGCCCCTCGCGTGACCTCCGCAAAATACCAGCAGAGAGCGCAGCCCAGGCCGTAGGTGGCCGTTGCGGTCCAGAATCCTGCGGCGGCCGTGCCGACGACCGGGATACCTGCCACCACGGATCGCGCCACCATTCTCGAGAGAAAGCTGGCACCAAGGGCTGGGCCGAGGGCGGTGAGGCCGTGGACGAGCGAGCGATCGTAGATGGATGCGATCGAATGGAGCATCTTTCCCTGCGCGATCGTGACGCCGGACAGGTTCGCCAGGGGCACAGGCACCATCGCGGCGACGCCGGCCAGGAGGGAGTACGAAGCAATATGCGGCATAGCGGCGTCGAAGAGCACATCGCGGAGACCAGACACAAGCGATGGTTGCCGAGTGAGCACTGTCCGAAGTCCCGCGGGTAGGATGCCGGCAAGTTCGGCCCACAGCGCATCAATGCCGTAGAACTGTGGAGCGTAGCCATCGTCAAGGTGGGTGAAGTCGATGGCTACGTGGCGATCGAAGAGCCCGGCAAAGTCGTGATGCTGGTACACCAGGGCTCGTGCGAGGTCGGGCGGCACTCCATCCGGCAGCGGTGAAGCCGCAAAACAATACTCGCTCGGATGGCCTGTTCCGTGTGGATATCCCTCATGGAGCGTGGTCTGCACGAGAACGACAGGACGCGACGGCATCCGCCGTCGAACCGTCGCGAGAACCGACTTGATGATCTCCTGACCTGGGTCACAGGCCCGCATCACGACGAGGATGCCGTGGGCCTGCTCCTCGGCATACGCAATGTCTTCCGCAGGGTCATAGAAAGGTT
>JANNSZ010000111.1:0-26016 GCA_031403195.1 Planctomycetota bacterium | reverse complement strand
GAAAACGAGCGAAGCCAGGATGGCGAAGACTCGTTTTCGTCGAGTGAGCGAAGGCCACGAGGGCCGAAGCGAACGCCCGGCGACATGACACGGGCAAGCCCTCGCCACGCTGGACGTCAAAGCGTCTTAAGGTATTCCAAGAGAGCCCGCTTCTCGTCGGCGGAGAGGACATCGGCAAAGTCGTGACCCGCAGCATTTTTGCCAGGGCGACGGGTATCGAAATACTGACGACGTTCAGCGGCCCGCATCGGCGGTGCAGGCATGTCAGTAAACTCCTCGACTTCGAGACCCACGCGGTCGTCGTCATAGCCCGTCGCACTCCGCCGCCAGACAACAGGCCGCTCGGATGGATGCAGCACGTGCCACAGTGTGGGGACAGAACCGTTGTGGAAGTACGGGGCCGTTGCCCAAATGCCATCGAGCGGCGGCGCGACATAGCCCACAGACTTTTCACGGTCCTGAAGGGCTTTGCCGTCCTCGCCATAGTGGCCAAACCAACTTGCATTGAGCGCCCGACGCTCGGTGACCGTCAGGGAATCGAGCCGGACGCGGTCCGTGCCCACCTCATCAATTAGAACGAGTCGGTCGGGATAGCTTCCATTGGGGCCGTATGTGCCGTGGCACTCGGCGCAGTTCGCGTAGAACACGTTTTCACCGCGGCCCGCGAGCTTGCGGTCCAGGAGGCCGGGCCACTTCGGGGCCTCAAGCGACTCGATCCAGATTTCGATGTCGCGAAACTCGTCCTCCCACTCGCGGAACTTCTCGGGCCCATTCTGCTCCACGAGTAGAAACTGCATCAGCATCCGGTGCCCTCGCGGGGCAAAGCCATCCGCGTAGAGGCTTTTCCGCTTGCGATAGTGCCACCACGGTGGCGCATCCATGTCGTGATGGAGGAGGTCGAAGCGGGGCGGCTTTTTCACAATGGAGAGGTCGGGCTCGCGGTGCCGCATGAGGGCCACGCCGAAGATCACGGCATTCGTCGTGCCCACGGTTGTGCCCAGCGGCAGGAACATGGCACCCACGTCCATGTGGCCGAGGGGCTTCCCGAGGCGGAGCTTGACCGCCCGTACCTCCTCCGTGAGCGTCTCAAGTGCGTAGTTCGAGTTTGGTACGCCCGGTATCGCTACGCCACGCACCTGCCCCTGATGGCAGGCTAGGCAACTCATTGACCAGCGGCCCTCGGTGTCGACGACATACTGGAGCGTCCGCGACGGATCATCGGGATGAGGCAGAAGGCCATACCGCTCCATCGCCATGGTTCGCCGCTCGGCGAGGCCCGCCCGCTCGGCCCGCGACCGCAGCGGCTCTTCCCATGTGGTCCACAACGTGTCGAAGACCTCTTGGTCGAGGTCAGCCGGAAGATAGGGTCGCTCAAGGAGATTCTTGTGGCCGCGCTCGGCGGCACCCTCGGCCCACGCCAGATTTTCGACCGACACGACCAGCGTGGCGGCTGCAAGCAAGGTTCCCGCGCGAACCCACATCCGATTCATGGCATACTTGCTTTCCGTGACCAAAGCCTTCCGTGGCCTTTGTCCACTCGGTCGACCGGTGGCAAAGCCAAGGTTTGCCACGGTCGGCGGTTGCCGCATCGTGCGGCAGAGGACCTGTGTCGGTACGAAATCTCACCATCTTCACGTTCGGACCCAGTATAGGCCTGTCATTTCGCCCGTCCGCCCGCCACGATGCCAACCGCAAATCCCCTTCTGATTCCTGAACTGCGGGTCATGCTCGCTGAGGGCGACACCACAGGCCTCCGCGAGGTCGGCGAGGAGCTCCACCCAGCCACCGTGGCGGAGTTTTCAGAAGGGCTCGACGACGCCGACATCTGGCGACTGTTTGATGCAGTACCGGTTGAACGGCAGGCGGAGATCTTCCCTTACTACCCACTCTCACGGCAGGTCGACCTCGTCAAGGCGGCGGACCGCAGGCACCTGGGCCTCCTCATCGAGTGGATGGCCTCTGACAACCGTGATGACCTCCTTCGCGAACTCGAGCCTGAGTTCGTTGAGGAGATTCTCCCACTCGTTGCCAAGGCGGAGCGACACGACATTCGGATGCTCCTCTCCTGCCCGGAGGGCTCGGCCGGGTCACTCATGACCACGGAGTATGCCTCTCTGCCAGCCGACATCACGGCCGGGGAGGCGATCGCCCGACTGCGGATGCAGGCCCCCGACAGCGAATCGATCTACTACATCTACGTGTTGGATACCGAACGCAAGCTCGTTGGCTTTGTCTCGCTGCGCGACCTCATCCTCGCGAAGCCCACGGCTGTGGTGGCCGATCTCATGCAGCGTGATGTCATCACGGTCCGCGTGGACGAACCTCAGGAGAAGGTGGTCGATCTCCTGGCCCGCTTTGACTTCATCGCCATTCCAGTGATCGACGACCATGCCAGGCTCGTTGGGATCGTCACCCACGACGACGTACTCGACGCAGTCCGGCAGGAGGCCACCGACGCGGCCCAGATGATCGCGGCCATCGCGCCCCTTGGCGAGAGCTATCTCGAAGCCGCAATCACGTCGATGACCTGGAAACGCGGGGTGTGGCTGACGATTCTCTTTGCCACGGCCACGGTCACCGCGATGGTGCTCGCAAACTGGAAACCCGACGAGGCTCACATCTGGCTCATCGCCTTCATCCCCCTTGTGATTGCCAGTGGTGGCAACTCGGGCAATCAGTCGGCCACACTTGTGATCACGGCGCTTTCCACCGGCGACTGCAAACTCACCGATTGGAAGCGGATCGTGCGACGGGAGTTTATGCTTGGCACCCTCCTGGGCATTCTGCTCGCCGTCCCTGGATTTCTGCTGGCTCTCGCGTATGCCCCCACGCCAGCGCAAGCGGTCGTCATCCCGGCAACGATTTTCAGCGTTGTGCTCATCGGGTCCATGATCGGCTCGGTGCTTCCGCTCGTCTTCCGATCCCTGGGGCTCGACCCGGCCCTCATGAGCAACCCATTCGTCTCCGCCCTCGTGGACGTGCTCGGGATCATCGTCTACATGGGGATTGCGACGGCTGTTCTCGGCTGACGAGCTACATCGTCTTCCCAACTGCAGCGGCGACCCGACGGCAGATCTCCATCATCCGACCGAAGCCTGCGAAGTCGAGCGTTTGGCCGCCGTCACTTGCAGCGCGTGCAGGCTCGGGATGCACCTCCACGATCAGCCCGTCGGCACCAGCGGCGACGGACGCGGCTGCCATGCTCTCGACGAGATTCGCATGGCCGGTGCCGTGGCTCGGGTCGACCACCACGGGCAGGTGGGTGCGAGCGTGCAGCCAGGGCACGGTCGCCAATGGAAGCGTGAAACGGGTGTGCGCCTCGAAGGTACGAATCCCGCGCTCGCACAGCATGACTTGCCGATTGCCGCCATCCAAAATGTACTCGGCGGCCAGCAAAAGCTCCTCGACAGTCGCGGCCGGGCCACGCTTGAGGAGCACGGGCACATCAGTCCGACCAACCGCTTCGAGCAGCCTGTAGTTCTGCATGTTGCGGGCTCCCACCTGAAGCACGTCGGCGTAGTGCGACACGAGCGGCACATCCTCCGGCGCGACCACCTCGGTCACAATTGCGAGGCCAGTCGCAGCACGCGCCTCGGCCAACAGTTCGAGGCCTTGTTCCTTGAGCCCCTGGAAGCTGTAGGGGCTCGTGCGGGGCTTGAACGCTCCACCCCGCAGCGCTGTAGCTCCGGCTGACTTCACAGCCTGGGCCGTCTCGATAATCTGCTCACGGCTCTCCACTGCGCAAGGCCCCGCGATCACTCCCACCGTGCCGCCACCGATGACCAGCGACCCAGCCCGCACCACTGTGGGCTCGGGCTGAACCTCGCGGCTGGCCACCTTGTAGGGCGCGAGGATCGGCACCACCGATGCAACCCCAGGCAGCGTCTCGAATCCGCTGAAGACAGCGTTTCGCTCGTCGCCCACGACGGCCACCACGGTCCGTTCGGTCCCCACAATCACATGTGGCTTGAGCCCGATGCCCTCGACCCGTGAGACCACCAGCCGAAGCTCGGCCTCGCCCGTCCCCGCTTGCATGACGATGATCATGGCTTCTTCATCTCCGGAGTGTCGTTGCCTTGAAATGCTGGCGGGAGCGGATCGCCCCGCTTCTCGACTGCAGCCCGCGTCGTGATGAGAATCGTCTCAACGCCGTCGGTCTTTCGAACGATGTACACGAGCTTCCCATCGGTATTTGCCTTGCCAAGGATGACGCGTAGAACCTCGGCCGCGGTCTGGTCGCGGGCGTCGAGCCCAAAAGACTGATTCTGCGTGATTCCGTCGAGCTGAAGGTCTGGGCCGAGGATCTCCATCGGCACACCGACCTCGTCTGACACCATCTGAATCGCCGTCTCGAGCGTGTCTTTGGCGAAGACGACCGTGACCTTCTTCTGGAGCTTTCCGAGCGCATCGGCCGCGACCGGTGCGACAGGCGCTGTCGCCGACGACCCTCCCCTTGCGCTGGGCGACTGCGCGAGCGCGAGCTCGGTGGCCAAAGCGAGGTTGTGGCCGGCATGCCTCGGGAGATACGCGTTGACGACGACACCGTTGCCCTCCACCCCAACCCGCATATTGGCCACGAGCACCCGCAGCATCGACGGAAGCCTCATGACAAGGACGCGACCGTAGGGGCTCGGATCAAGCAGGGCACAGTATTCCTCAACGGCTGTCGCAAGACCCTCGATCTGCGCCGCGAGTTGCGGCGCGAAGGTCTTGGCCGGAGGATCACGCTCCGCGATGGCGTCGAGCTCGAGATAGGTATTGCCCTCGAAGTGACCGGAGATCGCCGCAGCACGCATCGTCTCGCCCACAAGGTGCCGAAGGGGATCGGCGAGTTTGGCGAGCGGGCCCGCGAGCACCGTGCGGCCTCGATTGAGAAGGTAGTGCGGGGAACCAAAGAGGGTGACATGGCGGGACTCGTCGAGCATACCCACGAGCGCCTCGAGCTCGAGCGGGAGATCGGCCCGAATCGTGCCGTCCGGCCGCGCACGCGCATCGAGCGACTGCCGGACGATGCTCGCGATGAAGGGCTCGCGGGCTGCCGGTCCACCAGGCCCGGCAAGGGCACCGGTCGTGATGGCCGCCTCTGAAGCCACCACGAGTACCCGCCCATCATCAGAGGATGGCACCCAGAACGAGAACAGCTTGCCAGCGTGGATGGTCTCGCCGGCGACCTCCCGCGGCGTCGTCTCACCCCAGGCTTTTCCCCGAGCCATCGGATCGGAGCCGATCTTTCGACCGGCCACGAGTCGGATGGCGTAGCCAGCGAGCACTTCGTCGGCTTCGCCAGCCTGCCAGCCGGCCTGCACGACTTCGATGTCGGCCACCTGGCAGCCGCAAAAATCGGCGAGTCGAGCAAGTGCCCCCTGTGCGACAGGACCAAGCGACTTGAGGAAGAGCTGGCCTTCCTCGTCCGATGAGAGATCGGCGGGACGGGCCAGGAGCACGAGTTGCGAGCCAGGCGGAAGGTGGGCGAGCCGAGGAGGCGTCCCTTCGGTGGGCGAGGCCCAGGGAAGCGTGGCGTGCTCGACGATCACCTGCCGCGCCGTCGCAGCCGCCACCGTGGGAGATATCTCGGGCGGGGGCTGCGGGCTTTCGTTCGTCGGAGTCTCTGGCGACGGGCCTCGCCGCTCCACACCCGTCTGTTCGCGCGGCGTGGGCCGCGGTGGCGGCGGCTCAAAGTCCATCCTGCTGGCGACAAGAGCCACCACACCGGCCAGGATGGCAAGTGTGATCGCACCTCCAACGAGCTGAAGACCAAGGGCCCGGCGACGACGTGTCCGTGCAGCCGGCGAGTCGCTCGCGGGTGGAGCAGTCGTGGCTGGCGGGGTGGACCGAGTTGGCACCGATGGATTCTGCGCGTGTGAAACACCACGCTCGACCGTGGGGACATCCTGGGGAACGACAGACGCAGCTGGTACGACCGGGGCGTTCGCGAGCAGGTGCGGAGCCGCAACGACCGGCTGGGGCGTTGGCTGCGCGCTCCTATCCAGACCTAGGCACGTGGCGATCGCGTTCGCTGCCTCGGCAGCGGTCTGGTACCGCCTTGCCGGGTCGCGTGCCATGAGATAGCCGACCAGCGCCGCCATCTCGGGCAACACCTGAGGTGGCCCGAGGGGCTGCGGCCCTTCAAAGACTGCCCTGCGCATGGTCGCCTCGGCGCCGCCTTCCCAGCAGGGAGGCGTACCACAAAGCAAGGCGTAGAGGATGGCACCCAGCGCGTAGACATCAGACCGCTGATCGCAGACGACGTCCGGCTGGACGAGCTCCGGTGCCACATAGGCTGCCTGGCGACTGAGTAGCCGCAGCTCTGCATCATCCTGCCAGGGTCGCAGGGGCATGCGGTGCGGGTCGCCTGCCAGGGGGAATTGGAGCACGCGAACTCGGCCCGTCCGCTCCGCTGCTCCTGGCACGACCTCGCGGCGCAAGGCATCGAGGCTGAGCCCGCCATGCACCACGCCGCGGCTATGCAGCTCGGCGATGGCCGTCGCAATCTGCCACACAAGCACGCCTGCCTGTGCCGCCGCGAGAGGTCCCGCCCGCTCGAGCTCGTCGGCCAGGTTCACGCCGGTGACCGCTTCGCACACGACAAACCGGCTGTGCTGATGCTGCTCGAGGCTCCAGGTGCGGCTGAGCATCGGATTGGTCGTGGCATTGGCTGCCGTCGTTCGCTGGACGATTGCGGTCCAAACATGGAGTCGCTTGTAGCTCTTGGCGTTGAGCAGCACGACATTCACGGTCTGCCCCGAGGGTTCATGCCTGCCGGTAAAGGTGAGATGATCACCGGTGCGGTCATGCCGTTCGAGAAGTCGGTAGTCGCCCAGAAAAAACGGGCCGAGATTCCCGATTGAAAGCCGCTTGGCCTGCCAGCGAGTCAGGTTGCCTCTGATGTAGAGCCAGTGGGCGACATGCTTGGCATCATCGCTGCCGGCCACGGCCGGGTTGGCGTCGTACTCCTGCCGCAGCATCGCGATGGCGGCAGCGTCCACCAATCCGCTGCGCGCGAGGAGATCCCAGAACTCGGCGACGGTGGGGATGGGCATCGGGGCTACCTGAGCCACAATCGTAACGCCTCGGCCGCCAACCGCCGATGGCGGCTTTTCTTGAGGCCCAGGGCCCGGCACCGCTATCATCGCCCGTTCACCCGATTCCCCCGCAGGAGGCTGGCCAACCGTGCGTGCCACCGACGCAACCCGCATCTACTTCGACCGGGCTGCCGACGAGCTCGACCTGTCACCGAGCATGCGAACGCTCCTGCTGACCGCCAAACGGGAAGTGCGGGTGAAAATCCCAATCGAACGAGATTCGGGTGAATTGGTGACGTTTATTGGCTATCGCGTGCAGCACAACGATGCCCGCGGGCCATTCAAGGGGGGGCTGCGGTACCACCCGCAGGTCGATCTCGACGACGTGCGGGCGCTGGCGGCGCTCATGACATGGAAGACGGCCGTGGTCGACATACCCTACGGCGGTGCCAAGGGGGGCGTCGCGATCGAGCCGGCCACATGCTCGGCCCGTGAGCTCGAGCGGGTGACACGCCGCTTCGTCGATGCGATCCATGATCTGTTTGGGCCCGACGTCGACATCCCGGCGCCCGACATGGGAACCAATGCCGACATGATGGCCTGGATCATGAACCAGTACGGCAAGTACCACGGGTTCTCACCGGCCTGCGTCACGGGCAAGCCGGTCGAGTACCACGGCATACCGGGCCGTGAGGAGGCAACCGGTCGTGGTGTCGGGGCACTCACGCTCAAGCTACTCGGGCGGCTCGGCCACCGCATCCCTGGCACGCGGATTGTGGTTCAGGGGTTTGGCAACGTGGGCACGCATGTCGCCAAGTATCTTGCCGATGCCGAATGCCGAATCGTGGCAGTGGGGGATGCCTCGGCTGCCTTTCACAACGCCGCGGGGCTCAATGTGCTCGAGCTCCTCCGGCACGCCCGCGCCCATGGTGGCCGCTTGGCCGGGTTTGCGGGTGGCGACGCCATCCCACCGACAGACCTCCTCGCCACGGACTGCGATGTTCTCATTCCTGCAGCGCTCGGCGGCGTGATCACAGCGTCGAATGCCGATGCGATCCGCGCGGCCATCATCGTCGAGGCGGCGAATGAGCCGATCGACCCCGAGGCCGACGCCATGTTCGCCTCGCGTGGCACCCTCGTGCTGCCCGACATCCTGGCCAATGCCGGCGGCGTCACGGCCAGTTGGTTCGAGTGGGTTCAGAACCGCCAGCACTACCAGTGGGGCATCAACCGCGTCCGCCAGGAACTCGATCGCATCCTGGGCGAAGCGTTTGAGCAGGTCTGGCAACTGGCTCAATCACGGCAGGTTTCGCTCCGCACCGCGGCCTACATGCTGGGCGTTGGCCGCGTCGCCCGTGCGACGGTGTTGGGGGGCGTCGCATAGGAATCGCTACGGTCGATACCACTGGCCCCGCAGCCAGTCGGCGAGCAGGCTGATCTGTTCTGGCGACAGCCGCGGCACGGACCCTTTCGCCTCCCCGAAGCTCGGCATCCGATCATTCGACTCGCCATAGAACCGCTCATGCGACGGGTTCGCGATGATGCCCACGAGCCACTCACGGCTTCCCCAGCCCGTGAGGTCGCAGGCCGCACCAAAATCGGTGCCGTTGTCGCCGAAGCGATGGCACGCACCACACCGCTCGTCGGAGGCGATGAGCGTTCGACCCCCGGCAATGACGGCCGGCTGGGTCTTCGAGTCGGCCAGACCCGCTTCGTCGGCGAGCGCGGCGATGACGGCCGCGATGTCATCGGGCTTCCAGGTGTCTTCGTCCTGAAGATCATTCTGGACAAACGACACCATGTCGCCATCCTTGTGCGCCGTGTTTCCGAAATAGGCGGGGCCGCCTACTTGATCAGGATCGAGCAGGCCCTGCACCCAGGCGGCCGTGCCGAAACCGTGGAGATTCGGGGCCGACGCCTTCGCCAGGATCGACTTCGCTTCGGGCGATGCGGGATCGACATGGGCATGGCAGCTCGCGCAGTGCTGGGCGAAGAGTCGCGGGCCCTGGGCGAGCGGGTCACGTCGGACAAGTTCAAGAGCCCCGCCAGGCGGAATCCGGTCAGGGCGACCGGCAAGCTCGGCGGCCCGCTCGCCGTCAGCACGAGCGATCTTCACGGCCGCCAGGAACGCCTCCGAGCGGCGCAGCTTTTCGACGGCATGAAACTGCTTGGCGATCACGGCTGCCTTCTGCTCATCCCCGCCGACAGCCGCAAGCAGCTTCTTCTCATCGCCGCCGGTCTCTTCGAACAGCCGCGAGGCCTCGGCAAGCTTCTGCTTGTTGGCCCAGAGGGCGTAGTAGTCCTCATCGAGAGCCAAGCCCGTGAGGACCGCCGCCCCCACCAGAAGGCCCACCGTGAAGGCGATGTTGAACCTATGCCCGAGCTTCCACTTGCCCAGGATCGGCATCAAAAACATGACGAGCATGATGATGGCCGGTACGACGATCGCACCCAGAAACTCACCCGTCGCCCCCCAGCCCTCAAAGACCTTCAGGAACTGAAAGAGAAATAGGAAATACCACTCCGGCCGAGCAGCAGGGAATGGCTGTGAGGGATCGGCTGGCGCGCCGAGTTCGGCTCCCACATGCCCCCAGTCGACCGTGCCGCCAGCAAGCATGGTCCGCACCGCCGGCACGAGAATCACACCCAGGACAACAGCCATCACGGCGAGCATTGCCACGGCGTCCTTGAGCAACTGGTCTGGCCAGAACATGCCGTCGGCCCTGGTGATCGGCTGCTTGGCATGGAGCCCGTGTTTGCGAAACAAGGCCAGATGAATCACGAGAAACACGACGAGCGTGGCCGGAAGGAATCCTGCATGGATTGCGAAGAACCGGGTCAGTGTGTGGTGCCCGTAATCCGGACCTCCCAGAATGACTTGCTGGAGTTGCGGCCCGACGAAAGGCACAAGGCCCGCAAGGTTCGTGGCCACCCGTGTGGCCCAGTAGCCCTTCTGGTCCCACGGCAGGAGATAGCCCGTCAGCGCCATGCCGAGCACGAGCGTCATGAGGATGAGGCCCAACCAAAAATTGACTTCGCGAGGCGCTTTGTAGGCGCCGTCAATCACCACCTGGAGAAGATGAATCGCCAGCAGAATCACCATCGCCTGGGCCATGAAGTGATGAATACCCCGCAGGAGCCAGCCGCCGGCCATCTCGTGCTGGATGTACCACACGCTTTCCCATGCAGTCTGGCCGCTGGCCGAATAGCTTGCCCAGAGAAAAAGCCCTGTGATTACCTGCGTCATGAAGGCAAAGACGAGCGTGCTGCCCCAGACATACCGCCAGCGGGCACCGCCTGGCACCCGCTCGTAGAGGGCTTCATGGAGGAAGCCACGCACACCCGTACGGTCGTCGATGAAGTCGCCTAGCCGCTTGAGGAGACCGCGGCGCGGGCCGTCTTGAATCTTCGTCATGAGCCGACCACCTTCTCGGCGATCCCGGCGCGATAGGTCTCCCACTTCACTGCGACCTCACCATGCTCGCTCACGCGACACTCGAGGGAGTCCATTGGCCTTGGCGACGGACTCGGCTCGACAATGCCGCCGTCGAGTGTGAAGGAGCTGTTGTGGCAGGGGCAGCGAAACGACCGGGCCCCTGGCTCCAAATCGATGAAGCAGCCGGCATGCGGGCAGGTGGCTGTGAGCGCTTCAACATCCTGAGAACCTTTTTGGCGTCGAAGGTAGACCGCACCGATCGGCTCACGAGGAAACCCCGTCCAGGCATCGACCCGCTCGGCGATCACCGCGAACTGTCGGGGAACTCCGTCATCGGGGATTGCTGCAAGGTCGGCCACCGGAAGAAAGGTCGCCGTGGCGACCTTGCGACGTAGCGGATCAAGGAACGACCAGACACCCGCCGCAACGGGGGTCAGCGTCGCGAGCCCTCCACAGACCATGGTCGCGAGCTTGGCGAGAAAGCCTCGTCGCGAGTCACCGCCGGATGGCTCAGGTTTCGTAGCAGTCATTTTTCGCCTCGTCAGTCCGATGATCCCGGCCGCAGACACTCAGGCTGCAGCCACACGAGCCGCCCAGGCCTCGTTGACCGCCGACCGCACTCGCTCGAGCGTTGATTCGAAGGGGCCGTCTGTGATCGCGCCAGCTGCTGCTTTGTGGCCACCACCCCCGAAACACCCGGCCAGAGCGTTACAGTCCACCGGGCCTCTGCTCCGGAAGCTCAGTTTGATCCGACCATCCGGCTGCTCAATCAGGATCGCCGCCAACTCCGTGCCGTTCACGGCGAGCGTGAGATTGATGAGGTCTTCGGTATCGGCCGGAACTGCAGCCACGTCCTTGATGTCCTGCTGTCGCACCTGAGAGTAGATCACCCGGCCATCGTGTGTGGTCGTTGCTCCGGCGAGCGTGCGGCCCACGAGGCGAAGCCGGGCCAGCGAATCCTGCTCAAAGAGCTCGCGGTAGATGCGTGTCGGGCTCGCGCCGGCATCGACGAGCCGTGCAGCAATCCGAAAACTCTCGCCGGAGACAGACGGAAACCGAAATCCACCCGTGTCGGTCGAGAGACCGGCATAGATCGGCGTTGCGATCTCTTCGGTGAGCGGCACCCGCAGTCGGAGACCGATTTCGTACACGATTCGTGCGGTGGCCTCGGCTGAGGTGTCCTTGAACCACAGGTCGCAGATGTCGTCTTCGCTCACATGGTGATCGATGACGAGCACACGGTCCCGCATGCTCTTGGCAACATCACCCATCGCCCCGAGCTGCGCCCACGCACTCGTATCCAGGACGATGAGCAGGTCGCGGTCAGCGAGGTCCGAAGGCTTCACCCCACCCGCGAGGCTCTCGAGCCGTTTGTGTGGATCAATCCAGGCGAGACTCGCCGGCGTGGCCTGGGCGTTGACGATCCGAACGTCCTTACCCCGCGCCGCGAGGATGCCGGCCAGCCCCAGTTCGCTCCCGAGCGCATCGCAGTCTGGCCGCATGTGGCTCGTGAGTACAAACCGCTCGCGGCTTTCGAGGATGGGGAGCAGGCTGGCCCAGTCAAGTCGCATTATCACTCCTGTATGGCGTGCGAAGCCGATACGATCTCGACGGCTCGGGCCACATCGTTGGCCAGGCAAGCAGCGAGATCGTCCGCTGATGCAAAGCGGCGAGTGTCCCGCAGCCTCGCGAGGAAGTCAACGTCGAGCACGTGGCCGTAGCAATCGCCAGCGTACCCCACGAGGTGAGCCTCAACGCCAGATGTCGTGACCCCGAACGTCGGAGCTGGGCCGATATTCACCGCGGCTGCGAACCATTTTCGGTCTGTGCCATCACCCGCAATCGAGGCACGGGCCGCATACACGCCGGCAGCCGGAAGAAGCGTGGTGACGGGCCCAAGGTTCGCTGTAGGAAAGCCGAGCTTCCGCCCACGTTTCGCTCCTTCAACGACGATGCCCGTGGCGCGGTGGGGCGCGGTCGCGAGGGCCCAAGCGCCTGCCACGTCACCAGCCGCGATGAGACTGCGAAGGCGTGAGCTCGACACAGGCTCGCCATCGATCACCACGGGAGATACCACGTCAACGCTCGCGCCGTCGCCAGCAGCCAGTCGCGCGAGCATCTGAACGTCGCCGACCCTCCCCGCACCAAAACGAAAATCCTGCCCCTCGACAAACGCCACCCCCCCAAGCCTCGCGCGCAGGATCTCGCGATAAAACGTCTCCGCAGGGAGCGCCACGAAAGCCGCATCCGTCGGCTGCACGAGGACAGCATCAAGGCCAATCGCGAGGAGCAGCTCGGCGCGGCGAGCCGACGTGGTGAGCGGCACCGGCGAAGTGGACGGCCTGACGATACTCGCCGGGTGAGGGTCAAAAGTGAGGGCGACGGCGGGGACGCCAGCCTCGTCCGCTAGGGCCCGCAGCCGGCGAGCAATGGCTGCATGGCCGAGATGGACGCCGTCGAAGTTGCCCACCGCAATGGCGGAGCGGGCCAGCGGCGGCGTGCACGCGAATGAGCCAACAACGAGCGGAGCGGGGATCGGCACGGCGGCGGAATGATTCTGTCGAGAGGGGACGCCGCAGGATACGGCGCATGCCGGCCCTGGCAAACCGTAGATTGGCCAGGATCGGCCACGTGGGACTAAGCCATGGGGGCCTTTTCCTGTGGGCCGATAGAGTGTAGCCAGCCGAGGGTATCATGGTGACCCGCGGGAGGCCCCGCGGCCCAGGAGACCGCCGTGGAACAGGAACACGACGAACGCCAGCAATGGCTCTCTCCCGACATGGCCGGCCGACTGGCGGCCATCGACATCGGCTCAAATAGCGTCCGGCTCTTTGTGGCCGAGGCCCTCCGCGGGGGCACATACCGCATTCTGGACGAGGAGCGCGAGCCGACTCGGCTCGGCCGAAGTGTCTCATCCGAGGGGCGGCTCGATGATGAATCGATGGACCGCACGGTCGCAGCGCTCAAGACGTTCAAGGAGATCGCCGCCGGCTACCATGTAACGACCCTCCGCACGATCGCCACATGCGCCGTCCGCGAAAGCCGCAACGGCCCTGAGTTCTGCCGCCGCGTCCGCGAAGAGGTGGGCCTCGAAGTCGAGGTCATTTCGGGCGAGCGCGAGGCACGTCTCGCCTTCGCGAGCGTCCAGCACGCATTCGACCTGACAGGCCGCAATGTGGTCGTGGCCGACATCGGCGGCGGCAGCACGGAGGTCGTGTTTGCCACAGGCAACCTCATCGAGTCGATATTCTCGACACCGCTGGGCGCGGTCCGGCTTACCGAGCAGTGTGGACTCGGCGAAGGAGCGAGTGCCGATGATTTTCAGCGCGGGCTTGGCGAGCTCGATGCAGTGATCGAAAGCGTTCTCAAGAAGCAGACCACGAGGCCCCTCTTTGCCCCGCACTTCCTCGTGGGCTGTGGCGGCACGTTTACCACGCTCGCCGAGCTCGTGATGGCATCAAAGCACGACGCCGACGTACCTGTGGCGGGGTATCGCATCTCGCACGCCGAACTTCGGCATCTGCTCGAGCGGCTGAAGAAGATGCCGCTGCGAGCCCGTCGGGGAATGGCCGGCATGACTCCCGACCGGGCCGACATTATTATCGCCGGGCTGTCGATCATCGACGCGCTCATGAAGCGATTTCGGGTGAACATGCTCGCCGTCCACACCCGTGGGGTTCGCGACGGCCTTGTCCGCGAAATGATCGATGAGGTCGAGGTGCCGGCGCTGACTGGCGATGAGTCGGCCCAGCGGGAGGTGGCGATCGAGCGGCTGGCGGCAGCCTGTTCTGGTGAGCTCGAACATGGCCGCGCGGTCGCGGCACTCGCGGGCCGCATCTTCGAACAACTCGCTGAGCCACTCGAGCTCCCGCCCGGCGACCGTCTCCTGCTCGAGTGTGCCGCGCGGCTTCAAGATGTTGGCTATGTCATCAACTACGACCAGCATCACAAGCACAGCTACCACCTTATCCGCAATAGCCGACTGCCTGGCCTTCGTCCCCACGACGTCGAGCTCGTCGCAAACGTCGCCCGGTATCACCGCGGCGGGCTCCCCAAGCGAAAACACAAGAACCTCACGCGGCTCTCGTCCGATGACCAGCGACGAGTGCAGCGACTGGCTGGCATCCTGCGGCTGGCCGGCGGGCTTGATCGCAGCCGCACGCAGCAGGTCCGAGATGTGCGGGTGACGATCAACGACGGGAGCGTGCATCTCGACGTCACCGCCGAGCAGGAGCCCCAGACCGACATCTGGGGTGCCGAGCGACGGACCGAGCTCTTTGAGAAGGCTTTTGGGCTGCCGGTCGAGATCCGCTGGACCCCCAAGGTCGCTGCCGCTGCTGGCTGAGTGACGCCTTCCGGATGCCGAATGGTGTGTCCCTACAACCGGTGCCATCCATGCGGATTGGCCCATCCCAGGCAAGCCGAAGCGGCCAGCACCGCCGAGACGATGAATTCTTCGGCTCTGGCCTACCGACGCACCCCATCTTCGCTCGAAGCACTCATGCACACCATCACGAACGTTCGCTTCTTGGCGCTCGGCGCCATCCTGGCGGCCGCCTGCCTTCAGGCCGACGCAGCGGGCGGACGGTGGTTGCGAGGCGCTCGATCGCCAGCTTCGACCGGCACGCCGCGAAATCAGGCTCCGTATCGTCCGGGAGCGAGCCCGTACGAGACGGCTCACGGCACGCGTCCCAAGTACTTCGTGCCGCCGACAAACCCACGAACACCCACGTGGAAGATGTACGGCACACCTCCGGGGGTCGTCCCGGGTGACTGGCCCAGCTACGCTCCACTCGGATTCGGCGGGTATCGCTTCCCAGCGTCCGGCGCTCAAGCCTATCGGTAGGCCTCGCCAAGCTCCCGCCGTTCCGGGAGCTTGGATGTCGTGCCAGATCTGCTCGAGACCACTGAGTCGGGCCTCTACTGCGCCGCTGGCGACTTTTTTGTCGACCCTTGGCGGCGCGTTGATCGCGCGGTGGTCACCCATGCCCACGCCGACCATGCCCGTCCAGGCTGTGGCCGTTACCTATGCGCGGCACCTGGCAAGCCTGTTCTCCGCACGCGGATGGGCGGTAACGCCACGATCGACACGCTGCGCTACGGCGAAACGACTTCGATCAGCGGCGTGACCGTCTCGCTCCACCCTGCGGGCCACGTCCTCGGGTCATCGCAGGTCCGTGTCGAACATCGCGGGAAAATCTGGGTGGTCACGGGGGATTACAAGCTCGACCACGACCCGACGTGCGCCACCTTTGAGCCGGTTCGCTGCGATGTTTTTGTGACCGAAAGCACGTTTGGGCTGCCGGTGTACCGCTGGCCCAATCCCACCACCGTGGCTGCCGAGATCAACGCCTGGTGGCGCATGAACCGCGACGCGGGCCGCACGAGCGTCATCCTGGCCTACGCTCTTGGAAAGGCCCAGCGGATTGCAGCGATCATCGATCCGAGCATCGGCCCGATCGTGGCCCACGGTGCGGTCATGAAGCTCGTCGAGGCCTACCGAGCGTCGGGAGTGCGGCTTCCGTCCATCGATCGCGTGCCCCCGCGCGCCCGTCGCGTGGGCGGAGGCAGGGCGCTTGTGATCGCGCCGCCGAGCGTCCTCGGGAGCCCGTGGCTCAAGATGTTCGGCGAGTCGTCGGTGGCCGTGGCATCGGGCTGGATGACGGTCCGCGGTGTCCGTCGACGACGGGGCGTCGAGCAAGGTTTTGTGGTTTCGGATCATGCCGATTTTCCGGGGCTGCTTGCGGCCATCGAGGCATCACGGGCCAGCCGCATCCTTGTGACCCACGGCTTTTCGGACGTGCTCTCGCGGTTCCTCCGCGAGCGCGGTCTTGATGCAGAACCGCTCGCGACACGGTTCACTGGCGAATCGCCGCTCGACGCCGTGACTGCTGAGGATGACGGGGACGAGCTTTGCGCTGAGCCTGACGACACGGACGGTGCCCCATGAAGGCGTTCACCGACCTGTACTGGCGACTCGACGCGACAACAAAAACCCAGGAAAAGGTCGCCTCGCTGGCTGCCTATTTTCGTGATGCCGATCATGCCGATGCAGCCTGCGCGGTCGGCATTCTCTCCGGTGCAAGGCAGCTTCGGGCGGTTGCGACATCGCAGTTACGCCAGTGGGTGGCCGAGGTGACCAACCTGCCGACCTGGCTGGTGGAGGAGTCGTATGCTCACGTGGGCGACCTCGCTGAAACGCTCGCGCTCCTCTTGCCCCACGCAGCCGCCACTGATGATGACGGACTGCCGTCGCTCAGCTTGGCCGAAACAATGGCCACGACGATCCATGCGCTCGTTCGGGCTGACGACGCCCGGAAGCGAGAGGTCGTGACGGCCACCTGGCGACGGCTCGCACCGCGGGAGCGGATTGTATGGCACAAGCTTGTCACCGGAGGTTTGCGGGTCGGTGTCTCCCGCACGCTCGTGGCGCGAGCGCTCGCGGAAGTGGCGAACGTGGAGCCTGCTGCGATGGCCCACCGGCTCATGGGAGGGGGGCCGGCCGATGCCGCAGGATTCGCGACCCTGCTCAATCCCGTGACTGACACCGACGATTCGCGACCCTATCCGTTCTTTCTCGCGTCGGCACTCGACCCCGAGGATACCAACCGCATGGATGCGGCGCTCGGACCTCTTGCGACCTGGCAGGCCGAGTGGAAGTGGGACGGGATGCGGGCCCAGATCGTCCGCCGCAGCGATGACGTCACGCTCTGGAGCCGCGGTGAAGAGCTCCTGAACGATTCGTTTCCCGAGATCATGGCGGCAGCCACAACGCTTCCGACGGGTATTGTGCTGGACGGCGAGTTGCTTGCCGTCGGCCGCGACGCCGGTGCTTCTCCTCTGAAGCTTCTTGGCTTCGGGGCCCTCTCGCGGCGAAGTGGCCGAAGGCGGGTGCCCAAGAAGATTCTGAGCGATGTTCCCTGCGTGTTCGTCGCGTACGACGTTCTGGAACGTGAAGGCCGAGACGTTCGGTCGCTCTCCCTCGCCGACCGGCGACGGCTTCTCGACGATGTGGTACCGACCTGTTTTGGCGACGCGCTCGAGGGAAGGCACCTCCTCGCGACTGGCAGCCTCTTCCGTTCCCCAGTAGTGACCGCCAACTCGTGGCCGGACCTTGCTGCGCGGCGGGCCGAGTCCCGTGAGCGTGGCGTCGAGGGGCTCATGCTCAAGCGGCGGACGAGCGCGTATGGCACGGGCCGCACCCGCGGCGACTGGTGGAAGTGGAAGATTGAGCCGCTCGAGATCGACGCCGTGGTGATGTATGCCCAGGCCGGCCACGGCCGCCGGGCCGGCCTTCACAGCGACTACACACTCGGTGTCTGGGATGGCGGACGACTGGTCACCGTGGCGAAGGCCTATTCAGGGCTCGCCGATGCTGAGATCGTGGAGGTGGACAGGATCGTGAAGGACACGACGATCGAGAAGCACGGCCCCGTGCGGATCTGCACCCCCAGGCTCGTCATGCAATTGGCGTTCGAAGGCGTGTCGCCATCGTCGCGTCACAAGGCTGGCCTGGCCGTTCGCTTCCCGCGGATCATCCGCTGGCGGCGTGACAAGCAGCCCGAAGACGCCGGTACGCTCGACGATCTTCGACGGATGCTTCCGCAGAGTGCATCCCTTCCATAAAAGGGTTGTCGCTATGCCGAACGAAATGGGCGCTACGCTTTAAGAATGTCGGTCTCGCCTCGTGCCACACGTTCGGCCCTGAATGCTCACCCGCGACCGGGCGATGCCGACACGGCGATCGATCGCTTCCGAGAATTGTTTTCAGCCCATGGCTGGAGCACGTTCGATTTTCAGGAGGAGGTCTGGTGGGCGATGCATGCCGGTGCGAGCGGCCTCATCCACGCGCCCACGGGCACTGGAAAGACACTGGCCGCATGGCTCGGGGCGATCCTCCGGCTGACCGACGGTGGATCGCGGCCCGTTGACACGGCTGGCCTCCGGGTCGTGTGGATCACGCCGCTTCGTGCCCTTGCAGCCGACACGCTCGTCGCACTTGAAGATCCGCTTCGCGGCCTGCGGCCACTCTCCGAGGGCATCACCGTCGGCATCCGGACCGGCGACACGTCCGCAGGGGATCGTCGCAGACTCCGCGGTAACTGGCCCACGGCGCTCGTCACCACGCCTGAGACGCTTTCGATTCTGTTGTCACTCGAGACGTCGCACGAGATTTTTGGGGCGCTCGATGCGGTGATCGTGGACGAGTGGCATGAGCTCGTCTCGACGAAGCAGGGTGTGCAGACCGAACTGGCTCTCTCGCGACTGCGGGCGATCCGGCCTGGGCTCATCACCTGGGGGCTTTCGGCCGCGCTGGCGAATCTCGACGAAGCCACGGCAGCGCTCGTCGGGCCCGCAACAGCGTCGCACTCGAGAGTTGTCTCAGCGGCGATTCCTCGAAAACTCGATATCGAGACGCTTATTCCTGACCCGATGGAGCGGTTTCCGTGGGCTGGCCACATGGGGATGCGACTCGTGCCCCAGGTGGTCGCGGCGATCGACCATGCCGATACGTCACTCGTGTTTACAAACACCCGTGCGCAGGCCGAGCGGTGGTTCGATGCCATCCGAAAAGCACGGCCTGACTGGAAGGCCAGGATGGCGCTCCATCACGGCTCGGTCGATCGTGAGCTGCGCAGTGCGGCTGAGCAGGGACTCAAATGCGGCAGAATGAAATGTGTCGTGGCCACGTCAAGCCTCGACCTGGGCGTCGATTTCGGGCCGGTCAATCAGGTGATTCAGATTGGGAGCCCCAAGGGGCTCGCGCGGCTGTTGCAGCGGGCTGGCCGGAGTGGCCATGCACCTGGCGCCACCGGCAGGCTCGTGTGCGTGCCCACGCATGCGCTCGAGCTCATCGAGTGCGCGGCGGCGCGGGGTGCGGTCGAAAGGGGCACGGTCGAGGTGAAGTGGCTACGCGGCAGACGGCTGGGCACCGTCGAGGAATCGTTTGTTTCTCGATTGAAAGCGGGAGATCGATTCCTGTTTGCAGGCCGACCGCTGGTGCTCGTGCGGTTCGACGGCCTCACGGCCTGGGTGAAACGGTCGCGGTCCCCTGCCCCGCTCCAGGTGCCGCGCTGGAATGGCGGGAAGATGCCGCTCACGACGCTCCTTTCCGATGCCGTCCTCGACCTTGTCAGTGGCAACACGAACCAAGGCGTTGCCGAAAGCCCGGAACTGGCGGCAGTCTCTCCGCTTTTAAACGTCCAGTGGCGGGCGAGCAGGCGCGTCGCGAGGTGCTCGAGCGTCAGTTCGAGTTTCAACGGCTCGTCGACGCCCTCGACCGCATTCGCTCCCAGGACATCGTCATTGTCGAGACGCCCCGGCTGACGCCGCTCGCCTTCCCGATCTGGGCGGAGTTCATCCAATCACGGTTGACGACCAAAGACTGGCTCTCCCGCATCACCGACATGGCTCGTGCACTCGAGTCGCAATTGATCTGCGACGTCCCGATCAATGCTGATTCTGCCGGAGCGGCCGTATGAGTTCATCCCCAAGGAAGTATCCGCATCCGCGAGGGATTGCCCGTGAAGTCAACGGTCAAGCGAGAGTGGCACGCTCGACAAACAACACGTTGGCGAGGGCGGCGGCGAAGTCGGAGGAGTGTTCGACTGACAGGGCTTCTGGCGTGTGAAGAAACATGGCGGCCTCGACCGCACCTTCACGCTGCGCCTTGTAGATCGCGTAGGCCGCCGAGTTGCAGATGTAGCCGCCCGCATCGCCACTCAGCCTGACCGCAAAGCCACGGGCCGCGAGCGCCTGCTGCATCACCAGGAGCGATTCGGCGGAAAGCGGAATCCCTTCAGCAGCATCGGGGTCGGCTCCCTCGTCGTTCAAGAGGGAAACATCTTTTCCTGCCCACCGTCCGGACACATCGGAAACATCGGTGGCTCGTCGATTCGTTGCACTGGTTTCGATCGCAAAGTCTCGGCCCGCACCAAATGCGATCCATGTGATCCGCAAGTCTCGATGCCGTTCCACCTGCGTGGCGAGGACGCTCTCAATCTCACCCCAGTTAACTGCAACCGGAGCCACGATCTCGCACCGGATATCCCTGATCATCACCTCATAGGCAAACTGCCTGACCAACGGGGTCGAAGGGTTTTCCTCATCGTGACGGTAGTCACGAAACGCCCCGAAACCCGAGACGATCACCACCCTGTCGTTCATCAGTTCCTCACTCATTGCATGTCCTGCCCGCGGCAGCGGGTAGACAGCGGGATCGCCCAATGACCCGCCGTCCCACCTGCTTGCGCAGGTGGGCTTTTATTGGAACCACAACGTGGACGCGATCCCATGCCACCATTACAACACGACTTCTGATTCTCATAGGCTTTTCGCCCCAGACCCATGCGCCTCACTGCTGTTGTGTCCGCCGCAGATGCCCCTGCCGCTGATGCCGATATTGTGCTCACGCCAGGGCGGGCGGCGTTCCTGCCGGCGACGGGAACGCTCCTCGTAGCTGACCTGCACCTTGGCAAGGCGGCTACGTTCCGCCACAAGGGGATCGCCGTGCCCGAAGGCTCGGCCCAAAAGGATCTTGCACGGCTGGCGATGCTCGTGGCCGCGACGTGTGCCCGACGGCTCCTTGTGCTCGGTGATCTTTTTCATGCGCGAAGCGGATGCACGACCAAGGTCTTTGAAGAATTCACGGCGGCTCGCGAAGCGTTTGCTGCCACGGAGGTGCTGCTCGTGGCCGGCAACCACGACCGTTCCGTCGGTCGACTGCCGGCAAGCCTCGGGATCGACTCGGTCCTCCGGACGCACGACGAGCCGCCGTTTCATTTCGTCCACGAGCCCGGCACCCCGCTTCCCGAGCCAGGCCGCGACGAGCCCTTCACGATCGCCGGCCACCTTCATCCCACGATCAGCGTTCGCTCGCCATCCGGCGACCGGCTCACCGACCGCTGCTTCATCACCGAACCGGGGCTGCTCATCATGCCAGCCTTCGGCTCGTTCACAGGCGGCCACAGCATGCAGCCCTCCGAACGGTGCCGGGTGTGGATCGCCCGCGACGACGGCGTGGTGGAAGTCACTTCCCTTGTGCGGCACCGGCGCGCTTGAAGCCGACGTGGAGCCGATCGAGGACATCGCGGGCCGTCATGGAGATCTGACCAAAGTCTGCGGCGGCGGCATCACCGGCCGCACCATGCACCCACACGGCCAGTCGTGCCGCCTCAAATGGAGGCATGTCCTGGGCCAGGAGTGCCGCGACGACACCAGTCAACACATCACCCGTGCCCGCGGTCGCCATGCCGGCGTTTCCAGTCTCGTTCACTGATTCTCGGCTGCCACCCACCACGAGTGTGCCGGCTCCCTTGAGGATGACGACCGCGCCCGCGGTCGCTGCGAAGTGTCTCGCCAGATCAGCAAGCAGGCTGCGGTCGCGCGCCTCGGGCCCCGCAGGGTCGCGGCCGGCAAGCCGAAGCATCTCGCCAGCGTGCGGCGTGACCACGCGAGGTCCGCCGCAGGCCGCAAGGTCGCTTGGCGAAAGCTGCGCGAGAGCCCAGAGCGCGTCAGCATCGAAGACGGCTGGCAGAGCCGCCTCGCGCCACAGCCGCGACACAAGCGAGATGGTCTCGGGCGAACGGCCCATGCCGGGCCCAATGGCCAGCGCCGTAGCAACCTCGAGCCGCTCGGCGAGGCGCTCGGCGGCGGCCAACGCGAGCACGCCCTGGGGGGTCACCGGCAAGCCGTGGGTCATCACGCAGGGATCGAAAGCCGCCACAATCGAAGCAATCGGCTCGGGGACGAGCACCTCGACGAGACCGGCCCCGCTCCGCAAGGCAGCCATCGCCGAGAGTGCGGGAGCCCCGGCCATGCCGACCGATCCACCCAGCACCACGACGCGTCCGAAGTCCCGCTTGCTGGCACCAGCGGGACGGGCCGCCAGGCTCGGAAAGGTGTCAGGTACTGGGAGCGTGGCTGCCATCGTGGAGAAATGAGGCTCAAAGCCCCTGCGACTCGAAGCCTGCAAGCGAGGGAAAACACCGGCCGGCTGGTCAGGCCTCAGGCCGCAGGAAACACCCCAGTACCTTGACCGAAACCGAGTGCGACCGCTACCCTCCCCGCACGTTCCATGCTGAATTCCGGCCGCTCCAGGCCGCCCAGGAGACGCTCCGCCGCAATGTGTGCCGCTCAGACCAGGGCCGACATCTTCGACGTAAAAAAGGTCCGCCAGCTCATCGAGCTGATGAAAGAACACGACCTCTCGGAGCTCGATCTCCGTCAGGCCGAGAACCGTGTACGAATCCGCCGAGGTGGCGAAGTGGTCACGTATTCGGCTCCAGCCGGGGCAGCGGCTCCGGCTCCTACCCCGCTGCCGTCAGCAGCCGCGACAGCCGCCCAAGCAGACACCGCCGACTCCCGAATGCTCATCATCAAGAGCCCGATGGTCGGAACGTTTTACAAGGCATCGGGCCCCGACTCGCCTGTGTTTGTGAAGGTTGGCGACCGGATCGGCCCGGAGAAAACCGTGTGCATTATCGAAGCGATGAAGGTGTTCAACGAGATCCCCGCAGGTATCTCAGGACAGGTGGTGGCGATCTTGGTTGAGAACGGAGCGGCGGTGGAGTTTGGCCAGCCGCTCCTGAAGGTCGATCCGGAAGCCTGAGCACGTTTGGATCGGAAGGTCCCGGTGCGGAATCCGGGCGGCCATCGATATCCCCCCGCGCGAAGCCCTCTTCGAGCGTTCAAAAACAGTTCGCGGAGTCCTTTTGCTCTGCGATGGCTCTTGAAGATCGACGATCGTCGAACGGAAGATTCAAACACCACCATGTTCAAACGGATTCTGATTGCAAACCGCGGTGAAATCGCCCTTCGAGTGATTCGTGCCTGCCGCGAACTCGGCGTCGAGACGGTCGCGATCTACAGCGAGGCGGACCGAGACGCTCCCTACCTCGAACTCGCCGATGAGACGATCTGCGTGGGCACCGCGAAGGCGGCTGACAGCTACCTTCGAATCGATCGTGTGATTAGTGCCGCTGAGATCGGCAACGTGCAGGCAATCCATCCCGGCTACGGGTTCCTCTCCGAAAACTCGCACTTCGCCGAGGTCTGTCGATCCTGCGACATCGGATTCATCGGCCCCACGCCCGAAGCGATGGAGTTGGTGGGGGATAAGAACTCGGCCAGGGCGCTCGCCCGCCGCGCGAAGGTACCCACCGTGCCGGGCAGCGATGGCCTCGTCGCGAGTGAACAGGATGCCCTCAAGGTCGCCAAGGAGATCGGGTTTCCCGTGCTCCTCAAGGCCACGGCCGGCGGTGGTGGCAAGGGCATGCGGGTGGCCGCGAACGACCTCGCGCTCGCCAGCGCCTGGCAGCAGGCCTCGGCTGAGGCCCAGGCCGCCTTCGGCAACGCCGGCATCTACATCGAGAAATACGTCGAGCGGCCCCGGCACGTCGAGATTCAGATTCTCGGTGACCAGCACGGGCAGATTTTTCATCTCTGGGAGCGAGACTGCTCCACGCAGCGCCGGCACCAGAAACTGATCGAGGAAAGCCCTTCGCCGAGACTGCCCCAGGCCACGCGACTGGCAATGGCCGACGCGGCTGTGCGATTGGCCAAGGAGGCGGCCTACTTCTCGGCAGGCACGGTCGAATTCATTGTCGACCAGCAGGACAACTTTTACTTTATTGAGATCAATGCTCGCATCCAGGTTGAGCATCCGGTGAGCGAGATGGTTACCGGCATCGACCTCGTGAAGGCCCAAATCCGTGTAGCGGCGGGCGAGAAGCTCGACCTTCGACAGGACGACATCGTCCCCCGCGGGCACGCCATCGAGTGCCGAATCAACGCCGAGGACCCAGCCCACAACTTCCGCCCCAATCCCGGCCGCATTGAGCGGATCATCGCCCCGGGTGGCTTCGGCGTCCGCTGGGATTCGCACGCGACGACAGGCTACGTCGTGCCGCCCTACTACGACTCGCTCGTGGGCAAACTCATCGTGCATCAGGCCACCCGCAAAGACGCCATTGACACGATGATCCGTGCTCTCAAGGAGCTTCGCATCGCCGGCATCGCCACGACGGTTCCGCTGCACCTCGAACTGCTCGCCAACACGGCCTTCCACGAAGCCCGGGTCGACACGACGTTCGTGGAACGCATGCTCGCGGGATAGACTATCCGTGGAAAAGGCCATCCATGGCCCTTTTCCACTTGGCCGGTCGATGGCAAAACCCAGGTTTGCCATGGCCGGCGGTCGCCGCTTCGTGCGGCGGCGAAATGTTTCAAAGCCTGTCAGGAACCCCCATGTCCGAATCGCTTTCCCGCCCTCCTCAGTCGGCCCACCACTTCCGCCGCATCGCCATCCTCTTCGCCGGTGGCCCTGCCCCGGGCGCCAACGCCGTGATCTCGACGGCGGCCACGTCGTTCATGCGGCAGGGCACCGAAGTTATCGGGATGAAGCACGGCTACTCGTCGCTGGCCGACTTCTTGCCGGCCCTGCCACTTGTCGCGGGGCGCGACTACATCAAGATCACGCCCGACTTCCTCAAGCGGACCCGAAGCGGCCAAGGGGTCATGCTGGGCACCGCCCGCACCAATCCAGGCAAGCATGTCGCTTCACCGGCCCATCTCGAAGACCCCGAGAAGGTCAAGCAACTCGCAAACGTTTATGCAGGCCTGAGGAGCCTGGGGGTCGAGGCACTCATCTCGATCGGCGGCGATGACACCCTGAAGACGGCCAACAAGTTCAAGATGTATCAGGACCGCCTTCCCGCCGATGCCGTGCGGATCCCGGTTGTCCACCTGCCCAAGACCATCGACAACGACTACATGGGTATCGATTTCACGTTCGGCTACTTCACGGCGGTGGACACGCTCGGCAGTGAGATCCGCAACCTTCTCTATGACGCAGAGGCCAGCCGTGTCTACTTCCTGTGTGAGACTATGGGCCGCAGTGCCGGCTGGCTTTCCTACGGGGCAGCAATTGCCGGTGAGGCGAGCCTCGTCATGAGCGTGGAGGACATCCACGGAAAGTATCGTGGCGAGGAGATCGTCACGAATGCCGATGGCACGACCCGCATCAAGCCAGTCATGGACCTCGACCTGATCGTCGGTCGGATCGTGAAGATGATGCGGGTCCGCGAAGAGCAGGAGGGCAAGCAGTACGGCGTCATCGTGCTGGCCGAAGGGCTCGCCGAATACCTGCCTGCCAAGAGCCTCGAGGGCGTTCCGCGGGACGACCATGGCCACATCTCCATCTCGCACGTGCAGCTCGGCAAGATGTTTGCCAAGCTCGTGGCCGACGAGTTCAAGAAGCAGACCGGCCGCGGCCGAAAGGTCGTGGGGCTCCAACTCGGCTACGAGGCGAGGTGCGCTAAGCCGCATGCCTTCGATGTCATGCTCGGCAGCCAACTGGGCGTGGGCGCCTATCGGGCACTCGCGGAGCGGGGACTTAACGGCGTGATGGTAAGCGTGTCGGGTCAGCTTGACTTGAACTATGTGCCATTTGAAGAGCTTGTGAATCCCGAGACGCTCGTGACTGTCGTGCGGTACGTCGAACGCGGAAGCGATTTTCATCGACTTGCCCGCTTCCTCGAGACCTACGTCAACGAGTAG
>JANNSZ010000110.1:0-38985 GCA_031403195.1 Planctomycetota bacterium | reverse complement strand
TTTTTGATCAGTGGCATGGCCTGCTTTCAGGAGGAACGGAACAGGCCGATCAATGTACCGTCCATCTGGCGACTAGCTCATTTTCTCTCGCACAGCGCAGGGAAGTGTGCCTGTGCCCCCCTCGGCCCAGTGGCCGCGGCTCAGGGCTGCCCGTGCCATGTCGCCGGACGTTCGCGGCGGCCCTCCAGGCCTCCGCTCACTCGACGCAGCCTTCGCTGCGCCATCCATGGCTGCGCTCAGCCTGCAACGCCGGCTCCATCGCACGGACAGCCCCTCGCGGATGCGGCGATCACGAACCTGAGGATCGCTCGTCGGCGTAGCTGGGCCGGAGGTAGTGGGGGACGAGGGTGTGTGGGTCGTCGAAGCTGCCGGCCTCGGCGCGGGCCAAGCCCCGCTCGGCCGCGCCTGCTGCGGTCGGAAACCAGGCCTCGGGCGGGGCTGTCGCATGACCGGCTCCGGCCAGCTTCTCGAGGAGCGCGGCAACGGCTGGTCCCGAGGCGAGCGACCGGGGTGGGAGCGAGGCGATCCAGATGTCAGCAGCGACAAGTCGCGGGGGGCCGACCAGCCAGCCTACGGCACCAGCGGCAGGCGTCGCTGTCGCGGCGTAGACCTCGCCGCGTCCGGCGTCGAAGGCGATTTCAACCGGCTGGCGAGCGGAGGCCGTGAGGCGGGCCGTTTCCCAGGCCACGACCTCAAAACCACAGACGCCCACGAGGCGGGCGCCGCTCGCCCAGGCAATGGCTTTCGCGGCCGCGACGCCCACTCGAAGCCCTGTGAACGATCCGGGTCCCCGGACCACGACCACGAGCACGGCGTCGGCCACCCGCCATCCGAGGTTCCCCGCAGCTTCGGCCAACGCCAGGGCGATCCGCTGGGCATGCTCGCCGCTGGGCCCGAGTGGGCGGTTCGCAACGGATGTGCCGTCCCGGGCAACCACGCTTCCAGCAGCGTGGCTCGTGTCGATGGCGATGGCTCTCATCATGGCATGTCCGATTGGGCGATCATGATCCTTGACCGGAAACGCCCACGGTCGTAGCCTTCGGAGCTACACTGAGGCAAGTGGGGAGGATGAGTTCCCGCCAGCCGTCGGTTCGCGGTTTCCGCGAGACGGCCGCTCGGGGTTGTGACTGCGTGTCGGGAGTCTCTGTGAAGCGGGCCATTATCAGCGATATCCACGGAAACCTCGAGGCGCTCCATGCCGTCCTCGAGGACATCGACCGCCAGCACGTCGATGAAATCGTCTGCCTGGGCGACGTGGTGGGCTATGGTCCTGATCCCTGCGAGTGCGTGCGACTGGTCCGCGACCGCTGCGGCATTGTGATCCTTGGCAATCATGACCAGGGCGCGCTCTTCGATCCCGATGGCTTCAACTCGGGTGCCGAGCGGGCGATTCGCTGGACACGCCGCCAGATCGAGTCGCATGACCGTCTCCCGCGGAACTCGGCCGAGCAACTCTATGACTTCCTCGGTGAACTGCCCCGCAACCATACCAATGGCCAGATTCTGTTTGTCCACGGTTCGGCCCGACGTCCCCTCGACGAATACGTCTTCCCGGAAGACATTTACAACCCGCTCAAGCTCGAGCACATCTTCGAACTCGTGCCGAGGTATTGCTTCCAGGGGCACACGCACATCCCAGGAGTGTTCACGACCTCCCCTGAGTTTCTGGCCCCGGGTGTGCCGGTCGGTGGTACCGAGGTGTCAATTGAACTGCCCGCAGACAAGGCCATGGTCAACGTCGGATCGGTCGGGCAGCCTCGCGATGAAGATCCACGAAGTTGTTATGTCGTCGTCGAAGACGACCGGCGCGTGCGATTCCGACGAATCTCCTATCCCGTCGAGACGACCCGCCGAAAGATCCACGCGATCACCGATCTCGACAACTTTCTGGGTGATCGACTCCTTGTAGGGCGATAGCACGCAGGCCGGGGCAGCCAGCCGGTTGGCGTGTATACTCTCGCCTCCCTCCTGGAATCGATTGTGGAACGTCGCTACGTCGTCTTCTTCGCCATCGCCATGGCGATCGTCATCTCGGGCCAAGTGCTTCAGGCCTGGCTCTTTCCTGCCCCGCCGCCGGCCGCCGTGGCCAAAGTCGACCCGGCCAAGCCAGGTCCAGACACGGTACAACCTGCCGAGTCGAGCAAGCCGCCTGCCGAAGCAGCCACCGACGAAACCGCCGCCACGATCGAGGCCGCATCCCCTGCCGACGAAGTCGCCGCACGCACCCGCTTCACGCTCGGATCACTTGACCCGACGGATCCGGCTCGGATGCTCGTGACGCTCACCAGCGCGGGCGCGGCGGTCGAACGGATCGAACTGTCTGACGATCGATACCACGATCAGGACGACCGCTCCGGATACCTTGGTCACCTGGCCGCGGAGGCTGTCGCCGAAGGCTGCAAGGTGATGGTCGTGGGGCACGGCACCCCGGCCCACCGCGCTGGCGTGAAACCCGGCGATGTCATCATGCGTGTCGCTGATCAAGCCACCGCCGATCCCGTGGCGTTGGCCGACGTTCTCAGCGGTACTCGGCCAGGGGAGGGCGTCACGCTCGATGTGCGCCGGGGCGATGCTCGCGTCTCGCTCGAGGCAGTGCTCGGGCGGCGGCCGCTCGAGGTCGTGCGGCCCGAGTATCGCGGGCGACCAGTGGTCGATCCCGACGCGCCGCCGCATGACCCGCTGTCGTTCATACTCTCGATCGAGAGCCGCGACGGCCGACGCCGTGGCGAACCACTCGACGAGATTCCAGGTCACGAGCTCGGCGCGATCGAATGGCATGCGGCGCTCTCGGCTGATGGCCGCAGCGTACGGTTCACTCGGACGCTGCCGGGTGGCCTCCTCGTCAGCAAGGAGTATCGGCTCGCCGCGACGATCGATGGCCCAGGCTATGCCATCGACCTGGTCGTGGGCCTCGAGTCACCTGACAAAAACACGCTCGTGGCCTATGCCCTTGATGGACCAACAGGTCTGCCCACCGAAGGCTGGTGGTATTCGCAGCGTGTGTGGCACGAGTTCTGGAGCTCGCTGGCGGTTCGAGACGTGGCCCTCCGGTTCGTTGGCGGTGAGAGCACACTCATCAGCGGCCTCCAGACGCTCGACGGCACGCTCGACCGGCCGGCGAGTACCGTCATGCCCGACAAGCCGCTCTCCTTTGCTGGCGTCGACTCGCTCTATTTCGCGTCGGCACTTATTCCATCCATCGGAAACGATGCGCCGGCGCTCGCCGAGGTGCGGTCGATCGCGGTCAGTATGCCCACCGAGCCGGCTCGCAAGAAGCTCGTGAATGTCACGGCTCGGGTCGTCTCGGAAGACATTGATGTCGGCCCGGACCGATCCCTGCGGCATCGGTACACCATCTTCGCCGGCCCCAAACAGCCCGAGCTCCTTCGGCAGTTTGGTGCGCCGAAGGCCACGCTGGATGACCTCGTCTATTACGGTTGGTTTGGATGGGTCGCCCGGCCGATGATCGCGCTGCTCCATGGGCTCCATGCGATCGTGCGCAACTACGGCCTGGCGATCATTCTGCTCACGGTGCTTGTCCGTGGGGCGATGTTCCCGATCAGCCGGAAGCAGGCGATATCATCGCAGAAAATGCAGGCGCTTCAGCCTGAGATGAAGGTCCTCAACGAGAAGTACAAGAACGACGCCGAGAAGCGTGGCCGTGCTGTCCAGGATCTCTGGAAAAAGCACGGGGTGAACCCGATGAGCGGATGCCTGCCCGTGTTCATCCAGATCCCGATCTTCATGGGGCTCTACCGGGCGCTTGCCACCGATGTTGAGCTCCGTCAGGCGCCCCTCTTTACCACGGCGATCCGCTGGTGCTCCAACCTAGCCGCGCCCGACATGCTCTGGGATTGGACGAACTATCTTCCGGGATTTCTCACGGCCCCCGAGGGCTGGCTCGGGCCGTTCTTGAACGTCTTTCCGCTCGTCACGATCGGCTTGTTTCTCTGGCAACAAAAGCTCTTTATGCCACCCGCCATGGACGAGCAGCAGCGGATCCAGCAGCAGGTGATGAACTATATGATGTGGTTCATGGCGCTGATGTTCTTCAAGGTGCCGTGCGGTCTATGCCTCTACTTCATCGCCTCGAGCCTGTGGGGCATTGCCGAGCGGCTGCTCTGGCTACCCAAGCCGGCATCCGCTGGAGCGGCGGGAGGGATGCGGGTCGTGGATGGCGTATCGGAGCCCGTGACGCGGCAATCCACGGCCATTGCCGAAGCGGCGAGGGAACGGCGACAGTCGCGGAAGCGGCAACGGTAGCCCGATCACGGCCGGTGTGACCTTCCAACGCAACCGGCATGTTTTCCACGACTGACCTCATCGTGGCTGCTGCGACCCGCCCGGGGGCTGGGGCGCGTGCTATCGTGCGGCTCGCGGGAGATGGCCTCGACCGCGTGATTGCTGGCCTCATCGATCCGAACCCGCCTGGGTTTCCGAACCGCGGTGAACCGCCTCGTGTCGTTATCGGCCGGCTGGCCGCCAGCGGCATGGGCCGCGAGTGGGGCGAGTTTGCCGTGGAGGTTCTTTGGTGGCCGGGGCCGGGCGGGCCGATTGGCGGCCCGCTGGCCGAGGTGCAACTGCCCGCCTGCAGTCCACTGGTGGCTGACTTCATCGCGCGTGCCTGTCAGCGCGGCTGCCGCGAGGCGCGGGGGGGGGAGTTCACGCTCCGGGCATTTCTGAGTGGCCGCATGGACCTCGTGCAGGCCGAGGCTGTTGTCGCTGTCAGCGACGCACGGTCTCCCGCTGAACTTGCGGCTGCACTCGATCGAATGGCTGGCGGGGCGGGGCGGACGCTCGCGACCGTGCGAGACGACCTTCTTGACCTCCTCGCCGACATCGAGGCGGCCATCGACTTCGCCGACGAGGCCACGCCCGATGCAGTTCCTGTCGGTCCAGTCTGGCAGCACGTGGCCGATCGGATTGCGGCCTGCGATGCCGCGGTGGGTGCCACGCGGGCAAACCTCGCTGCCCGTGATGCCGCCGCGGCAGAACTCCCGCTCGTCGTGCTGGCGGGCCCTCCCAACATCGGCAAGAGCAGCCTCTTGAATGCTCTCGTGGGCCGTGATGCCGCGCTCGTTGCCGACGAGAGAGGCACCACGCGAGACTGGGTCGAGGCACGGCTGTCGGATGCCACGGGGCCCCGCTGCCTCCTTGTCGATCTCGCCGGCGTCGATGATGCCGAGGCCGATGCCGCAGGCCGCCTCGAGAGCCTGGCTGGCGAGGCGGCCTCTCGGGCGCGGGCCGTCATGGCACGTGCCGATGTCGTCATTGCCTGCCGTGACGCCGCCGAGGCAGTGCGGTCTCATACATGGCACCCCGATTCCATCGCTGTCATGACCAGGTGTGATCTGGCCTCGTCGCCGTTGCCCGCGGGCGTGATCGCCACGAGCAGCGTGACGGGCACGGCGATCGCCTGCCTCAAGGCGGCGATCCTCGAAGCCGTCGCAAGCCTGGCCCGAAGCGGCTCACCAGCGACCCTGCGGCTCGCGATCGGCTGCGATGCCGCCCGCGCCGCCCTGACCGATGCCGCGAGATCCGTTCAGGAGGCCCTGGCCGGCGGGTTCGTCGACGAATCGCTCATCGCGAGTTCGCTCCGTCGAGCCACCGACGCACTGGCAGACATCACCGGAGCGACGATCGACACCGACCTCCTGGACCGCATCTTCGCCCGCCACTGCATCGGCAAGTAAGAGCCTGTCCGAGAACCTTGTCTGCCGTCGGTCGGCTGCGCGGCACACTGGACTGCGTCAGGCTGCATCGACGAATCTCCCTGGATTCGCCTGCTTCGCCTTCCTGGCCAGCCAGCCGCTCGCTCGGCCTTAGGGGTTCACGACCGGTTCTCGGATAGGCTCTCACCGGCATCTACGACCGCCGCCGGCCGGAGCGCTTGCCGCGACCAGACGGCGGGGGATTCTTGGCCTTGGCCTCGCGTTCCTGAAATTTCTCGGCCTGCCCGGTCATTTCGTAGAGGAAGCGGCTCGGGCGGCAGGGTTTTGGTTTCCCCCACTTCGTCCGCGTGAGGCAGAGCGTGAGCACAAGTCGCCGGCGGGCACGGGTCACGCCTACGTAGCACAGCCGCCGTTCTTCATCGAGCGCCTGGAGACCGTCGTTGAGCGACCGGTGGTGCGGCAGGATGCCCTCCTCCATGCCCACCATCCAGACGCAGTCAAACTCGAGTCCCTTTGCAGCATGGAGCGTCATGAGTCGCAGCACGTTGCCTTTCTTCGTGTCATCATCAAAACGGTCCTCCTGCTCCTCGACCTGAAGCACGAAGTCGTCTAGAAAACCCCGGATCACGCCGCCGAGGTCAGCGGTGCCGCGCCGCTCGCGCTCATGTTCGTCGAGCGCCGTGGCAATCTCTTCGCAGCATGCCCAGCGGGTGTCGGCCTCCGAGGGATCGTCGGCATATTCCTTCACGAGGTACTGGCGGTAGCCCACGTCGTCGAGGATACGCCGAAGAACTGCGGCACCACGAGTCTCGCCTGGGGCAGCGTGGGACGCCGCGCCGAGACTCATGACCCGCTCGAGCGACGCCACACCGCCGACCGCGGCCGACGAAAGCCGTCCGCGCTCTCGCATGGCGAGAAGCTCCCGCCACAGGCTTGAGCCAGCCTCCGCGGCCCCGGCTCGCGCAGCCTGGAGAGTGGCCGCCGAGATACCGCGAGGGGGCACGTTGGCCACGCGGGCGAGCGCCAGATCGTCATCAGGATCGACGAGCAGTCGCAACAGCCCCATCACGTCCTTCACCTCGCGGCGGTCGAAGAACGAACGGCTGCCGACGAGCTCATACGGGATTTGTCGCCGCCGCAGTTCTTGCTCATAGGCCCGCGTCTGCTCGCCGGTGCGCACGAGGATAACCGCGTCGCCAGGGTCGCACAGGCGCTCGCGGAAGAGACTCTCGGCGTCACCCACCACGCGACGCGCCTCGTCAATTTCGTCTTGGGCCTGCACGATGGACGGGGGAACGCCAGACGCGCCGGAGGACACAAGGGTCTTGCCGTGCCGACGAGTGTTGTGCTCGATGAGCTGGTTGGCTGCCCGGATGATCTCGGGCGTCGAGCGGTAGTTCTCCTCGAGCTTGACGACACGGGCGCCTGGCCAGCGACGGTTGAAGTCGAGGATGTGCGAGATCTCCGCACCGCGCCAGGCATAGATCGACTGATCGTCGTCTCCCACCACGCAAATGCTCCGGTGGTCGCGGGCAATCGCCGTGAGGATGCGTTCCTGGATGCCGCTGGTGTCTTGATACTCATCGACCAGGAGATGATCAAAGCGGCCTGCCTCAGCCGCGCGAACCTCCTCGTCGGTTGAAAAGAGCTCATCGACGAGCAGGAGAAGGTCATCAAAGTCGACAGCGCCCGCAGTCTTGAGCGCCTCCTGGTAGCGGCGGTATCCCGCAGCCGCGATCGTCCATGTGTCGTCGGCGTCCGCCGACATGCTGTCGAGCGCCTCGGCCGGACGAATCGCGCGGCTTTTCCAGCGGCTTACGCGGTCCACGAGGTCGTTCGGCGAGAGCACCGTGTCTGCCACCTTGATCGCCTTGAGCGCCGCCCGAGCGGCCGATTCCTGTTCGCCACGGTCAATGATCGCAAACCGTTCCGGGTAGCCGAGCCTGGTGGCATGCCGCCTCAGGATGCGAACGCACAGCGAATGAATCGTGGAGATTTCAGGTCGCTCGGGCTGCTGGCCACCGGCGGTTTTTCGAGTGCGGGCGGTACCGAGCAGCCCCGTGGCTCGCGACAGCATTTCGCGAGCGGCTTTGTTCGTGAAGGTCACGGCCAGAATGCGTGATGGGCGGGCTCCCTTTCGCACGAGGTGGGCGATGCGGGCGATCACGACCCGCGTCTTGCCCGTGCCTGCGCCGGCGAGCACGAGGAGCGGGCCGGCCGGCGCGAGCACGGCGTCAGACTGCGCCGCGTTGAGCCCTTGGACACCGACCTTTCGGGGCAAGACTGGACGGCCGGCGACGATCGAATCGGGGGAGTGTGTCACGGGGGTGTGCGGCGACGACGGCCGTTGAAGGTGGATCGCGCGAACGAGTCCCTCGGGAATGTAGCAGCATCATGGGCCTCCGGGCGGACGACCGTCTGTTCGCCTTGACGCTCCTGCGCACGAGCCGTCTATTGTGCGGCTTCCCCGTGGGTTCGAATGCCCCGGGGAAGACTGAGAACCGCCCCTGGAGGTGATCCCGATGGCATTGGACGGCCGGGCCGCGATGAGCGAGCTCAAGGGCAACGAGCTTGCCGAGACGACCCTGGCAGTGGTGGACAGGGTCCGTCCCCATGTTGGCATCATCGTGTTGGCCATGGGGGTGGTTTTCGCGGTGATTGCGGGCCTGGTTCTGGTCCGGTCGCAGCAGGCGGCCGAACAGGCGGCGGGCTGGCAAGCGTGTATCCAGGCGATCAGGGGCCGCGAACCTGGCGGCCTCGAGGAGGTTGCTGTCCGCTATCGCGGTACGTCCGCTGGCTGGTGGTCGGAGCTGGTGCTGGCCGACATCGCCCTGGCTGATGGCAACGGTCTCGTTCTCGCTGAACCGGCCCAGGCCAAGGCACGGCTCGCGGCCGCCGCCGACCTCTACACCTCCGTCAACGCCCAGCGACCCACGGCGTTGGCCGCCGAACGAGGCATTTTCGGCCTCGCTCGCACGCGGGAGAGCCAGGGGCAGCTTGACGAGGCCCGCCGCGGCTACGAGGCGCTTGTCACGGAGTATCCCGAGAGCCCTTTCAAGGCGATGGCTGAGGCACGGTTGGCAGCGCTTGGCCTGGCATCGACCCAGCGGTGGTACAAATGGTTCGAGACACCCCCTGTCGCTCCCCCCAACCCGCCCGACGAGCCCTCCGGTGACACGCCACCACCATCTGCCACCGAGCCCGCCGCACCCACCGGAGAGCCTCCCACAGGAGCCGGAGATCCTCCCGCCAAGCAGCCCAGTGAGCCACCTGCCGGGTGACATTGTCTCGCTGCCCGTCAGCGATGCCGCGATCGGTGAGCGTCTCGACGTTTTTCTGGCGCGGACGTTTCCAGAATCAAGCCGCTCCTTCCTGGCACGGGCCATCGAAGCCGGAGGCGTTCGGATCGACGGTGTCATCGCGCGGTCGTCCGTCCGCCTAAAGGCTGGCTCGCTCGTGGCCTTCACGGTTCCCAAGCCGCCGCGAGCAGGTCCGGCTGCCGAGGAGATTCCGCTCGATTTTCTCCATGTCGATGACGCGATTGCGGTTGTTAATAAGCCCGCCGGTATGGTGGTCCATCCCGCCAAGGGCAACTGGAATGGCACGCTCGCCGGGGCACTCAAGTGGCATCTCGAACGCGGGGCCGGTGGCGATGAGGGCCTCTCGACTGCCGGTGGACCGACGCGGCCGGGCATCGTGCATCGCCTCGACCGCGACACGAGTGGCGTCATCATCGTGGCCCGTAACGAGTCCGCCCACCATGCGCTCGCGAAGCAGTTCGAACAGCGGACGGTGACCAAGACGTACCTCGCAATCACGCTGGGGCAGCCGCAGTTTGATGCCGACCAGATCGATCTCCCGATCGGCATCCATCCGTACCAGCGAGAAAAAATGGCGGTCCGCCGGGACCATCCGACAAGCCGGGAGGCTGTCACGCGGTATGAGGTCATCGAGCGATTTCATGGGGCCGCGCTCGTGCGAGTCGCTCCGCGCACGGGTCGTACCCACCAGATCCGTGTCCACCTGGCAGCCATCGGCACGCCCGTGCTCGGCGACGTGCTCTACAGTGGCCGCGGCGTGATCGAGCCGATGCTCTTTGGGTTGCCCGAGGGGCCGCCGCTCCTCAGGCGTCAGGCGCTGCATGCGACCGCTCTGGAGATCGATCACCCGGTGACCGGCGAGCGGATGCGGTTTGAATCGCCTCTCCCACCCGACATGGAGCGCACACTCGCGGCGCTGCGGGCCGCCCGGTGAATCGACCAGGAGCCGCCCGCAGCCATGACCACGTTGCCGACGTGCCGTTCACCGTCCTATCCTGCGGCGCAGCGGCGGTAGCCTTGCAGTGGATTTTGATTCATCTAAACCTATGTTTCGGCAGGCCAAACACCCCTCTTTGCCGCGGTTGGCGGTTGTGAGAAACCCATGAAATTTCAATCCGGTTTGATCGCGGCCCTCGCCGCGGTGCTCTGGCTTGGCTCGACCCGCACCCAAGAAGTTGCCGCTCAAGAGTCGGTGGAGAAGCGGCTGGTGGTTTGCTCGACGACGCAGGCGGCCGATTTCGCGCGGCAGGTGGTGGGTGATCGGTGGGAGGTCAAGTCGATTCTCGAGCCCGGACAGGATCCGCACTTGTATGAGATCAAGCCGGGCGACGCGCAGCTTGTGGCGCAGGCCGACCTGTGCCTGGAGAACGGTTGGCACCTGGAAGGAAAGGACTGGATGTCCACGCTGGCGAAGAACGCCGGCAAGAAGCTTGTGACCTGCGCCGCGGGGGCGAAGCCGCTGGCGATTCCCGGCGAGGGCGATGCCGAGCAGCACGATCCGCACGCCTGGTTCTCTCCGGCGAACGCCGCTGTGTACGTGAAGAACATCGTGGCCGGGGTTTCGCAGGTCGATCCGCAGCACAAGGCCGAGTACGAAGCGCGCGGCGATCTGTACGTGAGCGAGTTGCGGACGCTCCACACCTGGATCGTGAAGCAGGTGAATGCGATTCCGGCCGACCGCCGCGTGCTGGTCACCAGCCACGACGCGTTCAATTACTTCTGCCGCGACTACGGCTTCCGCGCCGCGGCGCCGGTCGGCTGGTCGACCGGCGACGAGGTGGGCGGCGGCGTCACGCCCGAGCGGCGTCGCCAGTCGGTCGAATCGATTCGCAGCTACGGAGTGAAAGCGATCTTTGTGGAAACGAGCGTGAATCCTAAGCTCATCCGCCAGATCGCGGCCGACGCCGGGGTCGAAATCGGCGGTGAACTGTATTCCGATTCGATGGGCGCCCGCGGCACGGCGGGCGAAACCTATCTGGGCATGATGCGCGAAAACGTACTCACGATCGTGCAGGCGCTGGAATGATGTGTCCGCCATTTCCATCCCCCGGCTCCTCCCGACGGGAGGGCCCAGGGGGAGGGAAGGATTTGAAATGCGTCCTCTGCTGGCTCTTCTCATCGCCGCGCTGATTGTCGGCGTCGTGCAAGGCTACATGTGGTTCCAGGCCTCGCTGCCGCGGCCCGAGTTGCAACGGGTCGAGCCGGCCGCCGCGGCGGGCACGTTCTCGCTCGAAATCACGCTCACATTCGATGCCCAGCCCGATGCCTTCGAGCCGACTTCGCTGGTGGTGCTGCACGCCGGCCGCGAGCTGCTGCGGCGCGACGACCGCGTGCCCGCCGGCGAAGGTGTGAAGATCGAGATTGCCGAGCTGCCGGTCGCGCTCAACGAGTTCTTCGTCACGGCCAGCGCCGGAGACGAGGCCACCCCGGCAGCGCGCGCCGTCCGGGTGCGCGTGCTCCGCGATGGCGCGCCGATCGCCGAGCAGACGCTCTGGTCGGAGCCGGGCGAACCGGTCAGCGGCAAGGTGTTGGTCGATGTGCCGGCCGACCGGCGGGAGCACGCCCATGAACACTGAATCGCGCCCCGATCGCGAGCGTACGCCGCAAACCAGTGGAAACGGCCAGCGGAACAGCCAGGGTGCGCCGGCGATTGAGGTCGAGAATCTTACGGTCAGCTATGGGCCCGTGCCGGCGCTGTTGGATGTTTCGGTCACCATTCCCGCCGGCAAGCTGGTGGGAGTGATCGGGCCAAACGGCTCGGGAAAATCGACGCTGATCAAGGCGATCCTCGGCTTCGTACGGCCAGATTTTGGCTCAGTCAAAATCTTCGGCGAGCCGGCCGACCGCGCCAAGGGTCACGTGGCCTATGTGCCGCAGCGCGGCTCGGTCGACTGGGATTTTCCGGTCACGGTGCGGGAGGTGGCGCTGATGGGGCGGTACGGCCACCGCCGCTGGTGGCAGGAGTTGACCGCCGCCGACCGCCGGATCGCCGACGAGGCGCTCGACATGGTACGGATGGCCCCCTATCGCGATCGGCAGATCGGCCAGCTTTCGGGCGGGCAGCAGCAGCGCGTGTTCATGGCGCGCGCGATGGCGCAAGGGGCCGAGATTCTACTCTTGGATGAGCCGTTTGCCGGGGTCGACTCGGCCACCGAACGCGCGATTCTCGACGTGCTCGAACGCACGCGCTCCGCGGGCCGCACGCTGGTGGTCGTGCATCACGATCTGGCGACCGCCGCGGAATACTTCGATTCGCTGATTCTGCTCAAGCAGCGGCTGTATGCCTTCGGCCCGCCCCAGGCCGTGCTGCACGCGGAACTGTTGAGCGAAGTCTATGAAGGCAAGATTCGCGCCTTTGGGGGCTTGCCCCATGTGACGTCGGCGGGCGCGCCGCCTCGTGAGGCCAGTGGCGCCACCGGTGGGAGCAGCCGCGAATGAGCGCGATCTACGACTGGCTGGTTGACGTTCACCTGCGAAATCCGCACTTGCTCAAGGCGCTGATCGCCGGCACGCTCGTTTCAACGGTGTGCGGGACAATCGGCTGTTTCATCATTCTGCGGCGAACGGCCTTCCTGGCCGATGCCCTCGCGCACGCCATGCTCGCCGGCGTCGTCGGCGGGTACCTGTTCATGGTGGTGCTGTTCGGTTCGGCGGCCTACGCGCCGGCGATGATCGTCGGCTCGCTGGTAGCTGGCATCGTCACGGTGCTGATGGTCGGCTTCGTCTCGCGATATTCGCGGATCAAGCAGGATACCGTGATCGGCATCATGTACACGGGCATCTTCGCGTTGGGAGGTGTGCTGCTGTCGCTGTTCAGCAAGTACGTGCATATCGACCTCGTGCATTTTCTCACCGGGCAATTGCTGGCCGTGCAGGACAGCGACTTGTGGATGATGGCGCTGGTGGCGGCGCTGGTGTTCGCCGTGGTGATCGTGTTCTTCCGGCAATTGCAGCTCATCAGCTTCGATCCGGTGATGGCGGCCTCGATCGGCATTCCCGTGCTGGCGCTCGATTACCTGCTGACGATCTGCACATCGCTGGTGGTGGTGAGCGGCGTGAACGTGGTCGGGGTGATTCTCGTGGTTGGCCTGCTGATTACGCCCGCCGCCACGGCGTACTTGCTGTGCGATCGGCTGACGCGGATGCTGTGGGTTTCGGCCGCGTTCGGGATGTCGAGCTTCTTGCTGGGGTATCTCTGGTCGGAAGCCATCAACGTGGCGCCCGGCTCGGCGGTGGTGCTGGCGAGCGCCGTGCAGTTTCTCGTCGTGTTTCTGGTTGCCCCGCGGTACGGCCTGCTCGCCGATTGGCTCCGCCGCCGCCGTGCCGTGCCGCAGCCGCTGGTTGAAGACGTGCTCGGCGCGATCCAGCGCGCCCCTGGGTCGCGCGTGCCGATTGCCACCATCATGCAGAGCGTTGAGGGGCGCAGCGAGCCGATTCGCCGCGCGATTCAATCGCTCGAGCGGCAGAAGCTGGTGCACATCGACGACGGCCACCTCCTGCTCACCGAGGCCGGCGAGCGTGAATCGCGGCGGCTGGTGCGGGCACATCGCCTGTGGGAGGCCTACCTGGCCCACGTCGGGACGCCGGTCGAGCAGCTTCACCCGCAAGCGCACGTGTTGGAGCACATGCACGATGAGGCAACGGTCGACTATCTCGACGACAAGCTCGGCCACCCGCTCCGCGATCCCCACGGCTCGGAGATTCCCGAGGACTTCGACCACCTCATTCCCGGCGCCGTGGTGAACGCGGCGCTGCTCCGCGAAGGGCACCGAGCTCGCGTCATGCAGGTCGGCCCCGCCGCGACGTCCACCGGGTTACAACCGGGCATGGAGATCACGGTGGGCCCGCGCCTGCCGGAGCAAAACCTGTGGACGCTGCACCTGGCGGACGGCCGCGAAATCTCCCTCGATCACCCGACCGCCGACGCCGTTCAGGTGGAACTCGAAGCCAGCGAGGTGAAGGCAGAGCGGTGATCTCTCACCGCCGGTTTTGCCATCCAGCGGACGCCCGTCCCGATCTTGGCTTCGGCCTCGAAGGCTCAGAAGCGGAAGACCGCGCCGGAGCCGGCGAATACATCGTCAGCCGCGTCATTGAGTCCCATACCGGCGCGGATATCGAGTTGGAGGTTGTTGTGTACGCGGTAGGTAAGGCCAGCATCAAAGTAGTACTCCGGCAGGGCCACACGCGCTCCGGCTGGAAACAACGCAAACCACTCGGTGTACCCGCCCAATTTATCGGCGAGGGTGTAGTTGATCGTGAACGACTGTGCGAGCTCGGTGAACCATGTGCCCGAGTCGTCAATGCCACGATTCGCCTGCGTGCTGCCGCCCGCCGCCAGGGTGTCGTTGAAGTCCCAACCGTACAGCCAATTGAGGCCGGGCTCTACTTCACCCGATGTCAGATCAACGTGTCCGGTCGGTACGTTCATCTGCGGAATGATGGCCATTTCGGGTCGCCAGCCGTCCTGCTCGGTGAGGGCGATTTTGGCGCCGAGGTACAGGTCTTCGCCACCGTCGAAAACGTTCGAGACGATGTTTTCGCGAGTCAGATTGATGCCGTAGTTCCACCCGATACGAAACTCGAACCATTCCGCAAACATTCCTATCCGAGTCAAAATTTCAGGAAATGAGTGGGCGGTCGTGTCGGTGGTGTTGTTGTCGTGAATGAATGTGTACCCCATTTCAATCTGGACACGACGGTAGCCGACGCACGAACTGGCTTCCGTGAAGTCGGGCCGATCCGACTCGAGCGGACGATCTTCTGTGCCGTTGAGGAACGTGCGAGCAGAGTCGTCCCAGGCAAGCAGCGTCTTCGGCCGAAAGCAATGGTCGCGACACCACAGCCGCCATTCGTTTTGCGACCACGATTCGCAGGTCTCACGGAAATCATCCGTCGCAAACAGACCACATTGCAGGTCGGTTGGATCCCGCTGCGGCGAATCGGCCACCGCGATCCCGGGGACGACCGTAGCCAGGATGCACACAAGCCCGGCCATGGAGCGTCCAGGGAGTCCCCGCACCGCGTCGGCGACAAGACGCCATGCGCCCCCCGCTCCCAGGCGAGGCGATCGTTGACGAACATTCATTGTGGCCTGACCTTGGTGCTGACGGTACGCAGAATTCCCCAATGGCTCATCGGCTATCGAGGCTGCTTTTGATTCATCAAAACCTTTCCCTGCGAGAATCGTTGGGAAAACACGCCAGCCACCGCCTGGTGTCAGGCCGCATCTCGCGGCGTGGGGTCGTCGAGCAGGAGCATGGCCCGGGGCAATGTGGAGTCGATTACGCGAGCGAGGGCCACGATGAATCCAGCAGTGCCGTCTCGCCAGCCACCCCGCAGGAGGTAGCTTCCCACGAATGCCCCGACCGCCCGCAGCGGGAGGGACCACCCCGACACGCGTTGCCCCTTCCGCCGCATGATGGCTGCCTTGAGACGGGCATAGCGAATCGATCGGGCGAGCACGTCACCACAGTCGGTGTAGCTGTAGTGGAGCAGCGATCCGGCGAGCCGTGTGGGTGAGCGGCCCGACTCCACTTCCTCATGGACGGGCAACGGCTTGAAGCCCGCCGTCGTGCGATTGAAGAGCCGGAGGACCAGGTCGTGCTTCCAGGCGCCATGCCGAACCTCGCGGCTCCCGATAAACGTCCGCCGCCGAATGGAGTAGCAGACATGGGAATCGGTGAAGGAGAGCCGCATGATGGCGGCCCGCGCCTCGTCGTCGAGAACCTCATCGGCGTCAATCGACAGAATCCAGTCGTGGCTTGCGAGGGCTACGCCGCGGCATTTCTGGGGCCCATACCCGAGGAAGGGTTGGTGCTCGATCCTCGCGCCGGCGGCCCGGGCAAGGTCGAGCGTGGCATCGGTCGAACCAGAATCGAGAATCAGCCGCTCATCACAGAAATCGACCGCTTCGAGCACGGCCGGGAGGTGCGCCGCAGCATCCCTGGTGATGATGACAGCCGACACGAGGCACAAGCCCCTCACCGGCGTGGTCGGCGTGGGCAGGCTCGCCATGCTCAACCGTCCTTCGGGTCGGGATCGGACGGTGAAAATCCGGCCAGGGTTGCTGCCGAGCCCGGGTCATCCTCTGTGGCGGACGACAGCCGGAGTGGAAACTCGAGTGTGAATGTGCTGCCTTCTCCTTCCCGGGTAGACGCATGGATGTCACCGCCGTGCTCCCGAAGGATCTTTCGGCTCACGGTGAGGCCGAGGCCAGTTCCCCTGGCTCCCTTCGTAGAGACAAAGAGTTTGAAGATCTCGGCGAGTCGCTCGGGGGGCATTCCGGCGCCGTTGTCTGCGACGGTGATGCGAGCCACCCCGGCTGCCTCGTCGACTGCCGTCGTGATTGTGACGGCCGCACCGGTCCGCCCAACGACCGCGTCGAGGGCATTGGTGACGACGTTGAGCACGGCCCGTGAGAGTCCCTCGGGATCAAACAGGAGCCGGGGCATGCTGGCCGGGCGATCCCACACAATTTCGGCGCCCGATTCCTCGGCTCGCTGGCGGACGGTCTCCACGACATCGTCGATCAGGCTCCCCAGGTCGCTGGGCACAGGGTCGGGTTCACGGTTTTTGCTGAACGAAAGCATGTCCATGACAAGCGACGAAATCTTGTCCTGGTTTCGGCGGACAATGTCCCAGCCCTTGTGAAGCACCACCTGATCCGCGTTTTCAAGGCCCATTTCGACGAGGTAGCTGCCGCCACGGATGCCCTGAAGGATGTTCTTGATGTGGTGTGAGAGCGTGGCGATGGTCTGGCCGACCGCTGCAAGCCGCTCGGACTGGACCATCGCCGAGTAATAGGTGGTGTCTTCGACTGCGAGCGCCGCCTGGTGCCCGATGGCGATCATGAGCTTGAGATGCTCGTCGCTGAACCGCCGCCGCTCGATCGACTTCATGAGCGGCACGGTCGTGTCGACGTACATGATGCCGACCGTTCCATAGCGGCCGCGCATCGGGACGCAGATAGCTTCACGAACGCGGTTACCAACCACGCTGTTGCCACCGGCGAATCGGTCGTCATCCTGAGCGTCGCTTGTGATGACGCCCTCGGCGCTCCCGAGCACATAGTCCAGGATGGTACGGCTGATGGCCATCGTGTCGGTGGCCCCTTCACGTCGGTCGCGGCGAGCCTTCGATCGCAGTTCACCGTCCTCCGGATCAAAGAGCATGATGCAGCCACGGTCAGCCTCGACCCATTCAAAGACGAGCTGGAGAATCCGCCCGAGAAGCTCGTCGATATCGAGCGTGTGGCTCACGGCAAGCGCCGTGCGGTACATGACCTGCACGTTGCTTCGCGCTTTGGCGAGCCAGTTGTTCTGTGGCTCCTCAGGCGACGCCAGAACGATCGAGTCTTCCGGCAGGCTTCGCACGATGCGGGAGGCATCGGTGGCATCTGAAGATGACACGATATCGACCCCTGCGTTGGCGGAGGGATCCGCCCCTTCGCCCGAGAAGACGAGCACCGTGCGGCCGACACGGATGCGGTCGCCACCGGCAAGCTCGGCACGATCCACCTTCGCGTCGTTCACAAAGGTGCCGTTGGAACTCCCAAGGTCACCGACGATGAAGATGCCGCCGACGTGACGGAGCTCGGCATGGCGACGAGAGACTTCGTGGTCATCCAATCTGACGAAGTTGCCCGCCTCGCGGCCGATGGTGACGGCGACGTCCTCCGCGAGCGCGAAGCGAGTTCCGCGATTGAAGCCTTGGATGACAAAGAGTGCGGGCAAGGCAGTGGTGCGGGGAGGGGCTGACGGACGACACGCAAACGCATCGCAATTCTGGCACGCCTCCGTTCAGGCGGGAAGCGATAGCGGGCCCCACGCGGCTGGATGCCTAGAATGGCAGGCTGTCGCCGTGGCGAAGGCGATGCCGAAGGACACGCACGGAGAAAAACTGATGGCCGCTCGACAGTCTCAGTCATCACGGTGGGCACCGATGCTGGCGGCGGCTTGGGCCATTGGGCTTGGCCATGGAGGCGATGCCGCGGATTCAGCCGGCACTGCGACCAGCACGCCTTCATCGGCCACGGCTTCGCCTCCCGACGATGCCGTGGCCCGCCGGCTCCGGGCAGACGTGGCCTGGCTTGCGGCGCCCGAACGAGAGGGCAGGGGGCCGGGAACGGCCGGCATCGAGGCGACCGCCGACTGGATCGCCGAACAGTTTGCCGAGATCGGGCTGACGCCGCCGGGGGAGCACAAGGGCCCTTCGCAGCCGTTTGCAATGACGCTCGATGCCACGCTCGGCCCCGCGGAAGAGAACACCGCGGAATTCGTGGGGCCCCCGGATGCCTCAGGCACGCCCCAGGTCTTTCAACTCGAACTCGGCCGCGACTTTACGCCGCTGGCGATCGGCGGCGCGGGCTCCTTCGACCTCCCGGTGGTGTTTGCGGGCTATGGCATTACCGCACCATCCGAGAAGTACGACGACTACGCATCCCTGACTGCTGCGAAAGGGGCGGCGGCCATTGTGCTCCGCCAAGAGCCGCACAAAGACATGCCGCACGGCGCCTTTGAAGGCAACCAGACATCCGAGCATGCGGCGCTGGCTCGCAAGGCAGCCAATGCTTCAGAACACGAAGTAGGCGCCCTTGTCTTGTGTAACGACGCCGATGAAGGTGGCGATGACCTTGTCGCCTTCGGTCGCGCTGGGGAGGGCTCTGACAGTCGTACCATGCCGATCCTCCATGTGAGGCGGTCTCGCATTGATTCGATCGTGACGCCAGCGATCGGTCGGTCGCTCAACGAGATCCAAAAAGAAATCGATGAGAAACTCGAGCCCCACAGTCAATCACTGGAGGGCTGGCGGATCCGGGGGCGAACGGCGATCACACGATCAGAAACCAGCGGACGCAACATCCTCGGCATCGTGGCCGGAACGGGCCGCGAGGCCGGGCCCGATCGTCCGGCGATTCTGCGCAGCGAAACGATCGTCGTCGGCGCCCACTACGATCACCTCGGCTTCGGAGGCCGGGGATCAGCGGCACTGGATGAGAAGGCCATTCATCATGGTGCCGACGACAACGCCAGTGGAATAGCGCTCCTGGTGGAAGTAGCCAGGCGTCTGGTCGCTGCTGGCCCGCTCCCGCGAACCGTTCTCTTCATTGCCTTCTCGGGCGAGGAGCGTGGCCTCCTCGGAAGTGCCCACTACACGGAAAACCCGGTCCTGCCCCTGGCCGACACCGTGGCGATGATCAATTTCGACATGGTGGGCCGGCTCGCTGGCAACAAGGTGATCATCCACGGCACGGGCACGGGGGCAGGTTTTGATCGCCTCGTCGACCGCCTCGTCGCCACGCACGGCTTCGACGTTGCCAAAGAACCCGGCGGATTTGGCCCAAGCGATCATGCGAGTTTCTATGCAAAAAAGATTCCCGTCTTGCATGTCTTCACCGGATCTCATTCCGACTACCACCGTCCGACCGACACGGCCGATCGGATCAACTATGACGGACTGGTCCGCCTGGCAGGGCTCGTCACCGATATGGTGCAGGAGATCGCCGAGGCCCCCGAGCGGCCCGCGTATGTGGAGGTGGCCTCGCCCCAGTTTGCTCGTGGTGGCGACCGTCCCTACTTTGGGAGCATTCCCGACTTTGGAAAGCCGGGCAGGGGGTATGCCATCTCGGGCGTGGCCAAGGATTCGCCGGCAGCCCGCGGCGGCCTTCTGGGCGGGGATCGGATTGTCCGTGTGGGCACCAGCGCCATCACCAACCTCGAAGATTTTGATAGCGCCCTGCGGAAGTACAAAGGTGGCGACGCCGTGGCAGTCGTGGTGGTCCGAGACGGCGCGGAAGTCACGCTCGAGGTGACGCTCGCCCCGCCGCGGTAATGCAGCGAGCGGCTTTGCGCGGAGCGGGCCCCTCTTGGTCGTGCTTCGCCTAGTGGTGGCGGCAAGCGTGTTTTACCGCGAAAAGTGCCCTTGAGTCGGTGGGGTGAGCCCGCCATTATCCCCCCCGCTTCGGGATTCACACGCGGCCACGGTTGGTCGCAGCGTGGGTTCCGGCCCCGACGCGTTTCGCCCCAATTTCGCCCCTGCCTTCGTCCCAAGGAGAGCTTTCCGTGAACAGGCAACTGGCTTTCGTTGCATTCGTCGCCGCGACCGTCGCGTCGGCCGCCCATGCTCAGGTCCCTGGCCAGCCGGCTGTCCGGCCCGTCGCGCAGCCTTCCTCGGGGCCGCCCCCGACGCACGTGGCTGTCATTGATGTGGGCTACGTCTTCAAGAATCACACGGGCTTTAAGGCCTCCATGGAGAAGATGAAGGACGAGGTCCTTGCTGCCGAGAATTCGCTCAAGGCTGAGCGAGACCGGATCAATGGGCTCATGGAGCAGCTCAAGAGCTATGCCGTGGGCACGCCTGAGTATCGCAAGTTCGAGGGCGATGTGGCCAAGGCTCAGGGTGATTTCCAGGTTACCGCTCAGCTCCAGAAGAAAGACTTCATGGACCGCGAGGCCCAGGTGTACATGCAGGTGTACAGCCAGATCGAAAAGGCCGTGGCTCAGTTTGCCCGCGAGAACAGCATCGCCGTCGTGCATCGCTTCGATGGTGATCCGGTCGATGGTGGTGATCGGAACCGCATTCTGGGCAACATCACCAAGCCTATCGTCTTTCACGATCCCCAGATCGACATCACGCCCGACGTTCTGCGGATGCTGAACGGCGCAACCCCTGTCCCTGACCGGCATGCTGACCGGAACACAGTGCCGGTCCAGCCGCGTCGCTGAGCAGGTTCATTCTGGTGCGGGCCGGAGCGTTGTCTCCGGTCTGCAGGTGTCCTTTTCCCCTCTGTCGAGCGCGCCATGCAGTTTCGGCCGCAGCAGACGATTCGCCGACCGGTAGCGGTGGCCGGCACCGGCTACTGGAGTGGGCGGCCGTGCCATGTCGAGTTTTTGCCGGCAGCTGCCGGCAGTGGGCTCGCGTTCGTTCGGCAGTTCGGCAGCGTGCCGGTGCGGATTCCTCTGGCGGTCGAGCATCGCGTGGACGCGCCTGCACGTACAAACCTCGCCGTCGCCGGGGCATCAATCCAGATGGTGGAGCATGTGGCAAGCGCGTTGGCTGGCTTAGGCATCGACTGCTGTCTGGTGAGAGTGTCCGAGGAAGAAATGCCCGCTATGGATGGTTCTTCAGCGGCGTATGTGGCCGCACTCGACGAGGCTGGTGTCGAGCGGCTTGGGCAGTTTCTCGATCCGCTTGTTGTCCGCAAGTCTTGTCGTGTCTCGGACGGTGACGCATGGATCGAGGCGATGCCGCCGGTGTATCCCGGGCTCTCGGTCGAATACGAGCTGGACTACGGCCCTGGGCCGATTGGCCGGCAGCAGTTCGCTCTTCGTGTCACGCCGGAAACCTATCGCCGCGAGCTCGCCCGCGCTCGCACCTTCATCACCGCGGCCGAGGCCGCCCGGCTTCAGCGGGCAGGGTTCGCGCGGCATGTGACCTTTCAGGAGCTTGTCGTCTTTGGTGAAGACGGGCCTATCGACAACCATCTTCGGTGGCCCGACGAATGTGTGCGGCATAAGGTGCTTGATCTCGTGGGCGACCTGGCGCTCGTGGGCCGTCCGCTTCACGCCCACGTGCGGGCTTCTCGCAGTGGCCATCGTCTCAACGCTGCACTCGCGGCCAGGCTTCGGCCTCTCCTCGGGAGGCGAGCGAGTGCCTGACGAATCCCTCGATGAGCATGGCGACGCCATGACGGTGCCACTGGCAGGGCGGGTAGCCGACGTGCATGCCACGGCCATTGTGCATCCGTCAGCGCAGCTCGCCGCCGACGTGCGGATCGGTCCGTATTGCGTCGTCTCGGCCGATGCGGTGATTGGCCGTGGAACCGTCCTCGAGAACCATGTCACGATCATGGGGCATGTCGCCATCGGGGCGCGTAATCGAATCTTTCCAAACTGCGTCATCGGTGGTGAGCCACAGGACATCAGCTATCGCGGAACTGCGACCCGCGTGGAGATCGGCGATGACAACGTGATTCGTGAGAACGTCACGATCAACCGCGCCAGTGAGAAGGAAGATGGGCAGACGACCATCGGAAACGGCAACTTTCTGATGGGTGCCTGCCATATCGCTCATGACTGCCGTATCGGCGATCATGTCACGATCGCCAACGGCACGCTCCTCGGCGGTCATGTGCGTATCCACTCCCGCGCGTCCCTCTCCGGCGCGGTGGCGGTGCACCACTGGGCCACGATCGGCGGCTGGTCGTTTGTCGCGGGACTCTCCCGCGTGCTGCACGATGTGCCGCCATTCATGCTCTGTGAAGGCGGGCCCGCCCGGCCGCGGTGCATCAATGTCGTGGCTCTCAAGCGAGGTGGCTTCGGTCGCGAGGCGATTGAGGCGATCTCCGAAGCCCACCGCCTCCTCTATCGGGCAAAGGTCGGGCTCGAGCCGGCGCGCGAGATTCTGCGCTCTCAGGGAATGATTGAGCCGGCCGTTGAGGAGCTGCTCGAGTTTCTGGCGAAGCAGCAGGAGGGGCGGCACGGTCGGGCTCGCGAACGGAGGAAGGCGGCATGACACAGACACGAATGGCGGTGATCGGCTGCGGTCACCTGGGCACGATCCACGCGAGGCTTCTCGCGAGTCGCGACGACGTGGAATTCGTTGCCGTCGTCGATCCCTTGGCAGAATCGCGGGATCGCGTGGCCGCGGCGCACGGCTGCCTCGCGCTGGCCGAGCCCCAGGACCTCATCGGTCGAGTCGATGCGGCTGTTGTCGCTGCGCCGACCGGCCTCCATGCCTCGGTGGCGATTCCCCTCATCGAGGCCGGCATCGATTTGTTGGTCGAGAAACCACTGGCGGCCAATGCCGAGGACGCTCGTGCGATCATGATTGCGGCACGACGTTGTGGTCGCACCGTCAGTGTCGGGCATGTGGAGCGATTCAATCCGGCCTGGCGGGCGGCAGCCGTTCGCGCGGGCGAGGCGAGTTTTCTCGAGGCCCGCAGGCTCACACCCTTCACGTTTCGTTCGCTCGACGTGGGGGTGGTCTATGACCTCATGATCCACGACATCGATCTCGTGCTCTCGCTTGAACCCGGTCGGCTCGAGAAGGTGGAGGCGCGAGGGCTCGTGGCCGCCGGGGGGCACGAGGATGCCGTACGGGCCCAGCTCACGTTCTCCTCGGGCCTCATTGCCGACCTGACAGCCTCGCGGATCAGCCCGCGGGCTGAACGCACGGTGTCGATGTGGGCGTCCGGTGGCCTCGTGTCGGTCGACCTCACGGCCAAGTCTGTGGAGGTGGTCTCGCCATCTGAGGCCGTTCGCAACGGAACATTCCGCGCGGCAAGCGTGTCGCCTGGCGAGCGGCAGGGGATGAAGGACCGGTTTTTTACAGATATCCTTCCGCTCGAGACCGTGACGGTGCCCGATGCCAACGCGATTGCAGCAGAGCACGACGACCTTTTGCATGCGATCCGCAGCGGCACGCCGCCGCTCGTGTCTGCCGCGGCCGGGGCCGCGGCGGTGGAGGTCGCGTCCCGGGTGCTCGAGGCGCTCGAGACGACGAGGCTCGGGGGTGGAAGGCCGGTCGGGAAACCCCGGACCGCCACGATCCCCCTCTTTCCTCGCCGGAAGACCGGCTGACCGTCCCGTCTTGCCTAGTCGCTGCGGTCGCTCCGCGAGTGGCCTGGCCCTCCGATCCGATACTGACTCCATGAGGATGACGCCTGTGATGCTCTCTGTGCCTGTCCGACGTTTTGCCGCGGGCATCATCGCCGTGGTTCCGGTCCTCGTCGGGAGCAACGCCGCTGTTGCGTGGGAGCCACACCCTGCCCCCGCGGCGTATGCCGTGGGCCACGAGCAGCCTCGGCGCCTGCCGTTGGCACCGCCACCGGTCGCGTTTGAGGGCTTCGGGCTTTCAAACTTTGAGGGAGCAGATTCGGTCGCAGGCGCGCTCGACACGTATGAGTCCGGCAGTCCTGCGGATGTGCCCATGCTCGAGTTCAAGGGGATCGACATTCGCGGACCTGTCGGTGGCGATGTGATGCCCGTACCGGTCGCTGCGGAAGTGCGAAGCCGCGTCGATGGGATCGATGTCGCAGCCGGTGTGGCGGCCAACCCTGAACGGCTCGACGAGGGACCATCGCAGTGGACTGGCCGCATTGGCCTCTCCCAAGACCGTGCCTCGGGCAGCGAGTCCTTCGAACTGCGGACGATGCTGGCCCCGAGCGAGACCGCGAGCCTCGTGGGCGTGGCCGTTGGGCCGCGATTCGAGCGGCGCCTGCGGCGCGGCCTGACCATCTTCATCGACGGCCAGGCAGAAGCTCAGGCAGTGCGGCCGGTCGACGCTGGCTGGTGGTCGGTGCCCGGCGACGCCGATGGCAGCCTAGCCACCCTCGGCATCGCCGCGCGAACTGGCATCGTGCGGTAAGCACGCGAACAGGCCTTCGTCAGGCCGGTTTCGTCGTGTCTCGGCCCACATGCGAAGTTGAAAATGAGCCCTGGAGCGTCCCCTGCGGCTACTCTGCCCCGGGTTCCTCGCCGGTCCGGGCGCCGAGCTCGCGGTCGAGGTCGAGCATGGCGGCTGGGTCTTCGTGGATCATCTTCAGCTTGGCAACGATCTCACGGGATGTCTTTTCCTCTTCCACTTGTTCGGTGAGGAACCATTGGAGTTCGGCGAGGGCCGCGAAGCTCTTTTCTTGAAACGCCAAGTCGTAGAGGGCCTCGATCTGACCACTCACTTCGCGCTCTTGCCTTAAGGCCGTCTGGAAGACGTCTAAAATGCCTTGAAACTCGCTGCGTGGTTCGCCAATCGATTTGAGCGCCACCGGCGCGTTGCGATCGAGCATGAAGTCGAGCAACTTCATGGCATGGCCATACTCCTCTTGGCTTTGAATGCGGAGCCACGTGCTGCTGCCCCAGAAATTTTGGGCCGCGCAGTAGGACGCCATCGCCAGGTAGGAATACGAAGCGGTCAACTCGTTGTTGATTTGAGTGTTGATCGCGGCTTGAATCTTGGGCGTCAGCATAAAGAGTCTCGGTGTGGTGTGACGTACGGTTTTGGCATGCCTCCCTGAAACGGCACGACCTTCGGAGCGAGCGTCCGGGTGGGGTCGTGATCAGGAAGGCGATTGATGCCACGGCATGCGAAGTATAGGGCCGAGCAAATTCTTGGGAAACAAGCGATAGTCCCGGCGGGACGGGGAACTGCGGCTCCACGGGCCCGCCAATCAGGCCAGGTCGCGGTGCTGGAAGAGCACGAGCGCCAGAAGAATCGCCACGGCTGAATAGAGGGCGGCGTAGAGGGCTGCTGCGCCGAGGTAGTCCCAGGGGATCGGCACGCCTCCCACAACCGCTGCCTCGACCGAAAAATACTCGAGCACCGGGAAGATCGTGGCAAAGAGCCGGCCGGTAAACCGCACGACCGCAAACTTGCCCACGCTCGATTGCACGATGAGCGGCACGAGGTGTCCGAGGGCGTAGACGGCAAAGCAGAGCACGAGGTTGGAGACGGTGCCCAGCCGCGTTGATGCGGCCAGCGCGATCGACGCTATGACCACCGTCTCGAGGAATGCCAACACCAGCCCCGGCACGACCGTGATCATTTCGTCGGCGCTCTCCGACCACATGGGATCGACCTTCGAGCTCTCGCGAGCATCGTAGACAACTTTGAAGTTGGTCATCGCCAGGAGCACGCTCCCGAGGATGATGAAGACAAGCAAGGCCACGAGCACGAGGCCCGCATACTTGCCAATGATGAACTGCCAGCGAGTCAGTGGCTTCGACAGCACGGTCATGGCCGTGCGGCCTTCGATCTCCTCCGAGACCGCAATCCCTGCCGTCCAGGCGACCACGAGCAGCGCCAATACCTTGATGAGCGTTAGGCTGCTGTCTTTGTACATTTTCACGTCTTCGCCAAACGTGTTGTAGGGAATGGCAATGAAGGCCACGATGAGGGCGATGCCCGCGGAAATGACCACGGCAAACAGCGGCTGGCCGATCGCTTCCTTGGTGGTCGCTGATGCGATGGCGGCAATGCGGCCACATCCGAGGCGGAATGTGGCATAGGCCGCCACGATGCCGCCGAGGACGACGATGGTCCAGGGCAGGATTGCCGCCTGCGGATGCTCCGGCGTGAGCTGCCAGCGGATGTCGAGGCGTGCCGGGGCAGAACCCTCGCTCGTCGCTTCGAGCTTGGCCTTGGCGCCGAGAAACGGGTTGGTGGCACCCTCGGCTCGCTGCCACACCCAGGGCTTGCCCGGCTCGAGGACCACGTCTGGGCTCTTCACGAGCGCGAAGCCCTCGACCCCTTGCTGCGTTCGTACGACAAGCGACTGGTCACTCACCAACTCGATCCGCTCGAGCTCCTGCGGCCGCAGGGCCAAGGAGATTGGTTGGAGCGATGCCTTGGGCGCGACGGTGACTCGCTCCTGAAAGTCATTGGCCGATGTCATGCGACCGAGCGAGCGGCCGATTTGGACGACGGCTGCGGAGTCAGACACTGCGAAGTCGGGCGGAAGTGGCAGTCCCACCAGTGGCGTAAAGGCGACCGCCACCGCCGAGAAGGCAATCGCCAGCCAGGCCAGTGGTCCCAGGAATCCGTCGCGGAGCGAGGCCTTGGCTTCGTCGGCGAGCCGTGGCGCGACGAGCCGCAGGCACCCCCAGCTGGCCAGCGTGGCAAGCGCTGCCACGAACGCGGCGGTACCGAGCATCCACACCGGCGGGAGGGGAACGAGCCAGCGGTTGGCATCAGCGAGGAGAGGCGTCATAGGGCAGGCGGCGAGAGGGAAGGGGCTTCGAGAATCACGATTATGCCCGCGCCGGCCCGGGCCGTCACTCAGCAGGGCCAGCGAGCACGGTGGCGGAGGGGGCGTCGAGCGGCCAGTCGGCCAGAACGCGGTGGATATCGTCGAGGGTCACGGCTTCGACGGAGGCCAGCGTGTCGGCCACCGACCGATACCGGCGATGATGCACCCACTCGAGCCCCACGTCAAAAAGACGCCGCCTGGGCCGCTCGCCGGCCAGGGCGACCCGCCCCAGAACCTGGTTGCGGGCTCGATTCAACTCCTGCGATGTGATTCCGTTTTGCATCGCGTCGCGGTAGACATCGAGGATTTGCTCGAGGAGATCGGTTGTGTCTTCAGGCTCGCAGGAAAGGTGGGTCAGGAAGAGTCCTGCATCGAGAAAGTCGTGATGGCCAATCGCGGCCTGCTCCGCGAGGCCGGGATCGACGAGCGACCAATAGAGGCGACTTCCGGTGCCATCCCCGAGGATGGCCGTCAAGAGCCAGGCAGCCCAGCGGTCGGGGTGATCGTCGCTTGGACCGGCGGTCATACGGACGACGTACTCGAGCGTGGCCGGACGGACAATCCGTTGGTCACCTGGGACTGCAGCCGCTCGGGAGAACGACCCCGCAGCGTGATCCTCTTCTTCGGCTTTCGAGTCCCAACCGCCGCACAGTCGCCGCGCAGATTCCACCAGCGCTGGAAAATCAACGACACCGGAAGCCGCCAGCACCATCCGTTCGGGCGCGTAGCGACGGCGGTGGTAATCCCGCATCGCGTCCACGCCGAGCGATTCAATGGATGCCACGCTTCCCAGCACGCTTCCGGCCAGCGGGTGCGAGCCGAAAAATGCCGCCCGGCAACGGTCGTCCGCCCCGAACGGAGGCTGGTCGTCGTCCATCCGGATCTCTTCGAGGATGACCTTCTTCTCGGTGCCGAAGTCGTCCTCGCGAAGTGCCGGCCGCATCATCCGTGCGAGGAGGTCAACCGCATCGCCTTGGTGCCGCGGGAGAACCGCGGCGTGGTAGACGGTCTCCTCCTCGCTCGTGAACGCGTTCGCGGAGGCACCGAGGCGATCAAAGCCGCGATTGATGTCGTCGGCGGAGAGGTCTGGTGGGCCCTTGAACACCATGTGTTCGAGAAAGTGACTGACGCCTTCGATTCCCGGCCGCTCGTCGCGTGATCCTGTGCCGACGAAGATGCCGACGCTCGTCGAGACGGCGGCATCGCTCGTCTCGGCGACGACATCGAGCCCGTTGGGCAGGCGCTCATGCAGAAACGGCACCGGGAACCTCCAGGGGCGCGGGGCCGAGGGACACGACCGACAGATCCCGCGGCGGACGTGCGGCGAGCCAGTCTTCCAGCAGGCTGACGGTCAAGTGATCGTAGCGAGAAAGATCTTCCTCGATCGTGCGCAGCCGACCGAGGTGATACCACTGGCCTGCGAGCGAGTCGGCACGCGATGTGCTCGATTCCTGCTGCATCACGAGTCCCGCCGTGACACGGGCCTTGACCCTCTCGAGCTCGTCGGAATCAAGCGAGCCGGGCAGGCGTTCGATCTCAGCGAGCATGACGTCGAGCGTCTCTTGGGCGCGTGCTGCCGTGGTGCCCGCATGGCAGACGGCCATCCCGAAATCTCGCTGGCTCGCGTAGCCGGCCGACACGCCGTAGCACAGTCCACGCTTCTCGCGCACCTCGGTGAAAAACCTGGAGCTGGTGCCACCGCCGAGCACAGAGATCACGGCCCTGCAGATTGCAGAGTCGTCGCTCCTCGCCGGAGGCATCGTCCAGGCGAGTGCCACATGGGTCTGCTGTGATTCGTGGTGGATGTGTCGCACGTACGGCCCCCGCGCACCCACCGCCACGGGCTCCGCGGAGCCGCCTGTCCAGTCACCGAGGAGCTGCTCAAACTGGGCGAGGATCCTGCTCCAATCGATCCTGCCGGCGATCGCGACGATCATGCCCGTCGGGCCCATGCGCTGGGCGAGGAAGGCCTGCACATCGTTGAGCGATGCGGCCTCAATCTCGGCGGCGATGCCTTCGGTCGGCATGCCCCACGGCGACGGCAGGTGGATCCGCCGCAGCGCCGCAATCGCCCGATGTCCTGGGTCGTCTTCGATCCCCGCGATGGATTGGAGCACCATCTGGCGGGCTGCTTCGAACTGATCCGTGGGGAGATCGGGGCGACGCAGGAGGTCGGTGAAGACCGCGAGGACCTCAGGCAACTGCTTCGGCACCATCGCAGCGGCGACGGTCGTATGGGTGGCCGTGACACCGTGCGACCACACGGCCCCAGCACCGTCGAGAGCGTCGACGATCTCGCGGCTTGATCGTCCACCGGCTCCCCGGAGGCTCATCTCACCAGCGAGCGTCGCCAGGCCGCAGCGGCCTGGCGGGTCATGACGTCCACCAGCCGGCACGTGCAGGGCCACCGCCACCGACTCCACGCCCGGCATTTCCTCCCCGAGCACGGTGATTCCGTTGGGGAACGTCGCGGTGTGGAGCGTCTGCTTCAACGTGCCGAGTGTGGCCGGGATCGGTCGGGCAGAGGCAATCAGAGCAGCGACGCCTCAAGGGCCGGCGATGCCGCCCCCTCCACCACTTTGTACACGGTTCGCCGCCGACGGAAACCCATCCGCTGGTAGAGCCGTACGGCACGGGTGTTGTCGACCGTCACTTCGAGCGACACCCGGTCGAGGCCGTGCATTCGAAACCCCGCCATGGCCCGCTCCACGAGGCAGCGACCGAGCCCTAAGCCCCGATGCCCAGGCACCACTCCGACGTTCTGGATCATCCCGGCCCCACCCCGCTCCGCCACTCCCTGAATCGTGCCGCACCACTGCAGTGATTCAGGCGCCGAACCGCACGCGATGAGCCAGGTCGCAGCCGGCAGAAACCCAGTTTTTCCACGAATTTCCCGCATCAGTCGCCGGCAGCCGTCGAGGTCGCCCAGGCAGGGAAAGACGATCGCGTCAAGCTCGTCGCGGAAGGCGCGAAACTTGGTCCGGGCGTGGATGTCCAGGACCGCCTCGTTCCACGCGACGAACCGGTAGCCCGCTGGAAGCGGCGCGGAACCAAGCAGAACGGCCAGGTCGGCCTCCATCCTGAACCGCTTGAAATAGGTCGATTGCACGGGATTCCTCCGCCCGGCCGCCTGCCGCCTCTCCAAAAGTAAGTGTGCCCCACGTTTTGGTCAACGCGCCGGTCTTTGCCTGGGGAACGGCACGCGGCCTTGGGGTAGGGGTATCGTGTTTTTGATGAATCAAAACAAACGATTTTTGGCGATCGAAAGCCATGTTTTTGGCTGCCGCATGGCTTCCCGCGGCTCTCGGTCTCGGGGTCATCACGGCAGCTGGAGGCTGTGGTGGAGGCGCTTCCAAAAAGCCTGAATTGCGCCAAGGGTCGCCCCGGGTTGTGGCTACGACGACCGTGGCCGCCGCTCACGTGGCGGGTCGCGGGTGAGGACTGGCTCTCGCGGATCTGGCGGGCGCAGGAAGCAGCTAGCGAGTCGTGTGTGCCCATGCCTCGTCCACAGTCGACACTCGAACGCCTGGCCGCAGTCTGGCTCCATTTCACCGGGTGTGTTGAGACGCATGGCAGCGGCGTGCGGCTCTCGACCGACGCCGCGCGGGAGGCCGCGGAGGTCGTGCGGTCGCATCGACTCTGGGAAGCCTGGCTGAGGCGCCATGCCGATGTGCCGGTCGATCACCTCCATCCACCGGCCGAATGGGTTGAGCACCACATGGGCGTCGCCATGCGGCGCCGAATTGCGGCCGAGATGGCCCGCGGCGCTGCGGACCCCCACGGGCGAAAGATTCCGCCCGAAGCCGGCGGCTAACGCCGGGCCCGCGCGAGCCGGCGGAGCACTGCCAGATTCGCGCGGTCCTGAGCCGGTGACGGTGTGCCGTCTGGGCCCTCTTTGGGCGTCTCCAGAATCAAAGGGATTCCGGCAAGTCGGGGATGCTTGACGATGAGCCGAAAGGCATCGCGGCCGATGTGCCCCTTGCCGATGGCTGCATGACGGTCCACGTGTGAGCCGCACTCTCGCTTCGAATCATTGGCGTGGATGCAGACCAAACGATCGAGCCCGATGGCATCGTCGAAGGCATCGAGGGTGGCCTCGAGCGCGGCTGCCGGGAACAGGCGATAGCCCGCCGCAAACACATGGCACGTGTCGAGGCACACACCCACTCGTTCACGAAGGCGAGGCTTGCCATCGAGCGTGGCGAGCATGGCGCCGATCTCCTCAAACGTGTCGCCGAGGCATGAGCCCTGTCCCGCGGTGGTTTCAATGAGGATGCCGGCGCGGAGGTCAGGCGTTGTCCGCATCGCCTTCGCGATTCCCGCAGCGGCACGGGATACCGCTTTCGCACGTGGCTGAGTCCCGGCGGCACCCGGATGGGCCACGACCCATCGGATCCCGAGCAACTCGGCACGCTGGATCTCTTCAGCAAGGCCGTCAATGGAGCGCTGTCTCAGGTCGCTGTCGGCAGACGCGGGGTTGATAAGGTAGGAGTCGTGGGCCACCACGAAGGCGAGGCCTGCGTCTGCGACCGCTCGGCGAAACCGGCTTGCCTCGTCGGGCGCAATCGGCTTGCATCGCCACTGGTTGATATTGCGGGTAAAGATCTGCAGGGCCTCGCAACCCGTCTCCACGGCGCGGTCCACGGCGCGAAAGTATCCGCCAGCGATGGACTGGTGGGCGCCATACAGCGACGGTTTCTGGCGACGGGGGGAAGCCATGCCATCAGGCCCGGGGGCATAAAAAGAGGCTAGTGTACGCCCCTCAGGCTCCTCGCGAAGTACTCACTTGGAGTGTTTGGATCGGGGTCGTAGACTGAAGCGGTACTTTGACGGTGTCGGCATCGTCGCCGCCGTTGGACTGCCCTTCTGGAATCCTCGCCGTGGGGAATGTGAATGCATTGCTGATCGTGGTCATGGCGGCGATAGCCGCCATAGCGATCTTCGCTATTGTTCTCGCCCTTCGACCGATCTATGCGGCGAGGGAGGTTGAGCGGCTCGCCCGAGCGCGGCGTGACTTTCACCGTCAGCGTGAGCCGCTCGAAGCGAAGTTCATCGATCGGGCATCGTCCAGCGGGAGGCCGCGTGGCCTGCGGTGGCTCGATGTTGATTTTGACGACGATGTGGTCTACGCCCGCGACCGTCGGTCGGGGAAGCTCAAGGCGCTCGTGGCGGTCGAGGTGAGCTTCGAGGCCGTTGCTGGCTCTGTGATGGATGAAGAGGATCAGGCCGAGGCCGTTGGCCGCACCCGCGCTGCAACGGCGGAGTTCTTTCACGATGGCGCCCGCTGGCAGACATCTGGGCGGGTGTACTTCAACCTGATCCCCACGGCCACCGTGGAATACCTTTCGCGCGACCTCGAGATGGTGGCTCAAGAGCACTCAACGCCACGCGCCTGAGTGACTGACTCTGCCGCTGATGATGTGGGGCGAAGGTCAGCGAGCCTTGGTGCCCTCCTCGATTTCTCAAAGGCCCCTGATGCTCTCGGGGCGAGGCAAGCGAACGGACTCCCAGGGCACCTAGGAAGACCTGGGGAAGTCTGCGGGTTGGGATCGTGGCACCGGTCCTTCGGGGCCAGGGCGTCGATAACGATCGCGGAGGAAGCGATGGTCCGCTCGATCGTGGTGACGCTCGGGGTCATACTCGCCATGACCCACCTGAGCGTGTGGGCCATCGAGCTTCCGATCGCGCCCCCGGAGGAGCCGCTTCCGGCGGCGCAGCGATCGCTGCGAAAAGCCGAGGAGTATCTCGGCGCATCCTGCGAGATGCTTCGCCATGGTCATCGTCATGCGATCGATGGCTACTACGTCGCCTGCCAGGAGGCATGGAACGCGGTGCAACTCTGCCCGGAGTCGCCCGCAGTCCTCGCAGCCGCGACGGTAGTCTACGCCGACGCGCTGGCTGGCTTCCTCGAAGCAGCAGCGCGGCATGGCCGCATCGGTGAGGGCGGCGTCTGGGTGGGGCCACCAGGGCGGCTCGTGAAGGTGCCGCTGGTCCCCAAGGCGCTCCCACTTCCACCGGAGGCCATCGCCTCACTCGAACCTCAGGCGCAGCATGACGACAACCGCGTGACACGGCGGCATCTCCGCGACGGCTTCGGACTGCCCGTGGTGGTCAGAATCGATGCACGAAAACTCGGTGGGGCCGACGGGGCCTTCGCTTCGGCGCGTCAGGCAGTGGCTGCTACAGCTGTCCTCCGGTTCGACATGCCTGGTCACGAGAATGGAGCACAGAAGTTTGCAGGGCCGGTCTACCGTGACCACGCAGCCGCCGTGCTCGACCTCGCCAATCCTGTCGAGATTGCTGCGGTGAAGATCGGCCCGACCACGCCACGTCTGGCTGCGGATCTCACGGCACCGCTTCTCAATGTCCTCGACGGCATACCCTCCTCCGGGATCGAAGGGTTTCTCCAGCCGTTTGGCCGAGGGGATACACAGCCCAGGCTCGAGTTTCTCGAACCCCATATCCCAGGCCGGATTCCCGTCGTCTTTGTCCATGGGCTCGCCAGCGACGAGGGCAGTTGGTTCAACGTGATCAATGAGCTCCGGGCGTGGCCCGAGTTTCATCGTCGTTTCGAACCCTGGCTCTTTCGGTACCCGACCGGGGCCTCGTTCCTTCAGGTATCGGCGGCGCTGCGGCATCAGCTCACCGAGGCGGTAGCTTGCCTTGATCCCAAGGGACGCGACCCGGCGCTTCGGCACCTCGTTCTGATTGGGCACAGCATGGGGGGGCTCCATGCGAAGATGATGGTCGTCGATTCTGGGACGGCGATCTGGGACGCCATCGCCACGGTGCCGTTTGACACTATTCGCATGCCGGCGAAGGTCCGGCCGTGGTTTTCAAAATGGGTGTTTTTCAGGCCGCTTCCCTTCGTCACCCGCGTCGTCTACATCGCCACTCCGCACCGAGGCTCGACCTTCGCCTCGCTGGGTGTGGGCCGCCTGGCGTCGCTCGCCGTGCGGGAGCCGCCAGATATGAAGGCGCTGCATCAGCGAATCATGGAGGCGAACCCCGACGCGTTCCGCCCGGAATACACCAGCGGCGTCCTCACCACGATCGATCTCTTGCAGCCGACATCACCGTCGCTCCAGGCCCTCGATCGGCTTCGTCCCGCCTGCTGGGTGGCGACGCATTCGATCGTCGGCGACGTGCATTGGTCAATCATCGGTGGCCGTGATGACTGTGTGGTGGCCGTCGAGAGTGCCCACACGTCTGGCGCCTCGAGCGAGATATGCGTGCCTGCTACGCACACGCGGGTGCATCATGATCCCCGCTCGATCGTCGAGATCGAGCGGATCCTGCGGCAGCACCTCGCCGAGACGAGCCGCTAACGGATCGCGGCTGCAGCCGCACGATGCGGCAACCAGAGGCCACCCAGGCCGACCCAAGAGCAGCTACTTCGACGCGAGCGGAAAGTCGACCGAGTTGTGGCCAGGCTCAACGGATGCCACGAGATCAGACTTCCGATGGTAGCGGGCCGGCAGCATCTCCTTACGCCCTCGCTGACCGTTGGTCGTCGTGATCCGCACCGTGTGGCTGCCCACATTTGCCCCCGCAATGTCGCGGAGGAATGTCAGGGCATACCGGCCGGCTGTGTCGGTCACGGCAGTAGCCGATCGCCCAGGGCCATCAGGCGTAAAGACGACGAGCGCCCCCGGGAGTGGCACTCCGTCGAGTGTTACGGTGCCCTCCACGACACCGAGCGGGGGCCGTTTCGACGTGCCACAGCCAGCGAGGCAGCAGGCGACGGTCGCCACAATCGCCATGAGCCACAGGTGGGATGACGTCCACGGAAGGAAGGCGGCATCGCGTTTCGGAAAGCAGTCGTGGATGCGTGTGGGAAATGCCGCGCGAGGGTTCATGGAATGTCCTCCGTGGAGCATCTGCCGGAATCACGCGTCAGGGATTCGCGTCGTCGATCGAAGCGACGATGCCATCCCGAATGCTGCCCAGAAGGGGCAGGACCGACGCGTTGTCCTTTGCATCGACAAAATCACTCACGAACCGAACAGAGCCGTCGCCCATCGCAAAGTTGGCACCCCCGTCGTGCTCGCTTCCGGGCGAGGCAAAAAACAGGTTGTTGAGACCACCGGGGTTTCCACGGTCGGGATCGGTCGAGACGCTGAAGAGCGTGGCCACCCCCCCGACAGCCCAGCCGTCGTAGCTCGTGCGAGGGCTGGCCACAATCTCGGCCGCCCCTGGGGGTGGCCGCAGCCGCTGCAATTCTCCGATGAGAATCACGTTTGAAAGGCCATCTTGAGCTGCGGTGTCAGCCAATCGCAGGGTGGCGTGAAAAATTCCGTTGAGGAGCCCCGAACTGTGATCGACCTGGGGCGCGGTAGGGGTGGGGGTAAAAGGCGTGAACGTCGTATCCGACATGTCGTAGAAGCGATGCCGCTCAGCGATCTCCGAGACAAACCCATGCAGGCGGCCGTAGCATCCGCCGTAGTCGGTGCCACCACCGCGCCACGCTGGGTCGAGCAGGTTGAGGTGATCGTCAGACCCTGTGCGAATTCCGCTTCGCCGACTTGGGCAATACAAGACCTTGATATCGGTCTGCGCGAGCGCCGCGTTGCCGAGCACATTGGTCTGCCAGTTCCATCGGTCCGCGATCGTCTTTTGCTCTAGAAACGGCAGGACTTCAAGGAGCCAGCTCGTGCCGTGTTTTGTGCCCGGCGTGAACGACGCGGGGTCCCGGCTCGCCTCAAACCAGGTGTCGAAGCAGTCCTGGCATGCTGCCTGGTCTGTAGTCTTCGTCGCCGGCGGGAAATACCCGTTTTGTTGCTTATAGGCGATGACGGCGAGAGCGATCTGCTTCACATTGTTGCCGCACTGAGTTTGGCGCGCCGCTTCGCGGACGGCCTGAATCGCGGGCAGAAGGAGACCCGCCAGGGTGGCGACGATCGCGATCGCGACCAAGAGCTCGGCCAGGGTGAAGCCGTGCCTCGAGCCAGGCTCGATTCGAGAACCTGTTGAAATCAGTGGAGATGGTGAAGCCATGAACAGACCTTCTCCCTCGGCCCATAAATGGACCTTCGGTTGAATTGCTCCTGGAGTCGCACCGCCCGAAGGTGGGACCGTCCGAAGACGGTGTCGTGCGGCGATTGGTATCAAGGCGGGACGCAGGCGATTCCAACCAGGCGGGAGGAATCAGTGATGTCGGGCGACATCACCTTCTGACTTCTGAAAAACTAGCCTTAATATGTTAGAAAATTGTGAGGGGTCAGTGGCTTTTGTGTGAAATCCGTCGCAGGGCGACGACTCGCACGCGCAGAAGCCGTCTCCCGCCTGCCGGTATGATGCGGCAGACAAGCCCAGATCCTCAGTCGGAGGTGTCCTATGCGCCAGACAGTGTCCATGCCGCGTCGCCGATTTCTCGGGTCATCGGCCGCGCTGGTCGGCGCGACGGGCCTGAACCTCGCTGGCTTTCCCGTGAGAAACGTCGTTGCCGCCGAGAAGGGGCGGGCGAAAACGATTTCGATTTTTCATTCGACCGACCTGCATGGTCGCATCCTTCCGACCAAAACCTATGAGGGCCTTCAGGATGTCGGAGGCTTCGCGCGGGTGGCTTCGTGCCTGCGGCAATGGCGGCGAGAGTGCCCTCACTCGCTGACCGTAGACGTCGGTGACGTGGTGCAGGGGACGGCTGTGAGCATCCGGTCAGGCGGCCGGGTCATGATCGAACTCTTCAACCGGCTCGGCTACGACGCGTGGACGCTTGGTAACCACGATTTCGACTGGGGCCCCGAGAAGACCGAAGCCCTGCTCGCGGAATCGTCCTCGCCCGTGCTGACGGCCAATCTCGAGCGAGGCGGGGTGCAGCCGGGCGCATTCTCCGGGGCGTGGGAAAAAGTGAAACCCTGGACGATCCGTGAGGTCGGTGGCTTTCGGATTGGCCTCATTGGCCTGATCACGCCAGGGCTTCCCTACTGGCTCTCCCCAGAAACGCTCGGCGGCGTTGCGCCGCTCGACCCGGTGAAGACACTCGCGAAGGCGGTTGCCGAAGTCCGCGGCGAAAAGGTGGATGCGGTCGTTGTGACCGGCCACATGGGCTGGCGGTTCAATGACGACTATGCCAACCCTGTTCGCTCGATGCTGAAGGATGTCTCTGGCGTCGATGTCTACCTCGCTGGGCACTCACACCAGAACCAGCCTTCCTGGATGCTGCACGATGTGCTCTGCTCGCAGGCAAGCTACTACGGTATCCACTGCGGCCGCATCGACCTCACGTTCGACCTCGCGTCTCGCAAGCTCGTAGACCGACGGGCCTTCACGCTCCTGATGGACGACCGATTTCCTCTCGACCCGCTCGTCATGCAGGTGGCTCAGCCGGACCTCGCCGCTACAGAGGAGGAGCTCAGCCGCGAGGTGGCCACGGTGAAGAACGTGATCCGTGGCCAGGGTCGCGGCAGTGCCCTCGTGAACCTCCTGTGCGAGTGTTTTGGAGCCGAGCTTGGCCGGCGAGGCAACCCCGTTGACGGCGTGTTTCATGGCAGCTTTGGCACCGGCGACATCCAGCCGGGAAAGCTCACCGTGGCGGACTGCTGGCGGATCCTTCCTTACGAGAATATGCTCGCCACCGCCGAGGTCACAGCCGCGGATCTTGCGGCCATCCTCGCCGAGGACCGAAAAGTCCGTGACAGTGATCGGACGCTCTGGCCGTTCGATGTGACTGTGGACCCAGGCGGCACCGTGACGCGGATGACCCTCAATGGCAAGGAGCTTGCGGCTGACCGTCGTGTGCGAGTCGCCTTCAACAGCTATGACGCGCAGTCGGGCGGCCGGCGGCTGATGCGGATGCGAGAAATTCTCGAGGCACCTGCCGCCAAGCGGACGACGCTCCCGGTGGACACTCGCACCGCCCTGATTGCCGGACTGCTCGACCGCGGCACGGTGGGCTGACGATCAGGTTCGCAGGCCGCCGATGGCGCGGAATGTCTTGGAGGCAATCGACTCGCCATCGACCGATGCCGACCCGGAGCCGAACGCAACCGCGGCGTAGAAATTCGCCGAGGCTGCGCCCCCAGCTGCGTGCAGCATCCTGAAGGCTGGTGTCGCACCGCTGAGTTGCCGACGCTGGAAGTCGAGGGCAGCCTGTCGGGCATTGAGTGTGTAGGGATCAGCCGCTGCGTAATCGACGGTGTAGCCCAAGTCTTGGAGCGTGCCTACCGTCATGCGACTGATCGGCATGGGAACTCCCGGGGCTTCGGCATATCCCGTCATGAGCTCGGTGCCGAAGACGCTTTCCCGCCAGTGACCACCAGCTGTGCCCGGTCCGCCAGAGTTCTCAACCGGCACGCTTGTAGCATTGGTTCCAGAGAGCGTCCGGTATTCACGAACCGCGTTCGCTCCCACATTAATTGGATTGGCGGTGCCAATCCCCTGCACGAGGCCGAGCAAATCCCACAGGGTACCGATGCCGATGACATGGCCCATTTCATGGAGGATCACGTTCTGGAACGTGCCCTGCGACACCATCGTTGCGACGTCGGCGGAGTCGAATCTCATTTGCCCAAGGAAAGGCAGGCTACTGCCGGGACGAATTTCCGTTGGCCCCGCCGAGCCGAGGATGCCGCCGGGGCCGTCGATAAATGGTGCCGTGGCGCTGATCTCAAGGTCGTCGATGACTCGCCCCTGGAAGGTCACGTCTGGGACATCGCCTACGATAATCTCAGACCACCGACTGGCAGCATTAATAAAGACAGCCTTCTGTGGCTCGGTCAGCGTGTTGTCTGGGAACACCACAACAATCTTGAATGCCGGCTCCGCGGTGCCGTCGTCATTGGTGATTGTGCCCGTGGCAGCCGATCGAGCCAAAATGCCATTGATCGGGCTCGACAGGACGAGCTGGAACGTTTCGTTTTGCTCAGGCGCGGCGTCGCCGACGATCGTCACAGAGACCAACTTCGATGTCTCACCCACTGCGAACGTGACTGTGCCGGATGTGGCGCCGAAATCATTGCCACCCGCGGTGGCAGTGCCATCGGCGGTGGCGTAGTTGACGCTGACGGGAGCAGTCCACGCACCAGAGAGCGTGATCAGGAAGTTGGCGGTTGTCGTCGTGCCCGCGGCACCTTCGGCAACGGTCACGTCAGCGACCGAGATGTCCACGGGCCGAGGGCCAAGCGGCCCCGGGATCGTGGTTGTGAATGGCGGTGTGGGCGCTGGGAATCCAGGCGTCGCCGGCACGATGTCGATGAAGACCGTCTTGTCGTAGTCAGGCGATGGGTTGGCGACGGTCACCAGGCGAACG
>JANNSZ010000109.1:0-95347 GCA_031403195.1 Planctomycetota bacterium | reverse complement strand
GCTGTTCAGCCGTCAGGGTAATTGGCTTCGCAACACGCATGATCGAATCCTCCACGAGTTGAGGATTCAACGCCACTGCCGAATATAAGTTGCGTTATTTACGCGACACTACACTAGCAACGCCCCTGTTCAGCCCAGCCTGCGGCGCAACTTGATCAGTGTATCGGCGCCAGAGCGGGCGACGCGCCGGCTCATGGGCTTGGCAAGCACGAGTCCGGCAACGAAACCCGCGACATGGGCCGAATACGCCACGCCGCCGCCGGCTCCGCTTCCAGCATCGAAGAAGCCACTGACGACCTGAAACAGAAACCAGATGCCCACAGCCACGTATCCGGGAACATCAATCATCATCCGTACCGCGATCACACGCACCCGACGGTTGGGGTGGAGCACGAGGTAGGCTCCGAGGACTCCCGAGATTGCTCCGCTGGCTCCCAGGCAGGGCGTGAGCGATGCTTCGCCGGTCGCGTTCAAGGCCACAAACGCGAGGGATGCCAAGACCCCGCAGCCAAGATAGAAGCCGAGGTATCCAGCATGCCCCATGTCGTCCTCGACGTTGTCGCCGAAGATCCACAGAAACCACATATTGCCCAAGAGGTGCATCACGCTCCCGTGCATGAAGATGGCCGTGAGGAGCGTGAACCACACAGGGATCGGCGTTTCCCGAAGTCCCGGCACAGGCAGCTCGACAACCCCCTGGGGCGTGCGGATCACCCGCACCTCGTCCGGCATGACCACATCCTTGCCAGACAGAATTTCCTTCGGGACCTGAACGTAGGCCATCGTGAAGTCTTCGTTCAGCCCTTCGGGCCGGAACCCCTGCTGGAGGACCGCGAACACGAAAATGTTGGCCGCAATCAGGGCAATTGTGACGAATGGAAATGTCTGGCGGTCGGCGTTGTCGTCACCGATTGGAAAAACCATCTGGGTCCCCTCCACATGCCTGCCCGACGAAAACACCTGCGGCATCACTGCCGGTCGTGCCGGGCAGGATAGCCGCGGCTTCAGATCAGAGCGAATCGGGGCGGCGGGGTCGAAGGAGAGGTGAGGTCGGCGCGTTGACTTTCGGCGTCGCCAGGACTACGAATTCCGTTGGTAGGCGGTGGGTGTCGGCAGTTCATGTGGAGGACAATAGTCGACCGCAGAAGGGGGCGGGCCATGTTTCGATTTCTCGGCCTCAAGAGAAACCCTAGCCGCGGTTCCCGGCCGCGGCCTTCTAACCTCTGCCTTGCCAGTGAACCGCTTGAGCGACGGGTGCTTCTGGCGGTCGATTTTGCCTCACCGGTGATCGCATCCCAACTCCAGTGGCAGGGCTCCCAGGTCTCGGTCCTCGCCGACTCCTGGATCGTCCGGGCAGCGCCCACGGCCCTTGCCATTGACCTGCCAGCCGGCTCTGGGTGGCAGACCGCTTCGCTCGGGGAGGGCTTCTACGCGCTGGTGGCTCCCGGTGCGAGCGTCACGGATGTCGTGGGTTGGGCATCTGCGACGACGACGGTCGCCTACGTGGAGCCTGACTTCGCGATCGCCTCGTCAGCAAGGCCGAATGACCCGTCTTTCTCTCAGCTCTGGGGGCTCGCGAATGCGGGCGGATCGGGAGGCATCGTCGGGGCTGACATCCGTGCCACGGCCGCCTGGGACGTGACGAGCGGGTCGCGCAACGTCGTCGTCGCCGTGATCGACACCGGGGTCGACTACAACCACCCAGACCTCGCGGCCAATATGTGGCAAAACCCGCGGGAGATTCCCGGCAACGGCCGAGACGATGATGCCAACGGGTTTGTCGACGACATCCATGGCTGGAATTTCGTTGCGGGCAACGGCAATCCCCTCGATGACGAGGGACATGGCACGCATGTGGCCGGCACGATCGGCGCCGTGGGCAACAACGGTGTCGGGATTACTGGCGTCAACTGGCAGGTCTCGATCATGGCGCTCAAGTTCCTCGATGCCGACGGCAGCGGGGCGACATCGGATGCGATCGCGGCGATCAACTATGCGACCAAGATGCGGCGGGATTTCGGGGTCAACGTCGTGGCCACGAACAATAGCTGGGGCGGGGGCGGCGCCTCAAACGCCCTGCGCGATGCCATCGCGGCGGGCGGCCGTGCTGGCACCCTCTTCGTGGCCGCGGCCAGCAATGACGGGGCCGACAACGACAGCGTGGCCAACTACCCATCAAACTATCCCGACGAATCGATCATCGCGGTCGCCGCTACAGACCGCGCCGATCGGCTTGCCAGTTTCTCGAATTATGGCGCCACGACGGTCGATGTTGCTGCCCCGGGCGTCGGAATCTACTCGACGGTTCCAAACAACGGCTATGCAAGCTACAGCGGCACGTCGATGGCAACGCCGCACGTGGCAGGCGCCATCGCCCTGATGGCGGCTGCGAATCCGGCGGCTACGGCAGCCCAACTCAGGTCTGCGATCCTCTCGACGACGCGGCCCGTCTCTGGACTGGCTGGCCGCATGGTCACCGGCGGTGTCATCAACGTCGCTGCCGCGATACAGGCGATCGTCTCGACAACGCCGCCCGTCGATCCACCGCCTCCACCGCCTCCGCCTCCGCCTCCACCGCCTCCGATACCTACGCCAACTGTTGATATCGGCGACACGATCGCTTCCGCTTTCCGCGTGGCAGCGACCACGGGCGAGGTTCGTCTGGTGAGCGTCTTGGGCAACGGTCGGTACGGCAGCCGCGATGTCGACATGTATCGGGTGCGGTTGGTGGCCGGACAGTCGCTTGTGATCGAGACACGGGCCGAACGACTCTTGACCCCATCGTCGCTCGATTCAGTCCTCCGCGTGTTTGGTGAGAAGGGCCGCCAGCTTGCCATCAACGATGACTACGGGGAGACGCTTGACAGCCGAGTCGTGTTCCGACCCACGGCCACGGGGTGGTATTTCATTGGCGTGTCCGGCTATGGGAACTCGCAGTATGTCCCGACCCGTGCTGGCTCGGGCAGGCCTGGTTCAACTGGCGGCTACGAGCTTTCGGTTCAATTTGGAACCCTTCCGGTAAAGCAGGCACCCGTGAAGCGGGACATTCGCATTCTTGGATCCCCTGATCCGGTTCCGGTGATACCGAGCAACCAGGTGGCCGGCTTGTTCGCGGCCCTTGCCAGCCACGTTTCTGGATCATCCGCCTCAGCACGCCCCCGTCGCTAACGCGTGAAGCGGTGGATCATCACGTGGCGGTAGGTTTGGCCCGGATCGAGCCGCACGCTTGGCCAGTCTGCGTGGTGGATCGTGTCGGGAAACTTTTGGGTTTCGAGGCAGATGGCAGCGTTGGGCCCGTAGACCGCACCGCCTTTTCCCGTGAGTGAGCCGTCCAGAAAGTTCCCCATATAGACCTGGAGGCTCGGCTGGTCGGTGAGGATCTCGAGCGTGCGGCCGCTCGCAGGATCGCGAAGCACAGCGGCCCTCCTGATCTGGCCATCCGGCCGCCAGTCGCGAAGCACATAGGCATGGTCAACACCTCGTGGTGCTCCAGGTGGGGCATTCGGTGGCAACGTCTCCATCGCACCACCACACTGAGCCCACGGCTGTCGTTCTGGCCGCACATCAAAACTTGTTCCCCGCACGACCGCAAAGGCGCCGGTGGGAATGCTGCCGGCGTCCACCGGCAGATAGCGATCCGCCTCGACAGCCAGTTCGTGATCCTTGATCGAACCGGAGGCCTGACCGGCGAGATTCCAATACGAGTGATGGACCATATTCACGATCGTGGGCGCATCGGTCGTGGCCGACATCTCCACGATCAGTTCGCCGGCAGGCGTCAGTGTGTAGACCACCTTTGCGACGAGCCTTCCGGAATACCCTTCCTCACCGTCGGGCGAGACGACTTCGAGCTCGACCGCCGGCCCACGGTCCGTCGGCCGCGGCGTCGCCTTCCAGAGCTTCTTATCGAAGCCCGCAAGGCCGCCATGGAGATGGTTCCCGCCGTTGTTTGTTGCAAGCCGATAGGTCTGGCCTCCGAGGTCGAATGCTCCGCCCGCGATCCTGTTGGCGCACCGGCCACAGATCGCCCCGAAGTAGGGATGTACGGCGACGTATCCGTCGAGCGAATCAAACCCCAGGACGACGTCGACCGACGTGTCCGCTCGACCGCCGTCACCAGGCGGCACGAGAAAGCTCGTGAGGATCGCACCCCAATCGGTGACCGTCGCCCGCCAGCCGCCAGGCACCTCGAGCGTGTACAGCGTCGCCTCGCGACCATCGGGGAGCCTGCCGAACGGGCGGCTCGACGGGATGAGCGATTGCATGGTCGTGGCCGGACCAGACATCACGTCTTGCTCCTGTGCACCAACTGTCCACGGCACCGCGAGGAGCGCGACGCACGCGAGCCATGCTGACGAGCGGACAGAAATCGAAGCGACCATGCGCGTGCCCCTGTGGGAGCTACGAGCATAATTCGCCCCTGTATCGATGGCTACGCACCACTTCCGCGAGCCGCGGGTCGACTCAGGCGGCCTGCTGCATTTTGGCCGTGGAGCGGGCCTTGGCGGGAGGAGCGGATTCGGCCTCCTCCTGCTTCCACTCGATCCAGCCGTCTACGCTCCAGGGGCCGCCGCCAAAGGCGACTAGCGCCAACAGTCCGCCACCAATGGCGAGGTTTTTCATGAACTGGATCGTCTGAAGTTGCCGCTGAGCAGCATCTGCGAATTGCCAGAAGTCATGGAAGTAGAACGTGGCCGCTGCCAGGAACGTGAAGAGGAAGATCGCGCCAATCCTTGTCCAGGCGCCAGCGATCACCGACACACACCCCAAGAGCAAGAGACCGATCGCGCCGAAGAGGGCAAACCGGGGATTGGGCACCCCTTCAGAGGCCATGTACTCGGCCGTCTGCTGAAACTGCGGAATCTTGTTTCCAATCGCACTCACCAGAAAAATCACCGCGATCGACACGCGGGCGATCAGCGATACGAATCCTTGGACGATCGACGTAAACTGTTCCATGGCATCCGCCTCCGCACTCCCCGCCGGCGTGGCGGTGGCCGGGGATAGTGGCGAAGCCACGGGGCCAGGGCAATGCCGGAATCAGCGGGTATTCGGGGGCCTGTTGGCATCCCGGCGGCGGAGCACCTCGGCGGCCACGTCGGCAGCAAGGTCCTCGACGGCCTCGTCGCCGGCCGTGCCCGGCGTCCCTGGGAGCGGAATCGCGATCGCCGCGTCATGCCGCCCACGGTCAAGCAAGCGCATGTGTCGCCATCGGCCGCTCTCCCATCGGAGGAACATGGCGATCCCGAAGACGAAGATGTAGATCGCAGCGCCAATCCAAGGCCCCAGCGACTCGAGCGTTGGAAACAGCACCACGAAGGCCTGGCCGCCACCCACGATAAAAACCCAGCTCAGGACGAGCGTAACGACACCAGGCCACACGGTGTCTCCTGCGCCACGAAGCGCACCGGTACAGACGACACCGACGGCATCCATCGTCTGAAAGACTGCCGCGCACAACATGAGTTGCGTGCCAATGGCCACGATCCTGGCGATCTGCTCTGGCGGCGTGTCGGAGCCACCGGCAAAGAGTGACACCAGGGGCTCACGGAAGACCACCATCACAACGGCGCACACCGTGACATAGCCCATTGCGATCCAGAGCCCGAGCCGCGCCCTCGCGGCGGCGATGTCAGGGAGACCCTCGCCGATTCGCTTGCCCACGATGGCAGCCACCGCGGAGGAGAACCCGACCGCAGGCATGAAGCTCAGGTGCATGTAGGTGAGGACCGTCCAGGCGGCAGTCATGTGATCGTTTCCAAACTGACCGACGAGCACCGACATGAAGATCGACCAGCAGATGATTTCGCTTCCCCACTGAAGCGAGGCAGGCCACCCAAGGCGCACTAGATCGCGGATCGGCGCATAATCGAACTGCCAGTGGCTTCGTGTCTTGAATCGACGATCCATGTCTGGCGAGAGAAACAACGCCAGCGGAATCGCCAGCTCTACGGCAGTACCCAGCACCGTGGCGATTGCCGCGCCAGGGAGTCCCAGAGCGGGGAATCCAGGCACGCCGGGGAGCCCAAGGGCCGGGAGCCCACGCTCGCCATAAATGAAGACGTAGTTGAGCAGGCCGTTGCAGACGTTCGCGGCGATCGCAGCAAACGCAATGACCTTCGGTTTGTGTATCCCGAAAAAATAGTGGCTCAGGGCCTTGTTCGCGAGCAAGACGAGCGACCCGAGCAGGACGATCTGCCCATACTGCGTCTCGAGCGTCTGAAGCTCTGGATCATGCTCCATGAAGGAGAAGATCCAGGGCAACGCAAAGGCAAACGGCACCAGCACAAAGGCCCAGGCGCCGAGCGAGAGCCAGAGGCCCGCCCAGGCGTAGCGGGAGCCTTCTTCAGGGCGGCCCGCACCGAGGTTCTGAGACACATACGTGTTCACCACGGTCAGGATCCCCATCATGATGGCCACGAGCGTGAAGGCCCAGATGCCTCCATTGCCCTGCGCCGCTACCTCGAGCGGCCCGACCTGCGCCACCATGAGCTTGTCGACAAACTGCATGACCGTGTAGCTGGTCATGGTCAGCACGGTCGGCCAGGCGATATCCCAGACCTCGCGAACGGCCGCAGCAGTCCAGACTCGTTCAGGGCGCACGGGATGGTCGATCGGGGGCGATGAAGACATCATGTCGGGGGAACTTCTCGAAGAGGGAGGCCGGCCTACCGAAGGTCGTGGCCAGCACATCGACTGGGTTGCCAGCGATCCACTGTGAGAGGTCGATTGCTTCGTAGATCCCGGAGTTGAAGGCGATCAGGATGCGAGCGGTTTGAGAGCCGATGTTCTCGATGGAGTGCCCGTAGCCCTGCGGAATGAAACCCACGTCTCCGGCGGCAAGCGTCTCGGTCCGGTACCGGCCGTGCGAGCCGAACATGGTGACGCTCATCTCACCCTCGATGACGTACTGCCACTCGTCCGCCGACGGATGCCAGTGAAGTTCCCGCAATCCCCCCGACTCGAGATCGAGGATCACGCCCGTCATGGTCTTCGAGATCGGAAACGATGTCGACTCCACACGCCACTCACGACCTCCTGCAAACGTCCTGTGAGGAGGACGGTCGAGGAGCCGGTACTTATGAGTCAGCTGCGGTGGCACCTCTCCCTGGAGTGGATCCTTCGGCACATCCGGCGGGATCGGGCCACGGGCAATGTAGACCTCGCCTTTCGGAAAACCGTCAAAGGTCGATTCCGGCAGGCCAAAATTTTTCGCGAGCAGCGGCTTCGGCGTGTGACCGAACCAGTCGGTGATGCTGAAGGTGCCAAACTCCGAGAAGTATCCGTTGTCGAAGATGAGGATGAAGTGGCACGGCTTCGTGCCGAGGCACTGGAGCATGTGCCCATGCCCTCGCGGGAAGTACCAGACATCGCCTGGTTCGAAATCGTTCGTTTCGGCCCCGCCAGAAGGGTCGATGACCGTGGTGCGGACCCGTCCGTCGATGACAAAGGCCCATTCGGCGGCCGTGGCGTGCCAGTGGAGCTCCCGCATCGCCCCCGGCTCGAGCTTCATCGAAACGCCTGCGATCCCCTTTGAGATCGGAAGTTGACGGACGGTGGCCTCTTTGCCGTAGCTGTTGCCGACAATCTTTCCGGGCGACTTCTCGAGCTCGAACTTGAATGTCGGCAGCTCGTCACCTGCGAGGATGGGATCGGGCACATTGTTCATGAAGGTCGTGTCGCCTGCCTCGGCCAACTGCATCTGCGCAGCCGCCGTCGCCGCGGCAGCCATCGCCATGAAATCCCGGCGTTCCATCCTGGCCATCATCAGGGCTCCCTGGGTGCTATGGCTGGGCTAGGCTGGTTCGTCGCGTGTGATGCAGTGCAGGCCGCCGCGGCCACGCACGAGCTCAGAGCAGTCGACCGGTTCAATCTTTCTGCCTGGAAAACACTGCTCGAGTACTCGGAGCGCTGGCTCGTCGGTCGGCCCTCCGAACACCGGCACCGCGACCAGGCCGTTGGCGACATAAAAGTTGAGGTGGCTCGCTGGAAGCTGTGTCCCTTCGAAGGCGAACCGCGATGGGATATCGACCGGAATGACCTCGAGCCGTCGGCCCATAGCATCCTCGTGTGTGGCGAGCCGCGCGAGGTTGTCGGCAAGCGAGGCATGATTCGGGTCATCGAAGTCGGACTGCCGCGCGGCGAGCACACGGCCCGGGGCCACGAACCTTGCGAGCTGGTCGATATGTCCGTCGGTATCGTCGCCCGCAAGATCACCGCCGACCCACAGGACCTTCTCCACGCAGAGCCACTGGCAGATCGCGTGTTCGATGGCCACCCGTTCAAGACCGGGATTTCGACGCTCGTCGATGACGCAGCGTTCGTTGGCCAGAATCGTGCCAGCGCCGTCTGTTTCGATGGCGCCGCCTTCGAGCACGACGCCCGGCTCGAAGGCCTCAAGGCCGCAGTGCGTTGCTATCGATCGGGCGACCCGGGCATCGTCTTCCCAGGGAGGATACTTGCCGCCCCAAGCGTTCCAGCCCCAGGCGACTGCAGCCCGCGATGAGGCATCTTGTTCGGCACGATCTCGTGGCACGAGAAAGACGGGCCCCGAGTCTCGCACCCACGAGTCGTTCGTCGGGATGGTGACAAACTCGATATTTGCCACGCCCGCCAGACGCTCCCGCGGCTCCGCCAGCAGGTCAGCCTGACCGATGATCCGCACAGGCTCGTGCTTGGCGATGATCTCGGCGAACTGCTGATAGACACGCGGAATTGGGGCAAACGGGCCAATCCATGTCTGGCGGCGATGCGGCCAAGCGAGCCACGTGGCCGCGTGCGGCTCCCATTCGGCTGGCAGTCGGTAGGCCAGGGGATCCGGTCGGGCCATGTCAGCCTCCCCAGCGTTCGATGAGGCCGCCGTAGGCATCGATGCGGCGATCACGAAAGAAGGGCCAGCGGGTCCGTGACCACTCGATACGGGCAAGATCACATTCGCAGATGATCACCTCGGCGGTGTCGTGCGACGCGATCGCCAGCCGTTGACCACTGGGCGCGTAGACGACGCTCGCGCCCCAAAATCGCAAGGGGCCTTCACGGCCCGAGCGATTGACCGCCACGACGAAAACACCGTTGGCGATGGCGTGGCTTCTCAGCATGGTATCCCAGGCTTCGTACTGCTCGGCGTGGAGTCGTTCTTCGCCATCGAGCCAGCCGATCGCCGTGGGATAGAAGATCATTTCCGCCCCGGCCATCGCCGTGAGCCTGGCCGCCTCGGGATACCACTGGTCCCAGCAAACGAGCGGGCCGACGGCCAGCCGGCTCGTGGGCACACTCATAAAACCCGTGTCGCCGGGCGCAAAGAAAAACTTCTCGTAGTAGTGGGGGTCGTCGGGGATGTGCATCTTGCGATAGAGACCCGCCAGCGAGCCGTCCGCATCAAAGACCACGGCGGTATTGTGGAACAGGCCGTGGGCGCGCCGTTCAAAGACGCTGCCGACGAGGACCACGCTGTGTTTTTTTGCGGCCGCGCCAAGCATGTCACTCAGCGGCCCGGGCACTGTTTCTGCCTCGGTGAACTTCCCGTGATCCTCTGCCTGGCAGGGATACTCACCGGCGAACAGCTCCTGGAGGCACACGACCGTCGCGCCGCGACCGGCCGCTTCGGCGATGCCGGCAAGTGCCTGGTCGATATTTGCCTGGCGGTCGGCCGCGCAGGCGGACTGAACAATGCCGAGGCGGACCAGGGCCCGCCCGCCGACCGCGGCGGTCATCCAGCCACCGCCTGCTCGAGCCGGGCCGCTGGCACCGGGAACTGCTCGGCGAGATCGGCAACCTCGCCGCGAATGGTCTCGAGGGCAGCCTGGTCGCCGTGGCTCTTGAGGGACCGCAGGATCCACGCGGCGATCCGGTGCATCTCGTCGGTGCCCATGCCACGCGTGGTGAGCGCCGGCGTACCGAGGCGGATGCCCGAGGGGTCCATTGGCTTCCGTTCGTCGTACGGGATCATGTTCTTGTTGCAGGTGATCCCACAGCGGTCGAGCGTCTCCTCGGCGATCTTACCGCCGATGCCCAGCGGCGTGACATCAACCAACATGAGGTGGTTGTCGGTACCGCCACTGACGAGTCGTACACCTCCCGAAGCAAGCGCGCCGGCGAGAGTCTTGGCGTTGTCGATCACGCGTTGGCCATACGCCTTGAAGTCGGGCCGCAGCGCCTCGGCGAACGCTACCGCCTTGCCCGCAATCACATGCATGAGAGGTCCGCCCTGAAGGCCCGGGAACACCGAGCGATCAAGGTCTTTGGCATCGATAGCACGGCACATGGCGATGCCGCCACGTGGGCCACGGAGCGTCTTGTGCGTCGTGCTGGTCACATAGTCGGCCACCGGGACCGGATTGTCGTGGAGGCCCGCCGCCACGAGGCCGGCGTAGTGAGCCATGTCGACCATGAGCTTGGCCCCAACCTCGCGAGCGATCTCCGCAAAGCGGCCATGAGGAATCTCGCGCGGATAGGCGCTCGCGCCAGCCACGATGAGCTTGGGCTTGTGCTCGCAGGCCAGGCGGGCCACTTGGTCGAAGTCGAGCCGGTGGTCATCACGGCGGACGCCGTAGTGGACAAAGTGGTAGAGGATGCCCGAGGCGTTGAGCTTCATACCGTGTGTGAGGTGGCCGCCGTGGGCGAGGTCGAAGGCCAGCACGGTGTCGCCGGTCTTGAGCGCCGAGAGATACACCGCCGCATTGGCCTGACTACCCGAATGCGGCTGGACATTTACATGCTCGGCCCCGAAGAGGCTCTTGAGCCGATCGCGGGCGAGATCCTCGACCTTGTCGACGAACTCGCACCCGCCGTAGTACCTGCGGCCCGGGTAGCCCTCGGCGTACTTGTTCGTGAGCACGCTGCCCACCGCCTGCATCACGGCGGGGCTGGTGAAGTTCTCACTGGCGATCATCTCGAGGCCCTCCTGCTGCCGCACCTGCTCGGCAGCCACGGCGGACCAGACCTCGGGATCATCCTGTTCGAGAAAATTCACGGCGGGCCTCCTCACGTGGACGGATCAAACGGGACCTTATCATATGCGGAAGTTGGGTCGTTGGCAGCCATGCGGCCTCCTTCCGCCGTCCCCGCAATCCGCAAGGTCTGCCGGCCCGTTTGCAACAGATTCAATGATTCTGGCGCCGTTGCCGAAACGTCTCGATAGGCCGGTTTTTCCCGGCCTGCGGATCGCGGGGGGTGGAGTGATGCAGCGTCGATCAACTGAGCCGACCTGGGAAGGGTTTCTGAGGCGGCGACTGCGTTGGCTAGCGATGCCTGCGCTGCTCCTCGCCGCGATGCCCGCGGCACAGGCTGGTCACGCTGACTACCCCTGGTGGCTCCCTGGCTGCTGCCGCGAATGGGAGACCTACACGGTCTTCGATTCGGTTTTCATGCAGCGGGATAACCTCGCGAGTCCGTCGGCCCTCGTGCTGAATGGCGACACACTCGCTCCCGTCATCAGTGCCAACAGCATGCAGTTCCCTGTCGCCCCAGGGGCGCGGGTCTTCTATGGGCAGCACGGTCGCAGCGGCATTGGCTGGGAGGCAGGTTACCTTGGCGTCTACGGAATGTTTGCCAACACCTCGATTCCCGGCAACGGAAACATCGAGGTTCCTCTGCCGCTGTCGAGCGCCGTCGCCAGTCTTCGGAATGCCTCGCTGGCCCGCACGACCTATGGCTCGACGCTCCACTCGGCTGAGCTGAACGTCCTTCTCACCGACTCGTGGGTGCATCTGCCGCGAGACACGGCCTACGAATTCGAACGCCACGCCGCCACGGCCACGGTCGACTGGATCGCGGGAACACGGTGGGCCGGCCTCGAGGAGAACGCGTCGATCACGCTCGTCGACCCCACGGTGCCGACCGACATCATCACCGGAACGTACGATGTGCAGTCGAGTTCGAACCTCGTGGTTGGCCAGATCGGCGCGCGGGGGCGAGTCGATTGGCAGCAGTGGGCCCTCGAAGGCTGGCTCAAGGCGGGCGTAGGAAGTGCGATCCTCTCGCAGTCGCAGCCGCCGATCGTCGACACCGTCACAGGGTTTGTCGAGCGCGACGCCCGCGGCTCCACGACCAGCACCATCGGTGGGATATTTGATCTCGGCGGGGCTCTCGTCTATCGACTCGATGACGTCTGGGCGCTGCGGTTTGGCTACAGCATGATCTGGCTTACGGGCGTGGCTCTCGCACCCGACCAGTTCGACTTCTCGTCGAATGTAGACGCCGGCACGGCCGTCGATGGCAACGCCACGCTCTGGCTGGGTGGCGGCACGCTCGGCCTCGAAGCCCGCTGGTAAGTCTCTAGCCGATCGCGAGCAACTCGACGTCGAAGATCAGGGTGGACCCGGCAGGAATGCCTGGCCGCGCGACGTTCCCGTACGCCAACTCAGGCGGAATAATCAGGATTCGTCGGCCACCAACCCGCATCGTGGCAAACGCTTCATCCCAGCCGGCGATCACTTGCCCCACCCCAAGGGTGAACTGAAACGGCGTTCCGCGGGCGCGAGAGCTGTCGAACACAGTGCCATCGACGAGCGTCCCGGTGTAGTGCGCCGTGATGCGCTGGCCGGAAGTTGGTTGTGGCCCGGTCCCGACGGCGAGGTCACGGTACTTCAGGCCTGAGGGGGTCGTCACCACGTCGCCGGGAGCCCGCGGCGCGGCAATCCGGAGCGGCCCCGCCAGCGACGCAGCCTGCCCGATGAATACTCCATTCGTCGTGTACGAGGCGATGCCAAAGCCGGTGCGCGGATCACCTTGTGCCACAAACAGCCGTTCGATGCGGCCGTCACCGTTGGTATCCATCGGCGCCACCGTGATCGGCGATTGGGGACGGGCAAACGCAGCGAAGGCCGCGGTGACGCGAGTGAGACCACCGCCTGGAGCCAGGCCGATGCGGCCGTCGTAGATCTCCACCGCTCCACTACCACCACGACCGGCGGACACGATGATCTCGTCGATGGTGTCAGCAGACACGCGGCCCGATGTGATCGCCACACCACCGCGTACGCTCGCCGGGAAGGGTTGCACCGTCGCCACCACTCGTGGCGCAGCCGACACGTCGTAGACCCGCACCAGCGACCTGGCACCCGAGCCGTTCCCGACAACGAGTTCCACGCGACCATCGGGAGTCGTGGCGTTGGTGAGCGCGCCTCCGGTGAACGTGCCGACATCGGCCACCGCCACGGTCGAGCCGCCGTTGAACCGCGGACCAAACGGAACAATCGTGCGAGTAGCCGCGTCGACGATCGGATCCGCGGCATCGACCGACGCGAACACGCGGACCTCACCTCGGCCGCGGGATTGGGACGCCACGATGTCATCGCGACCATTGCCGTCTACATCGCCGGAGGCTACCTCAACCCCGCCTCGCCACGCAGGGCCGAAAGGCAGCGTGCGGTAGGCCACCATCTCGGTGCCAATGAGATCGAAGACCCGCACTTCACCAACGCGGCCGGCGCCCGGCGCTGTGATGATGTCGGGCACGTTATCGCCGTTCACGTCACCGACGGCCACCCGTACGCCGCCTCGGAATGTTGACTCGTAGGCGAGGAACTGACGCTCGATGCTTCCGGTCACGGAGTCCACCACGCTGACCAGCGGCGTGCTCTGCGGCCCTATGTCAGACGCAGCAACGACGACCGACCAGGGGTTCGTCTCGATGACTGAATCACCAGAGAGCATCTGCCGGGATTCGAGCCCCTCGAGGCCCAGTGGACGGCGGCGCCCGCTGCTCCGATGGACGGATGCCCTGCGAACAGGCGACGAGTGAAAAAGGACCATGGGCAGAGCACCTCCCGGCGCAGGAACCGTATCCCTCGGAATAGTTCGGTTTTCGGGCCCCGTCAAGTTTTCGGTCGATCGCCCGGCTGGCAGCACCGTCACCAGCGGTCCGCTCCCTCCAGCCCCCTTGTCACCCGAGCCGCAGGGGCTCCGGCATAAACGTCAGGATCGGAATGACGAAAGAGGCCACGCCAAGGGCTGTGCGGAACGGGTCGAGTGGCTGGCTGTCCTCGCGGATCGGGGGGTGGTCGACGCCCAGGAACGTCACGAGCACCACCAGGGCCACCCAGTTGTCTTGACCCGACACAATCACGCCGAGGATCGCAGCGATGAGCGTAGCGCGGGCCACCCAATTGCCCACGCGGCCGAAGACGGCATAGCAGATGTGGCCACCATCGAGTTGGCTTACGGGAATCATATTGAGGCCCGTGACGAGGAGGCCGACCCAGCCAGCCATGAAGCAGGCGTTGGGCTCGACCGTCGCGCCCATCGTGAGCTCAGGGCGTAGCAACGACTGGAGCCACCCTGCCAGCGGCGCGAGTGCAAACGGGTTTGGTTCGCCAGCGTTCCCCAATTGAAGCCCGATCGCCAGGAGCGGTATGGCCACCACGAGCCCCGCCAGCGGCCCGGCAATCGCGATATCAAAAAGCTGGCGGCGGTCGGCCCGCGAGCCCTCCATTCCGATGACGGCGCCGAGCGTGCCTGTCAGCAGGATCGGCATCGGAATGAAAAACGGGAGGGTCGCTGGAATGCCGTGCAGCCGCGCGGCAATGAAGTGCCCTGCCTCGTGGGCACCAAGCACCGCGAGCACCGCAGCCATATAGAGAAGGCCTCGGTCCCAGTTCGCAAGCACCGACGATGCGATCGCTGTGTCGTCCACGCCCAGGATGAGCGGCTGCCAACCCACTGCCCCGGCGGCAAACGTCGTGAGGCATGTCAGAATCGCGAGCAGCACCTGCAGGCGAGCCCGCGGCCTGCGGGGACGCCGCAGGAGTGTTTCAAGATCGGCGTCGGGTGAGTGGGTTGGCTCAGGCATGTGGTGGGTAGCCGCAGGATACTGGCTTCGGAATGGTTCTTGTAAACCTGCGATCCGTGGACAACGCCATCCATGGCCTTCGTCCACGCGGCCGACCGCTGGCAACGCCGAGGGTTTCCATGGTCGGCACTCGCCGCTTCCGGCGGCGGCAGACTTGTTCCACATTCTGCTAAACTCTCCTCCACGTCGACCGATCCCCCACCCCGAGAGAATGTGTGCATGCCCTCCCTCGTTCGCTCCGCGGCCTGTCGCGGCCTGGCAGTCGTCGCCCTCATCTGCGCCCCACTCACCCCTCTGCGGGCTAACGATGATCTGGTGGTGGGAGTCGTTGCGGTCGATGCCTACGGCGATCTCAAGAAGCAGGTCGGCTGGGTGGGCGAGCAAGTGGGAAACCCTCAACTCGCAGGTTTGGCCGAGTCGTTCATCATGATGGCTACGCAATTCAAAGGTCTCGCGGGGCTCGATGTCGCGCGACCCATTGGCATCGTCGTCACAGCCAATGGTGACATGCCGGTTGTGCATGGCTATGTGCCGGTCAAGAACCTCGATCAGTTGCTCGAAGTGCTCCAAGGGACGGTCGGCCCTGCTCAGAAGGATGGCACCAAGCGAATCCTCACGCCGCCGGGCATGCCACCGATCGAGATCATCGAAAAGGACGGCTGGGCCGTGCTTTCGATGCAAGGGAGCCCTGCCGGGCCAGCCAATGCCGAGGCACTCATCACGAAGGTGACGGGCGAACTGTCCATTGGCGCCCAAGTCTTCCCTTCCGCAATGCCGGAACCCATGCGGGAACAGTTGAAGGCGATGGTCGAGCAGGCCACGTCGGCCGCGGCTGACCCGAGGCAGCCCATCGACGCAGCGGCAGTATCTGCCGCCTTCGACAGCCTGGCCGAAACGGAGTACCTCATGATGGGCGCGGCGGTGGATCCTGCCAAGGAACGGGTGTTCTTTGAGAGCCGAACCGTGATGGTGGCCGGGAGTGACGCTGCCGCCGTCTGGGCCACGGCTGGAAAGACGGACGGGGGCCCTGCCCTCCCCATGGGCGCCGACGGAAAGACTCCGGCAGTGCGGGCGCATCACGCGCAGGCTGTGCCTGCCGCAACTCGCGCTGCGCTCGAAGCCACGCTCGTCCAGGCGTTGCCTGCTGGCACGGGCGATCCAGTCCGAGACAGCATGTCTGGCATCCTGCAAGACATTGTCGTTGCGATGCTGGACGCTGGCGGCCTCACTGGCGGACTTACGGTCGACACGAGTGCCATCACGCCTGATTCGGTGCTCCCAGCCATCACGCTTGCAGCGAAGATCAAGGAGGGGCCGGCCCTCGAAGCGCAGCTCAAGAAGCGCCTCAGCCAGGAAGGGTCGCTGCCTCCGCAGGCGAAGGTCGAATTCGACACCGGGAAGCAAGGGGGAGCCAATCTCCACGAGCTGACGATCGACCTTGAGGGCGTTCCAGGAGCCGAAAAGATTGGTGGAAAAATTACGGCCACCCTTGCGGTTTCGAAGGACCGCGTGTGCCTCCTCATGGGAGGTGACATCACCAAGCGTCTCGCATCCGCTATCGAAGAGGCCGGCCACGCCGATGCAGCCAAAAAGCCGCTTACGGGGCTTGATGTCTCGGTCGCCGGACTCATGGCCTATGCGGCGACGGTGATGAAAACAATTGATGCTGATGATCCCGCGGCGGCGGCGCTCAGCCAGGTGGCGAAGGAGGCGGCGAGCAAGCCGAGTGCACTGATGCAACTCGTGGTGCGACCCATCGAACGAGGCGTCGCGATGCGATTCTCGGTTGATGCCGGTGGCGTCCAGGCGATCGCGGCGGCGGTAACGGCCCAGATGTCGCTCGCCGCACCACCTCGACCGACCGTGCTGCCGTGAGCCTGGCTCGATCGTGATCGCCATGGAACCGCCTTCGATGCAGCCCATCCGCCGGGAGATCGCCGGAATTGGCGTCGCTGATCTGGCCCGCGACTACGGAACTCCGCTCTACGTCTATGACGCGGCGGTGATCCGCGAGCGCTGCCGCGACCTCGCGGCCTGGGATACCATTCGGTTTGCCCAGAAGGCCTGCTCCAACCTCGCGATCCTGGATCTCGTTCGTCGTGTGGGTGTGCTTGTTGATGCCGTGAGCGCTGGTGAGATCCACCGCGCGCTGGCCGCCGGCTATCCGGCGCACCCATCGACCGCTCCCGTGCGGGCAGGCGACCTGCCCCCGGCTCATCCAATCGTCTACACCGCTGACATCTTTGACCGTGAAAGTCTCGATGCGGTGGCCCGGCTCGGCCTCCACGTGAACTGTGGCTCGGCCGACATGCTCGAACAGATTGCCGAGCGCGTGCCTGGCGCCGATGTCACGCTCCGTGTGAACCCGGGTTTTGGGCATGGCCATAGCCAGAAGACGAACACCGGTGGCGAAGGCTCCAAGCACGGCATCTGGCATGAGGACATTCCTGATGTGCTGCGGCGGGCCGCATGGGCTGGACTGTCGGTGTCGGGCCTCCACATGCATATCGGAAGTGGCGCCGATTTGGCCCACCTCGCGGAGGTCGCAGAGGCCCTCGAGCGCGTGGCCCTCGAGATCGGCCGCTCACTGACGACCATCAGCGCCGGCGGCGGGTTGCCTGTGCCCTACAAGCCGGAAGAAGTGCGGGCCGACCTCGGTGGGTACTTCACGCTCTGGGACGCAACCCGCAAGCGGCTCGAGGACCGATTCGGGCACCGCATCCGCCTCGAAATCGAGCCGGGACGTTACCTCACGGCCGAGGCAGGCTTTGTCGTCACTGAGATTCGCGCCGTCAAGCGGCAGGGAAATCGGAAGTATCTCCTCGTCGATGCCGGCTTCAACACGCTCGCCCGGCCAGTGCTCTATGGCTCGTATCACCCCATGAGCACCTGCCCCGCTGACAGGGCCGATCCGGAGACGTGTGAGGATGTCGCCGTGGGCGGTCCGCTCTGTGAATCTGGCGACATCTTTACGCAGGCCGACGGCGGCTTCGTAACAACCCGCTCACTCCCCGCAGCGGGCGTAGGCGATCTCCTCGTCATCGAGATCGCCGGTGCGTATGGCTTCGTCATGGCGAGCAACTACAACTCCAAGCCGCTGCCAGCGGAAGTGCTCGTGGACGATGGGGTCGCCAAGCTCGTCCGGTCCCGGCAGACGGTCGATGACCTCATACGCGGCGAAACACTCGGCTGATTTTCGCTCTGGCGACAAGCCCGGCCGCTTGCCATCTTCTAGCGGCCCGCGAAAGGGGCCAGGGCACTCCATGGTCCGCAGTCGCCACAGCGTGCGAAAACAGATTCTTCCACAGAGCGCCGGCTCTCACCGCGTACCTGCCGATGATCATTTCCCAGTCGCACTCGTTTGCCTTCATCCACGTGCCCAAGACGGCCGGCTCGAGTGTCTTTCTGGCGCTGCGACACTACGCCACTCACCCCGACGTTCACTGGGCCAATCGTTGGCTTGCCCGTGTGGGTGTTCGAGTCAATCACTTTGCCCCGTGGCCGTATACGAAGTTTCGTGCCCACTCCCCGGTCGCCGCACTCCAGGCGTGGCTCCCTGAGGATGTCTTCGACGGGCTCTACAAGTTCGGCTTTGTCCGCAACCCGTGGGATCTCCTCGTCTCCTACTGGCACTTCATCCGTTGCAAGCCAGGCCACAAGCGTCACCGCCGCGTGATGGCGCTGCCGTCGTTTGCCCATTACGTGGAGTACGAAATCCGTCGTGGCTCGTTCTCGCAAGTCGGGATGCTCTGCGATCGGGAAGGTCGCCTCCTGGTCGACTTCGTAGGCCATTACGAGTCGCTCGAGACCGACTTCGACTTCATCAGCCGCCGGATTGGTGTGGTCGCGAGCCTGCCCAAGGTCAACACCGGCACGCGCGGTGATTACCGCGAGCTGTACACGCCGGCGCTGGCCGACCGTGTCGGTGAGGCCTACGCAGCTGACATCGAGCGGTTTGGGTACACCTTCGAGAGCGGCATGTCGAGGGCCTGTGAACCCCGCCGGATGGCTGCCTGACTCGATCGGTTTTGCCCGAGCCGCCACGGCGGCTACCATTAGCTTGGTTAGGTCTCTCCCACCCCTGCGCTCGTGAAACGGTCATGGCAAAGCAAGGCCCTCGCAAAAAGCTTCCCAAAGAACTCGCGGTCATCAACGCCGACAACTGCACAGGCTGCGAGAGTTGCATTGAGGTGTGCCCGGTGGACTGCATCATCAAGCTGCAGCAATTCGACCAGTTCCACAATCTCCAGAGCTGGTGCGAGATCGACCTCGAGCGATGCGTCGGCTGTGAGGTCTGCGTTCACATCCCTGGAAAAAAGTCGAGTCCCTACGACCTGAAGGTCTGCCCCTGGGATGCCATCGAAATGGTGCCGACCGAAGAGGTGGCACAGGTCGTGGCCCAGATTGGGGGGCCGCCGGAGTATGTCGAGCAAAACTGGGACCGGCTCGTCGATACGGCCCAGCGGCTGGCCGAGTTGAAGGTCGCCGCCGGCTGACGCCGCCTGGGCCCCTTGCTTCCGGTACGGAACGTCCGTACACTCCATGGCCTCTCGCAGCTTTGGAGGCCTACCGATGCCCAACGCCGAATCGCCCGTCATGCTGGCGGACCATGATCTCTTCGCGCAGGTGCGGTTGGCCTGTGTGCCTGGCATTGGTGGCATTCGACGCAAGCGACTGCTCGAGCGGTTCGGTTCACCCCAGGCCATCTTCGCTGCTGCGTTCGAGGACCTCGCGACCGTCGAGGGCGTGGGCACGGCGCTTGCGCGCAGCATTCCAACCTTTGCCGACGCACCCGTCGCCGAGGAAACCGTCGATCTCTGCCGACGACGCGGCGTCGACATTCTTGTCGAGGGCGTCGCCGGCTACCCACGGCTCCTCGGGCACATCGACGACCCGCCTGGCCTGCTTTTCGTGCGGGGCGCGTTCGAGCCCTGCGATGCCATTGCGGTGGCAATCGTTGGTGCGCGGCATGCCTCCGCCTACGGTCGGCGGGTCGCCCGCCTCCTGGCTGGCGGGCTCGCCCGGGCCGGATGCACGATCGTCAGCGGTCTGGCCCGAGGCATCGATGAGGCCGCCCATCGCGGTGCCCTGGACGCCGGCGGGCGGACAATCGCCGTGCTCGGCTCCGGTGTCCTCGAAATCTATCCGCCGGAACATGCCGACTTGGCCCTTGAGGTCACCCGTCACGGCGCGGTGGTCAGCGAGGCTCCGCCACTCACCCAACCGCAAGCTGGCGCATTTCCTGCCCGCAATCGGATCATCTCCGGGCTCTGCCTCGGAACCATCGTGGTCGAGGCCGCTGATCGTTCGGGGGCGCTCATCACGGCCCGGCTAGCGGGCGAGCAGGGCCGCGAGGTCTTTGCCGTGCCGGGGCCAATCGACAGCCGCATGTCGCGGGGCTGCCACAAGCTGATCCGAGATGGTGCCAAGCTCGTGGAGTGCGTAGACGACGTGCTCGAAGAGCTCGGGCCCCTTTTTGAGAAAGCCACGGATGCCACCGGCCGCGAGGTTCACTCGCCGGCAGAGCTCAAGCTCGACGATGTCGAGCGGCAGGTGCTCGCCATCCTCGACGAACGGAAGGCTGAAGGTGGGCACGCTGTCAGCGTCAACATCGACGACATCGTGGCCGACACGGGCCTAGCTGCATCGCAGGTCCTCGCGGCCATCGGTGTGCTCGAAATGCGACGGATCGCCCGTCGCCTGCCCGGCAATCGCATCGCACGAGCGTAATCTTCCGTGGGCCAAGCCCTCCGGGGCCTGTACCGGCGCTTTAGCCTTCTCACCCTGGGTGAGCGGCCGTAGACTCTCCAGTATGGATACTGCGCTTTTCAACCGTGCCGAAGCCATCCGGGCCCGACTGCTACAGCTGCGGGACTCTCTTTGACTGGGCTGGTCGCAGGCAATCCGCTACCCGCCTCGAAGAGTTGATGAGCGGGGCCGATTTCTGGAACAACTCCGAGCGGGCTCAGGCGACCGTAGCTGAGCTCAAAGGGGTCAACTCGATTCTCAAGCCGCTCGAAGTGGCGCTCGCCGCGGGTCGTGATCTCGAGGCGTTCGAGGAGCTTGCCCGCGAAGATGCCTCGCTCGAGGCCGAACTCGCATCCGAGGCCGATCGAGTCGACACACTCCTCGATGCCCTCGAACTCGCATCCCTTCTGTCTGGCCCCCATGACTCGAGCGATGCCCTCGTCTCCATCAATGCTCGCGACGGGGGTACCGATGCCAATGACTGGGCCGAGATGCTCCTGCGGATGTATTCCTCATGGGCATCCAAGCACGACTGCGCGGTCGAACTGCTCGACCGCCAAGACGATGACGTGGCGGGTATCCAGAGCGCCACCATCGCCGTCCGCGGACCCTGGGCCTACGGCTATCTCAAGGGAGAAACGGGCATCCACCGCCTCGTGCGGATCAGCCCCTTCAACTCCGAAGGCAAGCGGCAGACAAGTTTTGCGGCGGTCGATGTCTCGCCCGAAATTGCCGACGACGACACGGAGGTGGAACTCCGGGACGAGGACATCCGCGAGGATGTCTTCCGTGCCAGCGGCGCCGGGGGCCAGCACGTGAACAAGACCTCGAGTGCCATCCGTCTCACGCACTTCCCCACCGGCATCGTCGTGCAGTGCCAGAACGAACGAAGCCAGCACAAGAACCGTGCCACCGCCATCAAGATGCTTCGAGCACGGATCGCCCGTCTTCAAGAAGAGCAGCGAGAGGCTGAACAGTTTGCCCGCTACAAAGAACGACCCAAGACCGGCTTCGGGTCACAAATTCGCAACTACTTCCTCCACCCAGACCAGCGGGTCAAAGACCAGCGGACCGGCCACTACGTGGGAAGCTTTCAGAGCGTCCTCGACGGCAACCTCGACGGGTTCTTTGACGCCTACCTCCGTTGGAAGGCTTCGGGCTCGGCTCCTGCCGCGACCGACGACGCCTGACGGGCGTGACGCAGTCGGCTGGACTGCCATGACCGTCCCAGCTAGATTCCAGGCCTGTCGCACGTCACCTCCCCGGAACACCCATGGCGGAAAAAGAGCAAGCACTCGAGGTCGAAGGCGTCGTCACCCAGGCCCTGGCAAACACGCGGTTTCGTGTGCAGATCTCGGGCGGCCATATCGTCAACGCTCACGTGGCGGGGCGGATGCGAAAAAACTTCATTCGGATCGTGCCGGGTGACAAGGTCAAGGTTGAGCTTTCTCCCTACGACCTCACCAAGGGACGGATCACGTTTCGCGAGCGATAGTAGTCTCGCAACGGCCAGGGGTACTCGTGCCCCCTGCCATCGTGTGGGCCCCACCGGGCTGCGGTCGCACTTTCAGGCGACCGATTCCGTGCGGGCTGCGGTGTGGAGCAGACGGAATTCCGCCGCCTTGATTTCACTTCACTCGGCTTGCCGAGTCACTCGGTGAGCGGAGCAGCCGGCGGAGTGTCACTCGGCGGTGGCGGGGCTTGCTCGGGGACGGGATCAGCGACGGGTTCGCTTTTGCGGAGGAACTGGGCAAGATCACCAAAGGTCCGCAACGGCTCGCGGCCATCCCGCATGGCTTTTGAAAGCGGCTTGGCTTCCTTCGACGACTTTGCCTCATAAACCCGGGGACGTGGCTCGCGGGATTCTCGGGGCTGCCGATCCTCGGGCTTCCCGCGCCTCCGTGCTGGCCTTTGCGCCGGCGGACGGTCTCCGGTTGGTGGCGGCGGTGCTCCTGTGGGCCTGTCAGCGGATGACGGGCGGCCAGTGCGAGTTGGCTGGCCCCGGCCTTCCTTCCGCTGCTCGGCAAGCCGATGTTGGCGCTCCCGCTCGTCGGGCGTGAGCATGGTCAATGCCACCCGGCGACGAGCCTTGTCGAGTTCCAACACCCAAACCCGCACGACCTCGCCGACGCTCACCACGTCGTGTGGGTCCCGAACGTACCGCGGCGAGAGCTGGCTGATGTGGACAAGCCCGCTGTCGTGCATCCCGATGTCGACAAACGCCCCGAAGTCCACGACGTTGAGCACCGCGCCGTGGAGTTCCATGTCCACCTCGAGATCCTCGAGCTTGAGCACACCCTTCTTGAAGAACGGCACGGGCAGATCGTCGCGGGGATCGCGACCGGGCCGGGCCAGCTGTTCGAGAATGTCGGCCAGGAGGAGCCGGCCAACACCCAACTCCGCGGCCAGCGCATCCAGGTCGATCGAAGCTGTCCGATCGGCCAACACCCCGGCCTGCTGCCGTGGGGCGAGATCAGCCGCGCTCGCACCGAGCCGTTCGAGCACGCGGGTGGCCACATCGTAGCTTTCCGGATGAATCCAGGTCGCGTCGAGTGGATTCTCGCCATCGGTGATCTTGAGGAACCCAGCGGCCTGCACATACGTCGCCTCACCAAAACCAGGCACATCGAGAAACTGCCGCCGCGAATTGAAGCGGCCGTGAGACGTTCGCCACTCGTGGAGATTTCGGGCCGTAGCCTGACTCAGACCCGACACGTGCCTCAGGAGCGCCGGGCTCGCCGTGTTGACATCGACGCCCACATAGTTGACGCAGCTCTGGACCACCGACTCAAGAGATTCACGGAGGTGTCTCGCCTTGACATCATGCTGGTAGAGGCCCACGCCGATGTTGGCAGGCTCAATCTTCACGAGTTCAGAGAGCGGATCCTGGAGGCGACGGCCAATCGAGATCGCACTGCGGATCGCCGCCTCGTGCGTGGGCAGTTCCTCGCGGCCGTAGGGGCTCGTCGAATAGACGCTGGCTCCCGCCTCATTGACGATGGCATAGCCGACATCGCGTGAGGCCAACTCGCCGACAACGAGCTCGGCTACGATCGCTTCCGTCTCGCGAGCGGCAGCACCATTCCCGACGGCGATCACGGTGCATTCGTGAGTCGTGACGAGTTCGAGGATGCGCTTGGCGGAGGCCTGCCGTTTCTCCTGCTGACCAACCACATGGAGCACCGCATGCTCGAGCGGCACACCACATTCATCGATCACCACGGCCTTGCATCCGCTCTTGAACCCGGGATCGAGCGCCAGCACTCGCCGCCCCTGCACCGGCGGCTGGAGGAGAAGATTTCGCAGATTCCTAGCGAAGACCTCTACCGCGTGGCCCTCACAGGCATCGGTCATTTCGCGTCGAATCTCACGCTCGAGGCTCGGCAGCACGAGCCTCGCGAGGGCATCGCGGACGCAGCCCCTGAGAAACTCGGCGTGCGGATGCCCCGTTGGCACACACAACTCCTCAGAGGCCGTCTGGAGGTCCTCTGGCGGCGCTTCAATGCGCACCTTGAGAAACCTCGCGCGCTCACCGCGGTTGATAGCCAGGAGCCTGTGGGCCGGAACGCGGTCCAATCGCTCACCAAAGTCGAAGTAGTCGCGAAAGTGTTTCTCGTCTTTCGAGAGCGGCTTGCCCTCGGTCTCGACTCGCTGGCTCCGAAGCCGCCCGGCCCTTTCCAGAATGATCCGCAGCCGCTGGCGAAGGTCGACCCGGCCGCTGAATTCGTCGGCAATGATGTGCCCAACGCCGAGCAGCACATCCGCGGCCGTAGGAACCTCGGCGTCGGCCGAGATGAAATCGGGCACACGACGGTCGAGATCCGCCGCTGCAGGATCGGCCTGGAGGATCTCGCGGGCCAGCGGTTCGAGCCGGCGCTGCCGAGCCACTTCGGCCAGCGAGAGCCGTCGACGCTTGTAGGGAAGGTAGAGATCTTCGAGTTGCTTTGGATCCTCCGCAGCGGTGATCGCTGTCTCGAGCTCAGGGGTGAGCTTGTCCTGGCCCTGGATCGTCCGGAGCACCGACTGTTTGCGATCAACCAGTTGCCGAGCCCTCGCGACTGCTTCGCGAACTCGACGCACCGCATCCTCGTCGAGACCGCCTGTTTGATCGCGACGGTAGCGTGTGACGAAAGGGATCGTGTTTCCTGCGTCGAGCAACTCGACGACAGCCTGGACAGCCGCAAGGCGCAGCCCGAGCCGGCGCGCGAGGAGTCCAAGATCGATGACAGGGGTGATCGCCGTGGATCCCATCCGACATGCGAATTCGTCGCGCCACCGCAAACGAATTCCGCAAACCCTCCTCCGCGGTTTTGCGGGCATGCCACCGATGCAGCACGGCCCTGGAACCTGGATTCCGACACAGAATCTAGGTTGGACACGGGAACGCTGTCAAACGGGCAGTCTGGTGAACCCTTGGCCTGCGTCGGTTGGCCAACCGACGCAGGCCAGCTTCCTCGGAAGGTTCGCCACACTCCCCGGCCTGCCCGAACCACCGCGGCGGTGGCCTGCCCTTGACGGTGCGCGGTGGCTGGGCCTATTTCCCAGCTTTCCACGCTGACCGTGGGCCGCTTGGATTGGAGTGGTGCTCGCGGTCATGACGATGGAAACGTTCGAACAAGCACTATCGACGGCGCCTGTTTTTAGGCCCGCGAGATCGCACGCATGTACTGGAGATCCTTCGCTACCATGAGCAGCGTCCCGTCCTCCGCGACCTCCCATCCTGCCACCCCGCCCGACCTGCTCCCCTCCGTCCCCCTCCTGGCCCTCGACCGCCAGCACGCGGTACTCCGAGCGGACATCCGCGCTGCCGTGGACCGCGTCTGCGACTCAGGGCGATTCGTGCTGGGGCCCGACGTGACAGCGCTCGAGGAGGAGTTGGCCACCGCGCTTGGTGTGCCGCATGCGATCAGTTGTGCGTCGGGAAGTGATGCCCTTCTCCTGGCTCTCATGGCGCTCGGCGTCGGCATGGGCGATGAGGTCGTGCTCCCGAGCTACACCTTCTTCGCGACTGCCAGCGCCGTCACTCGACTCGGGGCAGTACCGATCTTCGCTGACATCAACCCGACGACCTACCTCATCGATCCTGACGATGTGAAGCGGAAGATGAGCCGCCGCTGCCGAGCCATCATTCCGGTCCATCTCTTCGGTCGAACGGCCGACATGGACGCCCTCGGCCCGATTGCCGAAGCCGCCGGGGTACCGATCGTCGAAGACGCGGCTCAGTCGATCCTGTCCACATGGCGCGGCCGCTGCTCGGGAGGCCTGGGCGACATCGGCTGCTTCAGCTTCTACCCAACCAAGAATCTCGGCGGCGCTGGTGACGGCGGATTCGTGACGACCACGCGGGGCGATCTGGCCAAGACGCTCCGGCTTCTCCGAGTGCACGGTATGGAGCCGCGGTACTACCACGACCTCATCGGCATCAACAGCCGCCTCGATTCGATTCAGGCAGCCGTGCTTCGGGTCAAGCTGCCGCACCTCGATGCCTGGACCACAAGCCGGCAGGAGAACGCCGCGCGCTACTCGACCCTCTTTGCCGACCATGACCTAGCCGAGCACGTGACCGTACCGAGCGACGAGGCACGGGGCCGCCACGTCTGGAACCAGTACGTGATCCGGGTGGTCAACGGGCAGCGGGACGAGCTTCGCAAGCACCTCACCGCCTGCGGCGTCGGTACGGAGATCTACTATCCGGTCCCGCTCCACCTCCAGGCCTGCTTCGCCCACCTCGGCTGGCGGCAGGGCGACCTCCCGCAGACCGAACAGGCGACCAAGGAGACCCTCGCGCTGCCAATCTTCCCCGAACTGCGGGCCGACGAGCAGCACACGGTGGTTGCCAGGATCGCCGAGTTTTTTGGTGCCCAACGAGACTCACGCCAGGCAACACCTGCTCGGGCGACTGCCCACGGCCCCCACTTCGTCCGGCGGGCCGTCGGCCGGGCTGACGAAGTCATTTCCTAGCTGACCGCAGCCGACCGGTGGCGAAGCCAACGCTTCCCACAGGGCGACAGTCGCCGCATGCTGCAGCGCGCGACCTAGTTCGAGGCCCGAACAGGGCTATCGATCGCCCTGGAACCGTCGGCTTGGGCGGCACACGATGTAGGTGCTCAGGCCGATGAACAGCGCGAACATCGCGTAGGCAAAGATGTATTTAACCATGGATGCGGCCGGCATGAGGGGGCGGTAGGATTGCGGCCAAACGTCGCCCGCCCATCCTTACCGCCCGGAATCCTACCGCGCATGGCCCGCACAACGAAACACCCTGCAAAACCAGCCGCCACCAATCTCCCATCGGTCGACCTCAAGACCTGGAAGCTCATCGTGGGCCTCGCTGATGAGGTCGCCGCGGCCGCGGAGCGACGGCGTGATCCCTGGCTCGATATCCCCGCCCGCAACCTCTCAAACGTCCGCTTCAACAAGGCGCGGAAGATTATCGAGATGGGGGGTCAGAAGAACCGTCGTCAGCTTTTCAACCTCTCGCAAGCCAAGAGCTACATGCAGACGCTCCTCGTGGCCACCGGCTGCAAGCAGCTCATCGAACAGCAGAAGACCACCAGCATTCGAGGTCTCTACTACCTCCTCAAGCACACCATTGAAGGAACCCGCGAGGAGACTTTCGCGACCCAGGAGGAGTGCGACCCGATCATCGAAGACCTCGAGGTGACCCTCGAGAGCCTCCGTGAAGAGCTTCATGTCTACGCAAGCAACCGCGGTGGCATGGTTGGTCCGATCACGCTCATTGACTCGGGCGATGCAATTGACTGCGCACGGATGGGATCGAGCGGCTACTCGATTCCTTCGATCGTCGAAGCAGACGTCATCGAGTTCAAGGCCTGCGACGCAAAGTTCATCCTTCACGTCGAGAAGGACACGGTCTGGCGGCGGTTCAACGAAGACAAGTTCTGGCGCAAGCACAACTGCATCCTCACCCACGGTGGCGGACAGCCACCGCGAGGCGTTCGGCGAATGCTCCACCGCCTCCACTACGAACTGAAACTCCCCGTGTACTGCCTGCTCGACAACGATCCGTGGGGCTACTACATCTACTCGGTCCTCAAGCAGGGCTCCATCAATCTGGCCTACGAATCGACACGAATGGCCATTCCCCAGGCGCGTTTCCTCGGCCTCCGGAGCCGCGACTACAATCGGTGCAAACTCTCGCCGAGTGTCCAGATCACACTGGCCGACACCGACATCAAGCGGGCCAAGCAGATTGCCGCGTACCCCTGGTTTGCCAGCAATAAGGCCTGGCAGAAGGAGATCGCGACGATGCTCGCCAACGGGTTCAAGCTGGAAGTCGAGGCGCTCATCTCGAAAGACATCAGCTACGTGACGGAAACGTATACGCCCGAACGCATCGAGGAGGGCGACTGGCTGGATTGATTGTACGAACGGCGAGCCATCCTTGGCCTCGCCGTTCTAGCCGGGCCTCCGCCCGGCCGCTCGCACTTCCAGGCTCGCGTGGTTCGTACGGTTTGCGCGATGGTGCGCCCGAGCAGACGGGGCGCTCGCGAATTCGCAAGCGGTTTGAGTCGCGTTTGGCAGTGCTCCCAATTGCGGTTTCAGTTCGGGGTTGCCCGCGCCGCGGCTATGCTTCGTCGCGAAGGAGCGCCGGGGGAACGTCGAACTCTTCGAGCTCGGGAGGAAGCTGGAGCTGCCGCATTGTCTCGTCGGTCCGCCGCATCCCTTCGGCAACTTCGTCGACCCGCTGGGCGATGTCGCTCACATCCCGACGGGCCACGGCTCCCTCCGCCAGGGCCGCGATTTTCGCTTCGAGCCGCTCGATCTCCGCAGCGACGACATCGAGTTTGTGACGGGCCTCGTCGATGTTGGCGAGTCGCTCTCGCGTCGTTCGCAGGTTGTCCTCGACCGCGGTCCGTAACGCAGACGTCGAATCATTCTGGGGAATACCACCCAACCGCTTCTCCAGCTCCGTGACCCGCTTGCGGAGCGCCTCGTCGTCGGTGTGCTCGAGAAACTCCGAGAGCTTCGCTGCATTCCAGATCATTCGGAGATGGCCCCACAGGAGTCGCTCCAGGGACTCCACCGCACCCCGATCGGGGCCGGTCGCATCGGGGCCGCGCATGCTTCCGGCAAGCTCGGTCAGCTTCTGGCAGTGCGACCGCAACTGATCGAACCGCTCGAGGAGCGTGGATGGGAGTTGGCTACGGATGCGGTCGTAGGCCGCTTGGGTGCCGGCGGTGTCGACCTGCCGACGAGCCTTGGCATCCTGGGCATCGACGGCGGCTCGGAATCGGTCGTTCGTCGTGAGAGTCGCGAGATACAGCACCTCTCCGGCCGCAACAAGCGGGAGCACGATGTCGGGACGACCACTCAGAAACGCTACCGCCGTCCCGGCCCCAACAAAGAGCAGGTTCCAGTGATGAGTGAAGGCGGCGCTCAGGTATCGACCGATTTGTGGGAACATCGTTGACGCTTTGCGAATCGGAGCCCTGCCCTTGATGATCAGCGGCCCAGACGAGGCTTGGCCTCGGCCTCAATCCGTTCAATTCTGGCGTGGAGCCGCGCGACCTCGTCATTGAACCAAGGCTGTGACTGCGCCTCGCGTGCTGGGGCCGACGGGGCCGGGAGCGCCACCTCTTCGGCAATCCTTCCGGGAGTTGTTGCCATGAGGAACAGGCGATCTCCGAGATACACGGCCTCCTCGACCGAATGGGTCACAAACAGCACCGTGGCCTCAGCCTCCCGCCAGAGCTTTACGAGCAAGTCCTGCATGTCGAGTCGCGTGGCCGGGTCGAGGGCCCCGAAGGGCTCATCCATGAGGATCACCCGCGGCCGCAAGATGAGGGTGCGGGCAATCGCCACACGCTGCCGCATGCCACCAGAAAGCTCGTGGGGGTACTTTGCTGCGTCCCGCCGTGGATCGAGCCCGACGCGCTCGATCCAGTCGAGGCCCTGGGCCTCGCGCTCCGGCCAGGATACCCCACGGCACTCGAGCCCAAAAACCACATTGTCGAGTACGGTCCGGTGGTCGAAGCTCGTGTAATCCTGAAAGACCATGCCCCGGTCTGCCCCCGGGCCGACGACATCATGGCCCAGCACGCGGACACTGCCGCTCGTCGGTGGATACTGTGGCCCGAGACCCGCCACCATGCGGAGGACGGTGCTCTTCCCGCAGCCGCTGGGGCCCAAAAATGAGCAAAACTCGCCGTGGGCGTGGCGGTCCGGGATCGTGAACGTCACATCGCTGATCGCGGTGACCTCGCGCGGCGTCCCAGGGAGATACACCTTCGTGACGCCGCGAAGCTCGATAGCCGGCGGACGATCGGCGAGGGGCTCTGGCGCGATGGCATGAGAGTCGGGCATCATGGCCTGACCTCCACGGTCGCCGACGGTGGGCTGAAGAGGCGACGGAACAACCGCGGAAGTCGCCCTTTGCCGCCGTAGCGATACGGAAACAGATCGCATTGGAGCCACCACAGCGCCCGATCGATTGCGTAGGCCAGGATTGGAATCACGATCAGCACGATGAGGATCGGCTCTCGGTCTCCCCGCCGCTGCGACATGTTGATGAGGTCGCCGAGGCCACCGGAGTCACTTCCAAACTTCACGAGCTCGGCGAGCATCACATAGCCGAAGGCGAGCCCAAAGAGGAGCCGGAGGGAATTGAAGATCACAGGCGCCGCCAACGGCACGAGCACTTTGAGAATGATCTGAAGCCGGGAGGCGCCGAGCGTGAGTGCCGTATCGACGTACCGCTGCGGCACCTCAAGCACGGCAGCTGTCGCATCGCTGATCACGAATGCGACGCTGGCAACGAAGAGAAACATGACCTTCTGAAACTCCCCGATGCCGAAGAGCGAGAACGTGAGGGGGATGAGGGCCGCCACCGGAATGTTGCGGCCAAAGATCGTGATGGGGTAGAGAAACGCCCGCACCGCTGGAAAACAGGCTGCCGCCACACCCAGCGGCACACCGACCATCGCTGCGAGTCCGAAACCCATCAAGACTCGCACAAGCGTCACGCGGGTATTCGAGAGAAGTTTTCGCTCCGTGATGACACGGGGCACCGCCTCGAAGACGGCCCCCGGCCCCGGGAGCATCACAGGGCTCACGAGCGGCACATACTCCTGTTCCGGTGGCCGCTCAGCGACATTCCCGATCGGCACGGGAAACAGCGGAGCGGTGGCGAGCCACCAGGCGACGAGAACTGTAGCGATCGCCGCGGCGCCCCATAGAAACGACGCCTCCATGGAGAGGTTTCCTCGAAGTGGCGTCACCGTTCGCGGGGCTCGGATTCCTGGGTCGGCCACGCGTGGTCACTCCTTCTCGGCGGAGTAGACCTTGATCTCCACACGTCGATTCTCCACGTGATCGTCGGGATGCTCGGAATCGGCTGGTCGATCCCAGCCCACGCCATCCACCGCAAACCGGTTCGCATCAAATTCAAACTTCGCAATCAGCTCGTCCTTCACCGCGCCGGCTCGGTTCAGTGAAAGCTCCTTCACGAGCGACGGCGGGATCTGCCCCTTCATCGAGCCGTCGGTGTGCCCCTCGATCACGATCCGCGCATTGCCAAACTGCTGGGCGAGTGCAGCCACTTCAGCAAGGACGATATCGGCCTGGAGGTCATAGGGCCCCTCCACCTCCCGACCATCCTCTTTCCGGATGATCTTCTTCCGAAAGTCGGCGCTGTTGGGATAGAAGTGAATGACGACCGTGTTCGTGAGGATTTCTTCGTTCTCGGCGCGGATCGACGAGAGCGACTTGGGGGCCAGCGAGCGGGCATATTCGTCCTTCGTCTCGGCATACTTCGGCTCCTTGCCAAGCGTCTGGATCACCGAGAAATCCATCACTTGATCAAAGGGGACCGCTGGATGCGTGATGACGCCCACATTCCGGTACAGGCGATACGCCTGCTTCCAGAGTCGCTCGAAGTTCGAGGGGTTGTTGCGGTTGACGAAGAACTGGTAATTCTCGGCCCAATTCGTTGAATGGGCATCGGCGAGCATGCCGAGCGTGTCACTGGCGGGAATGTTGTAGCCGTCAGCCATGAGCTGGGCGACCTTCGCCTTCGCTCCCTCGGTCTTCAACTCCTCCATGGCATCGAAAATACCGCGGACGATGCCTTCGACCTTGTCACCATTCTCCTTCGCGAAGTCGGCCCGCGCAAACCACACATCGGCGATGAGGCGATTGGCGGTCTGGGTCGTCACGAGCATCCGATTGCCTTTGGCCTTTTCGAGGTTGTAGATATCGGGAGCCCACGACACGCATCCCGCGATGTCTTTTTGGGCGTTGAATGCCGCCGCCGCCTGAAACGCATCGTCGGTGTACACCATGTTGACGTCGGCAGGCTGGAGCCCGCCGGCAACGAGCATGTTGAGGGCGAAGAACTGGCTTGGAGAATTCTGAGCGAGGACGAGCTTCTTGCCGGCCAGGTCGCGCACGGTCTTGATGTTCTCTCGCACGACAATGCCGTCGCCGCCATTTGAAAAATCGACCTGCTGGTAGATCCGCGGCATGGCCCGAGAATCCTTGGGCTTTCCGCCGGCGTCGACGAGTCCCTCCAAGAAGAGCGGCACCATGTCGAGCGTTGCCCAGCCGATGTGGACCTCACCCGCGGCCCAGGCGTCTCGCATCGTGACCGGATTGTCGATCAGTACGAGCTCGACCTTGAACGGCTTCCCGCCGGGCGATTGCCAGACCTTCCCTGCCTTGAAACCTTCGTTGGCGTAGATGATCGGTGCCCAGCCGGCCCACACGTTGAGGGCAAATCGCACCGTGTCATTCTCGAGCGGCTTGTAGCCCGCGATTCCGGCCACTGGCGGCAGCCGCTCGGCCGGCTTGAAGGCATACTCCTGCACGGTGGTAGGCGCCATCTCATCGGCGGCTTCCGTGGGCAAGGCCTCCGTGCTCTCGCCGGGCAGGTCCTTGCCGACCCCGGCGGCTGGCCGCGCGACCTGCCCACCGCCTGCGCCAGGGCCTCCCTGATCGAAGGCGCCCCATTTCCATGCGGCGAAGCCGACGAGCCCCAGCGCGACCAGCCACACAGTGACCCAGAATGATGCCTTTGGTTGCGCTGACATGGAATCGCCTCTCCTCGGGGGTACTATCGATCGGGTGTATGGAGCAGACTGGCTACGGGTTGCCCAGGATGTTAGCCGCGGAACGCCGTCTTCGGACGGCTCTTCCCCGCCAAGTGCATCGCCTGCATCAGGCCGTAGGAAGTCACCTCGCACAGCAGCTCAGTGACCTTCTCGTGTGCCTCATCCGAGAGGAGCGGCTCAAGCTCCTTCATGTGCGTGACAAGCCGCTTCTCCTGCGCTTCGAGCTCTGCTGACGTGACCTTGGCGTCGGCGATGGCATCGCAGAAGGAATCGAGCTTGCGGGCATACTCGGCCAGAAGCGGGGTCTCGGTCTTGTCATCGAACCAAGGGGTCTTCGAAGGCATCGTGGGTTCCTCGGGGGTGGCTGGTCTGGGTGAATGGTGGCGTTCGGCTATGACGGCGTGCAGAAAACTCAGGAACTGATCACCTCACGGATTGCGGCGGCACGTTCCTGCAGCCTGGCGCGGCCCCCAGGCTCTTCGATCCGCTCCCGCCATTGTGACGGAAGGAAACGCTTTTCGGTGCACTCGATAACAGCCACGATCTCCTGAAGCTCTTTTTCGAGCCCCTGGGCCGACGGCATGAAGTCATCCAGCGCAGCCCCAAGGTCCAACGCCGAAATCTCGTCAGGGGGTGGCTGGCCGGCCTCAGCGGCCCGCTCGAGGCCGGCCCGCCGGGCTGCCAGCACGACGCTCTCAATATCAGCCCCAGACAGACCGAGCTCACGATCGATCGGACCGGGCAGGCCAGGAGCCAGTGTGACCTTGGCCTTACGGGCCATCGCAGCAAACATCGCGTCGAACTCTGCCTGGTCGTGCGGGTAGAAGAGTGGGATATGTACCTCGGCCCTGCCCTGTCGCTTGAGGTCGATCGGCAATCGGTCCGGTCGGCTCGTGAGGAGCATCCAGACGATCTTGCCGCGGTAGCGGGTGTCCCCCATCTGACGGGCAATCATTGAGAAGACCCGTCCACTCGTGCCGGAATCGCCAGTGCTCTCGCGATTGCCAAGAGCGGCATCGGCCTCGTCAACAACGATCACCACCGGCCCGAGACTTCGTAGCACACCCAAAGCATGCTCGAGATTGCCCTCGGTCTCGCCGACATACTTGCTCCGAAAGTTCTTGAGCACCGCGCAGGGAATCCCCACAGTCCCAGCGTAGCACTCCGCGATGAAACTCTTGCCTGTGCCGACCGGGCCACAGATAAGGTAGCCCATGGGGGCCGTGGTGAAGTGTCCGCGACGGATCGCTTTGGCGTCAGACGCCAACCGCTTCTTCGCTTCGACGTGACCCGCCACGGCGTCAAGGGTGAGTCGCGGATCGATGAACTCCACCAGCCCATTGCAGCTTCGCTCGATGAGATCCTTCTTGCGAGCCGCGAATCCGGCGCCGTCGGGGGCCGCTCCTTCGCGAGCAGCAAGCGTGATCACACCACGAAGGCTCTCCAGGGTGAGGCCTCCGGAGATCGCCGCCATGCGGCGCACCGCCGCATCCTGGCCGGCCGGCATTCCCGCAGCGGCAGCCGTCGCCAGCGCAAACCGCTCCCGCTCGCTTTGGTCGGGCATCGGTATGTCGATCGCCGTCACCGCGGCGCTCGTCACGAGTCGGGGATGCACCTCGGTGAGGGCGTCAGCCACGAGGACGACGGCGACGTTCACCCGCCGCAGGAGTGGATTGCTGGCCCAGTTCAGGATGCGAACCAACCGGGCCGCAGCTGACCGGGATCCGGCTTCACCCGCCGGCACTAGGTAGGCCGCATAGTCGAGGACCACAGCGATGCGCTTGCGCTGCTCTGGCGGGTCAATCAGATTCCGTTCGAGGATCGCGTCGATGGCGGCCATCGCTGCATCGGGATCGCGGGGCCACGCGGATGCATTCCCCAGCCGCTCGGTGAGCCATTGGGCCATCGCTCGCAGCCTTGCCGGATCGGTGCCAGCCAGAGGCCGCAGCCCCTTCCCCACGTCATAGGCGAGCACCACATCCCAGCGGCCGAACAGTTCGCGGGCAAGAAAATCTGGCACCGTGCCCCAGGCGTCGATCGGATCAGGGGCGCCGGATGCCGGTGGAGCAACGGGCACGAGGTCGCGAACATTTCCATGCAGAAGGAAGACGCAACTGGTTCCGGAAAGATAGGCATCGCCGAGCTGCTCGGTCCAGCCGGGGCACCACGCCGGAAGGGCCGCCGAACCAGTGGCCGCGGTGGGAAGCGTGCCGAGCGGGGTGGGTACAGCACGGTCGGTAACTGCAGTGCGACTGGACGGCTCAGCGTGGCTCATGGGCGTCGTCACAGAACAGGCTCACTTCCGACGGGAAAGGTGACTAGCCAGTCGTCTCGCGAACCTTCTGCGATCCGAGCTCCTTGTCGTCGGCCGTGACACCAGCGGTCTCGGGCGTGACAAGCCCCATCTCGACCTCGAACGCTCGCAGCGCGTCGGAGGCCATCGATTCCTCGACAGCCTTCTCTCGTTGGATCTCTTCGAGCCCCTGGCCCGAGAGGTCGGCGGCCACTCGCACCTTCGCACGGTTCAGGCCAATCTTGTCTTGAATTACGTCCTCGATCTGGCCGAAGTCGGTGGTAACGTCGAAGTTGAAACTCTGCGCGAGCTTGGCAAGCTCTGCCTCTGCCCTTGAGAGCTTGAGCTCGGCGTCATACTTCTGAATCCGAGTCTTCAGGTCGGCGAGTTTTTTGCTGGCGTGTTTGACTTTCGTGACGTTGTTCTCGTAGGCAGTTTCGTGAAGCTGAAGCTGGGCCTCGTTCTCGGCCAGCTCTTTCTTGGCCTTTTGAAGCTCGAGGGCAAACTTGGCCGCGGTGTCTCGCTCGCCCGCCTTGAGGTAGGCCTTCACGCGGGCCTCGAGCGAGGCCACATGCTGCTGATCTCCGCTGACCTGCCGCGTCACCCGCTCGACGAGCGCACGGTACTGCTCCAGCCCCTCGCGTCCCTCCTTCATCTGTTCGACGGCCTTGTCGTATTCGTATTGGAGCTGCGCGATCGGATCGGCCGTCCAAAAGAAGTTGGCGAGCTTGTTCATCTGCGCGGCGAATGCCTTCCAGATCTTGCCGAGGATCATGGTCGTGGACTCCGCTGAGGAGGCTATTGGATTCGAGACAATGGCCGCCACTGCGCGGCTCAGGAGAACGCCGTGATACCCCTCCGGTTCGCTTGAGTCAAACCATGGGCACGATTGCCACAGGCCCAACGGTCGCACCGACGGATGCGGCCGGCCGACCTAGCGCTCCACGACAATCGCTGGACGTTCCGTGGTCAGGGCCGCAACGGCTTCGTCGTCGACCGCCGTGAATGCCAGCGACACCCGCCGGAGCTTCGGGAGCCTCTGGATCGCAATGATCGCTGCGCTGGTGACTTTGGTCCCCGCGAGAGTAAGGTCCTCGAGCCGTTCGAGGCCCAGAAGTTGTTTGACCCCCTCGTCGCCGACCGCTGTGTTCTGAAGATTGAGCGATATCAAGCCGCTCAGCCGACCCACGGCCGCCATTCCGTCGTCTCCTACCCGGGTGTCCCAGAGATCGATCGCGGTGAGCTTGGAGAGACCGGTGAGGTGGGCCACGCCCGCGTCTCCGACACTCGTCTCGGCCAAATCAAGCAGCGAGAGCTCCCCAAGCTTGGCCAGGTGCGCCATGCCGGAGTCACCCACGAGCGTGCCGCGGAGCTCGAGCCGCTTGAGCTTTGTGAGACCCGCAAGATGGGCAAGTCCCTCATCACCGACGAACGTCCTCATCACATTGATCTCGTCGATTTCGGATTTCTTGGCAAAGGGAGCCAGGCCCGCGTCGGTGATCTGTCCATCCTCGACGGCGAAACCCCGAAGCTTTGGGAGGCTCGCCACATGGGCCAATCCGATATCGCTTACGCTCGGGCAGCGGAGCTTGACCCTCTCGAGGCTTACGAGCTGGGAGACATGCTCAAGCCCCGCATCGCTGATGAGCGCACAGCCTCGAAGGTCGAGCACGCGAAGACCGCGGAGCGGCGCGAGGTGGGCGAGCCCAGCGTCGGTGAAGTTGTTGTAGAGGAGAATGAGCTGCTCGAGCCCCTCAATCTTCGCCACCGATTCGAGCGCGGCATCCGTCATGTTTGATGACCGGCGCAGGTTGAGGACGCGGAGCTTCTCCAGCGAGGCGAGCGACTCGGCACCGGTATCTGTCACGTCCGTATTTTCGAGCACAAGCTTCTGAAGGCCTTTCATGGCACCGATCGAATCCATTCCGGCGTCCGTAATCTCGGCCCCCCAGACCTCGAGCGATTCGAGCTTCGAAAGGCCCTTGAACACAGCGAGATCGGTATCGGTCGTGGGGCGATTCGCCAGCGCGATGCCGATCACATGGCCATCGCCACCGTAGCTGACACTTCCGCCGAGCCGCTCGACTGTCGCCACCGATGGAGCCTCATCTGGTCGTGGCGATTCCGCAGCGATGGCATGAACTGCAGCCATGCTGATCGCCAGGGCTATGCAGAGGTCCTTCATGATCCAACGCGCCAGCCTTCGCGAAGCTGGGGGCGAACGACGTGCTCCACCTCAGGAGCATTCGTCGCGACGAGCTTCACCGGATCCCACTCGATCTTTTTGCCAGGGGCATCGGCTCCGTCGGCGGCCCACACCGCGAGGTTGCCAAGGAGAATGGTCTCGGTGAGCGGCCCGGCATAGTCAGGGAAGTTGCTCCGCGCCGCAGGACCGCCTCGGATGGCGCGGGTCCACTCTTGAAAATGACCGGGTGACTTCTCGAACGCGGCATCCGGCGAATTGACACCGCTTTTGAGCCTCGTTCCCTTTTCGCAATAGTCTCCAGGGGCGTAGAGCGAGTCCTTCTCACCGATCACGAGCACGCCGCTGGCTGCTATCTGAAAGGGCTTCTCCACGACCGTGCCGTCGGGCTTCTCCTTTCGCTCGGCCGGATACCCGGCGAACAGCGCCTGATCGGGCAGCTTGCCACCGTCATACCACTTTACCTTCACGGCCTGCCGGCTTCCGAGCGCCGGGAATGCGAAGTCAATGATCGACCACTTCGGATAGGTCTCCTTGTTGTGGCCGCTGGTCAGCGCCTGCACGCTGGCGGGGTCACGAAGATTGAGCGCCATGAAGGGCATGTTGAAGGTGTGGCAGGCCATGTCGCCCAGGGCGCCCGTGCCAAAATCCCAAAATCCACGCCAGGCAAAGGGGTGGTAACCGGGGCCATAGGGCCGCATGGGCGACGGGCCAATCCAGACGTCCCAGTCGAGATTCGGCGGCACTGGAGCTTCGGCAGGACGTCCACCTCCTTGAGGCCACACCGGTCGGTTCGTCCAGACATGAACTTCGCGGACGGGGCCGAGCGCACCTGATTGGATGATCGCAGCAGCCCGACGAAGCGAGTCTCCGGCGGTCCCTTGATTGCCCATCTGCGTGGCCACTCCCTTGGTGCGGGCCAACTCGCCCAGAAGGCGGGCCTCCGCGATCGATCGCGTCAGAGGCTTCTGGCAGAAGCAGTGTTTGCCGAGTCCGAGCGCCGTTGCCGCAGCGGTGATGTGGGCATGGTCTGGCGTGCTGACGGTAACAGCGTCGAACTCGCCAGCCATCTCCTTGAGCATCGTGCGGAAATCGGTGTAGGCCTTGGCGCCAGGGAAAGACTTCCCGGCCCGCTTGAGTTGATTGGAGTCGACGTCGGCCACCGCCACGACCTTCCCGCCCCGGGCCGCCTCCGCCGAGTCACTCTGCCCCTTCCCGCCGATACCGATGCAGGCGAATCGGATTTCTTCATTGGCGCTCGTGGGGGCTTGAGCGTCTTCGGACCGTGACGCCGGAGCGACGAAGAAGCCGACGGCGGCGGTCGACGACGCGGTGAGGAATGACCGACGATTGGATGACACAGGGCGGCGCGACCGAGACATGCGGGCTACTCCAGGGAGGGCAGGCACGAGCGGCACGCAGGAAAAAGAGGGGTGACTGACGGGGCTCGAACCCGCGACCCTCGGTACCACAAACCGATGCTCTAACCAACTGAGCTACAGTCACCACGCCGTGCCGGGCGAATACTATACCAAACAGTTGACGCTTTGCTGCCAGCCCCTGGCCCAGGGGTCCAGCCGGTCTCGCCGATCCGCCCCCCACTGCTTCATTCCCGAAGCCGTGAGTCGATGAGGATCGTGACCGGCCCGTCGTTCACCAGGCTCACCTGCATGTCGGCGGCGAACACGCCCCGCTCCGGGCGACGCCCCATTGCCCGCTCCAGTTCAAGGAGGAACGCCTCATACAGCGGGATCGCGACATGGGGCGGGGCGGCCCGCGTAAAGCCTGGTCGATTCCCCTTTGCCGTGGCCGCGTGGAGTGTGAATTGGCTGACGACCAGGATGTCGCCGGCAATGTCTTGAACGCTTCGGTTCATCTTGCCATCGTCGTCGGAAAATATTCGTAGGGCCGTGAGTTTGCCCGCGAGCCACACGGCGTCACTTGCCGCGTCGCCGTTCTCGACGCCCACCAGCACGAGCAAGCCGGCGCCGATCCTCGCGACCTCCCGGCCGTCGATCGCCACTGCCGCCTCGCTGACTCGCTGCACGACAACCCGCATGGAAGACGAGTGTAGCCGGTCAAAAAACGCCTACCGCCGCCCGAGCATCTTCCGTACCATCAGCCGCGCCGGGCGGACAGGCCGCCCGTGCTCCGAGGGTTCGCTGCGATGCCTCAGCCAATCACCATTTCGACCCGCCCACTGCCCGTGGGCCGGAATGTGATCAACGACCTAGCCATTCTTGGTAGGAGCGTTCCGCTCTATCCGGTTGATCGCGAGATGCATCTCGCCGATGTCGCAGCGGCCCGCGAGGCTTCTCCGCAGCGGGTCGGGTGGACCGCCTGTTTCATGAAGGCCTACGCGATCGTGGCCGACGAGATGCCGCTGCTGCGAAGCTGGTACGTCCCGGGACTCGTGCCGAGGCTCGCCACCGCAAGCCAGAGTGTCGCGTCACTGGCCATCAACCGCCATGAAGCAGGAGAAGACCGCCTATTCCTGGCGAGATTTCCCGCGCCGGACATCCGTCCCATCGTCCGCATCCAGACCTCCATCAACCGCCACGCCACAGCGCCTGTCGAAGAAGTGTACGGCCGCCAGATGCAGCTCGAGCGGATGCCGGGCTGGCTCCGCCGAACGATCCTCCGATGGAATATGGGATCAGCAGCGCCGAAGAGGCCTTTCCGGGTCGGCACCTTTAGTATGTCATCGCTTGCAGGCTCCGGGGCCGGCAATCATTTCCATCCGACCATTTGCACAACGAGCCTGTGCTACGGGCCGCTCGATGAGCGCGGCCGCTGCCGCGTGACAATCATAGCGGACCACCGCGTTCTCGACGGCATCACGGTGGCGCGAGCGCTTGAACGGCTCGAAGCCGTGCTTGCGCGGGAGATTGCCACCGAGCTTAGGAGCGTGGAGGCGGCGCCGGCCGTCCCTCCCGCAGCCGCCGCCTGATTTCGGCTAGGCGTTCTCCAAGATCCCGCTCGAGTCCACGCTCCGTCGGATGATAGTAGTTCTTCTCGACGCCCAGGTAGTCCTGGGCCGCAATTCCCGCGGGGTGGTCGTGGGAGTAGGCATAGCCCTCGCCGTGGCCGAGTCGCTTCGCGCCGGCGTAGTGCTTGTCTTGGAGGTGACGTGGCACCGGGATCACCGCCTGCTCCCGGACATCGTGCCTCGCGGCGGCGATGGCGGTCGTGCAGGCGTTGCTCTTGGGAGCGAGTGCCAAGTAGATCACTGCCTGGGCGAGCGTGAGCTGACATTCAGGCAATCCGACAAACTCGGTGGCCTGCATCGCCGCCACGGCGATGACAAGACTCCGCGGATCGGCGTTGCCGATATCCTCACTCGCGAGGATCACGAGTCGACGTGCCAAGAAGCGTACGTCCTCGCCTCCCTCGAGCATGCGGGCAAGCCAGTAGAGTCCTGCGTCGGCATCACTCCCACGGATGCTCTTGATCAGGGCGCTGGCACAGTCGTAGTGCGTGTCGCCCGAGTCATAGGCGATGGCCTTCCGCTGGACACTCTCCCGGGCCAGCTCGTATGTGAACGCGAGTGGCCGATCTGGGCTTGAAAGCACGCCGACCTCGAGGGCACCGAGCGCCCGACGGGCATCGCCGTCAGAGGTCTCGATGAGGAACGCCCGAGCACCCGGCAAAAGCGTGATGGCTTCACGCCCAAAACCGTGCTCGCGGTCGGCAATGGTTCGATCCAGGATCGTGCCGATGTCCTCGGCCGACAGGGCTGAGAGCTCAAAGATGCGGCTGCGACTCACAAGCGCGCTGGTCAGCGCGAAAAACGGGTTCTGTGTCGTCGCACCGATGAGCGCGATTACACCGTTCTCGACATCAGGCAAGAGCACGTCTTGCTGGGCCTTGTTGAACCGGTGGATCTCGTCGATGAAGAGGCAGGTCTTCTCGCCGTTGTCTTCGAGTCGGCGGCGAGCCGATTCGAGCACCTCGCGCAGCTCCTTCACGCCTGAGGCCGTGGCTGAGATTTCGAGAAACCGTCGCCGCGTCTCGGTGGCAATGATCTCGGCAAGCGTCGTCTTGCCGACCCCGGGAGGGCCGTAGAGGATCACCGAACCGAGCCGATCGGCCTCAATGAGCCGTCGGAGTAGTTTTCCAGGGCCCACAATCGCCTCCTGGCCGACGTAATCGGCGAGCCGCCGCGGACGCATCCGTGCAGCCAGGGGTGCAGCGCGGGCGACATTGGCAGCGCGGGAGGCGGCGAAGAGGTCGGCCATCAGGTCAAGACTCCAGCAATGCGGTAGGGGGCGGCGAACTCCCCGCGTTGGGAAGACACGGGCCTGCTTACTCGACTCGGCTTTCCTCGGCGTCCGGCTCCCCCAGCGGTTTTGGTTCGAGCCCGCCCGGGGGAATCGTCTCCGACCGAACAGCCTTCCCATCCACATCCCGAACGGCCAGGGTCACGGCGGGAAGGCCGCCATCTTCGGCCGTCCCCCACTCGATCTCGATCGTTCCAAAATTGGCACCGTGAAACCGCTCCCCAAGCCGGTATCGGTTGGGCTCCTGATCGTTATCCACCTGCTTGGGCTGATTTAAACTACTCGCGGTGAGGTCATGCAGCGGGTAGGCCAGCGCGTCATCGCTCGACGGGATACGGCTGATCTCGGCCGCGTGCCGATCGCCGCTGACGATGATGATGCCCGAGGCCTCTGACTCACGGAGCACGCTCATGAGCCTCGCCCGCTCACCCGGGAAATTACCCCAGTGCTCCCAGCCATGCTCGGTACTCGCAACCTGAATACTCGAGAGGACGATCCTAATTTCGGCCGGACTTTTCAGCATCGCGGTGAGCCACTTCCACTGGGCGGCTCCCAGGATCGTCGCCTCCGGATCATCGGTCGGGCCATACGGGCCCGTGCCGGGAACCCGCTCCGGTTTGGGGACGACGCGGAGCGACGAGCGATGGAACCGGGTGTCGAGGCAAAGGAACTGCACACGCCTTCCCTCGGGCCCAATAACGAGTGATCGGTAAATCCCTTGCCGCTTGCGGAGGGCCGATTCGGCTGGGATTCCGAAGAAATCGAAAAACACCTGCTGCGACTCTCGCCGCATCGGATACTCACGGCCCGCGTCGTTGGCACCGTAATCGTGGTCGTCCCAGATGGCCACGATCGGCAGGGTGTTTCGGATCACGCCAAACCCGCGATCGGCGGCGAGCAGGTCGTACTTTCGGCGCAGGACCGCCATGTCTTCGGTATCGCCATAGACATTGTCCCCGAGCATGAGCACGACGTCGGGGTTGAAGCGACTGACGGCTGACCAGACGGGCATCGGGCGATCCTGCTTGGCGCACGAGCCCAGCGCGATCCGCGACACGAGCAACTCCGCCGCTGGCTCCCCACCCGCGGCCGGAAAGATCGCCGCAATGACAACGAGGAAGGTCACGACCGTCAGATGCCTGGCGCGGTGTTGCATTGGTGGCGCCCTTCCCTTGTCAACCCGCCCAGACAAACTCGATGGCGGCATCCACCTCTGGATGCAGACTCTTGTGGACCGGGCAACCCAGGCCCGCCTGCTCGAGGACCTTTCGGGACTCATGATCGGCCGGGAGCGGAATCGTGATGCGGGTTTTGAGCGACGCTACTCGCCGTGGCGGCGCGGTCGTCATCACCTTCTCGGTTTCTGCCGTCATGCCTTGGAGATCGATGCCATGACGAGCGGCCACGATCCCCGTCGTCGTCATGATGCATGTGCCGAGGGCAGTCGCGACAAGGTCGGTCGGCGAAAAGCTCTCGCCTTTCCCATGGTTGTCCACGGGGGCATCCGTTACGAGTGTGGTGCCCGACGGCCCGTGCAGAGCCCGACACCGGAGACCGCCTTCATAGGTTGACGTGAGCTTGACCATGGGTCGCTTCCCCGAAGTGGGTTATGGTGAGGCCACTGAGTCTACCTGCGCCTAGGATGGCGTGGTCCCCCGAGGAACATGATGCATGGGATTTCGCGTGCTCCGCGACTGCGTCGATGCTCTCCACCACGAGCAGGCGTGTGTCATCATCGATCATCCGGTGGATCCCCATCTGGAGATTGCCGAGATCCAGCGGCGGCTCTTCCTCGCCGGCGGCCCGGCGGTCCTCTTTTCCAAGCCACGGGGCACCGACTTCCCTGTGCTCGTCAATCTCTACGGCACCAAGCAGCGGATCGAACGAATCTTCGCCGACTCGCTCGACCGGGTGCGGAGGCTCGTCGAGCTCAAGATCGACCCGACGGCAGCCCTGCGCCGCCCCGGCCGCTACTGGCGAAGCCCGTATGACGCCCTGGCGATGCTGCCCCGCATGGTGTCACGAGGGCCGGTGATGGGGCACTCGATCCCCCTCTCTCGATTACCGCAGGTGGTGGCGTGGCCAGGCGATGGTGGCCCCTTCATCACCCTGCCGGCGGTCTACACAGAAGACCCGGCGCGTCCCGGTCCGGGCCACTCAAACCTCGGCATGTACCGGGTGCAACTCGCGGGCAACGACTACCAACACGATCGCGAGGTAGGGCTCCATTATCAGATTCACCGTGGCATCGGCCTCCATCATGCGGCGGCCATCGCCCGTGGCGAGCCGTTGAAGGTGTCGATCTTCGTGGGAGGGTCTCCCGCCATGGCCGTCGCGGCGATGATGCCGCTCCCGGAGGGGCTTTCAGAAATCCCCTTCGCGGGCGTGCTCGGCGGGCACCGGATCCCTCTGGTGCGTCGCAAGGGCCGACCTGCGATCTATGCCGACGCCGATTTCGTCATCGAAGGCACGGTGTACCCCGGCGAAACCAAACCCGAGGGCCCCTTCGGCGACCACATCGGCTACTACGCGCGGCGACACGAGTTTCCGGTCATGCGAGTAGAGCAGGTCTGGCACCGCGAGGGAGCGATCTGGCCAATCACGGTCGTCGGCCGCCCGCCGCAGGAAGACACGCTCTTTGGCTGGCTCGTTCACGAACTTACGGGCCCCGTGATCCCCACGGTTCTGCCCGGCGTCTCGAGCGTGCATGCCGTCGACGCCTCGGGGGTTCACCCGCTATTGCTCGCTGTTGGTAGTGAACGATACATGCCCTGGAAGCGGTCCGATCGGCCTGCCGAACTCCTCACACAGGCGTCGGCGATCCTTGGCCAAGGGCAGCTCTCGCTGGCCAAATACCTCTTCATCGTGAACGGTGGCGACTGCCCAGGGCTCGACGCCCATGCCATTCGGCCGTTCCTGGCCGCCCTCCTCGCGCGGGTCGACTGGCAACGCGATTGCCATTTCCACACTGAGACCACGATCGACACGCTCGACTACACCGGCAGCGGTTTGAATTCGGGTTCAAAGCTCGTCGTCGCCGCGCGGGGCCCCACCGTTCGCGACCTACCCTCCGAGCTTCCTGCGGATAACACGTTGGCCCATGGATTTTCGAATCCGCGGGTCGCGCTGCCTGGCATTGTGGCAATCGAGGGCCCGCGCATTGAGCCACAGCCCCAACTCGACGCAGCGAATGATGCGGCCATCTGGGAGCCGACCACGCTCGCGCGCTGGACAGCCGACATCGACAGGCTGGGCGAATCGCTTGGCCCAGAACATCTGCTGCGCGCCTTTCCACTCATCGTGGTCGTGGACGATGCCGACTTCACCGCCGCATCACTCGAAAACTTTCTCTGGGTCGCATTCACGCGGTCGAATCCCGCGGTCGACGTGCATGGCGTGGAAGCCGCGACCCGGCACAAGCACTGGGGTTGCCGCGGGCCACTCGTGATCGACGCCAGGCTGAAGCCCCATCACGCGCCACCAGTCGAAGAAGACCCTGCGGTCACGGCCGCCGTCGATGCCCTCTGCCGCAGCGGTGGCCCACTGGCCGGCCTCGGATTGTGATGGCCTGACATCACGTGAGAATCGACTTCACTACATTTCCATGCACGTCGGTGAGCCGGTAGTCGCGGCCGGCGAAGCGGTAGGTGAGCTTGGTGTGGTCGATGCCGAGCAAATGGAGCGTTGTGGCGTTGAGATCGTGGATGTGCACCGGATCGCGGACGATATTGTACGAAAAATCATCGGTCTCACCGTGGATCGTGCCAGCCTTCACGCCGGCCCCCGCCATCCAGACGGTGAAGCACCGCGGATGGTGATCACGGCCGTAGTTGGTGGGGGTCAGTTTGCCCTGGGAGTAGACCGTACGGCCGAACTCGCCCCCCCACACCACGAGCGTGTCTTCCAGGAGACCGCGCTCCTTGAGGTCCATCACGAGCGCGGCCGACGCCTGATCGGTGTCATAACACTGGGTCTTCAAGCCAGCGGGACAGTTGTCGTGCTGGTCCCAACCGCGGTGGTAGAGCTGAATGAACCGCACACCCCGTTCAGCGAGCCGCCGCGCCAGGATGCAATTGGCCGCGTAGCTGCCGGGCTTCTTGGATTCTGGACCATACCGCTCAAACGTGCTCTCAGGCTCCGTGGAGAAGTCGGCCAGTTCCGGCACGGCCGCCTGCATCCGAAAGGCCAACTCGAACTGGTCGATCCGGGCCGCCGTTTCCGGATCGTGATACCGCTCGAGCGTCATCCGGTCGAGCGAACTGAGCGTGTCGAGAAATGCGCGCCGCCGATCCCGAGTCACCCCGGGGGGATCGCTGAGGTAGAGCACTGGGTCGCGGCCGGGGCTGAACCGAGCCCCTTGGTCCCGTGTCGGAAGAAACCCCGCGCCCCACATTCGCTCGTGGAGTGGCTGGGCGTTTGTGGGGCCGGTGGGCCGCGAGATCATCACGACAAATGCCGGCAGGTTGTCGTTCTCGGTACCCAGGCCATAGGAGACCCAGGCGCCAAGTGATGGCCGGCCGGCAATCTGGTGGCCCGTCTGGAGCATCGTCATCGCCGGGTCGTGATTGATCGCCTCGGTGTGGAGCGACCGGATCACGCAGAGGTCATCGGCAATTTTTGACGTGTGCGGGAGGAGGTCGCTCATCCAGATGCCGCTCTGCCCGCGCTGAGCAAACGGGATGATCGACGGCGCGACGGGAAACCTCGCCTGACTGCTTGTCATGCCGGTGAGCCGCTGCCCCTGCCGGATCGAGTCGGGAAGATCTTTGTCGAAGTGATCCTTGAGGGCTGGCTTGTAGTCGAAGAGATCAATCTGCGACGGAGCGCCGGCCTGCGTCAGCCAGATCACCCGACGGGCCTTTGGTGCGAAGTGCGGGAAGCCCGGCAGACCAGCCGCCGCGTGGGCCTTCGTGCCAAGCAGTGAGGCGAGCGCCGCGGCGGCCACGCCCGCGCAGGTACTCCCGAGGAACTGACGACGGGCTATGGCGGTGTGCAGAGGATCATGGAGCATGGCGATCAGTTCCTCATCAGAGCTTCGTCGCGGCAGAGCAGGATGTGGGCCACGAGGGCATAGGCTGCATGTTCGCTTGGGTCGGCACCAGCCTGACGCCACGCTTCATCCGGGGCATCGCCCACATCCAGGAGAGCCTTTGCGTCTGCCGGCGCGGACGCATACTCCGACCGAAATCGCTCAAAGGTCTTCACCAACACATCGAGCTCGTTCGGCGTTGGCGATCGGGCGAGGACGAGCCACACACCATGCGTCAGCCGGTCCACGGGATCAGTCCCCCCTTCGTGCATCATCCGCACAGCGAGAAACTTCGCCGCCTCCATGAACGTCGGGTCGTTCATGAGCGTAAGGGCCTGCATCGGGGTGTTCGTCCGCGACCGCTTCACGGTGCAGACTTCGCGGAAGGGCATGTCGAAGGCAAGCATGGCCGGATGCGGCACGGACCGCTTCCAGTAGGTGTAGAGGCTGCGGCGATGGAGGGCGTCGCCAGTCCCCTGAACGTAGGTGGCATTGGGGTTGTCCCTCTGAGAGACGACCTGTTCATAGAGCCCAGGCGGGTGATACGGCTTCACCGACGGCCCAGCGATGGTTGGGTTCAGGAGCCCGCTCACGGCAAGCGCCTGGTCGCGGAGGAACTCAGCCTGCAACCGAAACCGCGGGCCCCGAGCTAGGAGCCGGTTCTGCGGATCGTGGTCGCCGAGGCCGCTTGGAATCACCGACTGCTGTCGGTAGGTCGCGCTTGTCACGACAAGCTTCACGAACCGCTTGATGTCCCAGCCGCTTTCGCGGAACTCGACCGCCAGCCAGTCGAGGAGATCGGGATGGCTCGGCTGCCCTCCCTGGGAACCAAAATCCTCAGGCGTTGCCACGAGCCCGGTCCCAAAGAACACCTGCCAATACCGGTTGACCGTCACGCGGGCCGTAAGTGGGTTGCCTGGGGCCACGAGCCACTTCGCGAGTCCAAGTCGGTTTTTGGGGAGATCCGCCGCCATAGCCGGAAGGATTGTGGGCGTGTCCGGCGTGACCTCCTCGCCCGGGGCTGTGTAGTCGCCCCGCATGAGGATGAACGTCTTGCGAGGCTTGGGCAGTTCGTCCATCACGAGCGCTGTGGGAATTGCCCGCTCGAACTCGTCATGCGCCTTTTGAAACTGGTTGAGCGATGCTCGAACCTGCTTGATCTGGTCAGCCAGGGTGTCGATAGGCGGCCTCGCAGCGGCTGAACTGACGGATTCATCAGAGACCGCGGCCTGCTGCTTCGCTGCCTCGTCGGCTTGCTGCTTCGCCTTTTCGAGCTGCTTCACTGTCGCATGGGCTACGTCCACCTGCGCCTTCAGCTCAGCCAACTTCGCTTCTTGCTCAGGCGTAGCCAAAAGCAGGAACGGCGGCGCATTGACCCGGATGGGCGCCTTGTAATTGCCTCCCCCCGTTTCACTGTTGCTGTGGAAAAACGCCTTGAGAGCATAGAAATCCCGCTGCGTCAGCGGATCGAACTTGTGGTTGTGGCAGCGTGTGCAATTGAACGTCTGCGCGAGCCAAACGGTCGCCGTCGTTTCCACGCGATCACCCATGGACTCGGCGAGAAACTCTTCGGCGATGACGCCCCCTTCTTCATTGAGCATCGCGTTGCGATGGAAGCCGGTGGCGATTCGCTGTTCGCGGGTCGCGTTTGGAAGCAGGTCGCCGGCAATTTGCTCGATCGTGAACTGGCAAAACGGCATGTTGGCGTTGAAGGCTGAAATCACCCAGTCCCGCCAGGGCCAGTTCTCGCGGTCACGGTCCACCTGGTAGCCGTTGGTGTCGGCGTAGCGGGCGGCATCGAGCCAATCGACGGCCATCCGCTCTCCGTAGTGGGGCGACGCGAGGAGCCGGTCCACCAGCTTGTCGTAGGCATCGGGCGACGAATCAGCGACAAACGCCTCGACGTCGGTTCGCGCGGGAGGCAGGCCTGTGAGATCGAGGGAGAGGCGACGAATGAGCGTGGCTCTATCAGCTTCCGGTGATGGTGCGATCCCTTCTTTTTCGAACCGCGCGAGAACGAACGAGTCGATGGCGTTTCGCGGCCAGCTTGTGTTCTTTACGGAAGGCATCGCAGGCCGTACTGGCGGCACATAGGCCCAGTGGGGCTCGTAGGCCGCGCCTTCGGCGATCCACTGCTTGAGCTTTTCCTTCTGGCTGAGCGACAGCGTCTTGTGGGTGTCGGGGGGCGGCATGATGACGTCGGGGTCATCGGAAAAAATCCGGACGATGACTTCGCTTGTGCCTGGCTTGCCCTGGACGATTGCCGCGACACCAGAATCAGTCGGCGGCTCGTCCGGCTGTGGGGCATCGAGCCGCAGCTCTGCCTTGCGATCATGCTCGTCAGGCCCGTGGCATCCGAAGCAGTTTTCAGAAAGGATCGGCCGGATGTCGTGGTTGTAGCTGAGCCGGTCCGCGGCGAATGCCGGCACGGTCATTGATGCGGCAGCAACAACGAAGAAAGAAAACCAGACCATCATCACAGCGTGGCCTCCACGTCGCTCGTGTTGCGAGCACGCTGATTCTACAAGCGGAATGCAGGGGGGAGACGACGCAGGCGAATCCAGAGAGATTCGTCGATGCCGCCTGACGCAGTCCAGCCTGCCGTGCAGTCGAACGACGGCAGACAAGATTGGGATAGGCCCTATACGCCGTCAGGCCTTGATGGCGGAGACGCGAATTTTTGTGGAGATCGCGCGGTGGCCGGTGCGGCGGCGGTAATTCTTCCGCCGCTTGAACTTCTGCACGTAGATCTTGTCTCCCTGCACGAGGCCGATGACCTCCGCAGTGACCTTCGCTCCCTTCACCTTCGGCTTACCGATCGTGAGTGTGCCTGACTTGCTGACGGCGAGAACGTCATCGAACACCAGTTCACTACCGGCTGGCAGATGACGGAAGTCGATCTCGAGTTCCTGCCCCTCCATCACACGGTATTGACGGCCACCATCGACGACGACGGCATATTCATGGCCGGCGCCGGTCATGCTGGCAGAGGTGAACGAGGCAGTCGCAGCGGCAGCAGCCATGGCAGATCAGACCAGCGGTTCGAGGATGGAAACGGAGTCTCGTAGGGTAGCCACGGGAGGGCGTCAGGTCGAGTGGACCCTGATTTTCCAGCCCGTGAGCGGCCCGCGCGGCGCAGAATCGCCCCCGACAGTACGCCGCAGCCAGCGAGAGGAAGCCTGTTGTGCGCTGGAGTAATCTTTCCCTTACTCCAGGCGAGAGATCGGTTCTAGAGGCCCATCGGCCGGGGGTCCGTTTGAGAAATCAGCAAACCCATGACGGATGTTGCTCCACCAGTGACTCAGGGCGGTGACTCCATAGTCCCGCTGGTGATCGCGATGGTGCGGGCCTGCGTCGCGTTTTGCACCGGGCTCTTCGGCCCCGATGTGCCGCCCGCCCTCGGGCCAGACACAACTGTCATCGTAGAGCCGCTCGCAGCCGACGGTCTGCCCGACTATGCCGCATATGCGCGATCGCTCCTCGGCAGCGGCACACCTCCCCATGAAAACGCCGCCGTGCCGCTCCTGGCGGCCTGCTGGCCGGCGGACATCAACAAGCGCGACTTGCCTACCGTCTGCAGAGAGATCGGCGCTCCCGACAAGCCTCCGCGATTTGCCACGATTGACAATGCATGGTCCTTCGACGCCGAGATGCGTGAAGCCTTGACGAGACTCGTCGAGGATCGTCTCGGTCATGAAAACAGTTCCCGCGACAGCTTGCTCGATCTCGAGGACGCTGTCGCCGGTTTACCGTGGCGCGGTGATGAAGTTCCGCCGCTTCGTGACTGGCTCGATGAGCGTGCTCCTGCCTTTGACCTGATCCTCAAAGCATCCGGGCGTCCCCGGTTTTACCTCCCGCAAGTCCATCTTCTTGAAAGCAATCGGACAAATGCCTTGTGTTCCGCCCATGGCGAAACAGGAGCACTTCGCTACGCCAGTCGCCGCCTCAGTCTTCGGGCCATGCGGCTCCTCGGAGAGGGGCGATCAGCAGAAGCCTGGCGCGACATCCTCGCGATCCACAAGTTCGTCCGGTTGGCTACCGGCCCAAATCATCGCGGAAACATAATCAATCACCTGATGGCCGTGGCGCTCTCGCATTGTGCCTGTGAGGCGACGCTCCGGCTCCTCGACACACCTCATCTTCCGGAAGCAGAGATCGCCGCGATTCAACGCGACCTCGCGTCATTTCCGCCATTCATCAACCGCCGCGGGTGTTGGGAAATGGACCGACTGACAGCCGTTGCCTGCGTCATTGATTCCGCGACCATGCCACGCCTCGCACGAGCAGAAACGATCCAAAACAGCTCTTTTCTCTTAGGTGACGACCCCGGAATTTCGCTCCTGTTTCTGGCCGGAATCGATTGGAATCAGGTACTCCGTTCTGTCAACCGATTTTCGGACACGCTGCGTGATGCGTATTGCAACCTTTGCTGGAGCGATCGGCGAGCATCGCTGAGGGCACTCGATAACCACATGCGTGCCGCCATCGTCGGGGAAAGCCCCGAGCAGGCGGCAAGAAGATTTTTCAAACGCCTTTTCGGTGGGAATGCTGCCGCCACGCATTCTCCGCTCCAGGACATGGCAGCGAACACTGTGAATGGACTGCGGTGCCTGATCCGGGCCGCGAATGCGGTCGCCCAAGACCGCAGTGCTCGAAGCGAGACTGCTGGTGAAATCCTCATTGTTCGGCTGTTCCCGGCGATCATGGAAGCTGACACGTCGCTTACTCGTGCCGAGGCACAGTTCGCCCTCACGCGGGTGGCCGCCGCCCTCGCCGTGTGGCGGTCGGGCAAAGGCCGCGGCCACTACCCCGAGCGACTCGATGACCTTGTGCCGGGAATTTTCGCGGAGATGCCGACCGACCCGTTCACCGGCAAGCCTTTCATCTACGAGCGGCGGGGCGACGGCTACGTTCTCTACAGTCTCGGACCAGACGAGAACGATGACGAAGGCACCGATTACAACAGAGCCATCGTCAAGGGCGAGTGGAGCGACGACACCTCACACGTCGGCGAAACGGACGGGACTGACGTCGTGGTCTGCCTGCCGATGCCCAAGCACCCGATCCTCGAAAAACTCCGGACTGCAAGGCAACGCGATGCCGCGCAGCCTGAGGCTAGGGACGGTCAGCCCACTTCCCAGCCGGGGCGGTAGGCCTTGCGCACCAGGGCGTCGGCTTCGGGCGAATTGGTGACCTTGAGCGCGGCGGCGTCCCACTCGATCCGCTGGCCCGCTCGGTAGGCCACGCTTCCCAGAAGCACGGCCTCCGAGAGAAGCCCCGAATAGCCAAAGTTACATGTTGTGGGCGTGCCCTCGCGGCAGGCCTGAATCCACTCGGCGTAGTGGCCGATCGATTTCGGGATGGATTGGGCGGGCGGCGTGAATCCCACGAACTTGTCCTGGGGAAACAGCCGGTATGACGTGTAGTCCGCAAACATCATGCCTTCGCTCCCGACAAACATCACGCCACTGCCAGGCACCCGCTGACCCTTCACTTCCTTGGGTGTCATCGACCCGTCGTACCAGGTGAATTTGACTGCCGGCTTATCGCCGCGGGCTGGAAAGTCGTATCGCACGACGAGACCAAGCGGGCATGTTTCGACATGCACCGGCGGGCCTTCGGCCTCACACGCCGTCGGGGAGCCAAGTTCGAGCGCCCAGAATGGCAGATCCATGTAATGACAGCCCATGTCGCCGAGCGTGCCGTTGCCAAAATCCCACCAGCGCCGCCACTGCGCGGGATGGTAGCGGCCCGGCACATACGGCCGGACAGGCGCAGGGCCCAGCCAAAGTTCCCAATGGAGGCTCTTCGGAGGCTCCACGCCCCCTTCCGGCCGCTCACCGCCCCCCCAGCCCTTGCCCACCCACACATGCACCTCATCGACGGCACCGATCGCGCCTGAGCGAATGACCTCGACGACGCGACGGTAGTTGTCGCTCGCATGAATCTGCGTCCCGAGTTGCGTGGCGATGCCCGCCTTCTTCGCTTCGTCCGTCAACAGCCGCGCCTCGGCCACGGTGTGAGCCAGTGGCTTTTCACAGTACACATGCAGGCCCTTGCGAATCGCGCGGATCGACGCCGGAGCATGATGGTGGTCGGCTGTGCTGACGACGACCGCGTCAACCTTGCCGGCTTCCTTGTCGATGAGCTCGCGATAGTCGTGGTACAGCCGCACGTCGGCGAATCGTGGCGGCTTCTGCTTGCTAGGTTCCCCCTGGGGCTTCGTGAGCCTGTCGAGGTAGGTGTCGTCGATGTCGCAGAGGGCGACGATCGCTTGCCCCGATACATCGCTCACACCACTGATATTGTCGGCCGCGCGGTTGGCCACGCCGATGCAGGCAATCTGGAGTGTGTCGTTGGCAGCCCGCGATGGCCGAGTGGCGAGGCCTGTGAAGACACCCGCGGACAGGCCGGCGGTGCCGAGCGAGAACGACTTGAGGGCCGCGCGGCGGCTGACCCGGCGGGGTGAAGGTGGATACGTCGCCATAAAGAGACACTCCGAGGCTTGCGTCAGGCGGTGCCACGGGCACTGCCCGGGTTCCCGGATGGTATCCTCCGAGACGCCTGCGGCATAGCTGCGGCATGCCCCCACGCCCCTCTCTCCATCAGGTTTCTCATGCGATTGCCGATGCTCATGCGTGCCATGCTCTTCACGCTCGCAACGAGCGGCTTTGCCACCGCTGCAGCACCGACCGCCGAATCACTCGTGGCCGCCCACGCGACGGTGAAGACTGATGCGGAGGGTGCGATCATCGAGGTCCGATTTGCTGGCCCTACGGTCGACCAGGCGGTGCTGGCCACACTTCCAGAACTTCCCGTGCTCACGAGTGTCGTCCTCGCTGGCACTGACGCCAGCGACGCAACTCTCACACCGCTTGGGAAAATTACGACTCTCAAGAATCTCGACCTGCGGGACTGCCCGATCTCGAATGCCGGACTCGCCCAGCTTGTGAACCTCGAGAACCTCGCAGCCCTTCGGCTCTCTGGCAAGAATGGGAAAACCGTGGTTGACGATGCCGGAATGGCCTACGTGGCGAAGCTCACCTCGCTGCGGGCCCTCATGCTCGATTTTTTATGGGTGAGTGAGGTGGGGCTCGAAACACTTGCCCCGCTTCAGAAGCTCGAAGACCTCACGCTAGCCCAAACGCTCGTTGGCGATGATGCACTCCCGGTCATCGCCCGCTTTCCGGCAATCAAGCGACTCAGGCTCGCGAAGACAACGGTCACGGCTACGGGGCTCGCGTCACTCGCGAAACTGCCCCGTCTCGTCGATCTTGATGTGAGCGAATGCGTGTCGATCGACGATGCGGCGCTCGAGCCGCTTGGGAGCCTCGTGTCGCTCGAGAAGCTCAATCTGTGGCGCGTGCCCGTGGGGGATGCTGGCGTCGCGCATTTGGCTCCCCTCAAGAACCTCCGTTGGCTCAACCTCGACAACACCCAACTCACTGACGCAGGCCTGGAATCACTCGCTGGCATGAAGCAACTGGCCTACCTCCACGTCGGATCGACGGCCGTGAGCAACGCCGGCCTCGACCAGCTCGCTGCCCTCCCGTCTCTTCGTGAGGTTTTTCTCACGCGGACATCGGTCGACGCCGCCGGTGCCGCGGGCCTCCAGAAGCAGCTGCCGAAGGCGAAAATCGTCGTCGAATACGGCAGCGAATGAGCCAGCTGCCGCACGATGCGGCAGTTGCCGACCTTGGCAAACATTGGCTTTGCCATCGGTCGGCCAAGTGGCAAAAGGCCAGGGATGGCTTTTGCCACGGGGAATTACGGCAGTGGGGTCACGACCGGCCAGCCAAGGAATTGCTGCGGCTGGCCGTCGGGGCCGGTCGTCGGAAACCGGGGCCAGCACTCGAAGGTGAGCGTGCCTGGCATTGCTCGGCCCGTGTCAGGCTTCGCGAACTCCCAGCGCGCAATCCCATACCCATCGCCGCGCTGCTTCTCGTTCTTGATGTCTGGCGGGTTGGCGTACGCGATCATCGTGATCTTGTTGCCCAGGCCGTCTTCGTAATCGCCGGTCCACGGCAGCGGGCTCTCCGGCACGGGATGAGCGCCCGGCTTTTCTTCCGCCGGATGCCACCAGCGACCGTAGATTGTGTTGACGAGTGCCGGCGCCGTAAAAGCCCAGGGGCCGTCACGAAACTCGTCGATTCCATGCTGCACCACCACAGCCAGGTGCTGGTCACCACAGAGGTGGGAGGCCTTCGCTGCCTTCAGAATCCGCAGCGCCGCGTTCCTGCCCGACTGTGGCCAGCCGTTGCAGTCGAGGTCGGCCAGCAGCCGATTGTCGGGCTTGCCGTGAAGGTGCACTGCGCCGCAAAACGCCGTTTGCGAAAGAGCACACTTGGCCCGCACGCCGGTCCAGTCAGTAGACCACCGGGTCAGCCAGGCAAGCTGCCGGGTGCCCAAGAGCTCGAGCCCAGGTACGTCGATCGCCTTGCGGTCGTAGGACGGATCAACGATGTGGTCAGGCCGCGGGCCCATCTTCGGAATCGTGCCGAACGGGCCGGTCTTGAATTTGCGGTCTTCGAGAATCGCGAAGTCGACACCGCCCAGAACAAGCCGCGTGAAATACACGCCGATACCCTGCTCAACCAGCTCCGGATCGACCGGATCCGGCAGGTGCCAGGCCTGCTGCCGCTGCACCATGTTCACGTAGGACGGCGGAAAGAAGTAGCCGCCGTCAGCTCCGTCTGGCCGATCGGCCTTCTTGCCGTCGGCGCCCCAGAGATTCGGATGGCCCACGTCGTGGTCATCCGGAATCGTGACCGTGGGGCGATCCCGCATCACATCGCGAAACTGAAGCCCGAACTCGAGCCAGCCCACGGTGTGTTCGGTGTGGCGGTAGGTCTGGTCGCCGGCAAAGAACAACAGGTCGGGATCAGCTGCCCGCAGGCCGTCCACGAGTTCCTGCCGCTCTCCCGGTGTCCGCGAAGAGTTGCAGGAGAGTACCGCCACCGTGATCCGGTCACGGCCGACTGGGTCAGCTCGGACAAGCCCCTCGTACATCGCGTTTGCACCGTGACGTACACGGTAGGGCACAGCCTGTGTGGAGTCCCAGCCCTCCACCCGAAAGTGGGCATCCCATCCTGGGTACAGGACCTCTGCCGACGCAACTTCTTCCCAGGCGTCGCCCCGCTTCACCTCCAACCGCGCCACACGCGGCTCGTCGGGCTTGAGCGGATACAGCTGGGCCGTGACCTTGAGGACTCCGGGCCCATCCGTGGGCTTCACGGCGACGGTGTAAATCGCAAAGGCCACCACGTCACCGCGCGGCACATCCAGCGCAAAGGGTGGCCGTTCGGGTCGCTTCCCCTTGGGGCCCGGCTTGTTCCAGGGCTCCTTCCACCACTCGCCCACGACCCATTGATCAAGCTGCGGATAGCCCACCCCGAACGGTGTTGTCGCGAAGTCGTCCGCGGTAACGATGCGAGTGAGCCCGCAGGCGATGATAACAGCAAAGTGCACGGCCCGGTCATACAACGACCGGGCTGCACCCACTGCTGCGATGCCTGAGCGGCCGTTCACGGAAATCGTACGCTTCGTTCGCTCGTATCCCAGGCCTCAAACGTGAGGTGCTCCGGCTGCACGTCTTCTTTGCCATCAACGTGCAGCTGGATGTGCGTCTCGTCTTCGAACTGCGTGATCTCGCGGCGTTTTCGATTGTTGAGCCAGGTCGCCACGTCATCGTGCACCGTGATGTTCAGCCGGGCCACGTCATCCCGCATCCTCGAAAGCTGAAGGATCCGCATCACCTCAATCGCCATGCTCTCGGCCGTCTTCACGGTGCCGGTGCCGTGGCACGTGGGGCAGTCACGGAAGATGCTCTTTCGGAGCGACGGTCTGATCCGTTGCCGCGTCATCTCCACCAAGCCAAACGGGCTCGTGCGGAGAATCTTTGTTCTGGCTCGGTCCCGCTTCATCGCCTCGTGGAGAGACTTTTCGACACTGCGGCGATACTTCTCCTTCCGCATGTCGATGAAGTCATTGACGATCACGCCGCCGAGGTCCCGCAGCCTGAGTTGGCGAGCGATCTCTTTGGCCGCGATGAGGTTCATCTGGTAGGCGTTCTCTTCGGCGCTCTTTTCCGTGCGGAACGAGCCCGAATTCACGTCAATCGCCACGAGGGCCTCGGTCTGATCGATGACGATCGAACCGCCGCCCTTGAGCGGCACCTTCCGCTGGTGAATCCGGCCGATCTCCTCTTCCAAGCCGTAGCGATGAAAGAGGGGCTCCTTGCCTTCATAGAGTTGGAGCCGCTCGACGTATTTCGGCATCACCATCTCGAGAAACTCTCTGGCCCGCTCAAAGGCAGCCGGCTCGTCGATCAGGATCCGATCCACATCCTCCGTGAACATGTCACGGATGGTGCGGATGATCATGTCGCTTTCCTGGTAGATATCGATCGGCGCCGAATACTTCCGCATCCGTCGCACGATGCTCTTCCAGAGCCGCAGCAGATACGCCATGTCGCGGGCCATTTCAGACTTGGTCCGCTCGGTGCCGGCCGTCCGCACGACAAACCCCACTCCTTTCGGAGGCTGGAGGTCAAGCATGATGTCGCGGAGCACGCGACGGTCTCGCTCGTCGTCGATCTTCTTCGAGATCCCGACGCGGCCGAGTGGCGGCATGAGCACGAGGTAGCGGCCCGGGATCGAAATGTAGGTGGAGAGGGTCGGCCCCTTCGTGCCGAAACCTTCCTTGATCACCTGCACCAAGACTTCGTCGCCCCGCTTGAGGATGTCTTGGATCGGCGGCTTCACCCGCGGCCGGTCGCCGATTCGGGGCTTTCGCCGAGTGGCCGCGCGGCCACCACCCTCCCCCTCGGGATCGGTTGCCTTCAGCGGTTCGGCATCGAAGGCCTTGTCGGGGTCGAGCCCGCCCTGACGGTAGTACTGCGGCTCCACGTCACTGATGTGGAGAAAACCATTGCGGCCGACGCCGAAATCGACGAACGCGGCCTGGATTGATGGCTCGATGTTGACGATCCGGCCCTTATAGATGTTCCCGACGTAGTTGTCCTGGCTCGTTCGCTCGACATAGAGCTCCTCGAGCACACCGTCCTCGATGATCGCGATCCGGCACTCTTCCGGCTGCGACACGTTGATCAGCATTTCCTGCTTCATGACTTTGTAATCGTCCTTTCGTTCATTTCCGCCCGGAGGCGGTGTGGCCCCTAGGCCACTGTCTCGGCGAGGAGGCGACGGAGCTGGTCGCGGAGGTAGGTCTTCACCTCCCGCGCGCCATCCATCGCCAGCGCCTTCTCGGCGATCAGGCGGCAATCGGCGACCGAAACGCTTCGGCACGCCTGCTTGATTTCCGGGATGGCGCTGGCCGGCACACTGAGTTGCCGCAGGCCCATCCCCAGGAGAAGCTGCGTGTACATCACGTTGCCGCTCATCTGACCACACACATTGGCCGGAACGCCGGCCTCGGCCGCCACGTCCAGCGAGCGGCGCAACAGCCGCAGCACCGCCGGATCGCAGGCGTTGTACAGATCCGCAACCTCCTTGTTGCCTCGATCGACCGCCAGCGTGTACTGGATCAGGTCGTTGGTGCCAATCGAGACGAAATCAACTTCCTTGATGAATGCGTCGAGCATCACTGCGGCAGCCGGTGTCTCCACCATCATGCCCACGGGCATGGAGCGGTTGAACTCGATGCCGTGCTCGGCCAGGTCTTCCATCACATCGGCAAGCACCATGCGTGCCTGCCGCAGTTCGACGATCGTGGAGATGAGCGGGAACATGACCCGCACATCGCCCAGCGCGCTGGCCCGCAGAATGGCCCGCAGTTGCGTGCGAAACATCGGCAACTGCCGCAGCGACAGCCGGATGCTCCGCAGCCCAAGACACGGGTTCCGCTCTTCCTCAGGCGTCCGCTCCGTGAGCATCTTGTCGGCGCCCAGATCGAGCGTGCGGATGACGACGGGCTTGCCGGCCATTGCCTGGACGACCGCGGCGTAGGCCTCGTAATGGTCCTCCTCGTTCGGCTCGCGACGGCTGGTGAGATACAGAAACTCGGTGCGATAGAGGCCGATTCCGTCGCAGCCACGGTCAATGCACTGGTCGACCTCGCTGGGAAACTCGATGTTTCCCATGATCTGGATCCGCTCGCCATCGGTCGTCTCACCGGGAAGATCACGGAGCCGACTGAGCCGGACCGCCACGGTCTTGGCCGACTCTTCCTCGAGCCGATACCGGGCGATCGTCTCCTCATCGGGCTGGAGAATGACGGTGCCCTGGTTGCCGTCGAGGATGACCGGCTCACCCCCGGAAACGTCGGCCAGAAACGGGCCGAGCCCAACCACGGCGGGGATCTCGAGCCCCTCGGCCACGATCGCCGTGTGGCTGCCGGGACCACCCAGTTCGGTCGCGAATCCTTTCACGAACCGGCGGTCGAGGTTGGCAGTCTCACTGGGCGTGAGGTTGTGCGCGAGCACAATCACCGGCTGCGAAATTGCAGCCAGCGTCTCGCGACGTTGGCCAAGCAGATTTCGCAGCAGGCTCTTCTCGATGTCGTAGATGTCGTGGGCGCGCTGCGCAATGTGGTTGTTGAGGCTCTGAAACACCTTTGCATAGCGGCGGAGCGTGCGGCTGACGGCGTATTCCGGCCACCAGTTCCTGTCCCGGACCGCGGCCGTCAGTTCCTGCTGCAGCCGAGGGTCGTGGAGCATCGCGAGATGGGCATCAAAAATCGCAGCGTACTGCTCCCCCAACTCGTCCCGAATGCGGTCGCGGTTCTGCTCCATCTCCCGCGAGGTGTCGGTGATGGCATGGGCCAGCCGCGCGAGCTCAGTATCAACAGCGCTCCGCTCCACAAACCGCCGTGGGATCCGGAAGCCCACGGCGTCGAGTACAAGCGCCTCGCCGATCGTCACGCCCGGCGAGACTGCAATTCCCTGGAGTTTCAGCATGGCGGACGCCGCGACCGTCGGCAGCTATCAGGAGTCCTGGCTGCCCGCGTGTTCGTTGAAGTTGCGGTCAAAAAGGCTGCCGATCGCTTCCAGGGCCTCTCGGGCATCCGGCCCGGTTGCCTCCACCACCAGCCGCGTGCCCGCTTCGGCCGCGAGCGTAAGCACGTCCAGGATGCTCTTGCCGTCCACCCGGTGTGAATCAGCGACAAGCTCAATGCGCGACTGCCACCGACGGGCCTCTCGTGCGAGCCGTTCGGCGGGACGCGCATGCAGTCCCTGGCTGTTGGCGACGACCACCTCGCGGGAGATGGTCTCCTCATGGGAACTTGGTGTGCCGGCATCGTGCAGTGATTCCTGACTCTTGGCGGTCATCTCAGGACACCACACCATGGGCATCGGCTTCCTCAAGCAATTGCTGGATCGCCGTCGGTTCCTTGGCCGCCTTGAGCAGCTTGCAGAACGTGTCGTCCCGGAGCTGCCGAGAAATGCTCTCGAGTGCCCGGAGGTGGTCGCCGGGACGGTCCGGAGGTGAGACGAGCAGAAAGAAGAGCTGGACAGGTTCACCGTCGAGGCTCTCGAAGTCGATGCCCTCCGGACTCACCGCCACCGTACCTACGAGCCGTGTCACACCGGGGTGTTTCGTATGGGGCACAGCCACGCCACGGCCAATACCCGTGCTACCGAGATCTTCGCGCTTGAGGATGGCCTTGATGATGCTCTCCTCGTCGGCTGCGGCAATCTTGCCGGCCGCGACGAGCGCCCGCGCCATCTCGCGGATCACACCTTCCTTCGAGTCAGCCTCGACGTGGGAGCGGATCGCATCGGCGGCGACAAAATCGGAAAACTTCATGCTGAAATGAGGCCTCGGGAGGGAGGGACGGCCGGCTACTCGGCCCGTCGACTCGTCTGGGCGTGCTTGTGATCGCGGACCTTCTCCTTGTGCTTTCGGAGCTGCTGCTCAAGCTTCTGGACCGCACCGTCAATGCTCCTCCAGAGCTGTGCTGCGGATTCATGGCTGACAAGTTCGTGGAAGTGCTCGGACGAGGCCACGATTTCGACGGCCGGCAGGTCTCGATTGGCCATGTCCACGGTCACATTGAGAGCCGTGAGTCGGTCAAAATACCGCTTGAGTCGAGAAACCTTCTCGGTGATCTTCGACTGGGAGGCCGGGCTCAGGTGCCCATGCCGCGTCGAGACTTTGATCTGCACCGGGACACCCCCTGCAGGAACGGAATACGCCGCCGACACACCTATGCCGACCGCGGGAAGGAGCATATCACCGACTACGATGCAGCGGCAATTGACACCCCGCAATCCTCGCGTGCGGCGCAGCGTCAGGGCTCTCCCCCTGCATCGGCCCTACGGCCGGGCAGCCCGGCCGCGACCCGCTCCCGCCACCAGGCGATGCCCTTGTCGTTGAGCCGTCCGGAACCGTTTAGGCGACGGTCCCAGGTGGCCTCCGCCGGATCGGGCAGCAAGGCGACGAGGTTCGCGGACGCATACCGACGCACCACCAATGCTGGGTCTTCGAGCGACGCCACGAGCCCCTCGGCACCACCGCCGGCAAGCTCGTCGGGTGAGAGGCCGCGGGCCAACAGGAAAATCTCCGCGCCGCGGCCTGCCGGGCCAAGGGTATCGAACGCCTGTCGCAATCCGGCCGCCGCATTGGACCCACGCGACAGTGCCAGAGGCACGGTCGATGTCTCGAGCAAGGTCCACTCCCCCTCGCACAGCCGCCGGTCCGGCGAGTCCTCGCAGAGCATCTCGACCAGCGGACCATAGGAGCCCAGCAGCGCGAGCGTCGCCGCTGCAGCGATGCGATCCTCGTCCAGTCGGCTGCCGGCCAAGAGCTCGAGCGATTCTGCAGCCGGCACGTCGGCTGCGAGTGCGCTCGTCAGCGCCATCGCTGCCAGGCGTTCCACCCGGCCGGTGGGAGCTGACACCCTCATCCAGCCAGGTTCGACCGCTGGAGGGAGCATGCGGGCGGCCCCCGCGGCCGATGAGTCCCACATGAGTCCGCCGCGTGGCGGCAACGGCTGTTCGATCGGCACGCCAGCCAGTGGCACGCCTGGCGGACCACCATCATTTTCAGTCTGCCGCCAGAGTCCGCCGCCGGTGGCGAAGATCGTGGTACTGCGGCCCGGCGGCACGACCGTCGGATCGGTGCCCCGTTCGCGCGTGAGCGCCACGTCGATTCCGATGGGTTGACGCGGCCCGAGCGTCCACCTGCCCGACAGGCCGCCCGCGGTGATGCCGACCTCGGCCCTCGCGGCCTCTGTCCACACTACGGCCCGCCCAAAAACTACTTCGAGCCGCGGTGTGCCGTCACGATCGACCGTCGTCGCGCAGCGCGTGCCTGGCGAGAGCCGGATTACCAGATCACCCCGCGCAATCTGCGGATAGACATGGACGGGCACGACGAATTCCTCCGCGTCCCCAAGCGGACCGCCCGCACCGACTGCCCGCCAGGTGGCCGCGTCTCCACCCCCCACACGCCGCAGCAGCGGTCCACCCGACACAACAGTCGCCGGTGCTGGCGGAGGCGGTCGTGGGACATCCTCTGGCCGGACTGCTTCCGGATCTGGATCAACTAGTGGAGGGTCTGCTTCCATCACTGGCAGGGGCACAACGACTGGTTCTTCCGGCGCAGGCACGGCAACAGTCGGCGGCTCAGGCTCCGCCGCAGGGACCTCCGTCGCTTCGCCAGGCTGGTTCTGGTCGGCCGTCTGCGGCGGCACACCGCTGGGATCGTCGCGGCCCGATTGCGGGGATGTCTCCTCTGGCTCCGCCGCCGGAGCGTTCGTCGGGGCCTCTTCTGCCACGGGCGCGACCACCTCGCGAGGAGTAACGTCCTTTGCCCCGTCTGTCACGGCAACCTGCCGGCCACGATCCACTGGACGCCACACCTGCCAGACAAGCACTCCGCCCAGCGCCGCCACGAGCGCCAAGGCCCCTGCGACCGAGAGCCATGCCCCCAGCGATGACCGATTTTTTTGCCGCACGATGGGCACTCCGGGCTTCGTGCGAGGAGCGGTCGCGTCCTGTACGAGCTTCCCAAGAGCGCCAGACTCTGTTCGCTCTGTTCCGATGGCATCCTGGGAGATCTCCCGCGCGACTATTTTTCTGAGCCGTGATTGCATGGGTGGGTCGAGCGGTCCTGCGGCTGCTGTGTCGCGTGTCAGTTCGGCGAGGAGTGCATGGCAGTCAGCGACCTCGGCCAGATGGATCTCCGACTCGAGGCAGATCCGCTCAAACCCTTCGAGGCGATCGGCCGGCAGCGCGTTGTCGAGAAACTCGGAGACTGAGTTGGCATCGTCGGTCAGCCCACTGCCGCCGGGCTCGGGCGCCGAGAGTCCTGGGTGTGCCATGACCTCCTTGATCCTCTCGATGAGCCTCGGTGCGACTGGACTCGCTGCCACCTTCGCAGCCAGCGCCTTCCGGTCGCCCTCCGATAAAACGCCGTCGAGCCAGGCCAGAAGAGTCCGGAGCGTCAATCTCATGGGAATCCATGCGTCCGTGGGGGGCGGGATGACCGGAGCGGAGCTCGCTGCCGCGATCCCGCTACCATCATGAGTGGGCCGCCGGCACCTAATCCGTAGGGAGCGACCAATTTTTGGGTCTTTCACGGCCCGACCGACCCGCCGGGCGGTCGTTCGCGTAAAGATGGACGGCGGAAGCCCTTCCAGACCCACGAACGAGGCTAAAATTGAGGGCTGGTTGGCGGACGAGGTACCAGTTCGCCCCCCTAAGTGGAGCGTTGGCAATGTCCACGAGCGTGCAACACCCGATTGAGGCTAGTGTCGTTCCGCGGCAAATCCTGCTGCGGCGGGCGGCGGGCTACCTCGAGCTCGGTGAGCTCCTTGTAGAACCCGACGCATGCCCCCCGCCCTCGGCTTGCCGACTCCTCAAGCGAGCGCTGAGTGAGCTCGAGCCTCTGCCGATGGATGTCCGAGAGAGTGCCCTGGCAAGTCTTATCGAAGGTGAGGCCCTGCGGGCTCTCGGGCAGTGGGAGTTGGCGCTTGCGCCGCTGGGGCGAGCCGTCGCCGGCGATGCCACCCGCCTTGAGGGATGGCTGGGCCTGGGCTGGTGCTACAAACGCCTCGGACGATTGCCCGACGCTATCGGAGCCCTCGAATCGGGCGTTGATGCTGCACCCCGGCAGCCGGTCCTGTTCTACAACCTCGCCTGCTATCATTCCCTTGCCGGAAACGTTGCGGCCGCGATTGATCACCTCACCAGGGCGATTGCACTCGACGACCGGTTCCGCGACCTGACCGGGTCGGAGCGGGACTTCGACCCGATCCGCTCCGACCCACGGTTCGTGGCGGCTACCCACCTCGTGGCGTGAGGAAAGGCGACTGTCCGCGTCAAACTCGTGGCAGCCGTGGGCAAGGGAAGGATTCCGGGCGCATGAGCAGCGGGCCGCTCCAAGAAATCGTCGCGGTCCTGGGCTCACCGGCAGCAGGCAATCCGGCCCAATATCTCTTCGAGCGCTGCTTCGAAGCCGCTCGCCTCGACTGGCGGATCATCACCTGCGATGTCCCAGCCGAACGGCTCTCGGCCGCCCTGGCTGGTGCTGAGGCCATGGGGTTTCGGGGCTGCCTCGTCGCAGGCTCCCTCCGCCGGCATGCCCTGGCATGCGTTGCCACGGCAAGCCCAACGGCCCGCTTCGCCGGGGGTGTCGGGCTTATCGAACGGACTCTCGACGGGCTCGCCGGCCATGTCACCGACGGCCGTGGCGTGGTAGAGGCGCTGCGGGCCCATGGAGACCCGGCCGGTAGGCACGCGCTTGTCGTGGGCTCGGGCACGACCGGTCGGGCCGTGGCGCTCGAACTGGCGCTCGCAGGCGCGGCAGGAGTTGTGGTGACAGACCCACGCGACGCGCGGGGGCAAGCCCTCGCGCACGACCTCGCAGGCCTCCAGACGGTTCCTGCAGAATCACTCCCCTGGGCCGCGACGATTGCCGTGCCGGCACATGTGAGCGTCATCGTAAACGCCACGTCGACGACGCCATCATTTGCCGGACTCAGGCCCGACATGGTCTTTGCCAATGTGGCACCCACGGCGACCGCACCGGAATCTGCAACCGCCGCCGGCTGCTGCATCGTCGACGGCCTCGAGATCCGCGCGATGCAGGCAGTCATCGAATTTCGTGCGCTCACCGGCGTCGAAGCGGATGTCGATATGCTGCGGGAATCGCTCGACGAATATCTGTCGTGATCGCGGCGACGGAGGCCCGATCTTGCAGGCCGCCGATCGTGTGACCCGTGGATCAGCGGACGGGAGCCGCTGAGGCCCCGAGTCGCTCGATTCGCTTCTCGAGCGCCTTGGCGCCCTGTCGAACGTCGCCGATGGCGTCTTCGCAAAGGCGAGCGACTGCCTCACTGATCGCGGCCGGCGGCGCTTCGTCCGTGTCGTCCACGAGCAAACCCACTCCCTTGAGCGCGTTCACGACGATCATGGCCCGCCGGTATCGCTCAGCCTGCGCCTCGGGACTGGCGGCGGGCACCGCGATGTCGGAGAGACTGAGCATTTCCTCGAGCGTCTCATAGGCAGACGCGTCGCCGAGACGGGACAGCCCCAGGGCCGCGTTGTATCGGACGTTGTCGTTACCGTCTTCCCGGAGCGTCCCCAGCCGGCTCTGCGCCCCTTCTCCTCCGACGACCCCGAGCGCGAAGGTGGCGCTGGTTCGCAGATCCGTGTCGTCGGATCGCGTCGCGGCAAGGACTGCAGCGGTGACCGCGGTGGGGTTGGCAAAGGTCCGCTTGGCAGCAGTCAGATTCGTGGCAAGGACAGCCAGGGCCTCGATCGCGGCCCGCGAAATTTCGGGGTCAGCCCCGCCTTCCGCTTGGGCCACCAGTGGCCCCGCCGCTTCGGGCACGACGAACTCACCGAGAGCGCGGCAGAGGTAGACACACAGGGTTCGCGACTGCTCAGCGGCGTAGCCCGAGCCAGTCGTACGACCACTCTTCACCTCGTCGTCGAGGATCGATGCCAGTTCGGAGGCAAGCGTCACATCGGCTTTCAGTGTAGCGCCGCTGGGGCCACGAATGTCATTGGCCAGATTCAGCGCGGCCTGCCATCGGCCTTGGGTGTTGCGACGAAGCGCGCGGACATATGCCTGCGGATCATTGCCCAAATGCGCGAGCCAATGAAAAGCGACCCAGACCGTGACGATGATGCCGACGATCAGCGCCGGCACCAGGAAGAGTTGCACGAGGAAGCCAGCGCTGGGAGGCTCCACCGGCGGCAGGACGTCATCGGGTGAAAAGCCCCGTCGTAGTGGTTCAGCCATCGAGGGCACCAGGTGATGACGAGGCGGCGTGTGTGCGAATCGCTTTCGACGGCAAGCACCTCATAGCAGAAGTCTAGGAGTCGGCGACCGTGCGTCAATTCGATGAGGCCACCCCCGGACACCTCGCACTGCCGCCCCATGGCCCGTGTACGTGGCTTGTCACCGACCTCGGTCGAACGGAAGAGCAGCTGGCACTCGACGAAGCACTCCTCGAGGAGGCACACGAGGGGCGGCTTCACGTGGCTGTTGCCAGAACCTGGATGGCCGCCGCGCCGACGGTCGTCGTGGGCTCATCGAGCCGGATCGACGACGAGGTGGATCGCGAAGCCTGCGCACGCGAGGGAGTGCGCATCACGCGACGGCCCAGCGGAGGGCTGACGGTGGTGCTGGGGCCAGGATGTGTCATGTGGTCTGTGATCGTGCCGCTGGGCGGCCCGCCGCCGGCCATCGAACGCATCCACGGAGCGCTCCTCGACCCGCTCTGCGCATCGCTTCAGGCGGCAGGGCCACCGGTGGTGCGGTGCGGATCGAGCGACTTGGCAATCCGGACCGCCGACGGCGACCGCAAGGTCTCGGGCAACGCGCTGCGGGTGCGGCGGGGTGGCATCCTCTACCACGGCACGCTTCTCGATGCCTTTGACCTGTCCCTCGTGAGCCACGTCCTGCGGCATCCGCCTCGCGAGCCTGGCTACCGGCAAGGCCGCGACCATGCCGCGTTTCTGGCCAACCTCGGGCTCGGCCGTGAACGGCTGGATGCCGTGGTGCGAGCCGCTTTTCGGGCCGATGCTCTCGCCGAGTCGTGGCCAACTGCACGCGTCGCAGAACTCGTTCGCGAACGCTACGACGATCCAATATGGACCGAGCGACTGGACTGACAACCCAATGCCACCACAGTCCGTACTGCCTGCGATGAGTTGGCAGTCTAGGCTGACCCCGCAGCCGTTGTGGATTGGAGAGGACGTGGGCGCGGAGGTTATCGGCCGTGCCGCAGACGGTCGATGCTTCCCCTAGAGCGGTGGGTCAGAGAACTGAAATCGAGAGCGCCGGCTTGCCAAGTCAGCCTTTCGTCACCGGCCTCGGCTCGGTATAGGTTCCCGGCCTGATCGACAGGATGTCGATTCCGAAGCCCGCAACAGGAGGTTGCAATCCATGCGCCTGCACATGAACGCCGCGGATGTCCGCGAGTTGGTCTCGAGTCACTTTCTTAAGCTGGGTGCCCCTGCCGACGACGTCGCGGACGTGCAGGAAAACATCCGGATCGATCGTGGCCGGTGCGTGGCGCGGTGTTATCGCGTGACTGAAATGTTCGCGATGTGGCTGATCGATGTGGGCGTGCTGCAGTTCTATGACGCCGACGGCGAGATGCTCCACACGGTGAATCTCTTCACCGAGCTTCTGCCTCTGCGGGCCGCAGCCTGACAGAGCGTTGGGCCGGTTCAATTGTGCATCCCTTTGGAATGAGGACGGTCTGGGGAGATCGTCCGCGTTGGCCGCGTCCAGGCCGGGTCGATTGGGGAGTTGACGCGTCATGCCGCCGAGCATCGAGCCGTCGCCGCGGCTTTCAATCGTAATTCCCGCCGCCGATGTCGCATCGCTCGAGGACACGCTCGTGAGCGTGCTCGAGAATCGGCCTGCTGACTGCGAGATCATCGTGGCGCTGGGCATGCCGTACGAGGATCCCTGGAACATTGCCGACGAAGTTCGTTTCGTGCAGGCGCCCGTCGGCACGGGGCTTGTGGGCCGAGTCAACCTCGGTGTGGCATCGAGTCGCGGCGACCTGATTCATGTGTTGGCGGCTGGCTGGCGGGCGACCACTGGCTGGACCGACGGGGCAGTGTCGCACTTCGACAATCCGTTGGTGGCCGCGGTCGTGCCGGTGGGCGTGCATGCGGAGGATCGTGGCCGCGTGGTAGCGGCCGGCATTCGTCGCAAGACCGGAGGCCGGAGCATCCTGAACGTACCGGCCAGGAACCGCGAACGGATCGATGCGTTTCGGCCTGAGGCCGTGGCCCCGCCGTCAGCGCCGGCGCTGGAGGCGGGCTTCTGGCGGGCAGACGTTTTGGCTCGCAGCGGGTTTTCGGCGGCCTGCGGTGATGACCTTGCTGCGGCCGACATGGCTGCAGCCCTCACGTGCGCCGGCGTCACCGTGGTGCTCGAGCCGAGCTGTCGTGTGGTGTGGGGGCCTGCGACCAAGCGGTGCTCACCGTTCCTCACGGGAATGCATGCCGAACGACTGTTCTGGCGCGCGCTTCCGGCGTATGCGACGCTTCCCGCGCTCGCGGCGCATGCTGCCGAAGTGGTGCGGCACGGTGTGGCGGCGGCGCCATTCGGAACGCTGCCCATGCTGCTCGGGCGGCTGATGGCTCTCGTACAATTCGGTGCCTGTCTGCCCCGCGCGAACGAGCTCCGAGAGCTCTCCGCAGCAGCACGCAACCGCCAGCAGCCACGAACGGTCCGGATCGACTCGGGGCACGCCCTGCCCTCGCGGCCCCGGCGGGCCAAGGAACCCGTCGCGGGCAGTGTCTCGCAACCGGCGGTGGGGAAAGCGCCGCTGCGTCGCTCGGCCTGAGCCAACGCGCGGTCACGGCCTCGCCTCGTCTGTCTCCTGTTCCGGCCAGTGCGCGGCTGGTAGACTTCGGGGCTGACGAGATTTGCGAAGCGGCTACCCGCTTGACGTCCGTCACGATGCCCTCGTAGCTCAATTGGATAGAGCGTCAGCCTCCGAAGCTGAAGGTTGCTGGTTCGAGCCCAGCCGGGGGTATTTGGCGGCACGGGGCTCGCAAGTGATCTCGTGATGGGTGTGATCGGCTCGATCCTCGGCTGCTTCCTGGTCGGGCTCTCGGCAACGGGCCTCGTGGGCAGCCTGATCACGGCGACCGTCGGCGCGATCGTCTTGATCGCGGGCGTGTAGGAGCACCTGACCGCCTTGGGCGTGCCGCAGGTTTAGGCCCACCCGCGTTGGTCAACTGGCCTTCGCTGACGCCCGCGGTGCCGGAACTCCGTGAAGGAACCCCTCGACGCTCACGTCCTCGTCGTTGTCCGGCCAATGGATGCCATAACCCGCGCCTGCGATACAAGGAGGCGGCAGCCGTAGGAACCATTTGGTGGGCTACATCAACGGCAGGCCCGTCGACTCGCTGCTATCGGCGCAGCCCTCCGGTACAGTCTTGCGTCACGAGACCATCTCCTTTCGCACAAGGAATCCCAGCCGTCGCGATCACTGCGAGATCGCCGCTAGGCTGTTATCTCCCCGGCCGTCACCGAGGAACGATGCCGGGATTTTAGGCGGTGCGTGGATTCTGGCCAAAGGGATTCAAAAGAGCCTTGGCTATCACTTTGCTCCTGTCCCATCGATACGGCGAAAGCGGGGCACTGTTTCGCCGTTTCGCTTGGCCACACAGTGCCTCGCCCGTAGGTGGGAATCGGATAGGCTGCCGAACGTTACGATCCTAAAGCCGCGTGAAGAACACGCTGGCCGACACCACCGCGGACCAAGAAGCTTCGCCTCTATGCACGCATCGCCCCACACAGCCCCCGCACTGATTCAGCCCTTTCAACTCGGCGACCTTTCGCTCCCCAACCGGGTCGTGATGGCACCGCTCACCCGCGGCCGGGCCGGGAAGGAGCGCATCCCGAACGACCTGATGGCGGAGTATTACGTGCAGCGGGCATCGGCGGGGCTCATCATCTCCGAGGCCACGACCATCTCCGAGCAGGCCAACGGCTGGCTCGAGTCCCCAGGCGTCTACACCGATGCGATGGAGGCGGGATGGAAGCGTGTGACGTCGGCCGTGCATGCCGCCGGCGGGCGAATGTTTCTCCAACTCTGGCACATGGGACGGGCCTCGCACAGCGACTTCCACGGTGGCAGCCCGGCTGTGTCGGCCTCGGCCGTGCGGATCGACGACGATGGCATCTACACGCCGCTCGGGAAGAAGCCCTACGACACACCCCGGGCTCTCGAGTCATGGGAGGTCGCGGGGGTGGTTGCCGACTACCGCCGCGCCGCAGCCCGGGCGCGAGCGGCGGAGTTCGACGGGGTCGAGATCCACGCCGCCAACGGCTATCTTGTAGACCAGTTCCTGCAGTCGAAGACCAACCTCCGCACCGATGACTACGGGGGCAGCATCGAGAAGCGGGCCCGGTTGCTCGAGGAAGTCGTCGAGGCGGTGTCGGCGGAATGGCCCGCCGGCCGCGTGGGTGTGCGGATCTCGCCGAATGGAAGATTCAACGACATGGGCTCGCCCAACTTCCGTGAGCAGTTCACCTACGTTGCGAAGATGCTCGACCGCTGCGGCCTCGCCTATCTCCATGTTGTGGACGGGCTGGGATTCGGGTTTCACCAGTTGGGCGAACCGATGACGCTGGCAGAGTTTCGTCGCGTGTTCCACGGGCCGCTCATTGGCAACTGCGGCTACTCGTTTGAGTCGGCCGAGCAGGCGGTGGCCGAGGGGCTTGCCAATCTGATTGCGTTCGGCCGTCCGTTCATCAGTAATCCCGATTTGGTCGAACGGTTTCGCCATGGATGGCCCCTGAACAAGCCAGCCGACATGGCCGCGTGGTATGCCCCCACAGGGGCCGCTGGGTATACCGACTTTCCGGCGTACGTGCCGGGCTGACGAGCGAACCTCGACCTGGAACATGCATGGGCAGAAGCGTCGTACGCGCCGGGGCCGCCCGTTGCCCGCAGTGCAGCCTGCCTCCACGGTGGTGCATCTGCGATGCGCTCGCGCCGGTACACACACCCCTCGCAGTGCATGTGCTCATCCACCGCCACGAGCACCACAAGCCGTCAAGCACCGGCCGGCTTATCGCCCGCGCCGTGACCGGCAGCAACGTCCATATCTACCAGCGGGAAATGGGGGATTGCGCTGCTACGACTTTTCCAGCGGAGGCGGTGGCAGCGGGACGTGAACTCTGGATCCTCCATCCCGATGGCGAGCCACTCCCGGCCGTCTGTCACGGGATTGACGCGGCGAATGCACCGCATGTGCTCCTCCTCGACGGAACATGGCGGCAGGCCCACGAGATGCTTCGCAGTGTGAAAGGCATCGGCAGCTGCATCCGTCTGCCGGACGATGCGGCGCACGAGCCGAGCCGCTACTGGCTCCGCGACCAGGCTCAGGCGTCGCAGCTCTCCACGGGCGAGGCCCTCATGGGCGTGCTCGAGGCGTGCGGCGACACCGCCGCCGCGCGGCAACTGCGGCTCCACTTCGAACTGCATGTCTACGCCACCCTCCTCTCCCGCGGCAAACGGGAGATGGCCGAGCGGTACCTCGGCCACTCGCCACTTCTCACTGACAGGCCGGAAGCCATTGATCGCCTCCACGCCAGATAGAATGAGTGGGCTTTGTGCCACGCCCGCCCCATCACCATGACTCATTGGACAAACTCCGCCGCTGCACGATGCGGCGATTGCCGACCATGGCAAACCTCGGCTTTGCCATCGGTCGGCCTGAGTGGGGCAAGGTCATGGATGGCTTGCCCCACGTAACATGAGATACCGCCGTATGTTTTGGATCGTTCTCAGAATCGCGATCTGCGTTTATTTCGGCCTCTGCATCTTCTTTTTCATATTTCAGCGGTCGTTCATCTACATGCCGACGCCGGCCACGCAGGCTCATGCATCGGCGCTCGTGCTCGAATTGCCTGACGCCGATCTGCGGATCTCGACCAGACCACACGACGGCCCTCAGGCGGTGCTCTACTTCGGCGGCAACGCGGAGGATGTGGCCTACGCCGTGCCTGAGCTTGCGGAGGCGTTCCCCGATCGGGCGATCTATGCCGTTCACTACCGTGGCTACAGTGGCAGCGAGGGCCACCCGTCCGAACACGCCCTGCGAAACGACGCTCGCGCCGCCTTCTCGATGGTGCATCGCCAGCACCCCGATGTGGTCGTCATCGGCCGGAGCCTCGGCAGCAGCCTCGCGATCCAGCTCGCCGCCGAAGAGCCTGTGTCGAGGCTCGTCCTCGTCACGCCATTCGAGAGCATCCTCGCGATCGCGAAGCGGGTCGTGCCATTCCTTCCCGTGGGCCTCCTCCTCCGCGACCCCTACGAGTCGTGGCGGTATGCACCCCGCGTCACCTGCCCCACCACGATCATCGCCGCCTCACGCGACGAGGTCGTGCCCGCCATCGACACCCGTCGGCTGTTCGAGGGCTTTCAGCCAGGGGTCGCGACGTTTGTCATGATCGACGGCGCCGATCACAACTCGATATCGCTCGCACCGGAGTTTTGGAACACCCACATGAGCGGGCCATCAGAACACGATCGGTAGCAGCGCGATCCGGCCGTCACCCCCCACGATGATTTCACTCGAGAGGCTCGAACTGCTGCGGATCGTCTCGAAAGTGACGCCGAGCACCCACGACTCATACGCGGCATTCACGAGGCTCTCGGGTGAGCTGATTGCATCGTTGCTGATGTCCCAGAACATCATGCCGCCCAGCCCCAGCTCGTCGGCCCACTCGGCCTTCTGCGCGATCGACGAGGGCGTCTCGAATGAGCTGAAGATCCCCTGCGAGGCGTTGTAGACATACGTCGCCTGGGCCGCATCGTCCCAGTAAATCTTCCAGCCGGCAGACGAATCCTGCACCTGCTGGAGGATGTCTTTGTAGTCGTAGTTCCCGGCTTCGAAGCTTCCGGGCGCCGCCCCCGATGAACGCTCCGCATAGCCGCCGTCGCCACCGTCGGCCACGCCACTCCAAGCCCGGGTGTAGAGCGGCGCCCCGAGCACGATCTGCTTCGGATCGACGCCGGCATCGAGGTAGGCCTTCACTGCCGTCTTGATGTCATAGCCCGCCGGGTCACCGGTGAACGCTGACTGATGGCCCGTGGTGCCTTCCCACGTGCCATGGAAGTCGTAGGTCATCACGTTGAAGAAATCGATGTGCGGCGCGAGGCCCGCCACATTGAAAGTGGCGATCTTCTCGAGGCCAGCGGGAGAGGCGACGGAAATCTCGTAGGTCCGCCCTAGGCGGTCACCGAGCGTGTCGAGTTTCTGCCGCACGAGACCGAGTAGGAGCGCGTAGTTGGCTCCGTCGTTCGGGCTCGAAGAATTGCCGTCGAGCCCGCCGCCACCCGGATACTCCCAATCGAAATCGAAGCCGTCGAACATCCGATAGGTGTCGAGGAACGTGACGAGCGAGTTGGCGAACGTCTCGCGGCCCGCGGAGGTGGCTGTGACGGTGCTGAAGTTCTTGGAGAGCGTCCAGCCGCCCACGGCCATGCTCACCGTGAGATGGGGATACTTCGCCTTGAGCTGCGCGAGCTGGTTGAAGTTGCCCCAGACCGTCTGCTCGGCCCGGGGGTCGCCCGGCGGGTAGTACCAGAGGTCAGCCTCGCCTGAGACTGTCTCATGCGCAGCAAACCGCTTCTCGACCGCGGCGTAGCTGTCGAAGAGGGCCACCTGACCGCTGGAGGTGAGATCGAGGAACGAATAGAAGAGGTGCGTGAGCTTCTCGGCAGGCACATCGGCCACCTGGAAGTTGCGACCGTAGATGCCCCACTCGGGGAAGTAGGCGGCGAGCACCTTGTCGTGGGCCGCGATCGGGAGATCGGCGCCCGGGGTCGGCGTTGGTACTGGAGTGGGGGTCGGCGTTGGTACTGGAGTGGGGGTCGGCGTGGGTACTGGAGTGGGAGTCGGCGTGGGTACTGGATCGGGCGTCGGCTGGGGGACGGGAGGATGGCCGGGCTGGACACTTCCTGGGCTCGTCTGAAAACCATCGGTTGCCTGCCCGACGGGCCCCTGGGGTGTGAGCAAGTCAATTCTGCTCACCAACGTGGCCTGTGCGGCACTCAACCCGAACGGCACTTCAAGCTGGTCTTCGATGATCTGGTCATGGTGGAACTGGATGTTCGCCGGCACGAGATGAGCCTTCTTCACGCCGACCAGGAGCACGCTCTGCTTCGCGGGTTCCACGGAGATCAGCAGGCCCTCCGCGGTGTCGGTGACCGTCAGCCGCTCCCGGGTGCCGAAGTAGAGGAACGAGAGCTTGTTGGTGGCTGGATTGAAGCCCTCGATCACCTCACGCACGCCGTACTCGTGCGACCGAACGTAGACGGTGCCCGGATCGCGTGGGCCGATCCCAAGCTCCCACGACAAGGCACCGCCGATGTCCTGCCGGAGGTGTTCGTTGTTGACAATGCCGAAGTTCGCGACGGTGAGGTCTGTGAACGAGATTCCTCGGACCACCTGGTACTCAGGCGTCCAAGCCCAGGGGTTCACGAACGCCAACTCACCACTGGCCAACTTGCCGACGATGAGGTTGTGGACGGAGACATCACCGAAGTCGAACCAATCCACCGCCGGGTCAAAACCGACGATGTCATTCCCAGCGGCATTGACTTGAAACACACGTCCTGCACCATCGCTCGGTGGTGTGGGTGTGGGTGTGGGTGTGGGTGTGGGTGTGGGTGTGGGTGTGGGTGTCACGCCCACGAGGACGAGATTCCGAAGCACGGCATTCATTCCGCCGGGCCCTGCGGTGAAGCCGAATGTCGTCGAGGCGCCCGGAGCAACGGAGGCATTCCAGAACGCTCCCTTCACGGTGTACGTCGCCCCCTGCCGGCCCACGATCTCGCCGTTCCAGATACTGGAAATCTGACCATCGAAATCGAACGACACACGCCAGTCGGCGAGCGTGGAGGTGCCGGCGTTCTTCACGGTCACGTCGCCGTTGAAGCCCGAACCCCAGTCGGTTGTCACCTGGAACGTGACGCTCCCCGCCTGTGACACCGGTGGGATCACCGGTGGAGGCGTTGGGGTGGGCGTGGTGCTCGGAGGTGGCGCCGCCAGGATGCCCGCGATGTATGCAGTCGCCGAGGCATCCTTGCAGGTGAAGTTGGCCTGGGTGAGCGAAGCAAGCGGCACCCCCGCCAGCCGATAGGACTGCTGCATCGAGGGGATCGCCAGGACCGCACTGCCGGCCTCTTCGGTCAGCCGCAGATCGCCCCCCCTGAACCAGTCAAGCGCGAGCTTGTCGGTCGCCGGATTGAAGGTCGTGATCGTGCGGTTCTCGTTCCACGCCCATGTGATCGTGAAGGTTTGTGGAACCGTAGCCGACAACACGAGTGCCGCCGGTTCCGACGGTCCTTCAGTCGCTTCGGTCACAAGGGAGCCGAGTGTCGCCGAGAGCATCGAACGCGTCTCGAGCGATTCCGCCGCGAAGTGATTCTTGCCTCGTCGCAGCACACGGGCGAGCCGCCGTGCCTGGCTGCGGCGGAGCTGCCGGCTTGGAAAACTGCCGGCAATCAGCCTGAGCACGTCGCGAACGTTCATGACTCACCTCCGAGATCAAAAGCGTGCACTCCCCTCATGCACTGATACCGAACCCGTACACGGCCGGCGAGCATTGGGTCGTCATGAGACGACGGAGTTCATGGAGCGTTCATGAACGTCACGCAGGCGGTGGAAATCGAAGCGTGAACGTGGCGCCACCACCTGGCGTCGGCGCGTAGTCGATATCGCCGCCGTGGCTCCGCATGATGAGTCGCGACAGGGCCAGACCAACCCCATGCCCACCCACGGGCTTGCCGCTATGAAACCGCTCGAACAGCCGCGGGAGATCGGCCTCTGTGACGCCCGGCCCGTGATCGATGACAGACACGCAGCAGCCTGACGGACCTGCTGCCGCCACGATACTCACCACACCCCTCGCAGGGCTGTGATCGATCGCGTTCGCCAGCAGATTCACCAACACCTCCTCGAGGAGCGCCGCGTCGCCTTTCACGACAGCAGTGATCGGCGGTGGCTCGATCGTGATTCCAAGGTCCGCAGCCCGCCGCTCCACCCGTTCCATCGCGGCATCGACGATCGGATCGAGATCAACCGGTCGAAGCCTCGCAGGATCGAGCGCGGCGGTTCGTGAATAGGCCAGCAGCACTTCGCAGATCTGTTCGATCCGCCTGGCCAAGTCGCCAACTCGTTCGAGAGCCACCGCGCGGTCCGGCTCCGCAGCCACCTCGATCTCCAAGAGAATCCCATGCACCGGGTTCATCAACTGGTGGGCCACGTCGGAATTAAACCGGGACTGCGACACTCTGATCGACTCGAGCCGGTCGAGCATGTCGTTGATCGTCGCCGCCATTTCCCGAAACTCCGAATCGGTGCGGGTCGCGTCGATCCGCTCGTCGAAGTGGCCCATGCGGATCCGGCGAGCGATCGCGGTGACCGCGGCCAGCGGCACCAGCACGCGGGACATCAAAACCCACGCGACCGCGAGTACGAGTGGCACCCAGACAAAGAATGTCACGGCCTCACACCAGACGATCCGTCGCGTGGCATCTGTGAGCCCCTTCAACTCCGCACCGATCAACAGCACGGTGTCGTGGGTTCCCTCGGTGGCGGCTAGGCGATAACGGCCGTCTTCGGTCGTCCAGATCGTGCCGTATCGCCGGGACCTTCCGGCATCCCACGCGAGATGAGCCGGCAGCTTCACTTCGTCGACCAGCCTGCCGTCGATGTGCCAGACCGCAGCAAACCAAGGAAGCTCGCCCGGATCGACCGTGGGTAGGCCGATCCATGGCCATGGATCGGCTGCCCGGTCGATCGCGACGGGTGGCGGGAGGAGCCATCCATCGCGTGGCAGCTCATCGCCGAGCGGATTCGATGGTTCGAGCCGCTCAAGGCCGCGTAGTCCAGAGAGGCGAGACCAGAGGAGTTCGTCGAGGTCGCGGGAGAGTGTGGCGACCGTGGTCTGAAGGTATGACAGGCGGATGACCACCGCCCCGAGCACGAAGAGAAGGCCGAACCAAAGGGCGAATCGTCGCCGCAACGACGGTGTCTTCCACGACGCGGGGCTATGGCCCATCGATGATGAACCCCTGTCCGCGTCGCGTGGTGATCAGATCGTGGCCAAGCTTTTTCCGGAGCCGCAGGACAATCACGTCGATCACATTGCTGACCATGTCGGCCGGCATGTCCTCGCCGGGATGGAGGATCGCCTCGAGCACCGCTCGGGTGACGATGCGGCTGCGGTTACGGAGGAGGCAGGCGAGCACCGCAAACTCCTGCGCGGTGAGTGGCACACGGATACCGTCACGGCTCACCGATCGCGACGGGAAATCCACCAGGACGCCGCCCACAGTCTCGGTTATCGCCTCTTCTCCTTCGCTCCGCCGCAGTACCGCGCGGATGCGGGCCGCAAGCTCTCGCACCGTGAAAGGCTTCACAAGATAATCATCGGCCCCCATATCGAGAGCGGCGACGCGATCGTCTTCTTCTCGCTTGGCCGAAATCACGATTACCGGCACACGACTCGTCTGTCGAAGTCGCCGGAGCACCTGCTCCCCCTCGAGTCCCGGCAGCCGCAAGTCGAGCAGCACGACCTCAGGCGTCCCTCGGATGGCTGCCTCTAGGCCGGAAAGGCCATCTGCGGCTTCCATCACCTCCCAACCGAATTCTCGCAGGCCCTGCGCGACCGCCCGCCGCGCAGACTCTTCGTCATCGACCACAAGCACCCGCGTGGGCGGACCGGTCGAAGGATCTGGAATTCCGCGATTAACCATGCCTCACCCTGAGGGTGCCGAAGCAGTTGTATGAAGGGGACCGGGGCAAGTGTAGTCGGATGCCGGTCAGTGTGGGGATCGATGCTCGCTGGATTGCCCCGCAGCACCAGCTGCCAAAAGCATCGTCGCGGCGTGGATGTCAACAATGCTTTCGATGTCTTCGCCAGAGCCGCCGCCACATCGACCACCGCACCGGTGCTCCGCAGCGACCGTTCGACGAGTGCCGGGCTCCAGGGAAATCCAATCCGGCGGACCTCATCGGGCGTCAGCGTGCCCGAGAGCACGCGACCGACGTAAGCCCGGTCATGCACCCGCAGCAGTTCCTCGTCAGTCGCCGCATGCGGCTCGATGAACTCGAGCAGTACCCCGGCAGCCGCCTGAGACTCGAGCCGCTGCCTGATCGCCGCATACTTTGCTGCTGGAAACCGATGCCCTGGCGGAAGTGGCAGCGGATAGCGGTCAGAGGGATAGAGCCACATGAGCCTCCATAATGCAAAAGCCGACCGGAACCCACATACCCAGCGTGGCAGTTGCGGCGGCCGACTCGTAGCTCCGGCACACCCAAGGAAAGTGAAAGCCGTCTTGGTATCATTGACGGGTCTTTTGAATTCCCAACAATAGCCTGGGCCTGAGAGAAAAGGTTGCCTTCTATGTTGCGAGAACTCGTCCTTGCTGGTGCCGTCTTGGCGGCGCTGACTCCCAGCGACGCTGCGGCAATTGTTCTGTTCAACCTCGCCAACTCGGCTAATCAGAGCGATCCCGGCACCGGCGTGCCTTGGACCAGTGTAGCCAAGGTATCGGACTTCACAGGCGGTTCGCAGACCGGCTCGGCCGTCTACCTTGGCGATGGCTACCTTCTGACGGCGAATCACGTCACCATGAACCCAACGGTGAAGTATGTGACGTTCGACAACAGCACGTTCTACGAAATCGACTCGACATTCAATGATGGCGTCCGTCCGTATGGCAAGCAGGTGGCGACAAACGTTGACATGGCAGTGATCAAGCTCACCACGGAGCCCATGGGCCAAGCGGCCGCATCGCTGCTAACCAGCCCTGGCGAACTCAGTGCGCCAGCGACACTGATCGGGTGGGGTGTAGGTCGCGATCCTTCATCGACCCTCGGTTCGGCAAATGTGGATTGGGGCAATGGAACTACGACCGCGAAACGTTGGGGCGAGAACGTGCCGCGGGCCTTTGTGACGGTCGACTATCAACTGGGCTCATACCAAGCCATCGCGACCATCACCGGTGGTGCATCAGACTCACCAGCAGGCTTGGGCGATTCCGAAGCAGGGCTGGCCTACTTCGACTCGGGAGGGGGACTGTTCCAACAGCTTGACGGCGATTGGTATCTCATAGGCGTAAATGCCGGGACCGATCTCGCATCGACGGTATTCGGACCCGACCAATTCACAGGGAAGACTCTCGGCAGCGGCAACTACTTTGGACGTGTTTCTAGTTACGACACCCAAATCATAGCGCTCGTTCCAGAGCCAGGCAGTGGAATACTTTTCGCAGGGGCCACATCGATTTTAGGCGTGCTGGCGTTCATGCGGCGTCGCCACATTGCTCGTCCGCTTTAGAGTCACTCCCATTGGCGGGGCGAGACTAAAACGTTAGCGAACGTTCGCTATCGAACGTAGGCCTGGTCGTTTCTTCCCCTTTCAGCGAGGCGACTGGCTCGGGGTTGCCCGTGTCATGGAGAGGGCGTGGGAAAACACGCGGAGCCAGGATGGCGAAGCGGGGTTTCCGTCGAGTGAGCGGTGGCCACGATGGCCACCGCGAACGTCCCGTGACATGGCACGGGCAACCCCGAGCCTTGCGGACTAGTCAGCCCAAAACCCCGGCATTGCCCTTGCATCCCACGGCAAATGCCGGGAAAGTTCTGGCTCCGCGGCCTCACGCCGCCTGAACATGGAGAGCCGGAATGACGCTCGAGACCCTCATTGCGAACTGGCAGACGACGCTCACGGCGAGCGTCCTCGTGGCACGCTCGTGGGCATGATGTTCATCCAACGGGCTCCCGACATGGTAATGGTCGGCGGGGTCGTCGTCCTCATGTTCGCGGGCGTGCTCACTCCCGACGAAGCCCTCCGCGGGATGGCCAACGACGGCATGATCGCGGTGGCCGCCTTGTTCGTGGTCGCCGCCGGCGTCGAGCGGACGGGCGCGCTCGCCGTTATCGTCGATCGCGCCCTCGGGCGGCCGAAGTCGCTTCGCTCGGCGCAGCTGCGCACAATGATCGGCCCCGGCATCGTGTCGGCCTTCATGAACAACACGCCCGTGGTGGCGCTGCTTGTGCCCGCGATCCGCGAGTGGGCGAGAAAAAACCGACTGAGTGTCTCAAAGCTCCTCATGCCGATGAATACCGCCGTCATCTTGGGAGGGACCTGCACGCTCATCGGTACGAGCACCAATGTCATCGTGGCCGGGCTGGTCGAAGATCGCCTGGCGAAAGGAACCGACGGCCCCTGGGGGGTCTTCGACATCACGTGGAGCGGGATTCCCGCCGCATGGGGCCGCCATGAAGTCACCGGTCCGCTTGGAATGTTTGATATCTCTTGGCTCGGGGTGCCACTGCTTGTCATCGGTGTTGTCTACGGCATCACGGCCAGCCGCTTCCTTCTCAAGGACCGCCGGCCGCCGATGAGTACGAGCGATGACCCTCGCCAGTACTCGCTCGAGATGCTTGTCGAGACTGGCAGCAGTCTCGTAGGCCGCACGATCGAGGCGGCCGGGTTGCGGCACCTCGATGGGCTCTTCCTCATGGAAATCGACCGCGGGGATCATGTCATCGCCGCGGTGTCGCCGACCGAGCGGCTTGAAGCGGGCGACCGCCTCGTGTTCGTGGGGGTGATTGACTCGGTCGTCGAGCTTCAGAAGGTGCGGGGCCTCAGGCCTGCCACGGATCAGGTCTTCAAGCTCGACGACCCCCGCAGCGAACGGCAACTCGTCGAGGCTGTCGTGTCGAGCACCTGCCCACTCGTCGGCCGCACGATCCGCGAAGGAAACTTTCGCTCGACGTACGGGGCGGTGGTCATCGCAGTGGCACGCGACGGAGAACGGCTGCGAATAAAGATCGGCGACATCACGCTCGCGCCGGGCGACACGCTCCTCCTCGAGGCCGGCCCTGCCTTCCTCCAGCGGCAACGGACGAGCCGTCACTTCTACCTCGTCAGCGAAGTCGCAGGTGCGGCCCCGCCGCGGCACGATCAGGCATGGATCGCCTGCACGATCCTGGCCGGTACGGTCCTCGCGGTGGGCATGGAGCTCTTGCCAATGGTGACGGCGGCCATGGTGGCGGCGGGCCTCATGGTGGCAACGCGATGCCTTTCGTCAAGCGAGGCCCGCCGGTCGATCGAATGGGAATCATTGCTCCTGATCGCCGCGAGTTTCGGGTTGGCGTCGGCGATGCAGAAAACCGGCCTCGCAAACGCGATCGCCGAGTGGGCTGTCGCCGCGGCTGGCAACAACCCCCTCATTGTTCTCGCGACAATTTATGTCGTCACAATGCTCACCACCGAACTCATGAGCAACAATGCTGCTGCCGTCCTGAGCTTCCCCATCGCCTGGCAGACCGCGGAGCAGCTCGGGGTCCATCCGATGCCGTTCGTGATGGCCATCACGGTGGCGGCGAGCTGCGGCTTCGCCACGCCTATTGGCTATCAGACCAACCTCATGATCTACGGCCCGGGCGGCTACAAGTTCTCGGATTACCTCCGCTATGGCGGCCCCTTGAACCTGCTCGTGATGGCCGCGACGATCGCCCTGGCGCCACTTATCTGGCCGCTGGCGAGGTAGCTTTTGCGTCGGGCTACCAGCGGAGCGTACGCTGAAGGGTCGGTCGGCCAACCATGTCGCCCTCCGACGGCATGAGCGAAATCCTCTTTCAATACTATCCGGTTCGGCTCACGACCTGGTTCTACCTGGCGTCGCTCCTGTCCATCGCGCTGTTCTTCAAGTTCAACCGCGTCTGGAGCGTCCGCAACCTCGACCTTCTCGGCCTCATCCTTCTCGCGCCCGGCCTGGTGGCCCTTGAAATTGTTGGCGAGACGGAGTCGGCCAAGATCGCCGCACGCACGCTCGGCTTTGCCTGGATCTTCGCCGTGTCGGGGGCATTCCTCGTGCGGATGCTGTTTGATTCGATGATGGTCCGCCGGCCGCTGCTGGAGCCCAATCTCACCACCGGAGGCCTGGTGTTCCTGGGCAGTTCGCTGCTGGTTTTTCTGCTCGCGAATGTGGTCAATTCAAAACCGCAGAAACAGGATGTCGACAGTGCCGCTGCGGCCGATCGGCTCCGCGACCCCGACGCCCAGCGGGCCCCCGACGCCCAGCGCGACGCCGATCAGCTTGCCCGCTACGGCCCTGGCTACCCGCTTCTGTTTCTTCTTCCTCAAATCTCGACCCAGCGGTTTTTCACAGGGGCCGCGGAGCCGGAGCCCGACGAGGCATCGCGGCGGGCGATCTACGAAACAACCGCGCGGGTCATGGCGATCCTCTCGCAGCTCGCGATCGTGGCTGGGATGGTCATCATCGGCTGGAAGCACTTTGAGAGCGTGCGTTCGGGTATTGCCGCGGCGGCGCTCTATCTCCTGCTCCCCTACACGGCGTGGATGAATAGCAGTGTGGATCACGTCCTTCCCGGGGCGCTCGTCCTCTGGGCCGTGGCGGCCTATCGCCGGCCCTTCGTAGCCGGAGCCCTGCTCGGCCTTGCCATTGGCACGATCTACTACCCTGTCTTTCTGCTGCCGCTCTGGTGCAGCTTCTATTGGGAGCGGGGTGTGCGGCGCTTCTCGCTCGGCGTTGTTGCGGCCCTCGTGGCGCTCGTGGCGGCTCTCTGGTTCACATCCCCGGATACCGCAAACTTCCTGGGGCAGTTGCGGCAGATGTTTGGCTGGATCTTCCCCAGCGATGTGTCGCTCGAAGGCTTTTGGGCTCTGCCCTCGAGCGACGGCGTGTTCCGACTGCCTGTGCTCGCTGCCTTCATCGCCATGATGGCCACACTCGCGATCTGGCCATCGCCCAAGAACCTCGGCACGCTCATGAGTTGTACGGCGGCCGTCCTGTTGGGAACGCAGTTCTGGAAGGCCCACAACGGTGGCCTGTTCATGGCTTGGTGGCTGCCGGTGCTCCTGCTCGTGGTCTTCCGCCCCAACCTCGAGAACCGCGTGGCGCTGCTCATGCTCGACGCAGAGTGGTTCCCGCGGCGGCGTACGGCAGCAGCCCCGGCCGGCCGCGCCGGCTAGCCTTAGCCACGACGTGGGTCGAAATCGGCTGGGAGGGCCCGCTCATTCATGAGCCAGGCCTGCCAGGCTGTCGCGTCCCACTCGAAGTTGACGCCCGTGAGCGCGACGAGCGCCTCGAGCACGCGGTCGTTGCGGACTCGCACGATCTTCTTTTTCGGTCCCCCTCCCATCGAGAGACCACCGCCTGCCGGCGTGAAGGTCGCGCTGGTCGACCCTTCGGCCGGCCCTCCGGCCACCATCACATGATTCGTCTCGAGCGCGGCGATGAGGGGACCAATGGCAGCCGGCGTACCCAGCCTTCCGAGCGCCTCGGCAGCACGGTTGACCTGAGCGTTGTCGGCGCTCGCAAGCGCCGACACGAAGATCGGCACCGCCGGATGCGGACCAATCGCCACGAGCTTCTCGGTCGCTGCGATTCGCGTCTCGCGGTCAGGATGGTCAAGGGAGATGGCCACGATCGCCATGAGGGCGTCGGGCGTGCGGATCCGCGCAAGTGACTCGAGATACCAGCCTCGCACCTGGAAGACTGGCTCGGCCGTGATCGCGGAGGCCAGAGCCGCCACGGCGAACGGGTCGGAAATCTCGCGAAGCTCCTCGGCAACGCGGTCGGAGGGCTTCTTGTCGAGCGAGCGGCGGAGCCGTTCGAGGCGACCAACCCACTGTTTGGTGGCGAGGTTCGCAGCCTCATCCCGTTCGATGAGCTCGATTTCCTGAGCCGTCCGCCAGGCACCGCGATACCGGAGGAAGCCCATCGCGTCCATCCGATCCGCGGGAGTCTCCGCCGGCGGCTCGTTCCCGAAAGCCACGACGCCGCCGAACACCATGACCACGATCACGAATCCACATCGCATGGCGAGACACGCCCACCATCGCGTCACGATTCTGGGAACACCCGCGCGTCGCTTCATGAAAATCATCTCGGCAGTCGGGAGCCGGTACGCCTACTGAATCTTAGCCAATCGATCCGAGACACTTTCGCGACGGGTTGCCTGTGCCATGGAGGCGGCGTTGGAGGCTGAGCCCAGTCAGGATGGCGTCATGGCGGCGGTCCGTTTCACACAGCCCCTCCATCTGGTAGAAACCGCTCGTTTCACGAGCCCCCCAGCCCAGCACCCCATGCACGCTCCCTGGCCGACTGTCGCGATCGTGGGCGTTGGTCTCGTCGGCGGATCGGTGGGCCAGGCACTCCTCGCCCGAGGACTCGCAAACAAGGTCGTGGGCATCGGCCGCTCGCGGGAATCGCTGCGACGGGCCAAACGAGCCGGCGCCGTCACAGAAACGGGCCTCGACATCGCCGCGGTCGCCGACGCTGATCTCGTCGTCGTCGCCACGAGCGTGGCCACGATTCCAGAGTTGCTCGAAAAGGTCGATGCAGTTGTACGCCCTGGCACGCTCATCACGGATGCCGGCAGCACGAAGGCCTCGATCGTGGCTGCCTGGGAATGTGGTCGAAAGCAGCGGCGGGGCCGGTTCGTCGGCTCGCACCCCTTGGCTGGGAGCCATCGCCGTGGTCCCGACGCCTCCGACCCGGAACTGTTTGTCGGCAGAGTGGCCATCGTGACGCCGGCTCCGAAGACGCCGACGGAAGATGTTGAATCCGTGGCGAGCCTCTGGTCGGCACTCGGCGCCACCGTGTACGTCATGAACCCACGCGAGCACGACAAACTCCTGGCTTCCACAAGCCATGCGCCGCACGCCATCGCCGCCGCGGTCGCCGCCGCAACGCCGCCGGCAGCCCTGCCTTTCACCGCGACCGGGTGGCGCGACACGACGCGGATCGCCGCTGGCGATGCCGAGCTATGGGCCGATATTTTGCTCGATAACGCCGGCCCACTGGCAGCGGCCCTGGCCCGGATCGCAACCGTGTCGGAGCGAATCCTCACCGCCATCGAAGCCGGCGACCGTCGCCGGCTCGTCACGCTCCTTTCCAACGCCAAGGATGTCCGCGATGCTGTGGCAAGTTGATGTGCGGGCCAAAGATGCGGAGGGCGACCATGCCGCTCGTGAGTTCGTCGCCGGCGCCAAGGCGATCGGGATTGGCGGGTGCTCCGCCGCCCGTACGGCTGCCGGCTGGCTCATCGAGGGTGACCTCGATCGCCCCGCTGTCGAACGCATCGCCACCACACTGCTCGCCGACTCGGTCACTGAGACGTTTCATGTCGATGCGATCGGCGCTGCCGCGCTGACAACTCCCATCGACGGCCTTTCAACGGTCGTCCACGTTCTGCCAAAACCGGGCGTTACAGACCCGGCAGGCCTTACCGCAAGCGAGGCGCTCCACCTCCTTGGCCACGTCGGCACGACCGTCCGCAGCCTCACGAAGTACTGGCTGCCACTCAACCCCGATGAAGCCGCATCGGCCGCGCGGCGGCTCGTGGCCAACGAGGCGATTCAGGATGTCGTGGTAGGGCCGCTTGCCCTGCACTCACTCGCGGGCGGCGGCACATGGACCTTTGGACGCGAGACCGTGCCGCTTGCCGGGCTCGATGACGCCTCGCTTGAGAAACTGTCCAGGGACCGCTGTCTGGCTCTCTCGGTCGCTGAGCTCCACGCCGTCCGCGACCATTTTCACGCTCTCGGCCGCGACCCCTTCGAGATCGAGCTTGAAACGATCGCGCAGACCTGGAGCGAACACTGCTGCCACAAGACGCTCACGAGCCCCGTGGATCACGAGGGCCCCGCAGGCCGCGTCTGCTACGGCAACCTTCTCAAGGAGACGGTCTTTGCCGCCACCCAAAAGATTCGGCAGTCGCTCGGTGCCTCCGACTGGTGCGTGAGTGTGTTCCGCGACAACTCCGGGGTTGTGCGGTTCGACGGCGACCACGACATCTGCGTGAAGGTCGAGACTCACAACCACCCCTCGGCGATCGAGCCCTACGGCGGCGCCGCAACGGGGCTCGGTGGCGTGATCCGTGATGTGCTCGGCACAGGGCTCGCCGCGAAGCCGATTGCCAACCTCGACGTTTTTTGTGTCGCGCCAATTGACACGCCTGCTGCCGCTCTGCCGCCGGGTGTGATCCCGCCTCGCCGACTGCTGGCTGGCGTGGTGGCGGGCGTGCGCGACTACGGCAACCGCATGGGCATCCCCACGATCGCCGGCGCCGTCGCCTTTGATCCTGGCTACCTCGGCAACCCGCTTGTCTTCTGCGGTACGGTGGGTGTCATGCCCCGAGGCGGCGCGGAGGCAGCCGTAGCGACGGGCGATCTGGTCGTGGTGGCTGGAGGCCGCACTGGCCGAGACGGTATCCACGGGGCGACGTTTTCCAGTATCGAGCTGTCGAGCGAAAGCGAGACCGAGTCTGGCGGCGCCGTGCAGATTGGCCACGCGATCCATGAAAAGACACTCGTCGATTTTGTCCTCGAGGCTGCACGCCAAAACCTCTTTCATGCGATTACGGATTGCGGTGCGGGCGGACTCTCGAGCGCCGTAGGCGAAATGGCCGCGACACTCGGCGCGGATGTCGACCTCGACCGTGTGCCACTCAAGTACGCGGGCCTTTCAGCCACGGAGGCGTGGATCTCCGAGGCGCAGGAACGGATGGTGCTCGCCGTGCCGCCTGAAGCCTGGGAAAAGCTTGCGACCGCCGCTGCGGCCGAAGGCGTTGCGGCCACGGCTATCGGAACATTCACAGGCTCAGGCCGCCTCGTCCTTCGCTGGGAAGGACACATCGCCGGTGAGCTCGACTGCCATTTTCTGCACGAGGGGCGTCCGCGCCGCGTGCTCGAGTCGCGCTCAGCGCTGCCGATTGTGCAGGTGGCCACCTGGAAGCCCGCCGGACTTGCCGACACGCTGTGTGCCGTGCTCGCGCTGCCCGACGTGGCGAGTAAAGAATGGATTATCCGCCAATACGACCACGAGGTTCAGGGCGGCAGCGTGACCAAGCCGCTGCTCGGCCCAGGGAGTGGACCGGCTGACGGCACGGTCGTCCGCGGTGTGCTCGGCCGCGACCGCGGCGTCGTGCTTGGTGTTGGCCTGCGGCACCGGCTCGGCACCCTCGATCCGTATCAGATGGCTGCCGGCGGAATCGTGGAGGCCATCGCCAATATCGTGGCCGCTGGTGCCGATCCCGACCGCATCGCCCTCCTCGACAATTTTTGTTGGGGCGACACGCGACGCCCGGAGACCCTCGGGCCGCTCGTCGAAGCCTGCCGGGCATGCCACGACCTTGCGATTGCGTTTCGCGCACCCTTCGTGAGCGGGAAGGACAGTCTCAACAATGTCTTCGCCTGGACCGATGCGGCGGGAGTGTCGCGGGAAATGTCGATCCCGCCGACGCTGCTTGCGACCGCGCTGGGCCAAGTGCCCGACGTGCGACGTGCCATGTCTCCCGATCTGAAGCGGCCCGGAAGCCGGCTGGCCATCGTGGGGCTCTCGACCCCAGCGACGGCGGGCAGCCAGGTCGAGCTCGCCGGAAGAGTCACGGGAGGTGACATTCCGACGGTCGATACCGAAGCGTGTCTCCGCGTGATCCGTGCCGTCGCCGCAGCCCAGCGTTCTGGAGCCGTGCTGGCTTGCCACGACGTTTCGGATGGAGGGCTTGTCACAGCAGTGGCCGAGATGACCATCGGCGGCGGCATCGGCGCACGGCTTGACCTTACTGCGGTGCCATTCGCTGCGGATCAGTCACTTCCGGTACACGCTCGCGACCTGGCAACCGCATTCGGCGAGACGCCGGGCCGCTTCCTGTGCGAGATCCCATCCGGCGGCGAAGACGCATTTGCACGCACCATGGAAAACGTGCCCTGGAGCGTCGTCGGCGAAGTGCTTGCTGAGCCGGTTCTGGAGATCATCGGCACCACGGGCTCAGAACGCATCGACGTCTCACAACTCGCCGCCGCCTGGCGGACACTCTCCAGGGAGGCCGGCTGAATGCTCGCACCTCGCGCGCTTGTCTTGCGTGCCCCGGGCACCAACTGCGACCACGAAACGGCGATGGCCTTCGAGCACGCCGGCGGGATCGCCCGCCGGGTGCATGTGCGGGCACTCGCCGAGCGTCCTGCGGCCGCTGACGATTGCCAGATACTCTGCATACCCGGCGGTTTTTCCTATGGCGACGACATCGCGTCTGGAAGAATTTTCGCGCTCGAGCTCCGGACTCGCTTGGGCGATATGCTCCGGCGGTTTCGAGACCGTGGCGGGCTGGTCCTCGGCATCTGTAACGGTTTTCAGGTTCTCCTGCAGACAGGCCTCCTCCTGGCTGATGCGGATGGGAGCCGGCAGGCCACGCTCGCACACAACACTTCGGGGCGCTTCATCGACCGCTGGGTGCGGCTGCAATGTGAGTCCAGTCCGTGCGTGTTTCTCGCCGGGCTGGGCAGCCTCGAGCTTCCTGTCGCCCACGCTGAAGGCCGCTTTGTGCCGCGGTCGGATGCCGACCTCGCAGCCCTCACGGCCGCTGGCCAGGTGCCGCTACGCTACGCCCCCGACACGGTCGGTGTTGCGACGAATCCCAACGGTTCGGTTGCCAACATCGCCGGAGCCTGCGATCCGACCGGCCGGGTGTTCGGCCTCATGCCCCATCCCGAGCGGTTCATCTCGGCCACGCAGCACCCTGCCTGGCATGGCCGCCTCGACCCAGACTCCGCGGGCACGGGCCTCGCGCTCTTCGTAAACGCCCTCCGCGCAGTGTCCTGAGCGAGCCGAGGGATCCCCGCCGGCCGTACAGCAGAACGTTCGGAAACGGGGCACGTTCAACCCCGAGCTGGCGGGCGCGGCGGGCATAGCTGGCCTTTTCGCGGTTGACACCGCGCCGCGAAATCCCCTATTTCCCCAGGCCCTCCAGCCCGTGCGGCACCACGTCCGGGGTTCGCATGCTTCTGCGCGCACTCGCCATTGTTTTGATCCTCGGCAGTGTCTCGGCCACCGGCTGCAGATTCCTTCCTGGCAGCGCGGCAACCACGGCGGCGGGAGCGACAACCGCCCGCGATGACACAAAGCCGGCGCGGCGAACAATCCAGCTCGAGCTCGTGTTTGTCCGCCATGATCCACACGACGAGGAGATCCGTGGTGGGCTCTGGGCATTCGCCGATGAGCAATTTCTGACGCCCGGTATTCGCGACCGGCTCGCAGCCAACGGACTGCGGGTCGGCATCATCGGGGGTCACCTGCCTCCCGACCTCGCTCGCCGGATGACTCCAGCGGCCATGACGCCAGGGGCCGGAGAGGAACTGGCCACGGATGCAGCCGTCACCCGACGACAACTTCAGCTCCTGCCCGAACGGCGTGGCGAGATCGTGACCGGTTCTGGGATCCGCGAGCTCGTACTCCTCGAACGGGCAGACGATGGTGTGAGCGGGGCGACCTACCGTGATGCCAGCACCCTTCTCTCGATGGAGGTGACCCCGGGGGCTAATGGCTCCGTACGGATCACGGTGGTGCCAGAGGTGAAGCACGGGCCACTTGAAAAATCATGGGTGGGCGAGGACGGCATGTTCCGACTCGAGGCCGGCCAGCGCCAGCATCGCCTTGAACACCTTGGCTTCACGGCCACGCTCCCCCGTGACAGCATGCTCATCATCGGGTGTGCCGGCGACGACTCGGCTTCGGTCGGAGACTGCCTGCTGCGCGATCATGACCGGGCGGCTGGCACCGGTCTGCGGCTCGTGACCATCCGTCCACTCGCCGACACGATTGATCCGGCATTCGCGCCTCGTGTCACCGAGGGCCCATCTGCGGATGACACGCCACTCACCATTCATTGACGGGGCAAGCTGGGCCGACTTCGCCGCGCGAGGGGCGTAGGAAGCCTGGGAAGGTGCGGAATGCTGCCCAGCCGAGAGCGACCCTTCGCGCCGTTGTGGCGTTCAGAGGCCGATGATGCCGATCTTAGCGACGACGGTCGGTCTCCGCCGCCAAGTCTGCGCACAAGGATTCTCGATTCATGGCCGACGACACTCCCGCCGACTCCGCAAAGCGGCACAGGCCCAAGTCCACGACGGTGTTCGTGGCCGCGTTCGTCGCGGGTGCCGTTGCGGCCGTCGTTGTCAATCGAGCCCTCGACCTTCACCTCGCTCAATCGAAGCCGCAGGTGGAGAGTGAACCAATCTTTGTGGCCCTGCGAGCACTGCCGCAGGGGTCGCCGGTGACCGTGTGGGACGTGGCGCTTCGGGATTGGCCGTGCGCAATGCTTCCCTCATCGGCCCTGCGAGCCAAGGATTCCTTCGAGGGATCTGTCCTCAAGTATCCGCTTCGCGAAGGCCAGCCACTTTTGTCGGTGCAACTCATGCCCGCGAGTCAGCCGACGGTGACTCCCGTGGCACCTACGGCTTCGACCGCGACGCTCGACGAGACGTTCGTAATGCCTGCGCCAGCCCCGGCGCCCACCTCCGTGACACAGGCTCCCAAGGACGATCGTCCGACGGCGAGTGATACGGCCGCCGACCCGCGGACCGAGCAGAAGGTCACCGACTCCGTCGCCACAGCGCCGTCGATAATCGCTCCGCGTCCGTCACCGGCCGTGGCGAGTGAACCGGCGGTGGTTTCAACGGTTCCGCTCGTTGCCGATACGGCTGCCCCTCGCGATGCCACAACGCCGCTCCCAGTTCCAGAACGAAAGCGGTTCGAACTCGAGCCGATCGCGACTACTCAGACACCATCGTCTTCAGCACAAGAACCCTCTGCGGCGACGGACATCCCAGAAGACCAGCCGACACGGGTGGCCTCCGATGTCGAGCCGCTGCTCGACATGCCCTCGCGGCCTGCGGTCGATCTCGAGAAGATTCCTTCCGTGATGGCGAGATCTGAGAAACCTGCGGAGCCGGCTGACACAACCACTGCCAGCGGGGCCGTTCGCTATCTCGTCGTGCCCGAACGGATCGCTCGCCAGGCTGACACTTCGTTCGTGTCGCCGCCGGCCGTGGAGCCGGCCAGTGAGCCATCGCCAGTGCCGCCGGTCGCAGCCGCAAGCCCAACTCCTGCGGCGGCGGCGCAGCAGGCCAAGGCCCTGCCACCACAGCAGCCCAAAACACGGAAGCCTCAGCAGGCAGCGGGCAAGCCTGCCCCGCAGCAACGGGCACCGCGGTCGGCCAATGGCGATGCGCGGCCCATGCCTCAGCAACGAACCGATAAGCCACAGCCTCAGGCGCAGCAGCGGCCGGCGACCACCAACAAGCAGCAGCGGCCTGCCCCCGCCCCCTCGCAGCCGCAGCGACAGGCAAAGCAGCAACCGCCAAACAAACCATCCGATCGCAGCCCAGCCGAAACGGCGGAGCCAAAGCCACGAGGCCCTATGTTTCCGAACATTACGGCCGGGCTCGAAGCGATGGGCAACCGCTGGCGGGGCGAAGGTGACGAGGCCGTTGCCACCGACATCCCATCGGACCAACGGCGGAAGTAACGGTCGGTGGAAAAACCCTCCATGGCCTTTTTCCACCGAGGCCGCTGCCGGCGGCGAGAAACGTCTTCCAAAGCCTGCGAACGTTCGTTTGCTGCCTTCGGTGTCACTTCGCCGCGGCGGGATCGATGACGCGGTAGCCGCCGCCTGACAGGTCCGCGAGACGGGCGAGGTGGGGCGATTGAGTGGCCTCGCCACCGCCGCCGCTGAACTGCACGACGTACAGCCGCGTGCGGCCGAGCCGGTTGGACAGCCGCTCAACATCGTCTGGGTCAAGATCGTCGCGCGGGTCACCATCGGTAAGGAAGAAGATTTCGTCGGGGGCCACGGCGAGCGCGGCGGTAAGGGCATCCGCATGCCGCGTGCCTCCGGCCGCAGGCATGCCTTCGACGAATCGTCGGACACCACGGAGCGTCTCTTCATCGGCGAACATCGGCCGGCCCGGACCAGCCGGAGGCGTGTAGACCGTCACTCTGTCGCAGTAGAAGAACAGATGAAACTGCTGCGATTCACCGAGCGCTTCGAGGCTTGCCATGAGGCCCCCCTTGGCCTCAGCCAAGGGCCGGCCGTCGAGCTCTGACATGCTTCCGGATCGGTCACAGACAAAGGCGACCCGACGCCCCTTCACCGCAAAGTCAAAAAACCTGGCAGGCTGGCCAGGGGACGCTGGCTCCGCCGCGCCACCGATCGACGCGGCAAACACGAGTGCAAAGGCCAACGCCCGTGGCATCTCAGGGCTCCACGATGATTTTTCCAGCGAGTGCCCCAGAGCCACCCACCGTGGCGGCTTCCTGGATCGCGTGTGCCTCGGCGACATGCTCAAGGGTCACCACACGATCGACCGGCGCGCGAAGCTGGCCACGGGCAAGCCAGCGGTTGATGTCGGTCGCCGCCGCAGCCTGCTCGTGGGCACCCGCCTTGAACATCACGAAACCATAGAGGCGACAGGCCTTCGCATAAAACGGGCCGACCGGAAACGCAGGACGAGCATCCCGTCCGGCCATGATGACCATCCGCCCTCCCTCAGCCAGCATCGCCACGGCGGCATCAAAATCGGGCTCGCGGCGGGTCTCCCAGTGAACGTTCACACCTCCGGGGGCCGCATCCAGCACGGCGGCCACGAGATCAGGGCGTCGGTAGTCGAGCGTCACATCGGCACCGAGGTCGAGGACAGCTTTTCGCTTGTCGGGCGTGCCGGCGGTGGCGAGCACCCGCCCCCCGAGGGCCCTCGCGATCTGCACAACGGCCGAACCCACGCCCCCAGAGCCACCACTGACAAAAATGGTCTCGCCCGATTCAAGACGGGCATGACTCACGAGGCCCAGGTGGGCCGTGATCGCGACAAGCGCCGTAGCCGCGGCTTCGCGGTCGGTGACACCGTCGGGAGTGGGATAGAGCCACCGCTCATCCACCGCGGCCAGTTCGGCGCAGGTGCCCTGCCGCCCGAGGAGGCCCTGATTCGATCCCCACACCCGCATGCCTGGTCGGAGCCGCTCCACTTCATCACCAACGGCCACAACCTCGCCGGCGAGATCGCATCCCACGACAAAGGGAAACTCGAGAGGCATGGCGATGGTGCCCGCCCGAACGTAGGTATCGACCGGATTGATCGCTGCGGCACGCACACGTATCAACGCCTGACGCGGGCCCGGCACGGGATCGGGAAGATCGCCGCAACGGATGACTTCAGGATCTCCGGTGCGGGTAATGTAGGCCGCTCTCAACGCTCTGCTCCTCCGGGCTGTGCTCGCGACGGGACGGAGGCAATGGCACCTCCGATGGCGGCCAGCGCTCCACCGGCGGCTACGGTCCACATGAGCAGCGCTACGCGGCTGGCAGTGTTCGCCGCCCTCTGAACGAGCACTTCGTCCGCGATTGCTCCACGATCGACGCCAGAACGCTTCACGGCGATCCAGGCTTGGTGGACCGTGGCCGCATCAGCCGACTCGACGGCAGCGCGAATGAGTCGCTCGTCGGGCAGTCGCTGCGAGGCGCCGCCGTCGAATTGCGAGAGAATCCCCGCTGCAAGGGAAGCAACGGCAGCGATCACAAGGCCCACGAGGAGCCAGGCATGGCCCGCCCTCCACGCCGTTTCGGTGCGTGCAGATTCAGCAACCTCGAAGGTCGCAAGCTCGCGAAGCCGAGGTACCGTGATCGTCGCCCTACAGGACGGGCAGACGGCCTCCGTTCCGGCCTGTCCGAGCCCGACCAAGACCGTCGCGGAACAGTGGCAGGGTACGCGGAACGTCCTGGTGGCGCCTGGCATCGAGGCCTCAGTGGAGGCAAAGTGTCGGGCCAGCCGGGCGACGGTTCACCCAGTTGGCCGCCGGCAAGGATTCTCCGGCCGTTTTCTTTTACCATCCGGGAGGGAAAAGTGGCCGAAATCTGGTCGATGGACCAAAAAAAAACTGGCCTCCGGTGGCCCAGAGCGGCATAATGTTCCGTCCCCTGGAGGCTCCTTCATGCTGGCACATTGCTCGCATCTCGCCCCGCTCACCTGGTTGTCGCCATGGGGGGCACGCTCCCCACAAACGAACCTGCGTAAAGCCGGGTGCCTTCGTCATTCCCCGGGGACAGCGGGGCGGCTGGACTTGCCTGCCCCTTGAATCACACTGTCGGCACCCCCAAGGATTGCTCGGGGTGGCCCCACTGCATGCCGGCGCGAGCCGGTCGATGAATTGGTCCCGTTGTCGGAATCGCCAAGGAGCGCTGCTTTGTACGATTCGCTGTTAGATGAGCTCGAAGACGATGTTGTCTCTAATCCTCAGGACGTCGAGGAACTCACCGAGAAGGTCGTTGATGCCGAAGAGGCCGACGCTGAACTGCTCGCCGATGAAACGGAGGTAGCAGTCCTCGTCGACGGCGATCCCCAAGCCGAATCTGAGGCCGACGTCGATGCTGACGGCGATGCCGGTGACGACGTTATTCCAGAGCAGGTCGAGGCCTGGTCCGATGATCCGGTCCGTATGTATCTCACCCAGATGGGCGAGATCCCCCTGCTCACCCGCGCTCAGGAAATTTTCCTGGCCCGCCAGATCGAAACGACACGGGCACAGTTTCGAGCCAAACTCCTCGAATGTGAATTCGTTGCCCAGCAGGCGTTCCGTGTGCTCTGCCGCGTTCATCGCGGTGAGCTCCCGTTCGATCGCACCGTGCAGGTGTCGGTGACCGACCGACTTGAGAAAGACCAGATCCTGGGGCGACTCCCGCATAACCTCCGCACGCTCGAGGTGCTCCTCAAGCAGAACAAGGCCGACTACCGTATCGCCCTTGCGAAGAAGCGTCGCATGGCGGAGCGCCGCGAGGCGTGGGCGCGGCTTGGGCGGCGGCGGACGCGGGTGGTGCGGCTGATCGAGGAGTTGGGCCTGCGGACCCAGCGGATCGAGGCCATGATCCCGCAGCTCTACGGGAAGGTCGCCAGGCTCGCCGAGCTCAAGACGAAGATCGACGCCAGCAAGCGAGCCAAGCAGGCTCCTTCCGTGCGGCACAAACTGGTGGACGAGTACCGCGGCATCCTCAAGGAATGCCAGGAGACACCCCCCAGCATCAAGCGGCGCATGGACGAGGTGCGGAAGATTTTTGCAAAGTATCAGCAGGCCAAGCGGGGGCTGTCCGAGGGCAACCTTCGGCTGGTTGTGTCGATTGCCAAGAAGTACCGCAATCGCGGGCTGTCGTTCCTCGACCTCATTCAGGAAGGCAACGCGGGGCTCATGCGGGCCGTCGATAAGTTCGAGTACCGCCGAGGCTTCAAGTTCTGCACCTACGCGACCTGGTGGATCCGGCAGGCGATCACCCGGGCCGTGGCCGACCAGAGCCGCACGATCCGCATTCCGGTACACATGGTGGAGACGATGAGCCGCGTGCGAAACGTGGCCCGTCAACTCCTCCAGGAATACGGCCGCGAGCCGACGATCGAGGAGATCGCCGACCGGGCTGGAACGCCGGTGGACGAGACGCGACGGGTGACGGCGATGAGCCGCTATCCCATTAGCCTCGACCGCCCGGTGGGGAACAGCGAAGACAGCCACTTCGGTGACCTGCTTCCAGACACGGGTGCCGAAAACCCAGCCGTGGGCGCGGCGCAGGAGATGCTCAAGAACCGGATTGCGAAAGTCTTGAAGAGTCTGTCATACCGCGAGCGGGAGATTATCAAGCTCCGCTACGGCCTCGGCGACGGCTACAGCTACACGCTCGAAGAGGTGGGCCACATCTTCAAGGTGACCCGCGAACGGATCCGCCAGATCGAGGCCAAGGCAGTCCGCAAGCTCCAGGCCCCTGCCCGGAGCGAGGAGTTGTCGGGCTTCATCGACTAGCCTTACGGCCGGCGGGCCATCCATGGCCCCGCCGGCCTAGCCGGGCCTCCGCCCGGCCGGTCGCACCTCCGGGCGTCCGTTTCCGTGCGCAGAATGGGGTGGTGCGCCCGAGCAGACGGGGCTTCTATGGATTCGTGCGCGACGCGGGGTGGCGCGCCCGAGCGGACGAATCTTTTCCCCTCACGCAGAGGGCAAAGCCCGCGCTGCGTGAGCGCTATCTGCTCGGGGCTGCCCGTGCCACAGAGCCGGCGTAGGAATCCGAGCGCAGCCAGGATGGCGAAGCGAGGAGTCCTCCGAGCGACCGGAGGGCAGGATGC
>JANNSZ010000108.1:0-12534 GCA_031403195.1 Planctomycetota bacterium | reverse complement strand
GGCAGCCGCTCGAGCGTCTTCCCCCAATACGCTTTCCGCGAGGGGTGGCCCGTGCCGTGGAGCCGGCGTAGGAAATCGAGCGCAGCCTGGAGGGCGAAGCGAGATTTCCTCCGAGCGACGGGAGGGCAGGATGCCCGAAGGAAGCGTCCGGCGACATGACACGGGCAACCCCGAGCCGCCACGGCCAGTCAGGCGTCCCGCAGTTCCGTGTATTTCCGCGCGGTGCCGCGGGCGAGGTTCACGGGGTACTTGTCGGCGTTCGCGGCGAGCTTGGCGGTGATGGCGTCGACCAGATCGATCCCGAGCCGGTCAGCCAGGAGCATCGCAAACATGACGACATCCGCGATCTCGTCGGCGACGGCTGTCCGCTTGGTGGGCTCCAGGAGATCGCGATCAACCTCGGCGTCGGTCTTCCAGAGAAACCGCTCCTGAAGCTCAGCCGCCTCGATCGCGATCGCTGCCGCCAGGTTCTTGGGCGTGTGGAACTGGGCCCAGTCCCGGTCATCTCGAAATTGCCGAACCGCCTCGATGAGGGTCGCAAGCGTGGTCGTGCCAGGGGCCATGCCAGACGTGGTGGTGGTGGGCGGTTGCATGGCGGAAAGGATACCGGAAGGCCGGGAAACTCCCCCGCTCCACAACGTCCGATAATGTCTCTTATGTCCGGTTTGGCCCCCCTGCAGAAAGCCAGTTTGTGCGGTGATTCAGCGACCAATGCATCGCCCGCCCCGCCTGATCTTCAGCAGCCGGCCCTGCTCGCACGCCCCTCGAGCCGGCGATCGACAAGCGCCGCGAAGGTCACGTGTCTGCGACTCCCGCACGGGCGACGGCAGACTCGTTTCATAGTCCGTTAGCGCATGAGAATGGGCGACTGCGCACCGACCGGAAACTCGCCCGGCGGCGAAGGCTGCGGTTGTTGTTGCCCAAAGCCGCTCGTCGTCGGACGGGCTGGCGGTGCCGGTTGTGCCGCCGGATGCCCTGACGGCAACGGCTGCCAGTTCGTGGGCGGATCTGACGGCTGGGCAGCGGGCCCACCACCTACCCCGCCCTGCTCCGCTCCTGTCCAGGCAGACGTTGAACCCAGTCCGCCCCACAGTGACCCGAGTGGTGATGTCGCCGGCGCCGTGGCCGTAGGCGTCGACCGTCCGAGTTCATCCTCGAACCTGTCGACGAACGGCTTGACCTTCGCGATCACGTCGGGGGGTAGAAACTGATCGGAGCGCACAATGAGCTCGGCCACGATCCGGCCACTGTGACTTCCCACAATTTGATCGCGATACCCAGGGGCCAGCATGACCGCAAAGAATGTCACGACGATGCACAAGAGAGCCCCCTTCGCCAATCCAAACAGGAGGCCCATCTGATGGTCGAAGGCCGAGAGCTGCACCGTCTTGATGATCCCGGCGATAGCGCCAAAGACGAGCCACACAGCGATTGATGTGGCGACATAGAGCGAGAGCATCGCAATGAGCCGGTTCCATGGCGCCTGGCTTCCAAAAAACGGGGCCAGCGGGCCGCCAAATCGGACGGCCACAACGGCACTCGCGGCAATGCCGGCAATCCATGCCAGCTGCCAAATGACGCCCTTGAAGTACCCCAGGACCGCCGCCGCGGCGAGGATCCCAAGCATCACGAGGTCGTAGCCTTCCATCGCCATTGCGCGCGTCACTCCAAACAGTCAGGGCGAGGGAGTCTAGGGACGAAGCCGCTGGCCGCGAAGCCCATCCAAGGCACAAATCAAAATCACCGCAAAGCGCACAGACACCACAAGCCTCCGATCCTTCCTGTCCGTCCCATTCCAGCCAGCCAGCCTGCGCCGTCCTCTCTATCGCATTTCCGTGCGTATTCCCTGGCTGGCTGAATGGGCCAGTGATTCGCCCCATGGCAGCCGGTGAAAACGGTGGAGTACAGCGGTCCAAAACCATGGAAAACACAGGCATATTCCGCTGTCCGTCGCGCATGAAGGCCGTCCACCGATGGCTTTTCCAATGAAAACGACGAAACCGACCAGACCGTTCCGGCAGTGCAGGGGAGCCCGCTGCGAGGCAAGTGACGCCCTCGCCCCTGAGTGTCGATATGAGACGAGTAATTCTACGGCCGGAGGCCCAGCTTCCTGCCGTTGGGGTTCGGTGTCGGCAGGGCCGGGAGGGAATCCGGTCTGCGCGGCACCGTACAGGGGAAGCATCGCACCGTGCCCGGTTTCCGCGTGCACATCACCGGTTCGTCAATCGTCGGCGCAGGCTACGGCCTGGCTGCCTGGCAGGTCGGCGACATGCATCCAACCACCTGCGCCCTGGGCGGGGGACTCTGCGCCATTGCCGGAATGATGCCTGACCTGGACAGTGGACCGGGCATTCCGCTTCGGGAGAGCGTGGCATTCGCTGCCGCGGTCGTCCCTATGATGATGCTTCACCGCCTCCAGCAGACCGGAATGCCCCTCGAGGCGATGATCCTGGCGGGCGCGGCGATGTATCTCGCCATTCGCTTCGGCGTGGCGTGGCTGCTCAAGACCTATTCCATCCACCGGGGGATGTTTCACAGCTTTCCAGCGGCGGCGGTGGCTGGGCAGATCACATTCCTGGCCTTTGCCGCCGAAGAGCCCCTGCGCCGGTACTTCGTCTCCAGCGCGGTCGTCCTCGGTTTTCTCACCCACCTGGTGCTCGACGAGATCTGGAGCGTGAAGCTCGGAATGTTCGGGCCCAAGTTCAAGAAATCGTTTGGCACCGCACTCAAATTTGCCGGCCCCACATTGTGGCCAAACGTGCTCACCTACGTCTTGGCATTGGCCTTGGGGGCGCTCGCGGCCGGCGACGCAGCCTGGACGGAAAAGCTCTCGGCTGTGAAGCAGCAGGTGGAGCAAGCGGCTCGCACCTTCCAGCAATACCCGCCCCAACAGTACCAGTACCGCCGTTGATGCCGGCCCGTGTGCCGTCGCTTCGGCATGCCGCTCCAGAGAGGTCCGTGATGCCTGAGGCATCGGCGTTGGCGTCGGCCCCTTGCCGCACCGCCCGGCGGGAGGGAACATGCCGGTTTTCCGCCTCGACGGTTCTCCGATGCTGCTCCCTGTGGCCGCCGCGCCAACCGACCTCAATGGGGTCGCGATCCTGATTGGCTATCTCCTCCTTATCGCCGTAGCGGCGTTTCTTGGCGGGGCTTCGGTGTCGCTCTTGTCGCTCGGCCATCGGGCGACACAGGTCCTGCTCTCGTTTACCGGCGGGGTTCTCCTGGGCGTCGGGCTCTTGCACCTTCTCCCGCATGCGGCACTCTTCCTCGGTGGCGACATCGAATCCACCATGGGCTGGGCACTCATCGGCTTCTTCGCGATGTTCCTTCTCGAGCGAGCCTTTCATGCCCATGCTCATCATGCCGCCGAGTCGGCCTGCGACCACGAACACGGAGATGGTCATCACCATCAACACGCACCGGTGGCCGGGCGCGGACGGTTCGCGTGGTATGGAGCCCTGGCAGGCCTATCGCTCCACAGCCTCGCCGACGGCGCCGCGCTCGCGGCTGCCGTGAACGTCGACGCGGCGACTGGCTTCGCCACGTTCCTGGCTATCGTGCTCCACAAGCCACTCGACGCTGCCATCATCACCACGCTCATGGTTTCGTCGGGCGCCTCGCTCCAGCGGCGGACGGCGGTCAATGTCGGGTACGCCCTCGTGGTGCCGATCGGGGCGGCAGGGTTCCTCGCGAGCCTCCCCCTGTTTGGCGGCCAGCGTGAGGCAGCCGTCGGCGTGGCGCTCGCCCTCGCAGGGGGCGCGTTTGTCTGCATCGCGGCGGCGGACCTTCTCCCAGAGGTCCAGTTCCACACCCACGACCGCATTCTCCTCACGACTGTGCTTGTGCTGGGTCTCGCGCTGGCCTGGGGCATGGCGATCGTGGAGCGGGCGACCCACAATCACGCCCCGCATGGCCCCGGCGAGCACCGACGCGCGATGCCTGGCTAACGTCAGCCGTCCGTTTCAAGACCTCGGGCCGCCCGCGCTCTGCGAACCCCGTCCATCACCTCGTCAATCAGCTCGTGCTGCCGACCGATCGTCGGCACCTGGGCTTGAAAGGACCAGGCGATCAAGAACGCAAGGCTGATGCCGCCCACAAGGTGCCAAGTCACCCAGTCGCGGCTGCCGCCTGGCCCAGCCAACCCGCCCCCAGGGTCGGCAGCGCCGCCGAGAGCAACGATGCAGATCACAGCCACCATGCCGATCACGGCACACGGAAAGGCCTTTCGCTTGAGCTGTCGGCTTCGGTCGATGAGCTCCGCCGAAAGCCCGTAGGCTTCGACGACTTCGCGGCACCAACGCCCGGTACCGATGAAGTACGTCACTGACATGCTGTTGACGAGGAGCACGACAAGTGCCGCAAACATGCCGGAAAGTCGATGGACTGTGCCCCAGCGCAGCGTGGCCGGATCGGTCACGTCGTGGAGGTCCCCGATCCAGATTCCGAGCCCTGCCGTCGCGGCCATAAGCGCGACGGCAAAGAGGGCTGTTCGAATGAACAGGGTTCGCATGGATCAACGCTGCCTTGGTTCGATGGAAGCTCGACTCGGTTTTGAAACTACCTCTATGCTAGGCCGAATGCCATCCACACCACCCGTCTGCGAGCGACCGCTCATTCTCCTGACCTGTGGTGATCCGGCCGGGATCGGCCCGGAGGTCGTTTCGCTCTCGTGGGACCGCGAGGCTCCCCACGCGTGCGCAAGGCTTCGGGTTGTCGCCGACGGTGCCATTCTCGACGAGGTCCTCTCGCGGAGGGCCGGTCTCCCTCGGGCAACGATCGTGCCTGTCCCGATCATGGACCCTCGCCCATCCCGACCCGGCGAGATCCTTGTCGTGGAGCCGCAGAGCGGCCCAATCGATCCGGCAGCGATACCCGATGGCGTGATCACATCGGCCGGGGGCCGCGCCGCTGCCACAGCCGTTGAGTGTGCAGCCGCCGCCGTTCTGCACGGACTCGCGGCAGCAATCGTTACCGGCCCACTTCACAAGGAGGCGTTCCACGCTGCCGGCTACGACATACCCGGACACACCGAACTGCTGGCCCGAGCATGCGGCCTCGCCGACGACGCTGCGTCGATGATGCTCTGGCTCCCAGCCTCGGGCGATCGCCCCGCCCTCGGCGTGGTCCACGCCACGCTCCACGAGCCCCTGCGAGCGGCGATCGCGAGGCTCTCCGTCGATCTCATTACGGATGCCGGACAGCGACTATATGCTGGGCTGTCAACGCTCCTTGGATCACCACCTCGCATCGCCGTGGCAGCACTCAACCCACACGGCGGCGAAGGGGGCCTTTTTGGCGACGAGGAGCAGCGGCTTGTCACGCCCGCCGTGGCGCGGCTCGTGGCGTTGGGGATCAACGCCAGCGGTCCCCTGCCCGCCGACACACTTTTTCAGCGCGCATTTCGCGGAGCGTGGGATGGCGTTGTTGCGCTCTACCACGATCAGGGTCACATTCCTGTGAAACTCATCGGCATGCACGAGGCGGTCAACATCACGCTCGGCCTCCCTCTCGTCCGGACGAGTGTGGCTCATGGCACCGCATTCGACATCGTGGGGACCGGTCGCGCAGATCCCGCGAGCATGCTCGCGGCCATTGAAGCCGCTGCCTGCATCGTCGGCCCCCGTCACCTCAGGGCCTCAGGGGCGCCAGCAATTTGACGTGGTGGTCAGTGATATCGATGAGGCCTTCAGTCGCTGGCTGATAAAAGAATGCGGCGGAATCCACGGGGCCGTCGAGTTCGATCTCCACAAATTCAATGACCGCGATGGGCACGATTTCCCCCGCGGCTACCGGCCGCGCACCAGGGATGCCGAGGTACTCGAGCCGACGCGGCAGGAGGTCCGATCGGTCCACGGCCAAACGCACCTCCCAGGGCCAGCCATCGGGGAGGCTCTCAGGACGGATGCCGTCGGGCTTCTTGGCGGCCTCGGCGAGCTCGGGCATGACCAGCGCCAGCACCCCCGGAGGCGTACGTCCGGTCACAATCCATACCGGAATCCCCTCGATTTCGCCCGGTACGGCCTCTTTGAACCAGAACCATTGCCGCGTCCACCACAGGAAACGCTGCAGGCCGCCGAGGTACGGGGCGGTTTCATGGGGATCTGGAATCTTCAGCTCCTCGAGCCGGGACCGCACTCGCTGGATGTCGATCCGCTGAAGCTCCGGCGGGGCATCACTGATCCGGCGGTGGCTCCAGAAGAAGAGGCCGTCGCTCACCTCCGTGGTCTCGAACGACTCGGTGTCGCATGTGAGCGTCGTTTCGAAACGAAACCGTTGCTCCTCCCCGCGGCCTGCCTGAAGGTAGCGGCCCGCACCGACGAGCGTCCGGTCTCCGATTCGAACCCGCTGGCGAACACGCAGGGACACGGTCTCGGCCTGGCTGAGGATGGCCAGACTACTCGCCACGATTCGCTCGGCTTGGGCTCCGGCATCGCCTTGGCCGGCAGCGCCCTCGAGGGCGGCCGCCGCTCGCCCATACACGCTCGCAGGCGGCTTTCCGATGGCCGCAGCCGCGGCCACGACAACGGCACACACCGTGAAGCCCTGCAAAAAATGCCCCCCCCGTGGCAAGAGCGAGAGCCTGGGCAAGCAATGTGGCCTGCTGGTCATCACGGTTCCGTGGACTCTTCCGATTTTGCCAAAGAAATGGGGGGTAGCAGGTCGATGCTCAACATGGTGAAGAACACCAACGTCGTCCGTCTCTACCGGCAGTTCGGGAGTGTACGGGATCGACGGTGCCCGGCACATGCCGGAAATCCGCTCTGGAGGTTTGTGGACATGATTAGCCGACGCACTCAGGGATGGGTCGGGCTGTCGCTCGCGACGGCACTGACCGGCTGCCACATGCCGGCCAATTCTCCTTTCAAAGGCATGGCCTCGATCCGACCGATCGCCACGCCGCATACCAACGTCCTCCCACCACCGGCGATGCTCCAGCATCCAGGGCCAGGCGTTGAAGGCCCCGGACCCGGAATCATCGCGCCGGCCTCCTATGAAGCCTCACTGGCTGCCAGCGGCATGATGCCGGGACCAGAGGGTGCCATGATGGGAATGTATGCGATGGCTCCGACATCGCAGGTCGGTTTTGTCGGGCCTGACGGCATGCATATTCACTGGGACGTCTCGCCTGCTGGTGGCTTCGGCTCCGAGCCGCTCGTCGCTCCGGGCCGCTACGACTTCCCGCAGGGCGCGATCTACCGGCTCAAGGTTGCCAACATCCCTGGCCGCGAGGGCATCGAGCTCTATCCATCGCTGGAAGTGGCGCCCGTCACACCTCGCACAGCGGCGTACCTCGCGCATAATGCCGTTCCATTCCAACTCACCGAAGAAGACCTGGATCAAGTCACGACGGGCAACTTCGTGACCAAGGTCGTCTACCTGCCCGACGCGGAGTATCAGGAGTTGGCGGTGGCGGGCGTCGAGACGCTCGTGAGTACGAGGCTCGATCCGGGAGTCGACCCGATTGTCGAAGCCGACCGTCGCGGTGCGATCCTCGCGATCATCCGTATCGGCAACAAGGATCTCCAGGCACCGGGCGCGGCAGCCGCAGGCGGTGTCCCCATGGCACTCGGGCCCGCTGGGATGGGTGGTGGACCCGGCGCATGCGGTGTGGCTGGCCCCCTTGGCATGCCATGCGGTGGAAACCCCGCGCACCTGCCCCCCGCATTCGTGGCAGGCGTGACCGCGCCTGAATACGGCATGCCACGGGTCGGTACGCCGATCGGCTTGCCAGGACCTGCCCACATACCGCTCGGGGTGCCGGCTGGTCTCCAGAAGCACACGATCACCAACCACACCAAGCACCACATCCCGCCGCCGTCGAGCACCATGGGGCTCCACGTGCAGCAGGCGCCCGGCCTCAGCTATCCGAAGCCAGCTCGTCACGCCTACGTCGCCGAGCGCCAGGATGTGCCCCACATCCACCTGAAGCAGCCGCATGAGTCTCGGACTCGCTTCGTCGGCAACGGCGGCCCCGATCCGGACGCACTCGGCCCGGGCACGATCATCGAACTGCCCTGCCCGCCCGAGCCGAACTGACTGTATGTGGAAGAAGCCATCCATGGCCTTCTTCCACAAGGGCCGGCCAGGAAAAAGCCAAGGTTTTTCATGGCCGGGAAACGCCGCATCCTGCGGCACTGATCGACAGGAGCCAGAAGCACACCGCCTTTCACCGTGAGATTCATGTGGAAGAAGCCATCCATGGCCTTCTTCCACAAGGGCCGGCCAGGAAAAAGCCAAGGTTTTTCATGGCCGGGAAACGCCGCATCCTGCGGCGACTCATCCGCCAAACCGCTGTTGCAAATGAGAAGTCAAAGGTTTTCGAAGGTCAGTGAGAGCCGCGTCCTGCGGCGGCTGATCCGCAGGAGCCACACACAACCCGCCGACACCGGCATGACACTCTTCTTCCGGACAGGGACCGTGCTGCAGTCGGCCCGAGGGCTGCTGGCGATGAACATCCTTGTTGCGACGTCGTTGTGGGGCTTTTCCCCCGCGTCCGTCTCGGCACAGGGGTTCGCCGCTCACACAGCACCGGGAGCGATTGGCGCCCCCGGGCGACTCCAGCCCGGTCCCCGTCCGGAAGGTGTTCTGCCGATCCATGTCCAGCCTGTCTCGATCAAGGGACCCGCTGGCACTCTCATTGCGATCGAGACGGCGGAGGGCTGGTCAGCGCTGCAGGACGAGCCAGTCAGAATGGGCCTTGTTGTGGGCCAGGCCTACCGCCTGCGGATCGGCGGAATCGACGGCCGCGAGGGAGAAGAGTTGTTCCCCTCGGTACGGATTCTTGCACGGCTCGGAACGCCCCCTGGAATGGAGTGGCGATTTCCTGTCGAGGTCACGCTCGACGAAGACGACCTCCGCTCGGCGCTTGCCGGATCGCTCGTGCGGCGGGTGGTCTACGTTTCGAGTGAGACCGAAAAGCCCGATCTGGTGCCGGCCGGCTGGTTCGATGTAAAGCCCGGCGATGACGCCTTTGACGTCGCCTGCACACTCGGCGACCCCGTGGCCGAGATCGTCATCGGAAACCGCGTTCCCACTCCCGGGAGCGTGCCATGAGTCACATCCGCTGGATTCGGATTGTCGCAGTCGCGGTCGCAGCACTCGTGCTTGCGTCGTGCCGTTCGATGACCGCACCCGTGGTGATGTCGGCAACAGCGGTGACCGTGCTTCCTGAAGATGTCGTGCCACCGACGTCGCCCGAACCGTCGCTTGCGTCCCTGGTTGATACCACCGACAAGCCACTCGCGGGGGCCGCTTCCCCGAGTTCACTCGAGAACCGAAACCTCACGACCGAGCCGTTCACCGTCATTCCAGCCTCGGCGATCAGTAAATTTCATCGTCAGAGCGGTGCCGTGAGGACTGCCCTCGAGGCCCCCTCCCCTGCCCTGCCCCGCCTCGATTCTTCAGTCGTGCCTGCCGGCTTCGATCGGCTGAGTGCCTGTGGGCCAGCGTGCCAGCGCAGCATGGCGTCGTGCCCCGACGGCACCTGCATGATGCCCATGGCTGCGTGCCCGCCGCCCATTCCGGTCGTCGGTCCGTTTCTCGTATGCGACGGTGGTGATCACGGGAGCCCCGCGAAGGCCGTTGGCAATGATCGGTTGGCCAACCTGACAGCGGGAGACACCGTGGCCCGCTTTCGTCCCGATGACGACCAACCTGATTCCAACGATGTCCGACTCGTCGCATCCAACTGCGCGTGCGTGTACGCCCCTCGCTTTGGCGCCGTGCGCGAAGTGTCTCGCCCGCTCGAAGACGCAACGCCTGTCGGCCCTGGTGGCCTCGTCATGGAACAACTCGCAAGCCTGCAGGTCGAGCGGCAGCCGGTCTGGGGCAGCGTCCAAAACGTGGCCCCGGAGGGAGCCCGCAAGGCCTTGCCCGGCGTGGCGATTCAGGAGCGGATCGGGCCTCTCGCCGTGGACCAGGGTGAACCGGCCCTCGAGGGCGACGGGGTCGAGGGACCGAATGAGCGATTGGGGATCGACAAGGTCGACCTCGCCCGCCGACGAGAGCGACTGCACACGGCGATCGGGTTCGACATCCCCGTAGCATGGACCACGATCAAGTCGGCGAACGTGCTCATGAGTGACATCGCCGCGCAGGTGGTGGCTGCCGACCGTGGCACCGCCACACTTCGATTCGAGTCGCCTGGCCGCGCCGAGCTTACCCTCTGCAAGCAGGCCGGAACCGACACCGCCCGCGTCGGTGAGGAGATCGATTTCACTATCTATCTCCTCAACTCCGGCGACCGCCCGCTCACGGGTATTGTCTTGGCCGACGCGATTCCCACGCGGCTCGAATTCGTCCCCAACTCAGCGGCATCCAGCCTCCCTGCCGACTTTTCGACGGAAAGCGGCGACGACCGCTCCGTCGTTGCCACTTGGCGGCTCACAGAGCCCCTTCCCGCCGGCAGCAGCGGTTTCGTCCGATTCCGGGCGCTCGTCCGCTAGTCGCCACCCCGTGGCCGTTGCGGTACGCGGATGCCGGGCGGTACGCTGCCAGCTTATCTTTTGCTGTCTCCCTTTCGTTCCGCCGCCCCCCGAGGTCTTCATGTTGCTTCGTTGCTCCCCATGCCGCTTTGCGCCTGCGCTGGCCTGCGCCCTGCTCGCTGTTACGACCGCTTCGCACGATGCCCAGGCCTTTCAGCCGCAGGCGGTGGCGAATGCCGACAGCGGCCTTGCTGTTCCGCCCCTCCCAGCGGGCACGCCGGAAGAACTCCTGGCGTTTGTTGAGGGGCTTCTCCCACCGAAACAGCAGCCGAAGTCTCGCGAAGAGATGATGGGCTACATCAAGGGCGTTGCCCACGTTGGCATCGAGGCGGCCGACAAGGTGCTGGCTCAAGTGAAAGATGGCGACGAGTTGTTTGCCAAGGCTGCGAAGCTCAAGCTCGAAAGCCTTGCGAACCTCGGCCGGCTCGGTGAAGAAGGAGCCTCTGAGGCCATGGCCGCTTTTGCCGGGAAGCTGACTGAAAGCCCGATCAAGCCTTTGGCCATGGAGGCCAAACGACTGCTGATCGTGGCAGATGCCCAGGCAATGTTCGCCGCTCGCGATTTCAGCGGTGCCGAGAGACTCGTCAAGAAAACCGCTGACCTCCTCGCGGCTGACCCCGATGACGCTCAGACGGCTGGTCTCGCGATGCAGCTGGCCGGGGCGCTCGAGCAGGCCGGTGACCCGGCATTGGCCGTGATGGCGATCAAGACATTCGGGCCTCTGTTCGCGAAGAGTGGCAACGAAAGAGTCCGAGAGCTGGCCGATGACTTCGAGGCGAAGCTGCGCCTCCTCAGTCTCCCTGGCAATTCGATGGAAATTACTGGCACGCTTCTCGACGGCACCCCATTCGATCAGAAGAAGCTCGCCGGCAAGGTGATCCTTGTCGACTTCTGGGCCACGTGGTGCGGTCCCTGCATTGCCGAGATCCCCAACATGCTCGCCGAGTACGAGAAGTACCACGACCAGGGCTTTGAAGTCGTCGGCATCAGCCTCGACGAGGAACGCCCCGAGGTCGAGAAGTTTGTGGCCGACAATAAAATCCCGTGGCCGATCCTCTTTGCTGGCAAGGGCTGGCAGGATCCGGTGGCACAGTTCTACGGCATCTCCGGGATTCCGCAGCTCGCCCTCATTGGCCGCGACGGCCGAGTGATCACGCTCGATGTCCGCGGCGAGAAGCTCGGCGAGCAGTTGGCGAAGATCTTCAAGGACGCGGACTGACCCGCGGGAGTCATGGGCTCGATGACAGACTCCGCCTCGGTGCGGCCGCGCGGCGTCGTCGCTCGCCGGGCGGCCGCCTTTGACTCTTCCGGCATCCGCAAAGCATTTGATCTCGCGGCGCGGCTCTCGGATCCGATCAACCTCTCGATCGGCCAGCCCGACTTTTCGATGCCTGAGGCGGCTCGAACGGCGGCCAAAAAAGCCATCGACTCTGGCAAGAACGGTTATACGCCGACCCAAGGCATCCCCGCACTCCGTGAGCGGCTCGAGGTGCGGGCTCGCGCCGAGACGGGCCAGGCCGATCGCCGGCTGCTTGTAACCAGTGGCACGAGCGGTGGCCTTGTGCTTGCGCTCATGGCGCTCGTTGATCCGGACGACGAAGTGATCATCTTTGAGCCGGCGTTCGTGATGTACCGGCCGCTCGTCGAGTTCCTCGGCGGCCAGGTCGTCGCGATCGATACGGCGCCTGCGTTTACGGTTGATATCGACCACGTGGCGGCGGCGATCACGCCGCGAACCAGGGTGATTCTGCTCAACACGCCAGCCAATCCGACGGGCGTTGTCGCCTCCGCCGAGACCGTCCGCGATCTTGCTGCCCTTGCTGACCGCCACGGCATCACAATCATCAGTGACGAGTTGTACCGTACCCTGTGCTACGACTTCCCTTTTGCATCGCCCGCCGCCCATTCGGAACGAGTGGTTGTGCTCGATGGCTTTTCAAAATCTCACGCCATGACTGGCTGGCGAGTCGGCAAGGGCAGCAAGATCGCGGACGGTCTCGGCGGAGGCGACAACGCCCGTCGGATTGGCTGGCGTGTTGAGAAGAATCAC
>JANNSZ010000107.1:0-28898 GCA_031403195.1 Planctomycetota bacterium | reverse complement strand
AAACGCCGGCACGAGGCCGGCGAAGGGTACGAGTGGATAGGAGCTGCGATCGAGCCAGAGCTTCCACGAGAAAGCCACGCACCACAGGATCGAGCCGGCGAGCACCCGCGTGAAGAGCATCAGCCGCCGAGTTTCGCCGTCGCCAACCGCCGATGCCAACAGACTCACATCTCCTTTGTTCATGGCAGTCATGGCAGCAACGACTACTTGCCGTCTGCGATGTCGAGGCACACGAGGCGGTTTTCTCCGCGAATGTACAGCAGGCCGCGGGCGATGACCGGCGCTGTCCAGGCGGGTGGCGTCAGCAGGTCGTCACCCGCGTCGTTTCGGAGATCGACGGACAGCACGGGCTCGTAGGCGTCGGGCGTGGCGCGCAGGACATGGATCGTGCCGTTTTCGGCCAGACAAATGAAATGGCCATCGGCGTAGGTGAGCGAAGCACGGCCGAGCGCGGGCTGGCTCCATCGCACCTTGCCCGTTTTCCACTCGATGCACCGTAGTTCGGCCCCGCTCACATGCCGACCGCTGCTGCCGTAGAGGAAGCCGTCATGAAAGATGGGCGTGTTCCAGTGCAGGAGCATCGCTTTGTCTCGCGTCTTGCGGTCATCTTTCCAGACGACGTCGTAGCCGCCGGGCCGAACTTTCAAGAGCGAACTTCCGACCGCATATGACTCCGAGATGAAAACTTCACTCCCGACCACGACCGGGCTCGATGCGATCGCGCTTTCGAGGAGAGGCGCCCGCCAGGGGTACTCGAAGTCGACTTTCCCGGTCCGTGGGTCGAGGCCGACGAGCCCTCCGCGAGCGTAGACAAAACACCACGGTCGCCCTTCGATCTCCGCGGCAACAGGGCTCGCATAGCTTGCCAGTTCGTCGCTGGCTTGCCAGACGATGTCACCGGTCCACTTATCGAAGGCGACGACGCCTGTGCCATTGCCCTTCACGACGCCCTGGGCGGCATAGACATCGGGAGGCCCGTCGGGAGGGCTCCCGCCGATATTTGCGATCAACAGGTTGCCCCAGATGAGCGGCGTGCTCCCGACGCCAAAAAAATTCCGGACGACATGAAAGCGATCCTGCGTTTCGATCTCCCACACCTTCTGGCCGCCGGTTGCATCGAGGCAGCGGAGGCGGCCCTCGGCACTGAAGGTGTACACACGGTTGCCGTCTACCACCGGTGAGCAACGCGGGCCGTTGTTGTAGCCCAGGAGATCGTCATATCCCGTCGGCGAGTCGACGCTCCACAGCACCTTACCCGTCTCTGCTTCACGGCAGGTGAGGCGATCGTTGTCGCCAAAACGATCAAAGTGATAGAGGCGTCCGCGGGCAATGGCAGGTGCGGCATAGCCGGTGCCAAGCTCCGTCTGCCAGACGATCCGCGGACCGACCGCAGGCCACTTGAAGGTGAGCCCTCGTTCGGCAGAGATGCCGTTGCGGTGTGGCCCAAGGAAGTCGGGCCAGTCGGTGCCGGGGCGCGTGCCCAGGTCGGGCGGAAGCGTTTCCCTGACCGGCGGCTCGGCCGCGACAGCCATCGTCGGTCCAATGGTCACGATGATCAGAAACAACGCGATCGAGTGCCACATGATGTTTTCCTCTGAATGGGTTACTCGGTCGAAATCGCTTCGAGAATGTCGAGCCGAACCGCCCGCCGTGCCGGCAGCCAGGCGGCGAGCGCCGTCACGATGATCGCCGCAACAAGATTTGTGGCCACGACCGACGGGCGAAACGTAACGCTCACGGGGTGTCCCAGGAGGGGCTGGCTCGAGAGTTGGATGAAGATCGCTGAGACCATGCCGGCACCCAGGCCGATGGCGCTACCGGCCGCTGCCAAGAGCACACTCTCGAGCACCACCATCCGGGTGACCTGACCGCGGGTCATGCCGACGGCGCGCAACAGACCGAGGGTTCGCTTCTTCTCGAGCACACTCATCGTCACTGTGTTGGCGACGCCAAGGCTCCCCACAACGAAGCCGAGGCCGAGGATCGCCCAGAGCGATCCGACGAGCCCCTGTACGATCCGGTCCACAACCTTTCGGACCTCGCCGAATGATCGCAGGATGAGGCCTTCCTCAGTGGCGATGGCGTCGAGTGGCTTGCGGAGCGTCTCTTGCTGCCCCGTGGCCGCCGTCACCAGAAGAATGTCGGCTGCCTGCATTCCAAAAAGGGTGCGGCCCACATCCCGTCGCACGAGGAGGGATGCGCCACCACTCGTGTAGTCAACGACGAGCGCCGCCACTTTTACTGGCACCGTCCTTCCAAAAACCTCGACCTGCACCTCGTCGCCAGGCTTGAGTCCGGTGCGGCGTGCGAGCACCGTGCCGGCAACCGCCTCCCCACGGGCAAGCGCGTTGCGAACCTCCACTTCCGTCGCATCGATTGGCTCGAGCGGCAGGGGCCCTGTGTCTGGAATGTCGCGGGCGACGATGACGCACGCGCTGCCGGCCACACGTCCCGTGGTGACACCCACGCCCTCTACGGCAGCGACACCCGGCAGCGCCTTGATCTGATCCTCGACCCCTATGTCTTGCGACTCCGTCGGCTGGTCTTCCGCGACTCCCTGAAGGAGGCCTGCGCGGGAGAGAACCCAGTCGGCCTTCATCATGCGGCTATACCAGCCGAGGACATCGTCGACGTTGTCGCGGATGGCATGCCCGAGGCCGATCCCATTGCTCACAGCCACGACGAGAACGCCAGTGGTGAGCGCCGTACGGACCGGCTGGCGGAGGATTTGCTCGACAGCGAGCGTCCCCTCGATCTTCAGCCACGGTGGCACGAAGAAGGCGAGGATCTTGACGATGGGAGGCAGAAGCAGGGGCGTGGTGGCGATGAACGCCATCATGAGCCCGATGCCCCCAGGCACACTCATGCGCGGCGGGAAGTAACCCAGAATCACCAGCGCCTGGGTGGCGAGCGCGAGGCTTGTGAGCACGATCACTGCCGTGATAAGCCGCCAGGAGACACCCGTGGGAGGCGGCGGAGGTGCGGCGGCGACGCCCTCGAGCAAATCAACGCGGCCAGCCTCGCGGGCGGGCCACCAGGCCGCAGCGACCGCGACGAGGAGACCGAGCAGAACCGCGGCCGGCATGATCCACGGAGCCACCGCCGAGGCCGACTCCGGGGACTGAAGCGCCCGAGCGATCCCCGCGGTGATCGGCCCAGCGGCCGCCCGGCCAACGGCGGCGCCGACGATTCCGCCGGCCACACCGAGCAGTGCGGCTTCGAGCGACACGAATCGACGAATGTCTCTCGCCGTGGCGCCCAAGAGCCGCAACAGTGAAAAGCCACGCCGGCGTTCGGAGACGTTCATGAGCATCGCGTTGCCGACGATGAAGAAGGCCATCGCGACGGTCAGCCCGGTCACAAAATCGAGGCCGAGATTGGCCGCATGCAGGACATCTTCCGCGAGGCTTGCCCGGCCTGCGGGAATCTCCGACATGAGGTCTTTCGGCAACCGCTCGCCAATCGCCTTTTGCACAGCAGATCGATTGCCGTCAGACATCAGGACCACTCGCACCCGATCCACCATTCCGGTCGCCCGCGCCAGAGACGTGAGCGACTTGATGTCGACGATGACGCTCGCGCCTTCAGCGAACCAGTTCATCGAGCCAGGCTTCACAAGGCCCGTGATTTGCATTCGCTCGATTCGCCGCCGCGCAAAGAACAGCACCTCATCACCGACGCCGAGCCCCAAGGCGCGGGCGAGCGTTGCATCGAGCAGGATTTCGTCTTCCCCACGACACGGCTCCCCGGCCTCGAGGTCCAAGAGGCCAATGGAGACGAGGCCTGCGGCATCGACACCCACGGCAATTTCACGGACACGATTCTCTTTAACCCGCAGCAGCGTGGGCCTGTAGATGAGGGGGACGACTGCCCGCACGCCCGGCACGTCGGCGATATGGGGTACGTCATCCACCACGAAGCGACCGCCGCCGCGGGACGTCACATCAACCGTCGGCACACCGTCGATCACCTCGGCAAGTCGGTCATACCCCGTCTTCGAGACGCTCGCCGACACCCAGGTGGCCACGACCGCTCCGACAGCGACGGCGATGCTTGCTGCAGTGGCGATGGCGCGGCCGGGACGCAATCGCCACTGACGCAGGAGAAGCTTCCCGAGCCTCATGGCCGGTGAGCCCCTGGAGGCGCGAGCGAGGCATCGCCAGCGACGATCTCGGCAATACGGCCATCTTTCATCCGCACGATTCGCCCGGCGGACGCCGCCACGCCAGGATCGTGGGTGATCAGGATGAGCGTCTGCCGACGTTCTGTGACGACCTGCCTGAACAGATCGAGCACGACCGCCGAGTTGGCCGAGTCGAGGGCCCCGGTGGGCTCATCAGCGAGGACGATGGCCGGATTCGTGACGAGTGCCCGCGCCACTGCGCCCCGCTGTTGTTCGCCGCCGGAGAGGGCATCGGGGCGATGGCCGGCGCGGTGGTCCATGCCGACCGCCACGAGCGCTTCGTGGGCCGCCTGCGTCGAGCGGTTGGCAGGCGCGCCATCGAGCACGAGCGGCAGCGCGACGTTTTCGATGAGCGAAAGCTCGGGGAGGAGGTTGTATCGCTGGAAGACAAAGCCAATCCGCCGGCGGCGGATGGCTGCGAGGGCGTCGTCGTTAAGGGTTGCGAGGTTGGTCCCCTCGAGCCACACGCTGCCGTCCGTGGGCAGCGTGATGCCGCCGAGCAGGTGGAGGAGCGTGCTCTTCCCGGAGCCGGACGCCCCCGTGATGGCCACGAATTCCCCAGGCTCGACGTCCAGGTCCACACCGCGCACCGCCATGACCGTGGCGCCAGCGGCCGATGTGAAGGTCTTCTTGAGCTTCTCGGCACGAATGATCGGCAATGGATGCTCCGCACGTAGCTATCGCTGCGGGGCAATGTACCGGCGCCGGCCCAGGCTGGCCACGGGCACGGCCGAGGATCACTCGGCCAGGGGCGATGGGGCGAGGATTTCGAGATTGACGGTCTCGACGGCCTGCTGGCCGGTGAGCGTGTCGGTGACAGCCAACTCGACGCTGTGACGACCTGGCGTTGCGGCCGCGGGGATTTTCACGACATACCGGGCGAAGTAGTCGTGGCGGCGGGCCCGGCAGGTCTCGGCGATTGGCTCGAAGGTCCACTCATGCACCAGCGTGTCGTCATTCGTGACGAGCCGCAGCCGCGAGTCGATGCAGGTGGTGTGGCCGGCCGCCGACTCACCGGCCGAGAGCCCTTCGAGCTCGAAGTAGACAATCACATCCTGACCTGGCCGAAAGCGATCGGCGGCGAAGCGATCGAGTACGCCCCAAGCCTGGACACGCGACGCAAAGCAGGCATTGCGAATGGTGAATTCTGGGACGGATGGAGCGGCGGGCTCCGGGTCGATGGTGAGGGATGCGGGCTCTTCCGCTGGCTGCGGCGGCACCGGCGTCGGGGTGACCACCACGGCAGCGATCGGGAGCGGCGCCGGGGGCACGTCGGCACTGGTGGGCAGTTTGGGTTCAGGGTTCGCCGCCTCCGGTGCCGGCGAGGGTTCTTCAGGCGATAGCGAAGGCTCGTCCGAAATGTCAGCCGGCGGCTCATGCTTGGGTGTTGCCGTGGCGCTGAGATCTGCCTTGGCGACAACATGGGGCGGTGGCGAATCCGCCAAGGACTCGGCAAACGCGTCAACGACCACGGGCCAGTCTTCCTGGTCCGTCCGCTGCAGGGTTGTCACGAGCGTGGCGCGCGCGGCGTCGTCGAGATCGTCAACTTTAGAAAGCCTGGCGATCGCCTCCTCGATAGCCGCGGCACGGCGCTCGGCATCAGCCGAGTCGTCCTCGGCATCCGAGGCTGCGACTTCTTCTTCAGGGCCCGACGGAATGGCGGCATCGCCCGAGCGGTCGTCGATGCCGAGCACGAGATCCCGAAGCGACGCTGTGCTGAGTACCGAAGTGCAGCCGCTCCCGCACATGGCGGCAAGCAGGGCCAAAGCCAGGGGGTATACGCGGCGCGACACGGGATAGACGGTCATGCTGGGAATCACGGAGCCTGGAGAGCCCGGGCGGCCGAGCCCGGAATTGACGGCGGGAGGGTAGGAGGGGCGCGGGGGATGCCACAAGGCCAACATGGGCCCGGCTCTTTCCCTCCGAAAAGTCTTCCGAGAGCCCTCCTTCTGCTACACTTCCACCCGCCAAAACACCGAGAACTTCCGATCTCCCCCGGATTTCCCATGGCCACGGCCGCGAGCGAACCAGACACGGTGCCGGCCCAGTGGACGCACCGCCATCTCCTCGACCTGGAACGGCTCACGGCAGGCGAGATTCGGCTCCTGCTCGACACCGCGGCCCTATTCAAGGAGGCCAGTGCCGGCTGCCGGCGGAAACTCGCCGTCCTCTCGGGGACGACGATCGTGACGCTCTTCTTTGAAAACTCGACCCGCACGCGAACGAGTTTTTCATTGGCTGCCCGTCGCCTTGGTGCGGATGTCGTTGACTTCTCGGCATCCGGCAGCAGCCTGTCGAAGGGTGAATCGTTCATCGACACGGCTCGGAACCTCGAGGCGATGGGGATCGATGCCGTGGTGGTCCGTCATGCCACTCCGGGCACGCCGCACCTCCTCTCGCAGCATCTCTCGGTCGGTGTGATCAACGCTGGTGATGGGCCGCACGAGCATCCCACACAGGGCCTGCTCGACATCTTTTCAATCCGGGAGCGGCTCGGGGATTTGAACGGTATCACGGTGGGCCTCGTGGGGGACATCGCCCACAGTCGCACCGCACGCTCAAACCTCTGGGGGCTTATCAAGCTTGGCGCGAAGGTGATCCTCTGCGGCCCGCCGACGCTCGTCTCGGAGCGGTGGCGCGAGCTGGGGGTCGAAATCTCACACGACCTCGATGCGATCGTACCCCGCTGTGATGTCCTTAATCTGTTGCGAATCCAGTTTGAGCGGCAGAACACACGGCCCTTTCCCTCGGTGCGAGAATACGCCCACCTCTATGCCATGACCCGTGAACGACTCAAACGCGCCAAGAAAGAGCTCCTGATTCTCGCCCCAGGGCCGATCAACCGTGGCGTTGAAGTGACCGCGGAGGTCGCCGATTGCCCGCAGTCACTGATCCTCGATCAGGTGACCAACGGTCTGGCGGTGCGCATGGGAGTGCTGTGGTTGACCTGCGGTCCGCGGGCTGCCACCGGGGGGCGTTCCTGATGGCAACGCTGCTCATTCGTGGCGGTCGGGTGGTGGATCCCTCGCAGGGCATCGACCGAACAGATGATGTCCTTGTGCGAGATGGGTTGGTGGTTGCCGTCGGCCACTCCGGCACGCAGCCTGTCGGCCGTGTCGACGAGACGATCGACGCCGCAGGGCTGATTGTCACACCCGGCCTGGTCGACATGCATGTCCACCTCCGCGAGCCTGGCCGCGAGGAAGACGAAACGATCGAGACGGGCACCCGAGCGGCCCTTGCCGGCGGGTTTACGAGCGTCGCCTGCATCCCCAACACCGAGCCCCCGCTCGACACCCAGGCAGCGGTCGAGTTCATCCACCAGAAGGCAGCGCGTGCGGACACGTGCAACGTCTTCGTTGTCGCCTGCGCGAGTCGAAACCGAGAGGGCAAGGAGCTTGCCGAAATCGGTCAGCTCGTCGAGGCGGGGGCCGTGGCGTTCAGCGATGACGGCGCGCCGGTCTACAACGCTGAGCTCATGCGGCGGATTTTCGAATACTGTCGGATGTTCGACAAACCCTTTCTCGCCCACGAGGAAGTGCTCGAGCTTACCGCCGGGGGCGTGATGCACGAGGGGCTCGTGTCGCTCGTGCTCGGCCTCAAGGGCATGCCAGCCGCGGGCGAGGAAGTGATGATCGGCCGCGACATCGCGCTGGCGGAGATGACCGGTGGCCGGCTCCATGTGATGCATGTCTCGACTGCCGGTGGCGTGGCCCTCATCCGTGCCGCCAAGGCCCGCGGAATCCGGGTGACGGCCGAAGCCTGCCCCCACCACTTCACACTCACGGATGAGAGCCTTCGCGGTTTTGATTCCAACTTCAAGATGAGCCCGCCGTTGCGAACAACTGCCGACATCGATGGCATCATCGAGGGGCTCATCGACGGCACGATCGATTGTATTGCCACCGACCATGCGCCCCATGCTATCGAGAAAAAGATGCTCGAAATTGACCGAGCTCCCTTCGGGATTCTGGGGCTCGAGACGGCGGTGGGGCTTTCCGTCACTCGACTGGTGGAACCTGGCCGGATCGGTTGGCCTCGGCTGATCGAAGCGATGAGCACCCTGCCAGCGAAGATTTTGGGGATCAATCGCGGTACGCTGCGAGCCGGTGCCCCGGCCGACATCACCCTCATCGACCCGGCCCTCACCTGGCGGGTGGACACCCATGCTTTTGCATCCAAAAGCGTCAACTCGCCCTTTCATGGCTGGACACTTCAGGGCAGGGCGGTGGCCACGATCGTCGCAGGCCGTGTGAAGTATCGGCTCGGGCGGTAGTCCTGGGGACTGGCTCCCTGTCCCATGAAGATCCTCATTGACGGCTACAACCTGCTCCACGCCTCGGGGGTGTTTGGCGGCGAGCGCGGCGTGCGTGGATTCGAGGCCTCAAGGCGGGCGCTCCTCGACGAGATCGCTCGGCTGCTCGGTGACGCGGCGAACACCGCGACCGTTATTTTTGATGCGGCGGATGCTCCGCCGGGCCTACCGGATCGGTCCGTCCATGAAGGTGTCGCCGTCCGCTTCGCCCGCGGCTACGACTCGGCCGATGCACTCATCGAGGAACTGATCGAGGAACACCACTCCCCGACGGCACTGACGGTCGTGTCATCCGACAACCGCGTGATGGTGGCCGCCCGACGGCGGCGGGCCAAGGCGGTTGGGAGTGATGGATGGTTCACGGCCCTTCGCGATGCGGCCCGTGTGGCCGGTCAAGCTCGAGATACCAAGCCGCCGGAGCCGGGGCCCGAAGGAGCCGAGGAGTGGAAACGGTACTTCGGGCTCTGAATTGTACATGGGCAAAGCCATCCATGGCCTTTGCCCACTTGGCCGACCGATGGAAAAGCCGAGGTTTTCCATGGTCGGCGGCCGCCGCTTCCTGCGCCGGGAGGCCTTTGCCGTCGCCTGCTGGCTGCATGGCGGAGCGAGCCAGATTACGACGTCGCCCACCTCGCGAGCTTGCGATCGAGGGTGGATCGCTCGATTCCGAGTATCGCAGCCGCTTTTGTCTTATTGCCGCCGACCGCTTCGAGCGTGGCGAAGACGTGCCGCCGCTCCATCTCGTCGAGCGTGGTCGGCACAAAGGGGCCAGCAATCGCCGGCTTGGATTTCCCGGTGTCACCCGCGGGACCGAGGCAGGAAAGCACCATGTCGTCGACATCGATCCACTCGCCGTGCGCGAGCACGACGGCCCGCTCGACGACGTTTCGTAGCTCACGGATATTGCCGGGCCACTGGTAGGCACGCAGCGCGGCGATGGCGTTGGGCGTGAAGCCGCGCATGCGCCGGCCTGTCTCAGCGGAGAACCGGGCGAGGAAATGCGCGGCGAGTGGCTCGATGTCTTCGGAGCGTCGCCGCAGGGGCGGTACGAGGATCTCGACGACCTTCAGCCGAAAATAGAGGTCGCGTCGAAACTCGCCGGCCTTCACGGCGGCCTCGAGATCGCGGTTGGTGGCCGCGACGACACGGACATCAACCTGAACTCGCGTCGATCCACCGACACGCTCGAAGGTGTGCCCCTCGAGCACCCGCAGAAACTTGGCCTGGATGGCCGGGCTCATCTCGCCGATTTCGTCGAGCACCAACGTGCCTCGATGCGCCGCTTCAAACTTCCCGATCTTTTTCTCGGTGGCACCAGTGAAGGCGCCCTTCTCATGGCCAAAAAGCTCGCTCTCGAGAAGCGTTTCAGAGAGCGCTGCGCAATTCAGGCAGACACACGGCCCCGCGCGGCGGTCGCTCGCGTCGTGGATGGCCCGCGCGACAAGTTCCTTACCAGAGCCGCTTTCACCCCGCACGAGGACTGTCGCCTTCGTCGCCGCGACCCGCTCGATTTGCCCGAGGATGCCTTCGAGCGCCGGGCTTGCCCCGATCATTCGTGGCTCTTCTCCCAGTCGCTGGCGGAGCCGCGCGTTCTCATCGGAGGCGGTCGCGAGTCGGACCGAAAGCGCCTCGCGAGTGGAGAGGTTGTCGAGTGCGACCCCGAGCGCATCGCAGACGGCGAGGACGAACTCGAGGGCGTCCGGTGTGGCGGCGTCATCCGTGTGTTCGAGTTCGAGGTGCATGACACCGACCGCGCGGCCCTGTGACCGCACCGGCGCAGAGATCGTGGCTGTCGATCCGATCTCGCCAGCCGCTGCGGTCGCCAGGATCGCCTCGTCGCCCGAGAGGACGGTCGCCACGATCCCTGCCGGATACGGCCTTGGCCACGGATCGGGGGTTGCTGCCATGGGAAGCAAATCCGTTGCACTGCCGGTCTCGCCTGACTGCAATTGCTCAGGGAGGAGCACAATGCCTCGTGCAGCGGCTGTGTCGGCCAGCGCGGCGGCCAGTGCCTGCCGCGCGATGTCGGAAAGGCTTGTTGCGCGACCGAGCCCGAACGCCAAGCGGCAGAGGGCCGCCGCTGCTCTACTGACGCGGGGCGCCGAGCTGGCTGCCGCGCCAATGTCATCGAGGAGGCGACTTGACGCGCGACGATGAGTGATCGATGCCCGCCAGGCCTCGAGGTCTGCGGGCATCGTGCCCGTCCCGGCAGCAGCCATCGTGCCGGTCGTGTCGGTATCGGGGTCACCCTCGCAGTAGGCGACATCGGCTAGGCCGATGCGAAACATATCGCTCACGGAGAGGTTCCGGTCAGCGACGATGCGTTCCCCGGCCAGCAGCGTGCCGTTTCGGCTCTCGAGGTCGCGAACCACCCAGCCCGTCTCGGTGGCAAAGACCTCGGCGTGGTATCGGCTGGCTCGTTCGTCGTGGAGGACAATCTGATTACCAGGCGCCCGACCGAGCGTCACCCGCTCGCCCGCCACGAGCGGAACGATCCGCCGGCCCAGAACGGGATCGGTGACACGCAGATACGCTGTGGAGCCGAGGGGCGGCATGGGCATGGCACGCTGGGCGAAGGGCCGTCAGAGGGCTGCTTGAGCACCTTTTCCCGTGGGAATCGGGTTTGTCGCCCACGGCGGAGCAGACTAGCATTGCCACTATTGTTGGTCCGCTGTTTCCGCGCCGCAACGAGGGTTTCATGAATCGCTCCCGGAATCTGCTTTTTGTGTGCCTCGTGGCCTGCGGGCTGACTGCGGGCCTGGAAGATCAGGCAGCCGCCCAGTTCGGAGGCGGGGGCGGAGGATTCGGACAACAGGCCGTCGGTGGTATCTCGATCGATGCCGATGGAATTGTCAAAAACCTCGAACCTCAGATCGTTGAGGCACTCGCGGCTGAGCGCCGCGCCGCGATCGGCGATGGCCTTGGCGGTGCAGCGGAGCTTCGCAAGGTGTCGCTGGCCAAGGTCGTTGCAGCCCTGCGCGAGTCGATTGAGAAGGCAAAATCGCCGTCGCCCGAGGTGCTCTTTCTCGGAGGACTCGAGCGGGTCACGCACGTCTTTGTCGACCCTGATGGGAAGGACATCATTCTGGCTGGCCCGGCCGATCGGATCACAGTGGATGCCACCGGCACGTTTGTCGGAGCCACAAGCCGTCGGCCTCTTCTCAATCTCGAAGACTTGGTTGTGGCCCTGCGAGCCATCGACGCCGCCCGTGAGGGCGGTATCCAGTGCTCAATTGATCCGACTCCGGAAGGCATCGCGAAGCTTCAAGCATTTTTGTCGCGGCAACGGACCATCGGCCGTGACCCTCAGGCGGTGATGCGTGGCATGGAAAACGCACTCGGGCCGCAGACGGTCCGAGTTGAGGGCGTGCCAGGAACGAGCCGCTTCGCCCGCGTGCTCGTGGCCGCCGACTATCGGATGAAGCGTGTCGGCATGGGGCTCGACGAGTCGGGCGTGGCGGGCCTCCCAAGCTATCTCTCCCTCGTGCCGCCGGGTGGCCGGGCTTCGTCGCTGCCGCGGTTTTGGCTCGAGGCCGAATACGATCCGATCGCTCGCGATCCCGACGAGCTTGCCTGGCGGATCGACGGCCGACGGATGAAGTGCCTCAGTGAGAGTGACGTGGCTGGCCGCGACGGCGTGCAGCGCGGTGCGGGGCGTCGCGATCCTGGCGCCGAGCGCTGGTGCGAGGCGATGACGAAGCACTATGACGCGCTCGCGGCGAAGCAGCCGGTGTTCGCCGAGTTGGTCAACTGCGTCGATATGGCCGTGGTAGCAGCGCTCATTCGTGGTCGCCAACTCGACAAGCGAGCCGGGCTCGATCTTGGGCTCTTGCTCGACGAGAAGCAGTTGCCGAAGCCCTCGTATAGCGTCCCTGAGACGATTTCGACCGTCGCGACGGGCGTGAAGAATGGCAGCAATTGGGTGCTCTCGGCCTCGGGGGGTGTGCAGTTCCAGCCTTGGGAGTTCGCGACGAAGACCCGCGATGTCGCCGAATTAGGACCGTCTCGCACGACTGCTCTGGCCGACCGCCCTGCGACTGGCTGGTATTGGTAGAGATTCGCGTCTATCGCGCCTGAGTGAGTTCTGGCTGTACGGAGTTCGGGGTTGCCCGTGCCATGTCGCCGGGCTTTCGCTTCGGGCATCTGTTTCACGGCCGGCGGGACATCCTTGCCCCCGGCGGCCTTGCCGGGCCTCCGCCCGGTGTCGGGCATCATGCCCTTCGCTCACTCGACGGAAACGGCGCTTCGCCATCCTGGCTGCGATGGTTTCCCACGCCGGCTCCATGGCACGGGCAGCCCCGAGCGGAAGCCTCCTCGAGACTCGTTCACGCCTTTCGTAGCCCGGGTCACTCCGTGACCGCGTGAATGCGGGTCACAAGGTGCGTGGCGGCCCAGGCGATGGTGGGGAGGGCCGTGGCAGCGGTCGGGAAATAGGCGTCGACCCAGCCGGCGGCCGCGAGCGACTCGAGCGTGGTTGCCCCGGTTGGTGGTGCCGCGGCCTTGGCGAGCAAGAGTGAGCGGTGGCCCGCGATGGCAGCCGCTGCGGCGAGGGAATCGCTCGTGACATCCCAACTGGCAGGGAGGTCTGGGAAGGGCGCTGCTGTTGTGAGCCATGCGGCGACGTCGAGAACGGCGGGCGTCGTTCCTTGCGTCGTCGCCACGAGTGGCACACCAAGGGCGTCGGCCACCAGCCTCGCGGTGATTGTCATGGCGTCGATCGCGAGCTCATGCACGAGCTGGTTAGGCCGCGGGCTCACGGCATCAATCGCCCGCAGGCCGTCGACGACGCTGCCCCCTCCCACGACGATGAGCGGCTGGTGGATTTCACGGAGAAGCGATGTTGTTACAGCAGGCCAGTCGGGCCGCGTGAAGATACTGCCGCCGATCTTGACGACGCATGGTGTTGTCCGGTGTGATTTTTCATCGCCGCGGATCGTGCCGAACTGCCAGGTGACCGTCATGGGATCGCCCCGGATGCAAGAAGGGCGAGCGCGTAGGCAGGCGCGACCCGCGCGGCTTCTGGGCCGAGCGAGTCGGCGAGACGGATGACCGGCAGGTTCCAGCCAGAAGCTGCGACAGCTCGCAATGGAAGCCCTGCGCCGTGACCGGAAACCACGATCACTTCGGGACGCCAGCCACATGCTCTGGCCACCCGACGGAGTGCCCTCCCGACCTGCGCGGCTTGTCGGCTCGCGATCCACTCGGCAGCAGATGTGGCATCACGGTCGTCAAACGGTTCGTGGTCGAGGAGCATCATTCTGGCGAGACGGATTCGGGCGGCATCGCGAGTGGCTGGGCTACCATCGGCCGTGTCAGTCGCGGCTGGATTTTCAGGGAGCTCGCCGAGGGTGAGCCAGGCGTCACGCGACTCGGCAAACAGCTCACTTGCCACAGGGCGCCAGACGCCGCGGTGAGGCAGTCTGCGGACGATCGTCGCGACGGCCGTGCGCTCGACGCCGGTATAGACGAGCTCTCCGGATCGCATGCGTCCTGGGTCGTCGAGGGCGAGCGGGGCTGGCGAGCCCGACGCGAGCGGGATGATGTCGGTCGTGGTCGAGCCGATGTCGAGGAGGAGGCCGCGGGAATCGGGAACGAGCGATGCGGCAAGCCTTGCGAGGGCATGCCAGTTCGATGCCGAGGCAAGCTGCCAGAGGTTCGACGCATCACCTGCGGGCACGATCCGGCCATCCACGAGGTAGATGCCCGGCGGCTCCGCACAGCCGACGGCGTCGGAGGCTGCCACCAGTGACTTGGTGATGTGGGCCACGCCTGCGGCTCGGGACGGATAGCAGTCGCAGATCTCACCGGTCATCGTGGCCACGAGTTTTTTAGGTTGCCGGTCGGCAACCAGGGTCCGGAGCGACTCCGGCAGTTCCCGCCACCGCTTCCACAGCGGAAACGAGACACTCGCTGTCCAACCGAGGCCGTCGGCAGCCTTGAGGTTCGCGCCGCCGATGTCGAGGGCGATGAGGCTCCTTGGTGTGGGCATACGAGGATTCCGAATGATCGGTCAGCCTTTATTGATCTTTGAACGGTTCACTCATGGCATCCCGTCGCTCCGCTTCGGGTTTTTCTGGCCTTCAACCTTGAATCAAGTATTCAAACGTCAATAGGCAAGCTGAAGCATGCGGCGTGATGACTGATACCGGCGGCCTGCTCGAGCACTGGTGTGCCTCCCACCGCGGACTCGATCATCGCCGCCACGAGGCTCGATGCAAACAGCGGAGCCAAGCCGACGATCGATGTCGTGAGGCGTGGGTTGATTTCGAGGACGCGGTCATCGCGGCCGTCGGCCCGCGTGCCGAGGATGACGTCGATCCCGAGCCAGCCAGCTTCCGCGCCGATGGCTTTCGCTGCCGCGAGGGCGAGTGTGGTGGCTCGGGCCGTCAATTCGCGATCGGTGAGCAGGTCACTCCCGAGGTACCGCGGAGTCGCTCCCGACGAGAAACGTTGTTGCATCGCGGGCAGGGGCACCGCAGCCCGCGGACCGCAGAGCACCGATACTCCGACGGGTATCCCCGCAACAAAGGCTTCGAGTCGGGTGCGCATCGGTGCCGGGGCAATTGTTCGAGAGGTCACCAGAGAAAGCTCCTCGCAGCCGCAACCAGTTCGGCCCTTGCGGACCGCTGGCAAATGAAAGCCCGCGGGGATCGGCTCGTCGGCAGCGAGCGGCCGGCCGGCCGGGACGGGAACGCCTCGTGCCGCAAGCGCCTCGATGGTCGCCTGCTTGTCTGACGCCGTCGCGATCGCCTCATCGTGTACCGCCAGAACCCGACCGCTGGCCGCCCGCACGCGTCTCACACGGTCGAGCAAAATCCCTTCGCTTTCGGGTGCCACGATCAGCGTCCAGTCGGCGTCACGGGCTGCCACGAGGAGTTGTTCGATTTCCTCGCCAGGCTTTACGGCGATTGCGTGAGCACTGTCCGGCAACATGAGCGTCATCGCCGAATCCACGAGAACGCTGACGTCGAGCCAGGAAACCTTGGCGGCATCGGCCGCAAGGGCCTCGAGCATCATCCGCCCTTCACGGGCGATCGACGCATCGCCGCCGGCCAAGCCGCCGGAGCAGCACCATTCATAGAGAAGCACCCGCATGCCGCCAGTGTGCCTGAAGGACCTGGGAAGGGCCATGCATGAAAGCGTACAAGGCCTGGAGGGGCGGTTGACTTCGCGCGGAGGCCCCAGTCATCGTAACGTCAGAATATGCCGAGCTGGTCTTTGGCCGCTTCGGTCATCCGGTCAGGCGTCCACGGGGGATCCATGACGATGCGAACCTCGACACTCTCCACGTCGGGCCGCTGGCAGAGCACGCGCTTCGTGTCGGCGATGAGTTGTGGACCGGCCGGGCAGGCGGGGCTTGTCATCGTCATGTCGACCGAGAGGGCGTGCTTGGTCGCATCGGCCGTGGCGGGGGCGATCGTCACGCCATAGATGAGGCCGAGGTCGACGATGTTGACGAACAGCTCGGGATCAATAACCCCTTTGAGCGTCTCGCGGACCGCGTCCTCGCAGAGAGGGCTGGCAGGTGCGAGCGGTGCGTCAGTTGACGGGATCGATGGATCCGCAGCGTCGCTGGCCTGTGCCGGGGCAGCCCGTGTGGCCAGGCTTGGCATGCCGACAGCATGGGCGGCTGGGCCGTCGGCAGTTGTCACATCACGGAGACGTACCCACACACCGCCATCTTCGACCTTCACCTCATGCGACCGTGTGGACCGAATGGCCGGCATGGTGAGGGCAGCGCCGGTACGGATATCGAATTTGGCACCGTGCCGGGGGCATGCGATGCGAAAGTCTCGAAGCTCGCCATCGGCGAGAGGGCCACCGTCGTGTGTGCAGATGTCATCCAGGGCGTACCACTGCTCGCCCACATGAAAGAGCGCGACCATTTCGCCTTCTACTTCGACGAGCGTCTTCCCAGGATCGGGCACGTCGCCGACATCGATCACCCGCTCAAATTCGTGCATCGCAATTCCTCAATGAGTCACTGTATTGCATATTCATGGGAGCCCGGAGGAGCGACCGGCAGCCGGAGGGCCGCTGGGGCCATGGATGGCCCGCCGGCCGTGTCATTGAATTCGACGAATCCGGCTCGACACAGCCCGGGCCAGTGCCTCACGGACCGAAGGAATCGTGATCCGGTCGAAGACCTGCTGGAAAAAGCCGGCCACGACGAGCCTTGCTGCTTCGTCGGCCGTGAGCCCGCGAGCCTGGGCATAAAACACCTGCTCGGCATCGACGCGACCGCCGGTGGCACCGTGGGTGCATCGAACGTCGTCGGCCTCGATCTCAAGACCGGGAATCGAGTCGGCCCGCGACTCGTTCGAGAGCATCAGGTTGTCGTTTCGCTGATAACCGTCGGTCTTCTGGGCACCCTTGTCGACCTTGATCATGCCTCGCCACACGAGCCGTGAGCGGTCTTGGAGCGCTCCCTTGTAGAGGAGGTCGCTCTTGCAGCCTGGCGCCTCGTGGTGCTGGAGCGTGTTGTAGACGAGGTGCTGACGGCCCTCCGTAAACATCACGCCGTTGACCTGGGCCTCGGCCGCCCGGCCGACGAGCGCCACATCCTGAGCGACCTGCGAGAGCCGGCTGCCAAGGGCCCCGAGGGTCCACTGGAGTCGGCCGCCGGCGTGAATGACGGCCTTCTGACGGGCAAAATGCCAGACACCGGTGTTCCAATTCTGGAGGTTCACCATGCGGAGCGAAGCCCCGCGTCCAACGACAATCTCCGTGCCGCCGCAGTGAAATCCACCGGGCGATCCGGCTGCACCACCCCCGGCGGTCTCTGTGAGCACCGTGGCCTCTGCTCCCTCGCCGAGGACCACCAGGACATGCGAGGTATCAACGCCACCCGGTGTGATGGCAGCCATCACATGGAGCGGTTCAGTAAGCCTCACGCCAGCGGGTACATAGAGCACGGCGCTTGCCCGATGGAACGCGGCGTGAATCGCCGCAAACCAGTCACTGCGAGAATCGATCACGGAGAACCAGTGCGGCGCAAGCTCGGCTTCAAAGCCTGCCAGAACGCGCTCGACGGCGCCGAATCGCACGCCGCGGGCAGCAAGTGCGGGATCGAGTTCGTCACGAACGATGTGCCCGTCGAGCGACGCAAACCGGCCCGCACAGGGAACCGGCTCGTTGTGCGACCCGGGATGCGATGGTCCTTCACTGTCAGCCAGCAGCCCGGGTGGGACCGCGAGCGTTTCCGGCCGGGCCGCGAGGCCCCAGGCATTCGGCTTGAAAAGGCGGATGTCGGTCCGCGTCCAGTGCTCACTCTTGCGATCGGGCAGACCGAGAGACTCAAGCGCCGCCAGCGCCGCCAGTCGACGGTCGGTCAGACAGGCTGGGCCGGGCTGGGCTGCGACGAGCTTGTCGAGGGACGAGCGGTCAAACCGGTTCTGTGTCGGTGTGGAGGGCAAGGGCGTGGCGGTGGCTGCGGGCATTATGGGCTCCGGGGATGGCAAGGGTCGGTGTCAGCCAACCGAGCCTTCCATCTGCAACTGGATGAGCTTGTTCATTTCAACGGCGTACTCCATCGGAAGCTCCCTGACGAGCGGCTCGATAAAGCCTCCCACGATCATGGCGCTTGCCTCGGCTTCCGTGAGGCCTCGGCTCCTCAGATAGAAGAGTTGCTCCTCGCCGATCTTGGAAACGCTCGCCTCATGGCCGACCGAGACATCCTGCTCCTCGATCTCGATGTAGGGATACGTGTCGCTCCGGCTGCGATCATCGAGGATCAGGGCATCGCAGACGACGCTTGACCGACTCCCTTTCGCCCCCGGCTCGACCTTCACGAGGCCGCGATAGCTGGACCGACCGCCATTTTTTGAAATGCTTTTGGAGACGATTCGGCTACTGGTATTCGGGGCGGCGTGAACGATCTTGGCGCCGGCATCCTGGTGCTGGCCCGCTGACGAAAACGCGATTGAAAGAATCTCGCCGCGGGCGCCCGGTTCCATCAAATAGACGGCCGGGTACTTCATCGTCAGTTTGCTGCCGAGGTTGCCGTCGATCCATTCCATGAGGGCACTCTCGTAGGCCATCGCCCGCTTTGTGACGAGGTTGTAGATGTTGTTGGCCCAGTTTTGGATCGTCGTGTAGCGGCAGCGGCCGTGCTTTTTGACAACGATCTCGACCACCGCCGAGTGAAGGCTCTCGGAGGAGTACATCGGGGCGGTGCAGCCTTCGACGTAATGCACTTGAGCGCCCTCGTCGACGATGATCAGCGTCCGCTCAAACTGCCCCATGTTCTCGGCATTGATCCGAAAGTAGGCCTGGAGCGGAAACTCGATCTTCACGCCTTTGGGCACGTAGATGAATGAGCCTCCCGACCAGACAGCCGAGTTCAGTGCCGCGAACTTGTTGTCTGTGGGGGGAATGATCGTGCCGAAGTACTCGCGCAGGAGATCGGAGTGCTCGCGAAGCGCCGTGTCGGTGTCGGTGAAAAGGACGCCCTTCTTGGAGAGATCCTCCTGGAGCGAGCCGTAGACGACCTCGCTCTCGAACTGCGCCTTCACCCCGGAGAGGTACTTTCGCTCAGCCTCGGGGATCCCCAGTCGGTCGAAGGTTTTTTTGATGGCATCGGGCACTTCCTCCCACGTCTTACCCTGATGCTCGGTGGGCTTGAGGTAGTAGTAGATGTCTTGGAAATTGATGCCAAGATGCCCGCCCCAGGTCGGCATCGGCTTGCTTTCGAAGATCTCGAATGACTTGAGGCGGAAGTCCCGCATCCAGCCGGGCTCGCCCTTCATCTCCGAAATCTGGGCCACAATCTCGGCGTCGATGCCCTTGCGAGCCTTGAAGATCGCGGGCGAATCGGTACGAAAGTCGTACTTGTTAATTTCCCCAAGCGTCGCTGTCGTGGTGTCTTCGAGTCCTATCGCCATTGTCTCACCCTCCTCGTCGTGTGTTTCGTTGCTCAGGCCGAGACGACTTCGGTCTTGGCTTCGACCATCGCCCGCTCAACCGCGGCAGCCTCGGGGTAGGTCGCGCGAATCCGTTCATACCCTCGCTTGTGAAGTTCGGCGGCCAGTTCTGGCCCACCCGACTCCACGATCCGGCCGCCGAGCATGACGTGTGTCTTCAGGGGCACATTGTGCTCGAGCAGCTGCTCGTGGTGGGTGATGATGAGGATGCCCATGCGATCGCCACCGATCCGGGCGATGCTCTCGCTCGCGAGGCGGACGGCATCGGCGTCGAGGCCGCTGTCGGTCTCGTCGAGAATGGCAAACCGAGGTTGGAGCATGGCGAGTTGCAGGATCTCAGCCCGCTTCATTTCACCGCCGGAGAAGCCGTCATTGACATACCGCCGGGCAAAGTCAGGGTCCATCGAAAGCTCGGCCATCTTGGCCTTGAGTTCGCTTCGAAACTCTTTCATCGGCATCAGCTCTTCCCCCTCCTTGCGGTTGGGGTTTCGGACGTTGGTCGCGGCATGGCGGAGGAACTCCGCGAGCCGCACGCCGGGGATTGCCATGGGCCGCTGAAAAGCCAGGAAGATACCGAGCCTGGCCCGCTCGTCGGGTTCCATAGCCAGGATGTCATGCCGTGTGCCGTCAGCATCCACGATTTCGATTGTCCCGGCGGTGACCTCGTAGCCAGGATGGCCCATGATCGCGTAGCCGAGGGTGCTCTTGCCTGAGCCGTTCGGGCCCATGAGCGCGTGGATTTCGCCGCGGCCGATCTCCAGATCGACCCCTCGGAGAATCTCCGTTCCCCCCACGGCCACGTGGAGATCCTTGATCACGATCATGTCCTGAGCTTGGCTCATCGACGCATTGCCTTTCAAAGGGAAGTGGCTGGAGATCAGCCCGTGAGTTTCTGATGGTCAAAGACGAGGTCGTCATTCGCGACAGCGTGAGCGACATAGCCCGAGTGGTGTGGCACCGGCAGTTCGTCTGCCATCTTGCCAGGGCCATCCTTCCGTTTCGCGATCCGCTGCCCCTGGATCTTGTCCTGGATCCGCATGAGTCCCTCAAGAAGGCTTTCCGGGCGCGGCGGGCAGCCGGGCACGTAGACATCGACTGGCACGACGAGGTCTACGCCTTTCACCACGTGGTAGCCCCACTTGAAGTACGGCCCGCCACCGGTCGTGCAGGCTCCCATCGCGATCACGTATTTCGGATCGGGCATGAGGTTGTAGAGGCGGCGAACACGACTCGCCATTTTGTATGTGACCGTGCCAGCCACGACCATGAGATCGGCCTGCCGCGGTGTGGCACGGAATGCCCCGGCACCGAAACGGTCCAAGTCGTAGCGGCTCGCGCCCGCAGCCATCATTTCGATGGCACAGCAGGCCAGGCCGAACGTCATTGGCCAGATGCTTGACTGGCGGGCCCAGTTGATCGCCTGTTCGACCGTTGTGAGGACGAGGTTTTCCTCAAAGCGCCCCTCAATCCAAGGGCGGCCCCCAGGCTGGGGCACGGTGGGAGGAGTCAGGGTTGTGACGGTCATGGCTTGGGGTTCCCTTTTCGTGTGTGTTTTTGCGTTTACAAGGCGTTCCGGCCGCGGCATTCGACGTGTTACCCGCCCAGCGTGCAAGTGCCGGATTTCGCTTCGGCTTCGGCCCGCTCACCCACGACGAACCGGCATGTTGTGTCACCGTCGAGCCGGCATTCGGCCAGTCGGACATCCGTGCCCAGGAGATCCTGGAGCATGAGCCGCTCAGCCGCACAGACGCCTCGATCTTCCTCGGCAAGGTCTGGGTAGGGGCAGGCATGGCTTGTCAGGACCGGGAGATTGTTGTTGCTGGCTGATCGCTCAACGGAACAGCAGATATTCCGCTCCTGGAGGATCGTCGCCATGCTTTGCAGCCGATCGGCCGGCGTGTTTCCGGTAATTTGGTGTCGGTACGCACCAGCCAGGGCCGTACCAATCCGCTGCAGGAGGCCTGAACGGATCGACGGGTCCCGGACTCCTCGGATTTCCCGCCACAGAACCATCGCGAGGTCACGAAAGTTGGTTCCTCCAAGCTTCCGGCCGGATGCCGTCAATTCATAGGCGTGGGCGGGGCGGCCCCGAGGACGCGAAACCCTCGAACGCCCCACAAAACCAGCCTTCATGAGCCGTTCGAGCCGCTGCCTTACGGCAGTGGCCGTGACCCCCAAGGCCTCGGCAAGCTCGCCGACCTCGAGGGCCTCCCGCTTCCGCAAGAGGTCCACCACGGCCGCGTCGCTCGAGCGGGATTCGATCGCGCCTGGTTGATTTGTCTCCGGTCGCATACCCTCACTGTATCGCTCGCCTGAGTTTTGACAAGTATGTATGCGAAAAAATGATTTTTGGCCGTTTTCTGCTGTTCGAGCGATGACTCGTGGCCCTGCTTGCCTCCCGCGGTCGCGTCCTGGCACGGGCAGCTCCCGCGCGGATGCCTCGTCGTGGGAGTGGGCATGACAGGCGAACATTCGAATGGCCCGGTTCCGCGTCCCCCGTTGACCGACAGTGGCTGGTTCTGGGCATTCATGTTTTCGTTGATGGCGCTCGTTGGAATGGGCCTGATTGCTCCGAAGTGGGACTGGCGACAGCGGCAACTCGAAAGCAGGTACATCGGCCTCGCGCAGGCCGCGGCGGAGCGAGAGCGCCGGGCGGCTGGCCTCGCGCCAGTGGACCTCGCGAAAACCGCTGCCGATAGGGAAACGCGGGCGCCAGGGCGAATAGTTCCCGCGTGGACGCTCGTCGCCCTTGCGGCGACCGCAGCAGCATTCTCGGCCACGATGCTCTGGCGTGAGCAGCGACGATAAACCGTCAGCCGCGCAGGAAGCCACGCTCTACGAGCGTCGCTTCGTACTGGCTGCCGCGAAGCAGGAGCGCCGCCAGTGGCGTGGTCATGAGGGTCGTGCCAATCGCCATGAGCACGAGCATCGTGTAAACGGCCGGCGGAATCACGCCAAGTTGGAGGCCGACATTGATGACGATCAGTTCCATGAGCCCACGGGTGTTCATGAAGACACCGATGCACGCCGCCTCGCCGGCCGGCACGCCCGCGAACCGAGCTGCGAGGCCACAGCCGCCCCACTTTCCGACGACAGCCGCAGCAAACACGGCGGCACACCAGCCCCACGCCTCGGCACCGGAGAGCGATCCGATGTTCGTCCGCAGGCCCGTATAGGTGAAAAAGATCGGCAGGAAAAAGAGCCCCACAAAATCCATGAGCTGCGCGTGCATCGCGTGCCGGAGCTTTGGAGAGCCGGAGAGTGAAGCTCCGAGGAGGAACGCCCCAAAGATGGCAAAAATGCCGATTCGGCTCGTGACCCAACCGCAGGCCAGGATCCCCGCGAGGACCAGTGACAACCCGCCGAGCGGGAGTCGGCCATGCTGATCCACAGCCCGTTCGAGCATGGGAAGCACAATCGGCCTGATAACAAAAATCGCCAACGCGGCGAACGCAGCCGTGGCGGCCACCATCTGCACGACGGCCATCGGGTCGAACTGCCCGGCCGCAATCGCCGATACGGCCGCCAGTAGCGTCCAGCCGATGCAGTCGTCGCAGGCTGCTGCGGCGATCACCGTCGCGCCGAGGGGCGTGTGCTGAAGACCCATCTCGATCAGAATCCGTCCCAGGATGGGGATGGCCGTGATGGACATCGCAGTGCCGAGAAAGAGGGCGAACGACCTGGGATCGATCGGCCCTGTAGCCCCGAGGGCCTCGAGCCTCGGCTCCATGAACCAGGCCAGCAAAAGGCCAAGTGAAAAGGGGAAGACTACGCCAGCGGCGGAGACGCCGAGAGCCACCGGCCCTTGATGCCGGATATGGGAAAAATCGAACTCGATTCCTACGAGAAACAACAGGAGGACGAGGCCGATCTGGCTGAAGCTCGTGAGCGATGCGTCGAGACCGGCTTGCCCGGCGTTATCTCCAGCGGTGTGGAAGACGGCGGCGAAGGCGTCGGGAGCGAAGGCACCGAAGACCGACGGCCCCAGCACAAGCCCGGCCAGGATTTCGCCTACCACGGCAGGCTGCCGCAGGCGGCGAGCGATCACGGCGCCCACACGCGCGGCGAGGATGATGACGACAAGCTGCACGAGCAGCGGTCGAAGACTCTCTTCAGACGTGGATCCCAGAAGGGGCATGCACCACGTGGCCAGGTGAAGTTGCATCGAAGAACGGGCGGGTGGAGAAAGGCAGCGAGTCCAATACAATACCGAGCCACTCACACGACGGCGAGCGGCCGAGCCGATCGTACCCGTCAGCTCACAATCGCGCGGCGACGGGCCAGGTAGTCCCAGACGACGTAGCGATCAAGATCTCGGCCGGCCGTGAAGAAGACGCGGCCCTGCGCGGCTTCGGCGAGCCGGTAGGCAAACTGAATATCCTCCCGCGACTGCGACCAGCCAGACAGGAGAAAAAGGTTGATCGTGATGCCCTCACGTCGGCAGGCCCTGGCTTCGCGGAGCGTGGCCTCCTCGGTGCGTTTGTGGGGCGGATAGAGGAGATAGAGTTGGCTGCCTTCAAAGTGGGCCGTCGGGAGCCCATCGGTAATGAGGATCACCTGACGGTTGGGCGTGTCTTGCCGGGCAAGGATCTGCCGCGAGAGCGAAAGCGCGTGCTGAATGTTTGTGAAGTGGGGCGGTACGTCACTTTCGGTGATCTGCGGATCGGCCATATCGGCCCGCAGCCGCACAACGGAATCAAAAATCGTGACGGGCTTCGGCAAGAGTTTCACGATCTCGCCGACCGATCTCGGCTTCGCAAAGGATGCCATTTCGATGCACTGCAAGAAGTCGCCTGGATACTCCCGCTGAATGAGTCCCTGGAGGGCGAGGGCCATCTTCTTGACATCGACGTACAGCCCGCCATGGCGCATCGAGCCACTCATGTCGAGAATGCACGTGGTGGCGCACTTGGGCGTGTTCCGCGTCGTGTGAACTTCAATGTCGCGGGGATCAAGCCGCAGCCGACCGCCAGACGCGCCTCCCTCCGATGCCTGCCGCAGCATCGCGTTGACAAGTGAGCCGGGAATATCCATGTGGGCGACTGAGTCGCCAAATTCATAAGGCCGCGTCGAGATGAGTTCAACGGCCCCGTCGCCCGTCACGTTTCCCTGATGACGGCCGGTGCGTGACGGATCGAGGCTCGCAAAGATTTTCTCGAGGAGCTTTGCCTGAAAGAGCCGGAGAGCCTTGGGCGTGAGCTCGTAGCCACGCTTTCCCTTTTCGAGTCCCTGACGGGCAGCCGCCTCTTCAACGGCCTGCTGCACTTGCTGGCGGATTCGTTCAAGCTCATCAAGCTCTCCTGATTCGGCGTACTGCGACAGGGCATCCATGTCGATCAGCGCAATCCGAGCGTTTTGTCTGGCCTCCTCGAGCTGCTGGAGCAACCGCTCGATTTCCTCGAGCGTGGCCTTCACTTCGAGCGCCTCATCGACGCCCAATTTCTCACGACCGGTGAACCGCCACTTCGCCGCCAACTCGTCGAGCTGGTAGACCACACCAAGCAGTTCGATGAGCCCAACTAGGTCGGAGGCAAAACGGCCCTGGTCGTCACCCTGCGCATACCACAGTCGTTCAAGCCGCCGAATCTGCTCCTCCCGGACGGCCCGTTGGAAGGCCTCGCGATGGGGGCCGGGCGGCTGAGTCCGCGCTGCGGTATCTCGGTAGTCCCGGCGAGCCCGTTTCCTCACGCTCTCGGTTTCGTACCGCTCGAGAATCTTCTGACGGTGTTCCTCGAGGCGACGTTTCAAGGAGTCGATCGATGGACCCAAGCCCTTCAGTTGCTCGGGGTCGAGGACGATCGCATCGGCAAGTTGCTCGGGCGTCAGTACGATCTCCTCGAGGTCGCCGACGGCAAGAATATGCTCCATCATCGCCGAGACGATATCGGTCTCAGGAGGTCGCGGGGGCGGGATTCGCGCCGGATCGTACCGCTGGTAGGAGTGGACGATTCCGCCGAGTGAGTCACGGTTGGCCATGCAGGGCCCCCCACGTTCGATTCATCGAAAGCCGCCTGTGTCGTAGATCGTTTTACCGTGCGATTGGATACGAGAGATTCGTTCGGTGGCGTACAGGCCCGCGAGAACAAACTCGATGCAACTCGCCCTCATGGCCGGGTGGTTGGCCGCATTCACCTCAAAAGCCCGCTCCCAGATGCTCGGAATGTCGGCCACGACCTGCTCATACAGGCCGCTGGGTACCATGTCGCCAACCTCGATTTTCACGCCCTCCCGAAAGATCCGGGCAATTTCATCAAGACCGTGGGCGTCAACATACTCCTGGAATACCGTCGCAATCGCCTCTGCCATAACGGCGTCGAGCACCTGGTGTTCACTCATCTGGTGGCTTCCCATCAGGTCGAGTTCGAGCTTGCCGAGGCTCGACGTGTAGAGGTGGCCGAGGTCACTGATTCGCGGCACGGCCGGGTCCTCACCCAGCCGCACGCCCCGCTGCCGGGCGCTGGCCACCATCGTCTCGTAGTTGGCGATCGAGAACCGTGCCGAGACTCCTGACTGCTGGTCGATGTATTTGCTCTTCCGGGCTGCGACCGTGATCTCCTCCACAACCTGCTTCATGTAGTGGGGCACGACCACGGGGTACTCGCCACCGAGATCGATGCCCGCTTCCTGCTCGGCCACCGCGATACCGCCTTCACGGTCTCGCGGATAGTGCGTGTGGATGACGGCGCCGATGCGATCCTTGAGCTGTGGGATCACTTTGCCCGAACGGTTGTAGGTGGAAGGATTCGCTGAGAACAAAAGCATCACGTCGATGTCGAACCGAATGGGATACCCGCGGATCTGCACATCCCGCTCTTCCAAGACGTTGAACATCCCCACCTGCACGAGCTCGTCGAGTTCGGGGAGCTCGTTCATCGCGAAGATGCCGCGGTGCATCCTGGGAATGAGCCCGAGGTGCAGCGACTCCTCACTGGCCATGCTCGCCCCACCAACGAGCTTTGCCGGATCGATCTCGCCGATGATGTCGGCAAATTTTGTCCCTGGCGCGAGCCGCTCGGCGTACCGCTCCTCCCGCGGCCACCAGGCGATGGGCACGTTTTCAGGCGCGCGGCTGGCGACCAGATGGCGGCCAGCCGAGGTGATCGGCGCGAGGGGATCATCGTGGAGTGGAATGGCGGGGTCATCGAGATAGGGAAGGAAATCGTCGAGGAATCGCGCGAGCAGCCGCATGAGCCGACTCTTGGCTTGGCCCTTCTCGCCGAGAAAGAGCATGTCATGCCCCGCGATGAGGGACACATTAATCTCGGGAATCACCGTATCGTCATAGCCGACGATTCCTGGAAACAACTCGTCGCCACTGCGCAGCATCCGCAGAAAATTGTCCCGCACTTCATCCTTGACCGACCGGCTCTTCCAGCCCGAAGCGTGGAGTTCTGCAAGTGTCTTCGGCCGTTTGGCATGCGTCATACGAAGCCTCCGTGGTGATGCCGTGATTGTAGGCATGCATCAGCGGTGGGGCGCGATGATGACACTGTTGGGCGGGGCAGCGAGGGGTTGCCCGTGCCACATCGCCGGACGTTCGCTACGGCCCTCCAGGCCTGCGCTCTGTGGGAGTTGGCTACGCTTCGCAATCCTGGCTGCGCTCGCCAACAACGCCGCCTCCGTGGCACGGGCAACCCCTCGCGGAAGCCGCATTGGCGTTTTCGAGAGCACTCTCACGGCTGGCATGACGCCAGCCGGCTTGGCGTGGGCAACCTTGGCTTGCCCGCGTCGAGCGTGATTCTGCCGGGGGCATGGCTGCCCCGGCAGACTCAGCATTGATCCGCTACGCGGTCGCGTAGCGGATCAATAGCGAACCTAGTACGTGCCTGCGGCCGGGCGGCCGTCGAGGATGGCGGCGGCGTCGCCGACACCGAGACGCGTGCAGCCCATGTCGAGGTAGGCGACCGCGTCGTCCCAGGTGCGGATGCCACCCGAGGCTTTGACCTGGAGTCGGTCGCCGACGGTGTCGAGCATGATTCGCACGGCCTCCGGGGTTGCACCCGTCGGCCCCGAAGCAGTCACGCCAAAGCCCGTCGATGTCTTCACGAAATCGGCGCCCGCTTCTTCCGCCAGGAGGCAGGCGGCACCGATTTCGTCGGCCGTGAGATAGCAGATTTCGAGGATGACCTTCACGATCACGCCCGCCGGCTTGGCGGCGGATACGACCGCGGCGATGTCGTGGCGAACGCGGTCGAGCGATCCGGAGCGAAGGGCACCCACATTCATCACCATGTCGATTTCGCGAGCGCCGTCCGCGATCGCGAGCTGTGTTTCGAAGGCCTTTGCTTCAGGCCGCTGGGACCCATGGGGAAATCCAACGACGGCCGCGACGATCACGGGGCTCCCGGCCACGAGCCGGGCAGCATCGGCCACGTCGCAGGAGCGGACGCAGATGCAGCCGACGCCTCGATCGACGCACATTCGCGTGTGCTCCTCGAGGTCGGCTGCGGCGTATTCAGGCTTGAGCACGGCGTGGTCGAGCACACGGGCGACATCGGCGATAGTGCGAGGGTTCATGGCGCTTCAGCAGGGCAGGGGGGTGGGCATGATTTCAGACCGTGGCGGCAAGGCGTCGGAGGGCATCAATGCCGCGATCGAGCGTGCGGTCGTCGGTCGTGTAGGCGATGCGGAAATGCGTGTCGGCTCCCCCGAACACCTTGCCTGGTACGACGATGAGCTTTTCCTCGGTGACCGCCCGTTCAGCGAAGGCGGTTCCCGAGCCACCCGGTGCCCGCAGATAGAGATAAAACGCGCCGCCAGGCACCTGAAAATCGTAGTGATTGCGGAGGCCGGCCACGAGCTTATCTCGCTTGCGGCGGCACTCGGCAAGCGGCGCGTCCATGGGGCATTCAAGGGCCTCGACCGCCGCCCACTGCCCAACTTGCGGCGCGCAGACGAACGTGTATTGCTGGATCATCGCGCACGTGTCGACCACGTCGGCGGGGCCGTGGAGCCAGCCGACTCGCCAGCCAGTCATGGCGTGAGATTTTGAAAAGCCATCGAGCACAACCACTCGCTCCGAATGGGCGGCGGGCGATAGAGAAAGTTATAGCAAAAGGAAAAAAGGTGGCTTAAAAAAAGCAGGGCAAAAGCCCACGGCGCTTCACGGGGGAACTCTGACTCCCGAAAGCTGAAGAGCGCCATGAGATAGATAAAATGCATTCCAATAAAAAATCCAAAGTGCCCCAGAAAAAAAGTGATGGTGGTCAGTTTTTTCTTCTTGCCCACAATCAGCATTTTACAGATCGTAAAAAACCCGATCGTGATACTTTCGGTCCAATAAAGAAAAACGGTAAAAAAGATATTCCATTCCCAAAAAAGGATGCCAACCAGCGGCGTCAGGTTCGTGAGGATGAGAACGACAGAGGACGGATAAGTGGAAAATTTTAAAAGCACCCGAACAAGTTCGGCGGGTTTTAAAATAATATTTTTGGGGCTTTCGCGCTCAGGCGGAATGTTCATGCGGTTATTCTACTCC
>JANNSZ010000106.1:0-65501 GCA_031403195.1 Planctomycetota bacterium | reverse complement strand
GAGGAGCTTGCCGTCTGCGACGTCCGCGCCTTTTATCCCCTCGTCGGCGAGGGCGATTGCCTTCTCAAAACGTCGGTTCCGCATCTCCGCCTGGATCTGACTGAGCGCCGACGGCTCGGCCGTGGGAGCAGCAGCCGCCGGCATGGCGGTAGCCACAGCCACGAGGAGAGCCCAGAGAACGCGGCGATTGGTCGGCATCATGTGAGGTTCCCAAGGGCTCGTGCAGACGGCGGGAGCAATCCCCTTTTCGCCGGCGCCGCAGGCGGTGTGCACCAGAGTGGTGCGACGTGCGGCCGCTCGGAAAGGTTCCCACGGCGCGCCACAAAGAGCAAGTTCTGTGACGAACCCGTTACAAGCCGGCCAGCCAACGACCTCTCGCGAAAGGGCCGTTGACCGTCCTGCCCGTCAGTCATCCAGTGGCAACGAACTTGCAAGCACCCTGCCAACGTTCTGACGCACAAGGTACTGATCTGTCGAGTTCACGACGCCATTCCGGTTCACATCCGCGTTCAGGTTCGCGCCGCGACGGCCGAGGTTTGCATTGACAACATTGCGATCGATGGCATTCACCGTCCGGTCGCCGTTGGTATCGCCGAGCAGGCGATAGAAGTGTCGGAGGGATTCAAACGAGCCGTTGCGGTCGGTGTCGACCGACAATCGATAGTACCAGTTGCCTGCCGTCGTGTTGCGATTGCCCCCGATGCCCTGCGCACCAAAATCGATGACGATCCGGTTGCCGACGACGGTGAGCTTTCCAGCCAGAGGTACGTTGACGGGACTCAGGCCGCCGAGACCAAACCGCGTCAGTCGCACACGACCTTCAGCAATGAGTTGCGTCAGCCCCGCCCCGCTTTCAAGTACCAGATCGAGATAGCGGATACTCAATCGCTGGGCCGCGCCACGTTGCACGTCGAAGCCGATCAGCCCAGCCTCCGCGCTCGCTTTACCAGCAGGGGACACAGGTGTGGCCCCACGGGAACGCGAGCCCGACCATCGTCGCGATCCGTCACCGTGCGGCACTTGCGGCCACGACTTTCTGGTGACCTTCTCCTGCAAGGGCCGAGGCGTCTGCCCCTGGTGCAACGGCCGACGCATGCCGCACGCTGCCGCGCACCTGGTCGATCATGTCATTCCGCCGGTGCCCGTACGGCAATCAGAGATTTCCGTCCCGAAGCGGCTGCGGTGGTTTTTGGCGAGAGGGGACCAGCCCCAGGCCATCGCCGCACTCACGCGAATCTTCATGAGCGAGGTGGAACGGCTCGTGCGCGAGCCGGTCGAGCCGCCACAGGCCCAGAGAACCGCCGACCGAGTGGCATGGGCTCGTGCAGGCCTCATCCGACGAGCTGCCCGAGCTCGACATCCACTCGCTCGGAACCGCCTCACAAGGGCACGGGTGAAGTCCGTCTGCGCCAGGCCTGAACAACGGTGTTCCCACGGAGGATTTTGGGGGCGTCCGAGGCCATCCGCCACGTCGCAAGACAGCCGCAGGCCGATTCGGATACGTTCCATCGATGGTCGTCTGCCATCACCCTGTTGCGGAAGTGTCGTTGACCGTCCTATCCTTGTCAGCTGTGATGATCACGATGAGAAACTATCGATCGGTAGTTGAGTCACGCAGACGCGATTTCACGGCCCACATGATTGGCCGGATGTTTTTGGGGACATTGATTTCGGCTCTGCTGGTCAGCATTGTCTCGGCGGAACCCGGCGACCCGGCTCTGCCCGGCCACCATCCGCTGACTCAGGCTCAGGCGGGAAGTGTGCTGATCTCTGAACTGCGATGCGCAGCGTGTCATGATGGCTTCGCACGAGGTTCCCTGGCGGATAAATCGGCTCCGGATTTGATCGAAGCCGGTTCGCGGATCTCGCCCGAATATCTGCGGCGATACCTCGCATCTCCGTCGTCGGCTCATCCGGGGACAACCATGCCGGACGTGTTGGTGTCGCAACCGGAGACGGAAAGAGACCGGATCGCTGAAGCTCTGACTCACTTTCTGATCGCCCAATCGAAGTCGGCCTTTCAGACTGAGGCATCTGAGCGAATTAATCTTCAGCAAGGCAAATCGCTGTTTCACTCGGTCGGCTGCGTTGCGTGTCACGGCCCGAAGGAAGCGATGACGCCGGCGAAGAAGCGAAACGACGAGGATGACGAGGACGACGATCCGAAACTCACCGCGAGGAAGGCCGTCAAGCCGATCGCCATCCCCCTTGGGCATGTCGCCGCCAAGTACAGTGCGACATCTCTCAGCGAGTTCCTGTTTCAGCCGTTGCGTGTCAGAAGCTCCGGGCGAATGCCGGACATGAAGCTGACTCCCGCAGAGTCGCTGGCCATTGCGGGCTACTTGGTTGGGGAACAGCCACCACAGGGAACACCTCTGGTTCCCGAGGCACTGTTGGTGGCGAAAGGGAAAAAATACTTTCAGGAAATGAACTGCGCGGCGTGCCATACACTCCCCGGCATTGCGGCGGCTCCGCTGATTGGCTCGTTGCGAAACGCAGATCTGTCTCGCGGCTGTTTGTCCAAGACGAGTGTCCGCAGTCCCCGGTTCCGCCTCGAAGACGCTCAGGTTCAGGCGATGATCGCATCGCTTCGAGAAGAACCGACTGCCGACTCGGACAACGTTGTGGCGGCGAAAACGCTGACTGCTTTTCACTGCATCGCCTGTCATGTTCGCGATGACTTTGGAGGCGTTCATGACGCACACAACCCGTTCTTTGTTGGCAGCGAGCTGAAACTGGGGGACGACGGTCGCATCCCGCCGCCGCTCACACTGGTCGGGGCCAAGCTGCAACCGGCATCAATGAAGAAGGTGCTCTTCGATGGCGAAAGCGTCCGCCATTACATGGCCACTCGCATGCCCCAATACGGCACGGCCAATCTCCAGCATGTGCCAAGCGTCTTCACTCGCCTCGACGTTTTGAAGAGCACGGACATGAAGATTCCGAGTCCGGAAAGTCGCTCGGAAAGCGAGCGCAAACGAGAAAAGCTGCTACGTGCGGCGGGTCGCGAATTGCTGGGCGATAAAGGCCTGAATTGTATCGCCTGTCACAACTTCAATGGGAAAGCCGTGCCGGGCACTCAAGGGATTGACTTGCTGACAACGTACCAGCGGCTTCAGCCGGGCTGGTTCAGCAGCTTCTTGCAGAACCCCGGCGCCTTTCGCCCACGGACCGTGATGCCGTCGGCCTGGCCGAATGGTGTTGCCACCCATAAAACGATTCTCGATGGCAACACGGACATGCAGATTGAAGCCATCTGGTACTACCTCTCGCTCGGCACATCGGCCGCCGATCCGTCCGGTATTCTCGGGGTAAGCACGAAACTCACGGTCGATGATCAGGCCAAGACATTTCGCGGACGCAGTCGAGTGGCCGGCTTTCGCGGCATCGCCGTCGGTCTCCCCGAGAAGCTGAGTTACGCCTTCAACGCCGAAACGGGAACGCTCTCCGCCATCTGGCAGGGCGAGTTCATCGGCGTGAATTGGAGTGGCCAGGGTTCCGGAGATTTCAATCCGAGTAGCGAACCAATCACTCTGGCGCAGGATGTCTCGTTTGCAGAGCTTGCAGATGAAAACTCTCCGTGGCCGCTGCTGCCGGTGATGACCAAAGAGGCTCGGACGAATCTCAACCCGCTCTATCCCAAAAATGTCGGGTATCAATTCCGCGGGTACGTCCTCGGCGAATTGTCGATTCCCACGTTCATGTACCGCAGCGGCACGATTGAGATCGAGGATCGGTCGGTGGCGACCGGAAACGACGAGCAACGACAGCTCAAACGCGTTCTGCAATTTGACTCGCCCACACAGCACACCGTTTGGTTTCGTGGACTCACCGGAGACATCAGCCAGGAGTCCGAACGAGTTTTCCGCAGTGGCCGATTGCGGCTGACAGTTCCCAAAGCCGAAACAAGACTGAGATCGCTGTCCGACGAACCCCAGCGATCCGAGCTGCTGCTGCGACTGCAACTTCCGCAGGGCAAATCATCTCTGGAGTTCCTCTATGAACCACTCAAGAAGTAGTCGGACGCGACTCCTCTGCCTTCTCCTGATTCTCGGCCCAATTGCCGTGCTCGGTGTTCTGCGCGCCGAAGAGGTTGGCGAGCGATGGGGAACCGAGGAACGTGAGCGCGAGTTTTATCCGATCGTCAACATTCCTCTGCCCAAAGATACGGTCATCGAGGCCGGGGCCTTCGCAGTCCTACCTGACGGCCGAGTCGCCGTGGGAACGCGGCATGGTGAGATCTATCTGATTGACGGAGTCGATGCGGCCAAGCCAACTCCTGCGTTTCACCGGTTTGCAACGGGGCTGGACGAAATCTTCGGGCTGGCTTGGAAAGACAACGCGTTTCGCGTCACGCAGAGCTGCGAGTTGACTCGCGTCAGCGATTCCAACAACGACGGCGTGGCCGATCGTTTTGAAACCATCTCGGATGCCTGGGGCTATGCGAATTACCACGAGTACGCCTTCGGCTCAAAACCCGATGCGGAGGGAAACCAGTTCATCTCGCTCGGCTTGTCGGAGTCCTATCACTCACATGCTTTGAACCGCGGCTTCATCATGAAGGTCACTCCCGACGGAAAATCAACCGCATTCGCCAGCGGCTTGCGCAGCCCCGGCGGGATCGGACACGATGAGCACGGCTCGCTGTTCTATGTCGAAAGCCAAGGCCCCTGGAATTGTTCTTGCAGTTTGAAGGCGGTGTCGCAGAACAGCTTTCACGGTCACCCAGCCAGCTTCAATTGGTATCCGTATGCGCCCGAGCTTGGGCCTGTGCCGGAGACACCCACGTCGGGAGCTCGCATCGCGACCGAGAAGAATCGCGTCAAACAACTGGTGCCCTATGCCGTCATCTTTCCGTACATCCGCATGGGGCGATCCATCACAGCCTTCAGCGTAAATCAAACGCAGGGCAAGTTCGGGCCGTTTGAAAACCAGATATTCCTGGGCGATTACACGCAATCGATCCTGATGCGTGCCACGACCGAGCAGGTCAACGGCGTCTGGCAGGGAGCGTGCTATCCATTCCGCGAGGGCCTTTCGACAGGAATCCTCAACGTGGAATTCACTCCCGGCGGGAAGCTGCTGTGTGGTGGGACCAATCGCGGCTGGCCCGTGCGAGGCATCAAACCGTTCGCCCTCGAACGACTCGACTGGACCGGCAAGATGCCCTTCGAAATCAACCGCATCACGATTGAGCCGGATGGATTCAAGGTCACGTTCACCAAACCCGTTGATCGAGACACGGGCCACTCAACGGCCTCCTATGTGATCTCGGCGTTCACCCACCCCTATCACGCTGGCTACGGCGGGCCGGAAATCGAGCCGCACAAGCCCGGTGTGAAAGCGGTCTCGCTGGCCGAAGACGGACTCTCGGCCAGGATCACTCTGGAAAAGCTCGACCGCGGATTTGTGTACGAGCTCGATCTCGCACGTCTGCGTTCTCGTGACAAGGAAGAACTGCTGCATCGCAACGCGTTCTACACCGTCAATGAAATTCCCTCCCGATGACTTCGGATGGGCCCGTAGCCACGATTCTGACATCGGAACTATCGCACATGAAACCAATTGCCGTTCCCTTCGTGCTGTTCGCTTTCGTCCTGGGCGCGATGATCACACTTCAAGGAAATCACCACCGATTGAACGCCGCCGAGCATCCTGTTTCCGAAAGCCCATTGTGGCTGACGTACTCCGGTGACAAGGGGCCGGGAGGAGGCAAGCACATCGTCCTGATCGCGGCCGATCAGGAATACCGCAGCGAGCATTCGATGCCGATGTTGGCGAGGCTCCTGGCCAAGCATCATGGGTTTCACTGCACCGTGCTGTTCAGTCTGAATCAGGACAACGACATCGGTCCCACACAAAACCTTCGGTGGGAGGACAAGACGGTCACTCACAACATCCCCGGAATGTCGCGATTCAGCACCGGCCATTTCCTTGGCGGCACCACGTTCCTCATCAGCACGATGCTCTCCTTGGTTCTGTCGGAAATCGTCGGTGGGCTTCACTAGAAAGTCGCTTGGGCATATCTTGGCCAAAGACCAGATGAAGGATTTCATTCAGAAGCACACATGCAGGTGAGGCACTTCGGTCATGAAACACGAACCAACTTTGCGAACGCTCACCGAAGGTCGGACGATCACCGTTGTCGGTGACGTGTATCGCTTTCTGGCAACCGGCGAGGACACGAACGGCACGTACGCTCAATGGGAAGCGATTGTGCCTCCGGGCGGCGGGCCTCCCCCGCATGTTCACAGTCGCGAGGAAGAAGGATTTTATGTTCTGGAAGGCGAGATCACATTTCAGATCGGTGACCAGCGTGTCGTGGCAATGGCCGGGATGTTCGCCAACATGCCGGTCGGCACGCCACACTCGTTCAAGAACGAGACTCAGCGACCGGCCCGGATGCTGATCTCGGTGGCCCCTGCGGGTTTGGAGCAGATGTTCTTGGAGGTCGGAGTCCCTGCCATTCAAGGAGCCACGTCCGCCCCGCCGCCAACCAAGGCAGAGATCGAGAAGTTGCTCGCCGTGGCTCCCCGCTACGGCGTCGAGATCAGGTTGCCGCAGCATTGAGTTTCAGCGACTTCGTTTCCCGAACAGGAAAAAGTTTTCGATGTCGTAAACACCCCGAGTTCTGGCCTTCGCCGGCGGCACTCGCAAAGACTCCTTCAATAGGAAACTGGTGCTGATAGCCGCCCAGGGAGCCCAGGGAGCCCAGGGAGCCCAGGGAGGCCAGGGAGGCCAGGGAGGCCGGGGCGAGGGTCACCGTCATCGACTTGACGGATGATCTGCTGCCGATGTTTGACCAAGCGATGTCGTTTTCGACCGCCGTCAACAACTCGCATGTGCGTAACTTGTCAGGCCAGTCCGGCCACGATAGGTTGCCAGGATGGAATCCTTTGAGCTTCACCCGCGATCGCCTGCTTCCCTGCCCTGGGATCGGGTGCGGCGAGGTCGCCGAAGTCTCCAACGCGATCCGACGTGGGCGATCGTCGGCTGCGTGCTGGCGATGGGGTTCGTCGTCGGCTGTTCTCAGGACAACCAATCGACCGACTTCTTTCCCGAATACGACGTGGTGGCGGATGACTTCGAGTTTGCAGACGATGTCCAGTCGAACGCCAAGCCCGCGGCGGGCTACGACAACTTGGAGTTTGTTGATTCGAGCGGCAAGCGGCTGAAGCTGGCCGATTTTCGTGGCAAACAGAATGTGGTGCTGGTTTTCATGCGCGGCTTTTCGGGCGCGCTTTGTCCGTACTGCCAGACGCAAACCTCGCGGCTGATCGCCAATTATCCCGAGTTCCAGAAGCGGGGTGCCGAAGTGCTCGTGGTCTATCCGGGCCAGACGGAGCAGCTCGAAGAGTTTCTCTCCGCCAGTCGCAAAAAAAGCACCTCGAAGCTCGACCAGGTGCCGTTTCCGATCTTGCTCGACGAGAAGCTGTCGGCAGTTGATTTCTTTGGCATCCGCGACGAGCTGGCCTTTCCATCGACGTATATTCTCGACAAGCAGGGCCAGGTAAACTTTGCCTACGTCGGCTCGGGCATGGCCGACCGGCCGTCCATCAAGGCGATGCTCGAGCAGCTCGATGCGCTGCGGTAGCGAAGTTCGCAAGGCCGCGGCCAGTGCCATTCGCGTTGAGAAGGGAGGCTCGTCCTGCTCCGATTGCCGTGAACGTGCGGACACAGACTTGAGTCGAGGCGCCTGTCCTCCATATTTTTCCGAATACCTATGCCGGTACATCGCGATTCCGACGCATCGGAACTGCTCAAGCTGGCCGCCAACCGAGGTTGGATCTCGACCATCGACGGGCAGCGGCTGGAGACTGAAGCCAGGAATGCAGGCGTTTCGCCCGAGCAATGGGCCGTCGACGCCGGCTTCCTCTTGCCCGTGCAGCTCGACATCCTGGCAGCGCTCGCCCTGCCGGCAGAGGTGGCCCCCGGCTTCGAGCTGGTCGACGTGCTCGGCTACGGTGCGCTCGGCGTCGTGTATCGGGCGCGGCAGGCCACGCTCGACCGCGACGTGGCGCTGAAGACGATTCAGCTTCGCCGCATGGAACAGCCGGGCATCCTGGCCCGCTTCCAGCGCGAGGCGAAGGCGCTTGCCAGTTTGCGACACCCGAACATCGTTGCCGCGTACGACACCGGCTCCTACCAGGGGCGGTTGTGGTTCGCGATGGAACTGGTCGAGGGCGAAGATCTCGACACGCGGCTGCAGCGCTGCCGGCAACTGGCAGAGCCGGTCGTGTGGGCGATCGTCCGACAAGTGGCTTCGGGCCTGGCGCACGCATGGGAGGCGGGCGTCGTCCATCGCGACATCAAACCGGCCAACCTCTTGCTCGCCGAACCGCCTGCCGGTTTTTCGCTGCCGCGCGGTGTGCCTCTGGTCAAGATCACCGACTTCGGCCTCGCCATGCTGCGCGTACCCACGGAGGACGAAGGGCGATTGACCGTGGCCGGCACATCACTCGGCACGCCACAATACATGGCGCCCGAACAACTACGAGACACGACCGTCGACCAGCGGGCCGACATCTATTCGCTGGGCGCCACCGCCTACCACATGCTCTCCGGGTTGCTCCCGTTTCATGCCAAAACCACCGGAGAGGTGTTGACGCTCAAGCTGCTCGGTCGGGCCCAGCCGCTGGCCGAGGTATCGCCCGGCATTTCACCGGCGTCACGGGATCTCGTCGCGTCGATGATGGCCCACGACCCCGCAGAACGAATCGGCAGTTACCATGTGCTGTTCGAACTCATCGACCGGCTGGTATTGCCGGCTGGCAGAGCACTGCCGATCAACGATCCGCTGGCCCACACGCTGGTTGGCGAGAGCAGTTTCGCCGCGGTCGCAGAGCGTGTCGGCACGACGCCAGAGTCCGATAGGCTCGCCGGGAACGCAATTTCCGCCGATCCATTGTCCAGCGACCTGCGTGATCGAAAAACAACCTGGCTCCGTCGCCACAGCGGGCAACGCGTCATCCCGCTCCTCGGCGTGCTGGTGCTGGGCGTGCTCGCCGCCTGGTGGTTCTGGCCGCACGGCCAGGCCGTGGTGAGCGGGCAGCGGTTCAAGCTGACGGGCTGGCAGCAGCCGCTCTACGACGGCCAGTCGCTCACTGGCTGGGCGGTGGGGCCGGGAAGCGAGTGGAAGAAGTCGCACGATGGCGAAGGCGGAGTTGTGCTCGCCGGCTCCGGCAGCATCACACGCACGCTCCCCCAGCCGGTTGGGGCACGTGAGAATCGCCCCTTCAATTACCGCGTGCAGTTCGGAGTCGACCTGCACGAAGCCGCTGCGGTCGAAGCCCACTTCGGCATGTCCAATCCCCCGGGCCGGAATGCACTGCGGCACGTTCTGCGGCTCACGCGGCAAGCCGTCTTGCTCGGCGACCGTCAGGGCGAGCAGGGGGATTTCGTCGCCCGCGAACCCGGCATTTCGAAGCCTGAGGTCAACCGGAACGGAGACGGTCCGGACTATCAATCGGTGCGAATCGAACGGCACGGCAATTTCTGGCTGGTCTATGTCAATGAGCGGCGTGTCGGCTCACTTTCAACCATTGACTCGAGCGGCGGTGCCGTCCTCGGCCTGTACGTCGAAGGTGGCCTCGCCCATTTCGAAGACCTCCATATCGCGGAACTCGGGATCGACGGCTCGACGGCGGATTCGACGAAGCCGGCGGACGGCTGACAGTCAGTTCCTGGTCGAACTCCACCGGCCTGCGGCTGTCTTGCGACGCGGCAGGCGGCAATGCACCGCTGCCGTGGGCCTGGCCGCCGACGCGCTCCGCTTACCGCGATTGTTCCTGCAACTCGATCGTCACCGTCTTCAGCCGCCCCGTAAACGTGAAGGGGACTTGGAAGCCTTCGGAGATCGGTGTTCCAGTGTCGCAGCCGACGTCGAGAGTTTCGTCGAGCGTGACGCGGTTCGGGATGCTTTTTTCGACGCGCCCCTTGCCGATCTGCTGATCGTTGGCGAACAACGTCACGTCAGCACCGGCGAACGGTTTTTCAGCGTCAGTCTTGTACACCGCCTTGAGCCGTACGTTGCCTGTTGGAATCACCTTATCGGACGTGACCGTGTAGCGTTCCACGCCGGCGAGGTTGTAGTGATAGATCAACCTGCCGTCCTGGAGATAGAGGCCGAATCCGGCGAAGCGTCCCCCCTGCGTCACGAGCATTCCTTCGGCACCACCTTCGGGAATCATCACGTCGGCGGTGATCTCGTGGTTCCTGTGCTTTAAATCGGGCGAGGCACCTTCAGGCAATCGCAGTAAGTTCGGATAGGTGAACTTCGTTCGTCCTTCCGTCAGGCTGGGACGGTTCGCGACGTTGAGTCGCTCTGTCTTTCGGTCGTCGAGGGGCAAGACGTTGTAGCGTGAGGCTTCCGCAAAGAAGAGCTTCACCAGCTCCTGGAGTTTCTCGGGATGCTCCTTGGCGAGATCGACGGACTGCGAGAAATCCTGGTCGACGTGGTAGAGCTCCCACGGCATGTTGAGCAGGTCGGCCGGTTGGTTCTCACTGACCCAGGGGACTCCGCGAATCGCACTCGCCATCCAGCCGTCGTGATAGATTCCCTGGTTGCCGAGCATTTCGAAGTACTGCGTCGTGCGGCGATCTTTGGCTTTAGCGTCGTCGAACGTGTACGCCATGCTGATCCCTTCGATCGGCTTTTGGGGTACCCCGTCAAGTTCATGTGGCGGTTCGATCCCGATGACCTCCAGCAGGGTCGGAGCGATGTCGATCACATGGTGAAACTGGTCGCGGACTTCGCCCGTGGCCTTAATTTTCTTTGGCCACGAGATCGCCAGGCCGTTGCGAGTACCGCCGAAATGGCTGGCGATTTGCTTGGTCCACTGAAACGGTGTGTCTACCGCATGGGCCCATCCGGCAGGAAAGTGGTTGTAGTGCTTGTCGCCGCCGAGTTCGTCGATTGCCGCAAGCTTCTTGTCGAGCGGTTCGGGAATGGCGTTGAAGAATGTCATTTCGTTCAAGAGACCGTTCAGCCCCCCCTCGGCGCTCGCACCGTTGTCTCCCGCCAGGTATATGACGATCGTGTTTTCGGACTCACCAAGTTCATCGATGGTGTCGAGCAAACGCCCTACTTCGTGATCCGTATGAGCCGTGAATGCAGCGAAGACCTCCATCATCCGCGAGAAGACCTTGCGTTCGGCTTCGGGAAGCGAATCCCACGCCGGCAGTGAATCGGGCCGCGCCGTCAGTTGGGTGTTGGCGGGAACGATTCCCATCTTCTTCTGGCGTGCAAACGTCTCTTCGCGATACGCGTCCCAGCCCAAATCGAATGTGCCCTTGAACTTCGCGACCCACTCATCGGGAACCTGATGCGGCGCGTGCGTGGCGCCGGTCGCAAAATACACGAAGAACGGCCGTTGAGGCGCAACGGCTTTTGACGCCCGCATCATCCGAATCGCCTTGTCGGCAATGTCGGTTGTGAAGTGGTACGGACTTCCGTCTTCATTGGTTTCCGGCGGTTCGAGCCGCTTCTGGTTCTCGACGAGCGCTGGATGGTATTGGTCGGTATCGCCGCCGACGAAGCCGTAGAAGTAGTCGAATCCGAGACCTGCCGACCAGCGGTCGAACGGTCCGACCAGACTCGTTTCCCAGTCGGGAATGTTGTGGTTCTTTCCGAACCAAGCGTTCATGTATCCGTACTCGCGCAGGATCTCGGCCAACGTGCCTGCCGAACTTGGAATGATTCCCGAATAGCCGGGAAAGCCGGTTCCCGCTTCGCCGATCACACCCGAACCGACCGAGTGATGATTGCGACCGCACAGCAGTGCCGCACGTGTCGGCGAGCAGAGTGCCGTCGTGTGGAATCGCGTATACCGAAGCCCCTTCGCTGCGACCCGATCGAACACGGGAGTCGGGATGCCGCCGCCGAACGTGCTCGTCTGGCCGAACCCACAGTCATCGATCACCACCAGCAGAATGTTCGGCGCGCCTACGATTCCGAAATTCTCAGGAACTTTGAGCTGCGGCTTGATCGCCGTGGAGTCCTTGTAGGTAAGCCCGATTGTGCCCTTGAATGCCGCAGCAGGAGGGGGGAGTTGGGACTGAGCGGAAGCGGTCGCGCTCGGCAGCATCATGCTGCACGCGGTCGCACAGATGAGAAACGCGAATCGACTGCTCATGATGGTGTATCCGAGGTCAGATCACGACAAGCCTTTTCCGAAGGAGAGGACGATCAACGACGGTATCGTATCACGGGGCCACAGAACTATCCCGTGATGCCGCGGGCCGAATCAATCGTGGACGCGAGCGCCTTGCGGAGCGACTCGTAAAAGACGTTGAGCGGGAACTCATCGGGAAGCACGGCATCGACTGCCAGCCTCGTGTCATCTGGCAGCGCATCGGCTCCGCGGGCCCACACCGACCTCGGGTGCGGCGGCACGAGCGAACTGACGAAGCCATGCGCAGCCAGCCAGTGCCCCAGGCGCGACCGATCGATGCCCTCATGATAGAGGGTCTCGACGTGCTCGCAGAGGCTGTTCAGGCTCTCCTGCACCCTACTCCACTCGATCGCCAAGGTGTTGTCGGTCCAGCGGACGACGCCAGACTTGTGCAACCAGGCAAAGACGATCTGCCCGGCCAAGCCGTCGTAGTTGCGCACGCGGTCGCCCGTCGTGGGGAAGCGGAAGAGCCGGTCAAAGAGGATGGCGATGCGCACGTAGGGAGCCAGCACGACGCCGGACCTCTCGAGGGCGAGCGTCTCCCGGAATGTCCATAGGTCGCACCGCAACTCCTCGAGGCCGTACATCCAGTAAGGCATCCGCTGCTTGATCATGAAGGGATCAAAGGGCAGGTCGCCGTGGCTATGCGTGCGATCGTGCACGAGATCCCAGAGTACGAATGTCTCCTGCGCAAGTTCCTGATCGGCGAGCAACAGCTCGGCCTCGGGTGGCAGCGCCAGCCTGAGCCGATCGACAGCCGCACGCGACACTCGACGGAAGCGGGCTGCCTCGCGATCGCAGAAGATTCCACCCCAGGTGAAGACGATGGTCTCCCGCGTGGCCACCGTTTCGGGGAACAGGACGGCCGAGTGCGTGTCGTAGCCCGCGGTGAAGCCAACGAACTCAATGGGCACGAAGCCCGCGTTGTCGTAGCTCGTGGCCTCGAGCTTGGCGATCCACTCTGGCCACACGGTGCGCACGACGACGGCCTCGACATTGCGATCCAGATTGCCGTTCTGCGTGTACATCGGGAAGACGGCGAGATGCTCCACGCCGTCGCGCCGCACACGCTCCGGGTGGAACTCATTGAGCGAGTCGAGGAAGTCGGGTATTCCAAATCCACCAATACGCCAAGCAGTGAAGTCCGCAGTGCACGCACGCAGGTAGCGCTCCTGGTGGGGCACGAGCGGCGCCAGGGCCGCGACATTGCTCACGATGCGATCGACGCACGCGCTGGCTGTGACCGTGTCCTCGACGATGGAGCCGTCCTTGGCCTGCAGCGGACGAAGGGTCTCTACGGCATCGACGAGGTCCGCCCAGGCGGCATGCTGCACGAGCGGACTTAAGGCCTCAGCGTTGGCCGATGATGTGCGACGGGCGAGCGACCAGGTGACGAGCTGCCGCCACAGCCGGCGGTGACCGAGGTCATCGATCGAGTCATCGCCAACAAAGTCAGAATCTGCCACCACAATGGCGCGTCCGCGCCCCGCATCCACGCCCACGATGACGGGAGCATGCGGAGGCATCGCTGTGTCGAAGGTGCGCCCGAAGACATACGCGTTGCCCTCCACGGAGAGAGCCCCCGCGCGATAGACACACGCAGATTCCACGCCGGCAAAGATATCTGTGCCCCGCGAGGGACTTGCTTCAATCAGCGCCCATGTAGACACATCGTTGAATCGGTGCACTGAATCCTGCACCGTACACGTCAAGACGTCGATCCCGAAGCGACTGGCGATCTCCGCGAGGTTGTTGCCGTACTTGCCCTGTTCGGTCTCAGCCAGGACGACGAGTCCGCCGCCGGATCGCACGAATCCTTCGATGGCCTCGACCTCAGCCGTGGTATAGAACGGGTTGCCCACGCCGGTAGTGGACTCCCACGCATCGGTCGAGCAGTGCGGGAGCACAAGCACGTCGACTCCGTCGAGCGCGGCGGCGTCGAGCGGCCCCTCGGCTTTCGCCTCGACCAGGAAGCCCGCTGCCCGCAGCTCCTCGGCAGCCTCAACGTAGGATGCATCGGCGGGGTTGGCTGGCGACATGCGTGCAGCAACCTCGCGACGCGTGGACCACGCCTGGCGGTGGCTCTCATCGATGAGCACGCGGGCCACAAAACGCATCGTTTCTCCAAGCGAAAGCAGTAGGGTAGCTTGGTCAACCGCGCTCCCGCAAGTTTCAGACACGGACATCTTCAAGCGGCTTCGGTTGCACGATCGCAGCAGGCCACCGATGATGCTCTCGTCAGCGGTGCTTTGAATGTGACCTCTCACCGGCATCCTGGTTGCCGGTGAGGACCGTGTCGATCGTGGAGCTTGAGGTCATGACGTACGACCATGCGGCCTTCGTGCCGATCGAGTCGACTCGCGGGATCACGGGAGTGGCTGCATGACCGCGGTCACGAGGGCTTTCGCCAGCGACAACAATGCCGGGGCCTGCCCCGAGGTGCTCGCCGCCGTTGCCGCTGCGGCCACGGGGCATGCGCCCGCCTACGGCGCTGACGACCTCACCCGCCGGCTCGGCGAGTTGGTGCGAGAGGAGTTTGGGCCCAACGCGGAGGTGTTTCCGCTGTTCAACGGCACCGGAGGCAACGTCGTGGCCCTCGCGGCCGCGTGCCGCGCCTGGGATGCCGTGATCTGCACCGACGTGGCCCACATTCATGCCGACGAGGGCGGCGCGCCTGAGGCCATCGCCGGCCTCAAGCTGCTCACCGTCCCCGCCCCGGATGGGAAGCTCACTCCAGCCCTCGTTGACTCGCAGGCCTGGGGCTTTGAAGACGTCCACCGGGCGCGGCCCAGGGTCGTGAGCATCACGGAGTCAACCGAGTTGGGCACGGTCTACACGCCGGCTGAAATTCGCGCACTCGCTGACCATGCCCATGCCCGCGGCATGCGGTTGCACATCGACGGCGCGCGGCTCGCCAACGCTGCCGCGGCGCTCGGCACCTCGCTGGGGGAGATCACGAGCCTCGCTGGGGCCGACATCGTGACGTTTGGCGGCACGAAGAATGGCGCGATCGCGGCTGAGGCGGTCATCACCTTCGATCCGGAGTTAGCCGACGCGGTCCGGCGACTTCGAAAAACCTTCGGCCAGCTCGCCAGCAAGATGCGGTTTGTGAGCGCCCAGCTCGTGGCCCTGCTCACCGACCGGCTCTGGCACCGAAGCGCGGTGCATGCCAACGCGATGGCGAAGCGACTCGGGGCGGCCGTCCATGGGCTGCCGGGCGTGACGATCTGCCGACCGGTGGAGGCCAACGGCGTCTTCGCCGTGCTTCCTCCGGAGGTTACGGCACGGCTCCAAGCCCACCACCGCTTCTATGTGTGGAGCCAAGCCACCGGCGAAGTCCGCTGGATATGCTCCTGGGATACGACCCCCGACGATGTCGATGCCTTCGCCGCCGACATCGCCCGCGAAACGCAGTGAGGGACGCAGCCCGAGGATTCGCTTCGACTGACGACGTTGTCGTGGGAATCGCAGCGGCCTCAGCCGGCCACTTCGGCCAGCACACCTTCGATCACGTCGAGCCCCTCGTCGAGCTGCGGTTCCGTGATCACCAGCGGAAACAAGAACCGCATCACGTTGCCGTGCGTCCCCGCGCCGATCAGAATCACGCCCCGCTCGAGGCAGCGGCCGGCGATCGACTGAAATAACTCGCGCGACGGCCGGCGGCTCGCCCGATCCTCGACAAACTCCACCGCCAGCATCGCCCCGAGGCCACGCACGTCGCCCACACAGGGAAACGCGGCCTGCCAGGCATGCAGCCGCGCGGCGAGCCGCACCCCAAGCCGAGCCGCATGATCCGGGATCCGCTCCCGTTCATAGATATCGATGGCGGCGAGCGCTGCCGCGCAGGCCACCGGGTTGCCACAGTAGGTGCCTCCCAGTCCGCCGACCTGCACACCGTCGAGCAGGTCGGCCCGGCCCACCACCGCCGACAATGGCAGGCCACCCGCAATCGACTTGGCGACCGTCACGAGATCGGGCTCGATGTCGTACTGCTCCGTGGCGAAGAGGGTGCCAGTGCGGCAGAAGCCGGTTTGGATCTCGTCGACGATGAAGAGGATTCCATGCTCCGCACAGATCGCCCGCAGCCCCTGCACATACCGCCGGGGTGCGACCAGAAAGCCCCCCTCCCCCGTCACCAGTTCGATCCAGAGACAGGCCACGCCCGAGGGATCGACGTGGGTACGGAAGAAATCGCGCACGCCTTCGAGACAGTGGTCGATGTACCGTTCCTCGTCGGAGAACTCGCTGCGGTAGAGATATGGATAGGGCAGCCGATAGACCTCGGGCACGAAGGGGCCGAAGCCCGTCTTGTAGGGATTCGCCTTGCTCGTGAGCGTCAGCGCCAGATAGGTCCGCCCCGCAAAGCCGTGCTCGAACGTGATCACGCCCGGCCGTCCGGTCACGCGGCGGGCAATCTTGACGGCGTTCTCCACCGCCTCCGCCCCCGTGTTGAAAAGCACCGTCTTCCGCGGCCCTGCGGTGGGCACGATGGCGTTGAGCCGCTCGGCCAGCGCCACATAGGGTTCATACATTGCCACATTGAAGCAGGTGTGGAGATAGCGGCCTGCCTGCTCTCGCACCGCTTCGACCACGGCCGGATGGGCGTGGCCCACATTGACGGTCCCGATGCCGCCTGCGAAATCGAGGAACGTGTTGTCGTCCACGTCGGTGAGCGTGGCGCCCGCGGCGTGATCCACGAACAGCGGCGTGACCATGAACGGGCTCGACGATACCGCTGCGCGACGGCGTTCCAGCAGAGCCCTCGACCGGGGCCCCGGCACGGGCGTGCGGATATCGATGCTCGGCATGCGGCGTCTCCTGCGTCCGACGGCCAGTTCAATACCAGGCCAGCGGCGCTTCGCTGAGGTTGATGTGGACCTGCTTCGTTTCCAGGAACTCATCCTGACCCTGGAGGCTCATCTCGCGGCCATGACCGCTCTGCTTGTAGCCCCCCCAGGGCGACTCGACATAACAGGGCTGCATCGTATTGACCCAGACGATGCCTGCCCGCACGGCCTTGACCACCCGCAGACACCGAAAAATATCCCGCGACCAGACCGCGGCTGCCAGGCCGTATGGAGTGTCGTTGGCGATCCGCACCGCGTCTTCCTCGTCGGTGAAGGGGATCACGGTGACGACGGGACCAAAAACCTCCTCGCGGGCGATCCACGCGGCGTTGTCGCTCTCGAAGATCGTCGGCTCCACAAAGCAGCCGTGCGGGAGCGCTGCCACGCGGCCGCCCCCCGCCAGCAACCGCGCTTCGGCACGTCCCCGCTCGATGGCCGCCAGCACCCGTTCCATGTGTTCCTGACTCACGACCGGGCCCATCTTCGTGGTGCGGTCGAGCGGGTCGCCGAGCTTGATGCGGGCCGTCTTCTCCTTCATCCTCGCGATGAAGTCGGCGGCGATCTCCCGCTGCACCAGCACTCGCGAGCCCGCTGAACAGACCTCGCCCTGATTGATGAACACCCCAAACAGCGCGCCATCGGTGGCCGCGTCGAGATCGCAGTCGGAGAAGAAGATGTTGGGCGACTTGCCCCCCAGTTCGAGAGAGACCTTCTTGAGGTTCGACCGAGCGACGCCGTGGAGCACCTCGCGGCCCGTCTCCGTGCCTCCGGTGAACGCGATCTTGTCGACCTCCATCGACTCAACGAGGGTCTTGCCGGCGACGGGCCCGTCGCCCGTCACGACGTTGAACACGCCGGGGGGTAGTTCAGGCACGTGCTCACGGACCAGCCGAGCGAATTCGAGCATCGTGAGCGGCGTCTGCTCGGCGGGCTTGAGCACCACTGTGCAGCCAGCCGAAAGGGCTGGCCCAAGCTTCCACATCGCCAGCAGCAGCGGGTAGTTCCAGGGCACGATCAACCCCACGACCCCAACCGGTTCCTTGAGGGTGAGGTTGAGCGCGTTGTCTGGTACCGGCAGCGTCTCGCCGTGGATTTTCGTGGCGAGGCCGCCGTAGTACTCCAGGCACGTCGCGGCGTCCTGGACGTCGAACTCGCTCTCCACGATCGGCTTCCCGCAGTTCCGCGTCTCGAGCTCGGCGAGCATCGCCGCATGCTCACGAATGACTCGCGCCATCGCGAACAGAATGCGACCGCGGGCCTGCGCGGTCACGGCTCGCCACGGGCCCGCGTCGAACGCCGCCCTCGCGGCCCCCACGGCCACCTCGACGTCAGCCGCCGAAGACTCGACCACGCTGGCGATGACAACGCCCGTGGCAGGATTCACGACTGCCCGCGCGCCGGCCCCAGCGACCCACTCGTTGGCGATGAAGTTTCGGTATTCCATCGGGTCACGCCTCCGAACGTCGTAAATCGTGCATCGCGCGAGGAAAGCCAAAACCACTGACGCGCGCGGGGGTATCATAACGCATGGTTGAAAACCAAGTCATGCGGCGAAAGGTCGGTCTTCCGTGAAAAACATCCTCGTCATCGGTGCCGGTGGCGTGGGCTCGTCGATGGCCTCGATCGCGGAGACGCGTCCGTTCTTCGACTCCTTCGTGCTGGCCGATGTCAGCAAGTCGCGTCTGGAGGCGGTGATCGCCGAGCTCGACGACCCCAGGCGATTTTCATGGGCCGTCCTGGATGCCACGAACAAGGACAAGGTGGTCGAGCTGGCGCGGCAGGTGAAGGCAGACGTGATCGTCAATGCCTGCGATCCGCGGATCAACGAGTCCATCTTCGCCGCGGCGTTCGAGGCGCGGTGCGGCTACCTCGACCTGGCAATGAACCTCAGCCGTCCACACCCCACCGCCCCGTACGACGAAGTGGGGGAGCCGCTCGGCGCAGGGCAGCTTGCTGCCGACGGGGCCTGGCGGGAAGCGGGACTTCTGGCCCTCGTTGGCATGGGCGTGGAGCCCGGGCTGAGCAACGTCTTCGCCCGCTACGCGGCCGATCACCTCTTCGACACGATCGATGAGATCGGGGTTAGGGACGGCTCCAACCTCTCGATCGACGGGTTCGATTTCGCCCCCACGTTCTCGATCTGGACCACGATCGAGGAGACGCTCAACCCGCCGCTGGTGTGGGAGCGGCCGCGTGGTCTGTTTACTACGGAGTGCTTCAGCGAGCCGGAGCTCTTCCATTTTCCGGCCGGAATCGGCGTGCAGGAGTGCGTCAATGTCGAGCACGAGGAGGTGGTGCTCATCCCGCGGGAGATCGACTGCGGCCGCGTGACGTTCAAATATGGGCTGGGCGCCGAGTTCGTGGACTGGCTCAAGACGTTCGCCTATCTTGGCCTTGACAGTAAGCACAAGATTCGCGTCGGCGACGTGATGGTTTCCCCGCGAGACGTCCTCGCCTCGGTGCTTCCCAATCCGGCGAAACTTGGGCACCTGATGCACGGCCGCACCTGCGCCGGCACGTGGGTCAAGGGGAAGCACGACGGGGAATCTCGCGAGGTGTATCTCTACCACGTGGCCGACAACGAAACGACGATGAGGCAGTGGGGCTCGCAGGCGGTGCTCTGGCAGACCGCGGTCTGCCCGGTCATCGCGTTGGAACTCTTGTCGACCGGCACCTGGCAAGGAAGCGGTGTCCGCGGCCCCGACGCCTTCGACGCCGTGCCCTTTTTGAATCTGCTCGGCGACTACAACACACACCACGGCATGCTGGAGATGGGGCCTGGGTTGTGGCCGAGCCCGCGGGCGACGGGACAGCGGGGCTGGGATCGTCCCGTGCGTCGGGCGATCGTGCCTGGCGTCTGACTGCCTGGCTTCGTGAGATCGACGGCAGTTTCTCCCGCGCGATCACCGCGGCTCTCGCGTGCTTCCTGAGGAGGAAGCCGACGGGACCGTAACGCATGTTTACGGACGAAACGCAACGACCAGGGCAGCCTAGCCGCCGTGGCCTCAGACCCCAGGCTCGTTCGCAGCCACTCCGGCGTGATAGTCCGAGTACACGAAAACCGGAATCTGCAACTCGCCGAGGCGTTCCAGCACCACGGGCTTCACGTCGCTCCAACTCAGCCCGCCGATACCGGTTGCAAGGGCAGGAATCGCCAGACTCTGAATCTTTTCCTTCTCGACGAGATGGGCCAACCGCTTCAAGCAATGCGAAACGTTTGCGACCGACGCGCGCCCAGGACGCGTACCGTGACCATGGTCCCCTTCTTGAGTCAAGAGATTGATGATGTGAGTATCTCCGACTCCACTCCACATCCACACCTCACCGGGCTTGGGATGAGTGTTGTGAGCATAATGGCGGTAGTCCTTGGCCATCGACGGCCAGCGTTCTCGCAGCGCCAGAGCCAACCCGGCGTCGAAGTGATCGTTGGGAGCAACGCCGTGAGCAATTGCATGGGCTTTCGACAGAAGGATGTCGCCTGAGACTTCGTGAATCATTCGTTTGAACACCTCAGTGGCAGAAAGGGACGGATGCGAAGTCGACATCATACCGAACGCTACACAAGGCCAAAGGCCTGTTCCATCTGCTGCCGCACGGTGGTCAGGCGCTCCAGTCCACCGCCGCCGACTTCGGCAGTTGTCCAGCCGGTGAAGCCGATCTCGTCGAGCCCCTTCTGCACCTCGCCCCAGGGGACGTCGTCATCCGGAGAGGTGATGTCGACAAACTTGTCGTGGGCGCGACTGAAGCCCTTCACATCGAGCTTGACCACTCGGCGACCGAACGCGTTGAGCCACTCCCGTGGTTGTCCGTACTTCCAGTGATTGCCGATATCGTAGTACATCCCCACCCAGGGACTGTTGAAACTGTCGACGAAGCGAATGAATCGCTCCGGGGATTGTTCCGGCGGGGCGTCGTGATCGTAGTGCATCTTGTTCCAGACGTTTTCAAACAAGATCATCTGCCCCAGAGAAGCCGCCAACGGAATCAGTTTCCTGATTTCCTGTCGGGCGCGTTCATCGACCTCCTCCGCTGATCCATCGTCGCCACGGCCGACAACAATGAGCACAGCGCTCCCTCCGGCGGCATGCGAGACCCGCAGGCAGTGAGCAATGTTGTTGCGTCCTGTCGTCCGCTCACTCTCCTTCGCGCTCGTCAGTCGCTGCCCCCAGTGGGCATGATTGATGGCGTTATGCACGAATACGCCCGACTCGCGGACGGCGTCGCGGGCCTGCTCGACGGTGTAGTTGCCCGCTTCATCGAAGTCGACGCCATCAAACCCGGCTGCAGCAGCAAGTTTAAGCCGCTCAACCAGGGTGAGCCCCCGACCATCGACCTTTTTGGCGATCATTCCCAGCTTGCACGACAGCAGAATCCGTTTCCCTTCCGGCGGCGCGATGATGGGCGATGGCTGGGGAGACTCCTCTGCGGCGGCCGGTTGCACGGCTACAGCGACCGTCGTGGCAGCGCCGACAAGCAACAGGGAACGGCGACTGAGGGTGGCTTGCGAATCGATCATGGCCCGATGCTCCAGAAAGCAGAAAACACGCGACGCGACATGCCCCCGTTCAACGGGGCCACGCGAGTCGTGCCGCTCACGGTCCGCCGGCCACGTCCACGCGGCGCGGCGAACCCTTGGTCTTGCGGACCTCGACCTTCACCTCCTGGCCCGCTGGGAGCGCAGGAGGCACGCGCAGCGTGAGCCGGTTGGCGCCTTTGACGAGCTGCAGCGAGCCGGTCTGCGTGAGGTCAATTTTCTTTCCGCCGATCCATGCGACCGCGCCCACCGGAGCCGTGAGCCGCAGATCCACGGGGCCAGGAGCATCGACGACGATCTCACCTTGCAGCCAGATCTCCGGGGAGCCGGCAGCGCCAGCCACAACCAGTTCATCGAGCGGCAAGCCTCCAGCCGTCTTGGCATACACGGATCGCCAGCGAAGGCCCGGCCCATTCAGCACCAGCTTTTCGAACTGCGTATCGGTCGGCATCACGTGGGCGTCGGCCTGTGGCAACTCTACGGGGGGATTCTCGAGCAGCTTCCATCGCTGAATCGTGGGCGTCGAGCGGATTGCATAGGGCCCCGGCTTCCCCAACTCCGAAACAAAACGAGCAAGGTCCAAAAACTCCTGCTGCGTGAGGAAGGCCGTAAGTCCCTTGGGCATGAACGACTTGCCCTCCACCTCCTCGTCGATGTCGACCGTCGGGATCGTGATCAGCTTCCCAGTCGCATCGCGCAGCCTTACCCGCAGTTCGTCGCGATCGACGAGGATGCCCGTATGCACCTCACCCGAATCGGTGATGATGTGGCGGGTCACATAGGCCTCCTTGATCGAGGCATCGGGATTCAGAATCGACGCCACAATGTATTCTGGCGGCGAGATCGACCCGACGGCCGATAGTTCCGGCCCGATATTGCCACCTGCCTTCGCGACCGCATGGCATTTCATGCAGGCGATTTCGGCACGACGAAACACCGCTTCCCCCCGGGCTGGATCGCCCTTGGCCAAGACCTCGGCCGCAAGCTTCGCAATCTCGTCCTGCGTTGGCGGGGGCGGATTGGCCGCGATGCCCGCGGCCTTTGTGAGCGCGTCGGCAACGGCCGGCTCCGTACGGCCGGTGGCATACATATGCCGCAGGAACATCTTGGCGATGTCGGCCGATGGCGGTCGGGCTGACAGGGCCGCTGCAAGTTTCTCAGGACCGTCACGGCGCTCGAGCAGGGCATCGAGCAACTCAGTCGGCAGCTTGCCTGACGCAGCAGCGGACTCGGACGTGGGAAGTCCCGCGAGCACCTCGGCGGTGCGGTGCGTTGCCGCGGCCATGTCGAGCCTGCCGAGCGCGGCAATGGCGAACAGTCGCACCGACTCCGAGCCGCCAGTAACACAGAGCGACTCGATCGTGGCTTTCGCCTCGGCACTGCCGAGTGTCGCCAGCGCCAGAATCGCCTGCCGTTGCGGTTCGCCCCGGGCTCGCCCACCGGCGGCGAGTTTCTGCAACTGCGGAGTCATCGAGGTCGCCCGCCAGGCTGCGGCGAGCCTGATCGCTGGCATTTGCAGCCCCGTGTCGGAGCCTTCGAGCAGGGGCCGCAATGCCGCCACGTCGCCTGCTGGCTTGACGCCGCGTTCGGCCGCCGCTTGGGCAAGCCCGGCGCCGATCGTGCCCCGCTGGTCTCCTGGAATCGTCTTCGGTTCGACGAACTCCGCGAACAGCCATGCGATCTCGTCTGGGCCGCCGCGCTGCAGAAGCATTGTCACGGCATCGCCCACGCGGTTCGCCGGAAGCCGACCGCTTTCGAGCAGCGTCACGAGCGGTCTGGCTGATCCGGAGGCCCCTCCGGCGACGGCCGCTGGCACCCGCCGCGAAAGCGTCTGCATCGTCTCGCGAAACACATAGGCGAGGTAGTCGTCCTGCGGCAACACCAGTGACTCGATCGCGATGTTGATCGCCTCCTGATCGCGAAAAAAGCTGAGTGCTCGCACGGCTTCCAGCCGCACCCGCGGATGCTCGTCGGCCACGAGCTTCCGCAGCCGGCCATAGACATCGCTGACACGGGCGTGCCAAAACGCCAGCACTCGCGTAGCGGCCGCGCGGGCCTTCGGCTCAGGCGACCCGAGCAACCGCTCAAGCAACGACAGGTTGACGATGTCGTGCGACTGATACACCCAGAGCGCCTCGACGAGGTGGTGCTGGAAGTCGGGATCGTTGGGGTCGAGCGCAACAAGCCACATTTCTAATGCTGGAATCACCTCGGCAGCCGGCCGCGCGCGGAGTTCGGCCCGGGCCCGGTAGCGGGTGCGGTCTTCGTAGGCCTTCAGGGCATCGAGCACGATCGCCGAAGCCGCACCGGCGATCGTCGGCGGCGTGACGAGCGGCCGATCCTTGGCCTTCACCCGCCAGATCCGACCACGGGCATGATCGCGGTTGGGATCCCGAAGCGAATGCTGCATGTGGCCAACGAGCGGGTTGTACCAGTCGACCACGTAGAGGCAGCCATCGGGGCCGAACTCCAGGTCGACCGGCCGAAAGTTTGGGTCATTGGACTTGAGCAGCGGATCGACCGGGTCGGCCGCAAAGCCGGAGCCGTCGTCCCGCATCTTGTACTGCAAGACACCCTGAAACCCGATGCAGTTGTTGAGGAGATAGTCGCCCTGCGCGTCGTCCGGAAACTGGCGGCTGCTCACAAACTCGCAGCCCGACGTAGGCCGCCACTGCTTCTTCAGAAACTCCTTGAGACTACCGTGCTTGTGTGGGTAGTCGAGGTCACCCGAGAACGCGGTTCCAAAATAGTTGGCTCCGTCCGACGCATCGGCCACGAAGTATTGTCCCCAGCGGTCGAACGTCTGCCCCCACGGGTTGGCGAAGCCGTACGACACAAACACGTCGAACTGCTCCCGCTTGCGGTCATAGCGAAAGATGCCGGCATTGGAGCACCGCTTGGGGCCGCGGATGGTTTCGACAGCGGTCTGGTGAAACGTCCCTTCCATCAACAGAAGGCCGCCACCGGGGTCGCTCGCGAAGGCGCCGATCGCATGATGCGAATCGGCTGAATCAAAGCCGTCGAGCACGATCTCGCGAACGTCGGCCTGGTCGTCGCCGTCGGTGTCCTTCAGGAAGACGAGATTTGGCTCCTGGGCCACATAGCACCCACCGTCGGCGATTTCGAGTCCCGTGGGCAGATGCAGGCCGCCTGCGAAGACCGTCTCATTGTCGGCCCTGCCGTCGCCGTCGGTGTCTTCGTAGATCAGAATCTTGTCGTCCACCGGCACGCCCGGGAAATACTGTGGATAGCCAGGCATCGTGGCAATCCACAGTCGTCCCTCGGCATCAAACGCCATCTGCACGGGGTTCGCCAGGTGTGGAAACTCCACCTCCGAGGCGAAGAGGCTCACCTCATAGCCCTCCTTGATCTCCATCTGTGCCAGCGACTCGTCAGGCGTCGTAGCCGGCGGCAGGGCCTTCACATTGGTCGTGACAGGTGGCAGATCTCCGGTGCCGGAGTCGTCGATCGTGTCGGGCACGGGTTTGCCCTGCGCAACGTCCCACACACGACGGTCGCGCACGGCCGTCATCGCCCGAAGCTTCTTGAACTCCGGTGGAAAGTTGACGGTACCGTAGGGATTCTTGCGGCCACCGTAGATGTAGCAGCCGTTGACGCTGCGGTGGTCGTAGAAGAACTGCAGGTTCTTCTCGATGACGGCAACGCGGAGCCTCGCGAGGTCCGTCGGCTCGCTTGCCGGCCGCGGGCCAAAGAGGCACGTGTCGAGCAGCCGGGCCATCTCGGCATCCCCATGCTCGTTCACATGAATGCCGTTGATCGTCCAAGGCGACGCAGCCCCTGTCATCGCCTTCCTCGAGGGCGCAAAGAGATCAACGAACACGGCCCCTTCGCGGGCCGCGACCTTCCGCATCGCGTCGGTATAGAGGGCGATGTTGGCGTTGTTGGCCGAACCGTCGGGCAGGCTGGACCGCTTCAGGTTCTCGTGAGCCAGCGGTGACACGAGCACGACCTGCCGCACCGGCTTCGCGCCTGCGCCGGTCGCGGCCTCGCCTGTCGCGTTATCCCACGCGCCGCCGGGCGACATGTAGCGGTCGATCGAGAACGGATTCTTGACAAAGGCCGCGAGTTCCTGCTCGAACTTCTTGAGTCCGGCAGGGCCGGCAAACGACTCGTTGAAGCCAAACATGGCGATCACGACGTCGGGAGCATGGTCGGCCAGGTTGCTGCCGTGGTCAGCAAAGCCCCGCGACCGCAGCCGGATCGAGAGCTCGTCAGCCGACCAGCCGAGGTCCCGCACATCCAGCTCGTGCCGCGGCAGGCGGGCGTGGAGGAGCGTCTCGAAGCCGCCGAAATACTGCATTCGTTCGGCAAGTGTGTTCCCGACGATCACGACATGGTCGTGGGGCCGCAGTTCGAGCAGGGCCGGCTCGGCGGCTGCGACGGTTGTCCTCAGGGTGAGGCCGATGATCCACACAGGGCTCAGGTTCAACGCCAACCCTACCCATCGACACAAAGAACGAACCACGGCACATGCTCCAGCGAAGGCTCGACGCAAAAACCCACCAGACACTGAAAGGATACTTGATGCATCGGCAGTCGACGGTCAAGCCAAACGGACCAGGCTTTCCAGCGCAGGCCCCATCGGTTGCCGGCCATCGCACACCTCAGCCTTGCCAGCGGTCAGCCACATGAAACAGGCCATGGAGGATTTTCCACGGATGGCGACCAGGCTAGGCCTTTGCGAGAATTGCCATGGCGGCGTTGTGACCAGGGATACCGCTCACGCCGCCGCCGCGCCGGGCTCCCGCTCCCGCGAGATAGATATGGGCGTCATCAGTTTCAACGCCCCACCGTTGCTGCCCCGTGCCTTCCTCATCATCGTCCAGGAAAGGGAACTCCAAGTCACTGTGAAAAATGTTTCCACGCGACAGCGATATGTCCTTCTCCAAATCGATGGGAGATTTTACTTCGATCGCCAGCGAGCCATCGCGACAGGGAGCCAGCACGGATTCGATGGGGTCGAGCAGGTATTGATTCAGGCTGGCGATGGCGCGGTCTTTTGCCAGAGCCTTGGTGCCCTCTGGATCTGAATCAAACAGTCTCGCCGGAGTATGCAGCCCAAACAGGGTGAGGGTGTGGAAACCCTTGGCGATTAAGTCCGGAGACAGGATCGTGGGATCGGTCAGGGTATGGCAATACATCTCCAGCGGCAGTGTCCGCGGCAGCTCCCCACCGCGAGCATGGGTATAGGCAGATTCCAACTGGCAGTAGCTATCGTTGACATGAAACGTGCCTGCAAAGGCCAACCGAGGGTCGATGCCTGACGTGAGACGCGGCAGACGCGACAGGAGCATGTTGATCTTCAACTGCGAGCCCTCGAGCGACTTCGGAGGTGTACGCCCGCGCAAACGCGCCAGCCACTGAGGCGCCGCAGCAAAGATCAAGTCCTGTGCAGAGTAGGTGTCGCCGGACTCCGTTCCCACGCGAATTCCCGTCGGACCACTTTCCAGCGAGGTGACCTTTGACTGGAGCTTTATCTCGACACCTCGCAATCTGGCAACGCGATGCAGCTCGCTGACCAAAGCCCCCATGCCGCCCTGCGGGACGCGCCACTGTCCCGTGCCGTTGCCAATCAGATGATAGAGAAAACAACGATTGGCTTGCAGGTCCGATGCCGAAGCGAATGTTCCGATCAGCGCATCGGTGAGAACCACGCCCCGCACCAGATCATCACTGAACCGATTGCGAATGACCTCGCCAATCGGGATTTCCATCAGGTTCCGCCACACCTCCGGCAATCCCATTTCGGCTTTGAGCTCCGCCGCGCTCTTCAGGGGCTGGAGCATCGAAGGGGCAAATCGCTTGGCCAACACGGAAATCTCATCGTAAAACTCCCGCCAGGCTTTGCCTTCGCGGTTCGATCCAGTGAGCCGATGGAAGCCGTTCTCCGTTGGTTCCTTCCACTCCGTGGAAACCAAAAGCCCGTCATCCCGACCGTCCCGGTGGTACGGCGTATAGGAGGCTACGGCACGCCCGAGCGTGGTGAAGTTGATTCCCAAATCAGCCACAATCTGATCGGGCAGCAGCGACACCAAGTAGGCATAGCGTGAAAGCCTTGCCTCGTACTCGGGAAAGGGTTGCACACTGGTCGTGGCACCTCCCAGCTCAGCATGTGCTTCGAGGAGCAGAACAGCCTTTCCTGCCTTCGCCAAATAGCCTGCTGCCACCAAGCCATTGTGCCCCCCGCCAACGATGATCGCATCGTATTTTTGATGTTGGCTTTCCATATGGCTGACGCGTTCCCCGCCCCGCTTCCACCGAATCCAGACCTCTTCCACAGCCCGCGAGGCGATGCCTGCCTTACCGCGTCCCTACAAAAATCGAGTTCCAACTCCCACCGGTCGGATGCGTGCGGACTTTCACCACGTCCACCGCAAATCCCGACTCCTCCATCCGACTCGCGAATCGCCGATCGACGTCGGCCGACCACACGGCGAGGCGGCCACCCGGCTTGAGCGCCGCCCGGGCCGCCCCCAGGCCGCGCGGCATATAGAGACCGTCATTCGTCGCCGCGGTCAGGCCGCGCGCGCCGTTGTCGACGTCGAGCATGATGGCGTCGAATCGGCCCGGGCTCTCGTCGAGCACATCAGCAACATCACCAACGACAACCTCCACACGCGAGTCATCGATCACATCGGCCGCAAGCCCGTAAGCCGGGTTGCGGTTCCAGGCAATCACGGCCGGCACGAATTCGGCCACCACGACCGTCGCGTCGACGCCGACATGCCGGAGCGTCTCGCGGAGCGTGAATCCGAGCCCGAGCCCACCGATCAGCACCATCGCGTGGGGTTGCTCCCGGAGGCCCTCGCACGCCAGCTCCGCGAGCCGCTCCTCCGAATGGTGCTGCCGCGCCGACATGAGCTCGACGCCGCCCACGCGGATCAACATCGTCCCATCGTGCTCGTGGAGCGTGATCGGAGTCCCGTCGGGAGTGGTGGCTCGGGCGAGGAGACGCGTCGGTTTCATGATGACCAGCCAGATTCTACTCCACCCACCCTGGCCGAGCCGCCGTAAACACCGCCGGCTGCCGTGTCAGGGGATGAAGAAACCGAATTCGCGAAGCCTGCAGACAAAGAGGTGGATCGTGGATGCCGTGCGTTTGAGTGCGTCCCAGTTGTCTGCCGGGAAGATACGACTGCTCGCCGCAGATCGGCCAGCCGAGTTGCCAGAGGTGGACACGAATTTGATTCGTGCGGCCAGTGAGCGGCTGAACTTCGAGGAGTGCGTTGCCGTCGCCGTAACGCTCGAGCACTCGAAACTCCGTTTCTGCAGCAAGGCCGTGCTCCTCGTCGATCGTGCGCGAACCCCACTCTCCAGCAACATTACTGATGGGCAGTTCGCAGCGAAAACTGTCTGCAGGCGGATGGCCTTGCACGCGTGCGAGGTAGACCTTTTCAACCTCGCCGCGGGCAAACTGCGGCTGGATCAGGCCGGCGAAATGACGGGTGCGGGCGAACACGACCAGCCCACTGGTGTTCGCATCAAGGCGATGGGCAGGCCGCGGCACCTGAGGCGCGTAGACCGTGTGGAGAATCGACTGCAGCGTGTTCCGATTGAATCGGCCGCTAGGATGGAGCGGCAGTGGCGCCGGTTTGTTGACCACGATCAGCGCCTCATCTTCGTACAGAATCTCGATGGCTGCATTGACATCGTTTTCGATCGTCGCGGGCAGCAGGTGCACATACCGTTCGCCAGCCCGAACCTTCTGCTCGCAAGCAACGGGCACCCTGTCATGATTCACGATTCGTCCCGCAGCAATCAGGGCCGCCCACTCTTCCCGTGGCACCTGCTTGAGAATCGTGCTGAGAAAATCGAGCAGGTTCAGCCCCTCGCACCTCGAGGGTACGATGAGCGGCCGCTGATTGTCGTACGGAACGCTGCCGGGAAGTGGATTCGTAGCCTGGCGCACACGTTCGTGCCGCTTGGCCAGCGCGGCGACTCTCTGCGTGTCGTCAGTTACATGGCAATAGGGGCAACTGATCGACCTTGAATATCGCGGATCCTGGAGGTCTTCGGCCGTGAGGGGCGCAAGGCACGCGAAGCACAGATCGCTGTCCGTTTCACTCAACTCCGGATCGACACCGACCCGCTGATCGAAGACGAAACACTCGCCCTCGTAGTGTGCCCCGCCGACGTCTTCAAAGTACTTCAGGATGCCGCCGTCGAGTTGATAGACCTGCTCATAACCCTCGCGCTGCATGTACGGCCCAGCCTTCTCGCAACGAATGCCACCGGTGCAAAACATCACGATCGGCTGCTGCTTCAACCCACTGGGTAAACCGGCCACCGCAGCGGGGAAATCGCGAAACTGATCGATGCCGACGGTGACGGCGTTCCGAAAGGTCCCGAGCTTTACCTCGTATTCATTGCGGGTATCGAGTAACGTGACCGGCCGTCCTTCATCCAGCCACTGCTTCAGTTCTGTGGGTGAAAGCTTTGGCGATGGGGAGCGGCTAGGGTCGATTCCCTCGACGCCGAAGGCAATGATTTCTTTCTTGATCCGCACGAGCATCCGCGTGAACGGTTGGCGATCGCTCTCACTGAGCTTCACCGACAATTCCTCGAGACCGGGAATGCGTCGCACTTCTCGCAGAAGTTCATCGATCGCTTCTCGCGGCCCTGCGACAAACAGGTTGATTCCCTCAGTGCTCAACAGGATGGTTCCCTTGAGCCCCCACGCCTTGCAGTTCTGGAGCAAGCGTTCGCGCAGCGGCTTGAGCTCACCCAGCGGTGCAAACTTGTAGGCCGCGATATTGGTCATCGAAGTTGATGTCATGGCGATCAGCCGAAGGCAGCACAAGAATACCGAACTCCCGCAGGTTCACGCAGGGCCTTGAGTCGAACGCCCAGCAGTGGCACGAGACGATGGCGCCTGGGTATGCTCGTGGTCGATGCGATTCGCTTGTCTTATTGCCGTCGCCGTTCTGCCAGCCATCGCGCGGGCCGAGAAGATCGACTTCAATCGCCACGTGCAGCCGATCCTGTCCGAGAACTGCTACGCCTGTCACGGCCCAGACGAGGCGTCGGTTGAGGGGGGCTTGAGGCTCGATCGCCGTGAGCTTGCGCTCAAGGGCGGCGAGAGTGGCAAGGCGATCGTCCCCGGCGATCCGGCAGCTTCCCTGATCCTGGAACGCATCACGCACGCCGATCCAGACACGGTAATGCCGCCACCAGACAAGAAGCCCGCGCTCACCCCGGAGCAGATTGCGATCATCCGTCAATGGATCGCCGAAGGCGCTGAATGGGGGCAGCACTGGGGGTTCGTCACTCCACAGCGTCCGCCGGTTCCGGTGGTCCAGGATCGAGCCTGGGTACAGAACCCGATCGATGCCTTCGTGCTGGCAACACTGGAAGCGGAAGGCCTGCGGCCATCACCAGCAGCAGACCCTGCGACGCTCCTCCGCCGCCTGTCGCTTGATCTCACCGGCCTCCCGCCGACGCTCGCTGAGCTTGCATCAACTGGATCGCCTGACACAGACGCCGATCGCCTGATCGCTAGTCCACACTTCGGAGAACGCTGGGCGCGTGAGTGGCTGGATGCAGCGCGGTATGCCGATTCAGCAGGGTACGAGAAGGATCTCCCTCGCTCCCATCATTTCTACCGTGATTGGGTCGTCTCGGCGATGAACTCGAACATGCACTACGACGAGTTCGTCGTGAAGCAGATCGCAGGCGACTTGCTGCCCAATGCCACACAGGACGACCGCATCGCCACCGGGTTCCTTCGCAATTCAATGACGAACGAGGAGGGTGGCGCGAAGCCCGAGCAGTTTCGGATCGAGGGAATTTTTGATCGTGTCGATGCGATCGGGAAATCGATGCTCGGCCTCACGGCTCAGTGTGCGCAGTGCCATTCCCACAAGTACGACCCGCTTACTCAGGACGAGTACTACGGGATGTATGCCTATCTCAATGGCGTCGAGGAAACATCCGTCGCGGCCCGCACACCATCGGAGACGGTGGCGACGGAGGCCCTCCTCGCGGCGGTCGTGGCCATCGATGACGTCATCCTGAGATCGTCCCCGGAAGTCGAGGCCGGGTTTGTGAAATGGCAGCATGAGATACTCGCCCTCCCACGCACCGAATGGCACCCGCTTGAGCTCTACCAACTCGGCGACTCCGGCCAGAAATACCTGCCACTGCCCGACAAGTCCGTGATCAACATGGGCTACGCCGACACGCGAAGCACCGAGGGCTTCAAGTCCTCAGCGGATGTTGGAGAAATCCGAGCGGCCCGCCTTGAGATCATGAATGATCCGTACCTGCCCATGAGTGGGCCAGGCCGCTCGACCCGCGGTACTGGCACGCTCTCCGAGTTTGTTCTCAGGGCCGGTTCCACGCCAGACAAGGTTGAAAAGCTGGCCTTTCGCTCCGCCGTCGCGAGCGTCATTCCGCCAGTCACGAAGCTCGATTCCATGCGGTTTCCGACGACTGCCACACGCGAGCCAGACGACCGCACCACGGGCCCAGCTGCATTCACCATCGACGGCAATGAGAAAACGGGATGGACCACCGAGCGTGACCCGGGCCGCAACCGCGATCCCGCCGTGATCACGTTTGAGTTGGCCGAACCATTCAGGACGGACGGCACCATGCACTTCAAATACAACCTCGTCCAACGGCACGGCGGCTTCAACTCCGACGACAATCAGACCTTCAATCTGGGGCGTATCCGCCTCTCGGTCGCCGCAACTCCGCCCACGGCGCTCGATCAGCTTCCGCCGCTGGTCGCCGGAGCCCTTCTCGCCGCCCCGTCGAACCGTACGCCCGACCAGGAGCGGCGACTCTTCGCGCACTGGCGGGAGAACAATCCCGACTTCGCTGCCGAGACGGTGGCCATCGAGTCCCTGTATGCCAAGGTGCCTGAGCCCACCTGGGCGCTGGTCGCCGCGGAGACCACGCATTCGCGCGAAACTCGGTTCTTTGAGCGAGGGGAGCAGACGCATCCGAAGCATCTTGTCATGCCTCATGTGCCGGCCTTTCTCCATCCGCTTCCACCGGGCGCCCCACGCTCACGACTGACCTTTGCGAGATGGCTCGTCGATCCGGCCTCGCCTGTGGCCGCTCGCGTGTTCGTGAATCGCGTCTGGCAGGCATATTTCGGGATCGGCCTGCTCGAGACCTCGGAAGATTTCGGCAACCAGGCCGCGACTCCTTCTCATCCCGAGCTGCTCGACTGGCTCGCCTGCGAATTCATGGCAAGCGGCTGGGACATGAAGCGCCTGCACCGTCTCATTGTGACGAGCGCGACCTACCAGCAGTCGTCAGTGGCAGCCCACGCCCTCCGCGAGCGGGACCCCAAGAACCGGCTTCTGGCTCGCGGCCCGCGGCTGCGGGTCCCCGCGGAAACGGTCCGCGACATCCAGCTCGCAAGCTCCGGCCTTCTCGATCCCGTCCTCGGTGGCCGAAGCGTGTTCCCGCCCGCGCCGCGCTACCTCTTTGAACGTCCCAACTCGTATGGCCCCAAGACATGGTTCGTGGAGACCGACTCGAATCGCTATCGTCGCGCCATTTACACCTTCCGCTTTCGATCGGTGCCGTATCCGATGCTTGTCGCCTTCGACGCGCCGACCGGCTCGATCTCCTGCGTCCGCCGCAACATTTCCACGACCCCCCTGCAAGCCCTTATCACGCTCAACGAGCAGGTTTCCCTGGAGGCCGCGGTTGGCCTCGCCCACCTGATGCTCACGGATTCTGGCACGCTTCGCGAACGGATTGCGCGTGCGTTCGAGCGGTGCGCATCCCGCCGTCCTGATCCAGATGAAGTCGACGTCCTCGTCTCGCTGTACGAATCGAGAATCGCTGACGACCCCGAGCAGGTGCGGTTGTTTCTCGAATCCTACCGTCCGGTCACCCTCGATCTCGCGAGCCATTCGCCATCCGAGCTTTCCGCCGCTGCGGCCGTAGCCCGCGTGCTCCTGAATCTCGACGATACGATCGTGAAGAATTAGCTTTCCGTGTAAAAAGCCCTCCAGGGCCTGTTTCCAATTTGCCGACCATGGCAAATCCAAGGTTTCCGATAGTCAGCGACTGCCGCTTCGTGCGGCAGAAAACTATTTTGATAGGTTCCCGAGCCCCGCCATCCTTCTCTGATCAGTCTTATGCTGCCACGCTCCACCCTCGCCGATATCCAGCAGTCCTTCTCGCGTCGATGGTTCCTCAAGGACTGCGGCCTGAGCCTCGGCTCGGTCGCACTGGCGTCGCTGCTTGGGACCGACCGCGCCTCAGCTGCGACAGCCAGCGTTGATCCGCACACGGCACGGCCTCCACAGTTCCCAGCAAAGGCGAAGAGCATCATCTTTCTCTTCATGGGTGGCGCGCCGAGCCACCTCGATCTCTTCGACAACAAACCGGTGCTCCGCGATCTCGACGGAACCAGCCCCCCGACTGAGTTGCTCAAGGGGTACCGGTCAGCGTTTATCCGCCCGGAGAACAAGCTCCTCGGCTCCAGATTTCCCTTCACCACCTATGGCTCGTGCGGCATGGAAATGGCGGAGATCCTTCCACATATGGGCTCCTGCGCCGATGACATCACGCTTGTTCGCTCCATGTACACCGATGCGTTCAACCATGCTCCTGCCCAGGTGCTCATGGCCACCGGCTCACAGCAGTTCGGGCGTCCGTCACTCGGCTCGTGGGTTTCCTATGGCCTTGGTTCAGAGAACAAGAACCTCCCGGCGTTCGTGGTGCTGTCGTCAGGTCTCAAGGGCCCTTCTGGCGGCAATGCGAACTGGTCGTCGGGCTTTCTTCCCAGTGTGCATGATGGAGTCAGTTTCAACTCCACGGGCGAACCCGTGCTCTACCTTGCCAACCCCCAGGGCATCACCCGTGCCCAGCAGCGACAGACGATCGACGCGGTCAATCTCCTTAACCACAAACGGTTTGAGTCGATCGGCGACCCCGAGATCAACTCTCGCATTGCTGCGTTCGAAATGGCCTTCCGCATGCAGGATGTGGCCCCAGAGGTCACCGATATTTCGCTCGAGCCAAAGTCTGTTTTGGACATGTATGGCGCCGAGCCTGGGAATCGATCCTTCGCCAACAACTGCCTCTTGGCTCGTCGTCTCGTCGAACGGGGCGTTCGCTTTGTCGAACTCTTCCACGAGTCCTGGGATCAGCACGGGAATCTCACCCGCGACCTCCAGAAGAACTGCAAGGACGTGGATCAGGCCTGTGCCGCCCTCCTCAAGGATCTCAAACAGCGCGGGCTCTTGGACGAGACGCTCGTCATCTGGGGAGGAGAATTTGGCCGTACGCCAATGGTTCAAGGAGGCGCCGATGGCCGAGATCACCATCCCAATGCCTTCACCATGTGGATGGCCGGTGGCGGCACAAAAGCTGGCTTCACCCTCGGCAAGACGGACGATCTCGGATTCAATGCCGTGGAGGACAAGGTTCACATTCACGACCTGAACGCCACCATCCTCCACCTCCTCGGCTTCGACCACACCCGGCTCACCTACCGCGCCCAGGGCCGCGACTTTCGCCTCACGGACGTGCACGGAAACGTGGTCCGCAAGATCCTGGCGTGACGGGGTGGGCTTCGGAAGTCATGCGATGGTTTCTATGCTTCGCGGGGAGTCGTTGGCCAACATCGCGAACACAGGGTTTCCAGTTTCATTCGGAGGTCACGATGCGCTTTCTCTCTCTGGTGGCTGTCTTCGCCCTGGCCGCAGGCCCCGTCGCGGCAGACCTTCCGAAGAAGCCGAATGTGCTGTTCATTGCCATCGACGACTTGCGAGACTGGGTCGGGTTCCTCGGCGACAAACAAGTCAAGACGCCGAATCTTGACAAACTCGCCGCACGGGGAGTGACGTTCACCCGAAGCTACTGCGCCGCGCCGGTCTGCAACGCGTCGCGGACCGCCGTCATGAGCGGCCTACGGCCCAGCGCATCCGGCGTTTACGAAAACAATTCCGACTGGCGAAAGACCCCCGCCAACGACGTCATCCATCTGACCCGACACCTCCGGGCCAACGGATACACCTGCACCGGAGCCGGCAAGATCTACCACGGCGGCCTCTCGGCCCCGGCCGACTACTGGGACAACTACGCTACCGCCAGCGCGGGCACCGCACACGAGAAGGGTATCAAGCCGGATGACGTCACGTGGGGGTACGGCAATTTCCAGATCGGCCCACTTTCCGGCGGCGACGAAAAGCTCCGCGACTACTGCTCTGTGAGCTATTGCCTCGAGCAACTGCAGTTGAAACCCGACAAGCCGTTCTTCCTCGCCTGCGGACTCTCCAAGCCGCACCTCCCGTGGCGGGTGCCGCAAAAGTACTTTGACCTCTACCCTCTCGACTCGATCACGCTGCCGGTGGTCAAGGTCGACGACCTCGCCGACGTGCCCGCGACCGGCCAGAGGCTCGCAGCTCTCTTCGGTGACCACGCCAAGATCACCGAGGCCGGCAAGTGGAAGGAGGCCGTCCAGGCGTACCTGGCAACCATCTCCTTCTGCGACGCGCAGGTCGGCCGACTGATCGACGGGTTTGACGCGAGTGCTCACCGAGACAACACCGTGATCATCCTGTGGAGCGACCACGGTTGGAGCCTTGGCGAAAAGGAGCACTGGCGAAAATTTGCCCTGTGGGAAGAGCCGACCCGGTCGCCACTTTTGTTCATCGTGCCTGGCGTGACAAAGCCGGGGACCGTGTGTGAGCGAACCGTCGACTTCATGAGCCTCTACCCCACGATATGTGACGTGTGCGGAATAGAGACCCCGCCGCACGTTGAGGGCAAGAGCCTCACGCCGCTGTTAGCCGACCCGCAGGCAACCTGGGACTCACCGGCGGTGATGACGTACGAATTCAACAACCACGCCGTCCGTTCGGAGAAGTGGCGATACATCCGATATGCCGACGGCGGGGAGGAACTGTACGACCACGAGGCTGACCCGCGTGAGTGGACAAACCTCGCCAGCGAGCCGATCTACGCCGAGGTGAAGAAGGACCTCGCCAAATGGCTGCCAACGGAAAATAAGGCGACCGCCAGGCGGGTGCTTCAGGGAACCGATCGCGGGCGGTGACTGAACCACATGATGACGGCGTAGAAGACGGGCGTGAAGAAGATTCCGAAGACGGTCACGCCGAGCATCCCGGAAAAGACAGCCGTGCCGAGAGCCTGCCGCATCTCGGCGCCGGCACCGGTGCCCAACACAAGTGGCACGACGCCGAGGATGAACGCGAGCGACGTCATCAGGATTGGCCGGAGTCGGAGTTTGGCGGCTTCGAGAACAGCCTCGGCGGCCGTCGCACCGGCGTCCTGCCGCTGCTTCGCAAACTCCACGATCAAGATCGCGTTCTTCGCGGCCAGGCCGATGAGAACGACAAGGCCGATCTGCGTGAAAATGTTGTTGTCGAGACCGACGAGCCACACGCCCGTAATCGCGGCCAGAAGACACATTGGCACGATCAGGATGATCGCCAGCGGCAATGACCAACTCTCATACTGGGCAGCCAGAACGAGAAAGACCAAGACCGTGCCGAGCGCAAAGACAAGTGTGGCGGTGTTTCCCGCCAGAATCTGCTGGAGTGAGAGCTCCGTCCACGCGATGTCCATGCCGGGCGGAATGACCCCCTGCCCCGCCGGCGGCTGCGCCGCGAGCGTGTCGAGGATCGCAATGGCGTCGCCCGAGCTCGTGCCGGGTGCGGTGGCGCCAGAGAGCTCGGCCGACGGATAGAGGTTGTAATGATTGACGACGGCCGGGCCACTCGAGTCGCGGTCGGTGACGAGCGTGGCCAACGGCACCATCTCGCCAACTGCATTGGGAACCTTGAGCCGAGCGATGTCTGCTGGTTTCATCCGAAACGGAGCATCGGCCTGGACGGTCACCTGCCAGTTGCGACCAAAAGCCGTGAAGTCGTTGACGTAGCCGCTGCCAAGGTTGAGTTGCAGGGCCTCGTTGATCGCGGCAATGGTCACCCCCTGGGCGCGTGCCTTGGCACGGTCTACTTCCACAAACACCTGCGGCGCGCTCGCACGAAAGGTGGTCGTGACACCGGCCAGACCCGGCTGGGCCTTCGCAGCGTCGGCCAGCCCTTCAAGTGATTCTTGCAGCGCCGCCGGGCCGGCCGAACTGAGATCACGGAGTTGGAGCTTGAATCCGCCGGTGCTCCCCATGCCTTCGACCGGAGGTGCCGGAAACACCGACACCATCGCCTCGGGCACATCGGCAAATGCCTTCCGCAGCCGACGGAGAACGGCCCTCGCAGACTTTTCAGGGTCGACTGCCCGCGCGGCAAAAGGTTCCAGGAGGACGAACATCCCACCCGCATTCGGAAAATTCGTGCTCGTGATCAGGGAGTATCCGGCGACGGAAATCACATGATCGACGCCGGGTGTCTCGAGCGCCACGTTGGCCAGCCGCTCGACAAGTGGCTGCGTCCGCTGGAGGCTCGCGCCGTCGGGCAACTGACAGTTGACGACCAGATATCCCTTGTCCTGCTCGGGGATAAATCCGACGGGAACACTCGTGAACCCGTAGTAGGTGAGTGCCATGAGCCCGATGTATGCCGCCACGACGACGATCGCCGTCTGCAAGAGCACACCCACGACCGCGCCGTAGGCCCCCGTCGTGAGGTCAAAGAAGAGATTGAAGAGTTTGAAGAACTGAGCAAGCAGCAGGTTCAGCAGCGGCGCCACGACGTAGCCTGCGGCTCCGCCACCTGACAACAAGACCAGCCGAATTCCCCACACCTTCCACTCATCGGGCACGCCGACCGCGGCCAGCCCTGCCCGCACGATCGCTACATCTTCAAAGAGCCAGATTGCGAGCAGTCCCGCCAGAAGGCCGATCCCGACCGCCGGCAGAGCATCGCGTCGCGCTGTTGCATGGTGCTCGCCCGCGTGGCCGGCAAAGAGGATCGCGCAGAGCGCCGGGGCAATGGTGAGCGACACAAAAGCCGAAATGGCGGTGCTGGCCGCTATCGTCAGGGCGAACTGCCGGTAGAACTGCCCGCTGATACCAGCAATAAAGGCCGTGGGCACGAACACGGCCGCGAGCACCAGCGCAATTGCGATGACTGGCCCCGACACCTCCTTCATCGCCTTGTGCGTGGCGTCGCGGGCCGAGAGCCCCTCGCGAAGCCAACGCTCCACGTTTTCGACGACGACGATCGCATCATCCACGACGATTCCGATCGCGAGCACGAGCCCGAAGAGGGAGAGGTTGTTGAGCGAAAAACCCAACAGCCGCATCACGGCAAACGTACCGATGAGTGACACCGGGACCGCGAGCATCGGGACGAGCGTCGCCCGCCATTGCTGGAGAAAAACGAGGACCACGACAAAGACCAGGACGACGGCCTCGAACAAGGTTTTCGTGACCTCGTGGATGGACTCATCAACAAAAACAGTCGTGTCGTAGTGAATCCGATACTCGAGCCCGACAGGAAAATGCGAGGCGAGTTGGTCCATCGCCTGCCGCACCCGCTCGGCGGTGGCCAGGGCATTGGAGCCCGGCAACTGGAAGACGGCGATCGTGATGCTTTCCTCGCCATCGAGCCAGCTCGTCATGTCGCTGTTCTTGGCTCCGAGTTCGACACGAGCGACATCGGACAGCCGCACCAGACGGCCGGGCTGCCCTTCGCGGCCGGGCTCCGACTTCACGATCACGTCAGCGAAAGCATCGGCGTCACGCAGCCGACCGAGTGTCGTGATCGGGACCTGAAAATCGATCCGGCCGTCCGACGGCTCCTGACCGAGTTGGCCGGCTGCCACCTGCACATTCTGCTCGCGGAGGGCCCGCACGACGTCGGTTGCCGAGAGGCCGCGCGAAGCGAGGGCCTCGGGATTGAGCCAGATACGCATCGCGTAGTCACGGGCACCGAGGAATGCGACGTCGCCGACGCCCTTGACTCGCGCGAGTGCGTCCTTCACATGGATGAGCGCGTAATTGCTCAGGTAGAGCAGGTCGTAGCGATCGTCGGGTGAGACCAGATTGACGCACAGCAAAATGCTCGGCGATTTTTTCTTGGTCGTGACCCCCTGCCGCTTCACCTCTTCCGGGAGCTTGGCCATCGCGACGGCCACGCGGTTCTGCGTGAGCACTTGGGCCTCATCGATGTCGGTGCCGAGCTCGAAGGTCACATCGATCGTGGCCTGGCCGTCATTGGTGCTTTTGGAGCCCATGTAGAGCATCCCTTCGACACCATTCACCTCTTGCTCGATCGGTGTGGTCACGGTGTCGGCCACGACCTGGGCAGACGCGCCGGGATAGACCGTTTGGATCGCCACCGTCGGCGGCACAATCTCCGGGTATTGCGCAATGGGCATGCCAATGGTCGACACGCCGCCGACGATCAGGATCATGATCGACAGGACCGTGGCAAAGACCGGGCGATCGATGAAAAAGGCTGCCATACGTGCGCCGGTCGCCCCGCCGTCAGGATGTGTGGAGAGGCTGCGCAGACCCGAGCGTGGATTCAACCGGCCGCACGACCGCGCCGTCGCGGGCCTTCTGGATTCCCTCAATCACGATCCGCTCGTCGCCCGTCAGCCCCTCGACGATCACCCGGAGGTCGCCGTCGAGCATGCCTGGCACCACCGTCCTGTGTTCGACGCGATGGTCGGCCCCTACGACACACACATAGCGGCGACTCTGGTCAATTCCGATGGCGCGGTCCGGCACGAGCAACGCTGGCTCGGGATCGCCAAAGGGAAGGCGGACTCGCACGAACATTCCGGGCAGGATGAGTTGGTCGGCATTGAGTACCTCGGCTCGACACCGGATCGTGCCTGTCGAGGTCTCGGCCCCGACATCCACGAAATCAAGAATCCCCTGCCGTGGAAAATCTTTGTCCGCGATGAGCGCCACGTCCACCGGAATTTTGAGCTGCTTGATGTTTCGCCATTCCACGTCGGCCGATCCTTCTGCCGCGCGCTTTGACTGTGCCCGCGCCCGGGAACGCAGCACAGATCGCTCATCGGCCTCGAAATAGACGTGAATCGGGGCCACGCTCACGATGGTCGTCAGTGGCGAGCTTCCGGTAGCGTCGGCAGTGACGAGATCGCCGGGGCTCACATTGCGGGCCGAGATCCGCCCATCAAGCGGCGCGGTGAGCGTGCAGAATTCGAGATCAAGGCTCGTCTTGGCAAGTGCGGCACGGGCCTTGTCGAGCATCGCTTTCGACATGTCTCGTTTGGACTCGAGTATCTCGTAGGCCTCTCGCGTGACCACGTTTTTGGCAACCAGCGGCGCGGTGCGAACGACCTCCCGCTCGTATTCCATCAGCTCGGCCGCCTGCTTGTTCACTTCGGCGGCTGCCTGGTCACGAACGATCGCGTACGGTCGCTCATCGATGGTGAAGAGCGGCTGCCCCGCGGCGACCCGCTGGCCATCCACAAAATGCACTTTTGTCACGAACCCCGACACGCGAGCCCGAATATCGACCGCGTCGATGGCGGCGGCGTTGCCCGTGAAGACCACATATTCAGTGACCTCGCGGGCCACGGGCGCCGCCACCCGTACCTGTGGCGGCGGGACTTCCACGATCGACGGCGTCGGGCGGCCACAGCCTGGGGCTAGGAGCACGACAAGCCCCACCAGGAAAAACAACGAACTCAGACGCATAGCGGTTCACGAGAGGGCACGGGTGTCGAGGCCGCGCGAACGGCCTCGAAAAAACCTTTCCGCGAAGTCTACCTCCGACGGGCGACGAACGCGGCGCGGGGCCACGGACCCCCATTCCAGGCGCGCCTCTTGACACCTGTATTAGTGTTGTAGTACACACGGACAACGTGATGCTGCTCTTCACCATCAACCCGCATTCAGGTATGCCGGTCTACCGGCAGATCATGGATCAGGTTCGCTACCACCTTGCCGCCGGAACCCTCGTGCCAGGCCAGCAACTGCCCTCAATCCGCGAGCTCGCCCACACGCTCGCGGTGAACCCGGCCACGATTGCGAAGGCCTACGGCGAGCTCGAGCATGACGGCGTGATCGAAATGCAGCGGGGCCGCGGGGCGTTCGTGCATGCTCAGCCCCCCTCCATGCCGCGCGACCAGCGTCGCCAGCGGCTCCGCACGTTGGCCGATCGACTGGCTGTAGAGGCTCGCCAGGTTGGTGCCGACGACACCGAAATCCGTGCCGCCCTCGACCAGGCCCTCGCCCAGCTCAACCGAAAGCGTTCCTGATGAGTGAAGCTGCCATCCAGGCCATCGACCTCTCAAAAACCTTTCGGCCCGCCGTGGTCGCGGTGAACGGCCTCGATCTCAGCGTGCCACGCGGCGCGGTCTACGGCCTCATTGGCCGCAATGGCGCCGGCAAATCCACGACACTACGCCTTCTCATGGGGCTCCTCCGGCCCGACCGTGGCACAGCCCACATTCTGGGCCAGGGTCTTAAAGACGCGGCTCGGGAAGTTCGCCAACGCGTCACCTATGTCTCGCAAGAACAGCAGCTCCCGTGGGGTATGTCGGGCGAAAACCTCTTTGAATACTTCGGCACGCTCTACGACGCATGGGACCAGGCGTATGCCGTGGAGCTTGGCCGACGCTTTGATGTCGACACGTCACGTCCGCTCGGCACACTGAGCGGCGGAGATCAGAGACGTGTTGCCGTTGTCCTGGCTCTCGCCGCGCGGCCCGACATCGTGATTCTCGACGAGCCGGCAGCGGGGCTCGATCCCGTGTCTCGCCGCCAGCTCATTGAGGCGATGATTGATTTCCTGGGAGACGGGGGCGAACGCACCGTGCTTTTCAGCACGCATATCCTCGCCGATCTCGAACGGGTGGCCGACCACATCGGCCTCATGGACCGCGGCCGCATGATGCTCTCCGGACCGCTCGACGCGCTGCAGGGCGGAATGCGACGCGTACAGGTGATTTTTGACGGCGACCGTGTGCCAGCGGGATTTGAAATCCCGGGTGAACTTCGTCGCCGCATCGAAGGTCCTGTGCTGACGGCCGTCGTTCGCCTCACCCGCGACGACCAACTGAGCCACCTCCGGGCACAGGAAAACCTCCGCCTACAGGAACATCCACTCGGCCTCGAAGACCTCTTTCTCGACCTCATGGAGCCCGGCCAGCATGCGTCGGGCGAGCACGAATCCTTTCCCTGGTGGCGAACCTCCTGATGAGCGCTTTGACAATGCGTGATAGCGGGTCGCGCAGCGATGCCTCCCCCTGGCACAACCCCGCCGATCGACGGACATGGGCCGGGCTGGCACTCCACGAGTGGCTGCCAGTCAGTCGCCTGCACGGCGGCTTTTTCATTGCCTGGCTGGCCGGCTTCTGGATCCTCCAACTGGTTGATCATCCAGGCGGGCTCATCGCCTTGGGCCTGCTCTACACCGTGATCGTGACGCCCGGCCTGGCGGGCCGTGATGTGATCAACGGCACGGAAGAGTTTTCGTTTTCACTTCCGCCCGGACGTGGGCCGCTCTTCCTCCTCCGCATGGGTATCGGCCTAGCTTTTCTGGTTGTGACCACAGGCCTCGGAAGCCTCGCCATGGCTCTGGATGTGCCCCAGGCTCTCTGGTCGCTCGTGGCCACGAGCGGCATCACGGAGCCGTCGCGGCCGGTCTCGCCAGGGTATCTCTATTCGATGGCATTGCTCGTGCCCCTCGCTGCATTTGCTGGAACCTTCACGATCGCGAGCCTGGCCGGCTCACGGGGCACGGTCTGGTTTTCGTGGATCGGTGGACTGATCGGGACGGGAGTCTTGGTCTATCTCATGCTTCTGGCAGAGTCGCTCGTCTGGAACAATCCGATCGGGTGGTTCGCATGTGTGGCCTTAGTCCTCGTGAGCGTTCTCGTGCTGCTCTACGGATATACCGCCTACCTTGGCAAGGAAGCCGTCATCGGTGGTGGCCGCGTCAGCGGAGGCAGGACAGCGACGGGCGTCGTGATCGCCATCATCGCGATTGTCCTTCTGTGCTTCATCGCGATGAGCCTGTTCTGGGTGCGTGAGAGCAGACCGACGACCGCCACACGTCGCGCCGCCGAGAACGTCACCATTTATCTCGACACAATCGAATCCGCGGACTGATTTCCCATGCTTCCAGCCATTGCCCTGCTTCCCGTACTCGCGATCCTGCTGGTCGTGATCCTCATCGCCGTCGGCCCTCTGCGAGGCTGGTGGCGATTCACCGGACGCACGTCGCGGCCCTGGCATCCGGTCGTCCGCATCGCCTGCGGGGCGATCGCCGTCGTGCTTGTCGGCGCGGTGGCAGCCGCAAGCTGGAACGCCACGGCGCCTACAGTGACCGCCGACGCACTGTTTCTGCTGGCACCCGCGGCTGACGGCGCAGACGCATCGCCCGCGGAAGCAACGGACGACGCCTCGCCTCCCCCGAAAATGCCTTCGCGGGTCATCTACACGGTGCTCGCCGTGGCGGTGTCTCATGGCGGCATGACACCCCTCGACGGAAAAAGTATCGTGGTCGACCTGGCCACACCGAACAGCCGCATGACACGGCAGACGATCACGGGCCGACTCCCGGGTGGCACCTTCAAGTCCGAAGTCGACATCAGCAGCCTCGACACTGGCTATCAGAATCGACTGGCTGTGAGTGGTCACCACGACATCGAGTACTCGACCGGCGGCGGCGGCGGCGGGTCGCACGGTGGCGGCCTCCCTGACGTAGGCCAGTTTCAGGTGGATCGCGTGTCACAGTGGGGCTCGGCCCGAGAGCGTGGCCCGCTTTCGATTCTTCCCGAGTGGATCAGTGACAACGTCATCATCCTGAGCTCTCTCGCCCCCCTCGATGCCAACGAGCCGCGGAAGCTCTCAGCGAAAACATGGCTCGCTGAGCAGCACCCGGCGATCTATGCAACCGGCGACGATGTCCGACCGAGCTACCGCCCGCAGCCGCAGCCAAACGGCATCACCATGCTCGGGTATACCGGCCCAGCCTCAGCGCTGCTTTTGCTCGCCGCGATCCTCGCATCGCAATGCTTCTGTCACCGCGGCATGGCTTTTGTCGTGTCGCTCGTGGTGGCGGTGCTCTTCGCGGTCGCCATGGATCGCATCATGGTCGAGCGGCACGCGGCCTGGCTCACGGACCACCCCGCCGACTCCGACCAGCGGGCGGCCGTGGTCGCTCGCATGCAGCACAGCTTCTTCCACGCCGGCCGCGTCGAAGCGATTCTCGCCGCGATGAAACCGTGACGGCGACAGACCTCACGGCCGGGCGATGATCCGCAGGGGACCGCCTGAGCCGCCGGCGATTTTCATGGGCAGCGCGATCACGACGGCGCCCTCCGCTGGGAGCGTCGAGATGTCGGCCACGTTCTCAAAGATGGGAACATTTCCCGAGCAGAGCGCCACGTGAGACCCGAACACAGTCGAGGGTCCATGATCGATGCTCGCCGTGTCGATGCCCACGGCCTTCACGCTCGAAGCGAAAGCCCGGTTCCGTCGGCCAGTAGATCGTCGCGTCGTCAAAGGAATGGGTGAGGTCGATCCAGCGTCCAGCCGTGAACGCCTCGGGGCGCTGGCGGCCACGCCCGCCAGCGGGCTCAGCCTCCGTGGGCTGGGCGGTCGTCATGGCGCACCCAGTGGCCACGAGGACTGCAACCAGCCTCGACACCAGAGAACTCGCGTGGTTCATCCGGCGGTCCATCGTGCGCCCCACGATCAAGGCGCCGCGTTGGCCGCTGGCTTTGCGTCGCCTGCGGCAGCCGTATCCGCCGCAGCCTGGTCATCCACCCGCACGAGCAGCAGCTGCTCGACCTTCCCGCCGTCACGGTGCACGAGGATCGTGGTCTGATCCTTCGTGAGGTTTGCCAGGCCAGCCTCATACACCGGCGTCTTTTTGTCGCCGATCGTCCACGCTGCCTTCTGGGATTTCTGATCGACCTTGCCAACCATATTGGTCGTCGTGTCTGAAACAGCGTCGTAGTAGTTGCCCCGCAGGAGGCCTTCCTTGTCGATCGCCAGGCTCATGAAAATGCTTGGGTTGGTTTCCCCGTCGCGAGCCAGCGCGTACACGCCCAGCGGCCGCCACTCGGCGTCATCACCGACCTTTGCAGCAGCGCCCTGCGACGCCAGATCCGACGCCTGCGTCGCATACTCCTCGGGCGTGCCAACATTCTCGCCCTGCACGTACACACCGTCGTCTTCGTACGAGACGGTCGTGCCGTAGTCGTAGGCAACCGGAGACGAGCCGTAGCCACCCCAGCCGGCGAGGTCACCCCAGCCGAGGCCGGCAACCATTCCCCACCCAAAACCGCCCCACCAGCCGCCAGGCCACCAGGGGCGGAAGTGGTTGCCGTACCAGCCACGGCCCCCGTTCCAGTCGCCGTGATGAAAGTTGTTGCGGATTGCGTCACCACGATTGGCGAGGGACGACCGTGAATAGGGCTTCACGGCGCCACGGCCAGCGCCCGCACCAGGCAGACCACGGTTCGCGATCCGTTGGAAGTCGGCTCGAGACACGCTGCCCGCGCCGGCGAAGTGGCCACCGCCATCGAGCCCGCGATCGCCCACGCCATCGAGCCGCCCGACCCCATCTCGTTTGCCGCCAGCGGCACCATCGAGTCCTCGGCCGCCCAGCCCGTCGAGCCCACGACCGGCTGCTCCATCAAGCTTGCCAGCGCCATCGAGTCGCCCGGCAGCGCCGGCGCCTCCGCGACCATCGAGCCCGCCACCAAGCCCGCGGCCACCGCCGAGATCGCGCGGGCCACCCGCGCCGCCCGCTCCAGCAGGACGACCGCCACCTGGCGCCCGGCCTGCTCCGCCACCCGGCCCGCCGCGCATGCCGCCACCGCCGCCGCCACCATGCATTCCCCCTCCACCTCCACGGCCACCCCCATGCGACCAGGCTGGCCCACTTCCCAGGACGAGGATCAGCGCGACCGAGCAGCTGATGGCTGCTTTCCACAGCGGTGTGGAAGCTGCAACGCACCGAGAGACATGACGTGCGGTATTCATGGCATGGGTTTCCAGAAGCGACAAACGGGGAGGGTTCAGCGGCCAGTAACTTTTCGGAAGTGAAGCGGCTCGCCATCGGCGACAGTCACATCGTCGATCGAGCGTTCGATCGAGTGAACGGTGCACCGCCCGTCGCCCGTCGGGGCGATGACCTGCACCCACCGTGCGACAGTGCCAGCCGCGCCTTCAGCGGGCGTGCCGACCATCGTCTTGTGAAGCGTCGTGCCGTCGGATTCGATCACGCCCTCGGCGCGGGCGCCGATCGAGTCAAAGATCCAGCTTCGCACGAGCCCAGTTTCGCGGTCCGCATGAATGACCTCGAGCGCGCTCACCGCCGGCCGGCCAGCCAGCTGGTACCGGATGCGACCCACGATAGTCGTGGCTCCCACCGGCTTCTCATAGACAATCTCGACCTCGTTCTTCGAGCCATCCTTCGCGGGTACGCCCGTGGTCTTCCAGGTGCCGATCATCCAATCCAGCTCATCGAGTGCGGAGGCATGCTCCGGCACGACGATCGATTCCGCGAGCCGCCATGTGGTACCCTCGCGCACGCGCAGGCTCGTGAAGCGTGATGCGATCGTCTTTGCGCCGGGCTTGGGCGTGAATCGGATGACACCCGTCACCCGCGCGAGCGGCTCGGCGACGAGCTCAATGTCTTCCACCTCGACCGCCAGCGACCCATCGGGGTGCTGCTTGCGCCAGGCGAGGAGTGTGGCGACAATCGCCTCGCGACCCTCGAGCGTCGAATCCCCTTCGACGAGCATCGCTCGCTCGGTCCACTGATCAGCAAGCGCCGCCGCGTCGCCTTTCTTGAAGGCGTCCACATAGGCAGCGGCTGCCTGCCGCACGTCGGCGACGGGATCGGCCGCCAGGAGACGATTCACTCCGCAGATGCATGCGGCACCGACGAGCATTGTTGTGCATCCCACGTGGAGCCACGACGAGTGGTGCCTCCTCTCGAATGTTCGTCGCTGCATGCCCATCGCTCCTTCCCTAGGTCCTCGTTCGGCCAGCACGCTGGCTCACGCATCATCGAGGGATATCATACAGCCTCGCCCGTACCCTGCGTGGCATCCACGAGGCGACTTTCGGAAAGAGAATGCGGGCTGGGCGCTATCAAGCCCGACGCGGCGCTGGCAAGTTGCATCGGCACACACGAGCATCCTGTCAGGGCGAACCATTTCATGCCCCAACGCGACCCACGCGGCCACCGACTGCCTTCCTCAATCGCTACGCAGTGCCAAACGATGGGCTAGAGCACATCCAGCTTTGGTGTATCGCCACACACCGACAGAAAAGCCCCCGGCGCGAGCCGTGGGGACTGCGGGGCACACACAACGTCCCGCTTGCCATCACAACCGGGCTCGCCCAACAACCCACCGTCCCCACGCTGGCGCGAGGGGCTTCTATGCTCAGCCGCCACACCGAACCCGGACACGCTCTAGTGGCCACCGTGCCCGCCCCCTGGGGTGGGACTTTGGCCTGGACCACAGCCTTGCACATCGAAGTAGTTCGCCTCGTGATCCAGCATGGTTGCCTGGACGGTCACCACGTCGTCCCAGTTGCCGCCGTAGGGCCCTGTGATGGTCTTCTTGTTGAAGCCGCTCGGAGTTGGTGACGAGGGAATGTTGCGACGCGAACTCACGCGGACGCCGTTCGTGTTGCTCGCCGCGTAGGCCATGAAGCTAATCCTCTGGGTCAGGACCAGTCCCTTCGTGGTGTGATCGTCGCTGAAAACTTTGACAAGCGGACTGCTGCCGGGGCCTTTGCCGACGATGATGTCGTCGAAGCCGCAGCCCTTGGTATTGCCGGTCGCCACGAACACCCCGCCGCGGAAACTGCGATCGAAGGCAAGGAACGAGGCAATCACGCTCAGCTTGTGGCTGAACACCTGGACCTGCGGAAGACTTCCAGCTCCGGCGCCGACGACAATCTGGGTGCGACCGTTCCCGGCGATCTCGCCCGCTGCCACGCGCACGCCACCCCGGTAGTAAGAAGACAGCGTCCGCCTCGCCAGGACCGCACCCGCAGGTACGCTGCCGCCTTGCGGGAGTTGCGAGGCATTCACGACCAGAAGTGTCGGAGCGGTCGGCTGGCTGATCTTGCCGGTGCCCACGATGATATCGGCGAGGCCGTCGCCGTTGATGTCACCGGCGGCTACAAACACGCCCTTCACACTCGCCCCGAAGGGGGTGAACACCCCGAGCAGAGCCGAGGGCAGGATGTCGAGGGTGACCGGGTCAACCTGGTCCATCTTGGTGCCGTCGATCACCTTGACCATCGAGCCCTGGTCGCCCATGCCGGCAATGATGTCATCGACGCCGTCGCCGTTGACGTCCCCGACCGCCACATTCACGCCGCTGGTCAGGGAGGGAAAGGCACGGAATTTCGCAGCTTGGGGCGGCGGGATTTGTGTGCTGGTGGCCTGGGTCATCGAATTGAAGACATCCACCACGGCGTGGTACCCCGGATTGTGGCCGATCGCGTACAACGGCGCGTTGGGAATCATTTTGACTTCCACCATCATCCCCGTGTCTTCGTGATCGACGCGGTGGCAGTGAAAGACGATCGTGCCCAGGTAGTCCGTGAACTTGATGCGGATGGTGACACTGCCGGGCATGATGGCCGAATCACCATGATTGTGGCTGGAGGGTGTGCTCCCCTCCGTTCCGCGGACGACAGTCCAGACATTCCGAGCCGGGCCGGCGGCCGCGGTGACCGTCATGTATTCGTTGCCGACGAGGATCGTGAACGGACTGAACGGATTGACAGGGAAATTGCCCGCTGACGCCGGATCAACCGTGATGGTCGTTTGCGTCGAACTGATACCCGCGCTCAGTATGGTCGCCTTCGCGGCGGGGACGTTGACCACGTCCATGTAGTTTTTCATCGGCGGTGGACCATTCGTGCCGCTGACGACCTGCTGTGGATTGGTGTGGAGGTGAAAGGGGTGGGCCTGCGTCGTCGGGTTCAGCAACGTCCATTCCTCGACGGTGCCGAGTCTGGGTTGGAAGATCGGGTTGTGGCCGAACTCCGCGCCGTTGATGATGTTTTCCGTGCCCTCCTTACCGAAGACCACCTTGCGATAGGCGGCAATCTGCACCTTCACCGGAGCAGCATTGGCTTGGGCCGCGGCGGTGCTTCCATCTGTTCCGCGAGTGACAGTCCAGGTGGTCGTACCCGCGCCGCCAGTGACCAGCATGGTTTCGGAGCCGATGGTGATTCCGTACCCATTCGTGGTCGGGAAACCGGTTGCGGACGCCACGGCGATCGTGGTTTGCGTCGCATTGATCGCGGCAGTGAGCGTGGTTTGAGCGGCGTAGTCGTCGAAGGATGTGGGACCGCTGGTGTACGTCAACGAAGAACCCGCTGGCACGGCGGGATCTGGCGGTGCCGCCGACGCCGTGAACTGGATGGTCATCAAGGGAGAGCCCGTGGATGTCTGGTCCAACAAGACCAGTGCGCCGCTTGCGTGACTCGCTCGAGTCGTTCCGCCGACTCCACGTTGCACCGTCCAGGTGGTGACGCCCGCGGTGCTGGTGCCCGCGCCGGCGGTGACCCGCATTTTTTCTCCGCCGATCGTGATGGTGAATCCGTTCACGATCGGTAACTGACTACTGCTGCGTACGGCGATTCTGGTCTGCGTGGTATTGATGCCAGCGTTCAGCGTGCCGACATCAAGAGTTGTAGAAGGCTTCGTAGAAGTGTTCGGCCACACATCCCAAAGGTTCGTGCCGGACTGGGCCTGGTTCGAGAGGCCGATGAGATACAGCGTGTCGCCCGCTTCCAACAGAGGCGTGTTCTGACTCAGATCATAGGTGAACGACCATCGCCGGCCGGGGGGCAAGCCGAGGGCGCCGAGAGGGCCGCCCGGGTTCGAACGCGCCGTGTAGAACGGGTTGCCGTCCATCCCCAAAAGGATGAGGGGAATGGCCGTCCCTGAGCCGTCCGCCGCGGTGTTGAGCTGTAAGCTGTAGAAAGCACTGGCGCCCGTGTTGGCGACGCTGAACACTTGCCCTTGACCTTGCGGCACCTTGAGGACCGGGTTGAGTTGGCCGTTGACCGTGAAGGTCTGGATCGGATTGCTCGGCATGGAGGAGCTGGGCGGGACCTTGATCGTGCCGCCAGACACGAGCGCATTCTTGAGCGCCAGCAGGTGCGAGGTGTAGCTGTCCAGTTGGGTGGCCCCGCCGTCTGCATCGCCGATCACGATCAGACCAGACAAGCCCATGCTCAACTGGTCGTACACCTTTGTGTGGTGGTGCGGGTGGTACCAGTAGAGGCCGCTCGGATGGTCGGCAGGAATCCGGATCTGGTAGCGGTTGGATTCTCCTGGCTTGATCTCCAGGAGGACGTTGTCTCCGTTCCCCAGCGGGGAGACGTGGAGTCCGTGGGTGTGCAGATTTGTGATTTGGCCGCTCGGCAGGCGGTTGACCACTTCCAGATCCAGGAGGTCGCCTGGCTGTGCCTTGAGCGTGGGGCCGACGTAGCTGCCGTTGTACGTCCAGGCGTTGGTCACCGTGGCATCCCCAACCTTTGCCGACGTGACCGCCATGGTCAGCTTCGCCGTCAGGACATGGGTGAGGGGATTGCTCGTGATCACCGGCGGTTCGATGAAGTTATCGCCGGCAAGCGCCAGCCGACCTTCGAGCCGCTCGACCGACGGGCGTAACGTCCGCGTCCTTCGGCTGCGGGAATCGCGCACGAGAAATTGCTGAAGTCGCCGCAAGAAAGCCATCGTTGAATCCTCTGAGGGTTGGGAGAACCGTACATCCGTCAACGACGATTCACAACCGGCGACGGTCGTTTCCTGATCGCAGCAGCCGATTTGTGGCTGTCTCGCGAGGCGGCCGGCCGCAAGCTCGCCGCCAGCAAGGTAGTCTTTCGTGTAAGGCATTTCGGTGGGACCGTGGAGCGAAAATTCATGAGCTTTGTAGAACACCTCTATTCCCGACTCCGCGCCAGCGGCCGTCGCTCGAACCAACTGCGAAAGAAGGCTGGTCTCGCACTCGAGCGGCTCGAAGAACGGATCGCACTGGCCGTGGACCAGTACTGGGTGCAGACCGATCTGCCGCCGCCTGTGACGCCGCCGACCGGCAGCATCACCAATCCATTCCGCTCCATCGATGGAGCCCAGGCGGCCATCCGCACGAAGCTCGCTGCGCGTCCGCAGGTCCGCGACATCGTCATCAATATCCGCGGGGGCTCGTTTGAGCTCGATGAGCCATTCGTCTTCTCGTCCCTCGACTCTGGCCGCAACGGCCGCACCGTCACCTGGCAAGCGGCGCCAGGCGAGACCCCAGTCTTCACGGGCTCGCGGCAGGTCACCGGCTGGACCGAGGTCGCCGATCCGATGCTCTTCAGTGTGGCGATCAATGGCAACGCCCTCTGGAAAGCCGATGTCAGCAGCCTCTCGGTTGTCGGCCGATCCGAGCTCCGTGCCCGGCAGCTCTATATCGACGGTGTCCGCGGAACGATCGCCGAAACCATGCCATCGGCGATGCCCGAAGACCTGTTCCCGACGTATCCCTACGGCTTCCGTCCGCTCATCGGCCAATTCGATTTCTTGCTCTCTGGTGACCCGGTCAATGGAATCGTCTACTCCGACCCCTCCTCGCTGACCAACACCAACGGCCTCGACTGGCGCGACCCCACAAAGTGGGACATGGTCGAGGGCTTGCATGACGCCGGCCGTCAACAGGATGTCGAAGCAGTCGGACGCATGCAGTGGCGCGAGTACCGTATGCCGGTGGAGTCGATCGGGGCGTATGACCCGCTCCAGATCGTCGATTTTGATCCCTTGATTTTGGGAGATGTCTCGGTCGGTCTCATCACGATGCAAGCCGATCCATGGCGGGCGGCAATGCTCGCGGTCGCGCCGTCGAGTGCGGTGCCGGGAGCCCCGCCGGCCGAGCCGAACCAGCCGGCCGTCTGGAACCCCTGGCGGATCACGCAGTTCGCCAACTCCTACCAGTTCCTCGACGTCGCCAATGAGTGGTACTACGACAGCGTGGGCAAAAACGTGTACCTCGTCACCGCGTCGACGGCCGATCCGAACTCCATGGACATTCAGATTCCCGTCGCCGAGTCGCTCCTGAGGGTTGAAGGGACAGCGGCCGTCCCCGTTCGAAACCTGGCGTTCCACGGTATCACGTTCACCGGGGCTACATGGCTCGACCCAAGCTTCGGCACGGGCTACGTGCCCGATCAGGCCGGTGTCCTCGTCGACATCGGGAAAAATCCCGTCACAGGCAGATATCTCAATGACCTGAACACCACCGGCCATAGCAAATTCACGAAGGCCACGCCCGGCAATGTGTCGGTGTCGTATGCGCGAAACGTGGCGTTCCGCGGCAACGTGTTCCGCAATCTCGGCGGCGTCGGGCTCGCGATAGGCACCGGCAGCCAGGGCCTGCAAGTGGTCCGCAACACGTTCTCGGCCATCTCGTCAGCCGCGATCACTGTCGGTGGCGTCTCCTGGGCGCGGGTCGATCCGTCGATCAATCCACTCCAAAACCAACCGAAGTGGGTGATCGACGTCGATAACCGAATCACCGTGCTGGGCACGGACGCGTTCCCGAGTGATCCGAGGGCGGTGGTCCGCGGCGTCGCAATCCTCCAGAACACCATCACAGGCACCGGCGAAGACTACGTCGACGCTTCGGGCATCCTCGTCGGCTTCGCCCTGAATACGCGGATTGAAAACAATCGCATCAGCGACACATCATGGTCTGGCATGCAGATCGGCTGGGGCTGGGGACTCCTTGACAGTCCGCGATTTACCGGCATGCCCAATAGCACGGTCGGAACCTGGCTACCGAATGATTTGGGTAGGCCGACGGCGCTCAGCGGCACGCGAGTGATCGGCAACGTGATCACGAACTTCTTGACCCAGGTCTACGACGGCGGTGCGATCTACACCACCGGCGCCCAGGGCCGTGGCTGGGCCGACGCCACGCTTATCCAGGGCAACATGATGCATAGCAAGCGTCCGCTCGCCGGCAGCAACGTGATCTACACCGACGGCGGCACGCGGTGGGTCACCGTGAGAGACAACCTGCAATACGACAACAAGCAGGGCGTGTTCTGGATGGGAGCCGACTTCAACTTGACCGACTCCCTCAACGTCAACCTTGTGTCGGGCACCTACGCGTTTTTCACGGTCATCAACGGCATGCCGTACGGGAGTGAAATCGGTGGCTGCATGCCGGCGGGCAACATTCGCTATGAGGGCAACCTCTGGGAGAACCGCTGGGCAGGCACGGAGTTTCCTTTCCCGCTCTTCTCCCCACCAACAACACCTCGCTATCCGAATGTGTCGGACTGGCCCAACAATCCGCTCTTCTTCAATCCGGCCCCGCAGCCGTACTACAGCCTGACCAAGGGGCTCACCTTTAGGGGCAACCGGTTTCTGGTCTACAGCCCGAGCCCGGCCCCGGGAGCGAACCCCGCGATCACCGCGTGGCTCGCCCGCCACGGCTACGGCACGCGATGGAATCCCGGCGCGGGCTAACGGTTACCTGGCTGAGCATCGATGGCCATGAGGCGGCTAACCGTGCGGAGCACCATGCGGCTGCCGACGACCGCGGGCGTGGATCGGCAGGGTTCGCCGAGGTCCACGCGGCCAAGCACTTCAAACGTGTCACCGGCCTTGATCGTGACGGCCTCGCCGTCCACCGACACATTCCGCACCGTGCCCCCCACGATGATTGGTGAGGCGTAGTAGGTGCCACCGACGCGGCCCCGCCACACGGTTTCCCCGGTCGTATCCCGGATGCAGGTCACGACACCGCGATCACCCCAGAGATAGATGAGCCCGTCGGCATGGACGGGCGTGGGCACATATGGCGCGATGCTCCGGTCGAGCGTGTACACCACGTCCAACTCGGTGTTTCCTCGCGGTGGCCGCACCGCCACGAGCGTGTTGTCACCGCCACCGTCGCCGCTCGTGCCGATCACAAGGCCGCCCGCCAGAATGGGCGACGACACCGCACGCTTTGGGAGACAGCGTTTCTCCCAGAGCACTGTCCCGGTCGCACCGTCGATGCTCGTGACGCCGTGGGCCATGCTCGTGAGGATCACAACCGGCGAGGCACCGTCACGATCCACGACCAGCGGCGTGGAATAATCGGCCTTCGCGGGCTCGCGGTCCAGCCGCCACCGTTCGCGACCAGTGGCCGTATCGAGCCCCAGCACGCGGCTCGATACGTCCTGATCGTCCGGCACGATGAGGAGATCGCCGCAGACGGCGGGTGTCGCCGCGTAGCCATGCTGGGCATCAAAAGGGCCAAGGTCAACGTGCCATCGGGGTTCGCCGTTGTGATCGAGCGCCTCGACCCGTGAGCCGGCACGCGTGCCCCACATCCAATAGATGCCTCGCGAGTCGACGGCCACCGAGCCCGATGCCGAACTGTTCTGGGCATGATGGTGTTCCATCGGCCCAGGAAAATCACGTCGCCAGACAAGCCTGCCAGACGCAAGGTCGTGGCACATCACGATCCGGATGCCAGCATCCGCGTCCGCCGAGGCCGTGTAGATGTGGCCCTGCCAGACAACGGGCGACGCGTTGCCTGCGCCTGGGAGATCCACCGCCCAGGCGCAGTCGGCCGCGGTCCACTCGGTTGGAAACTGGGCATCGCCTCCATGACCGGCCCCAGCGGCCCCCCGCCAGCGAGACCAGGGCTCTTCGGGCGAGGCGGCAATCGCGGCCACGCCAACGACCGTCCACGCGAGGCCGACCCACGCCGATGCCGCTTGCCGCCCCGGAACAGGGCGATGCCTCGAATCAGGGCAGGTACGCATGGGCCACCACCACAAGGCTGGATGTTGCCACGCACTATACATGCAGTTGTCTGCCACGGTCGGCGGCGGCCCCGTGCGGCTGACTCGACTCTCGGCCAGACGGTTCTGGCCGTATCAAATCTGCCGAAACGAGCGGAGCATCGCCCAGACGCAGCCCCCGCCCGCCGCAGCGGTAAACCGCGGCCACAATCGGGCTTGCCTTCGGACGCCACGGCTGCGAACGTGCTCGCCGCCGGCAAGGGGTGCGCCCTCGCGTCCCTGCCGTCCTCCAAGGATATTCACACCATGCGCACGCTGATTCTTCTGGGTTTTCTTGTCGGTGGTCTTGTCGTGGCCGGCGCGATTCACATCACACAGACCAACGGCAACATCGAGGTCTCGATCGACAAGCAGAGGGTCAAGAACGTCGCTGGCGCCGTGGTCAGCGAGGGCGAGAAGCTGCTGCGAAACGCCGCCAACCAGGGCGACCAACAGCGGAAATGATGACGCGATAGCCGGGACAGCCCGGCGTCCGGTCACGTGAAGACGATTTCCAGCAGCCCAAAATCGTCATCCAGGCTCCCCTCGCCGTAGTCCAGCACCCGCCCGACCACGGCCTCGAGGCGGGCATCGGCCGGGCGGTGCGCTGCAGGGTTCTCGGCTCGCGCGATCCCGGCCACGATCTCCGCAAAGGCATCGTAGCCGAGGATCGCGCCGGTCGAGTCGGCGCCCTCGAAGCCGCCGTCACTGAAGACATAGAGCATGCTGCCGGGAGCGATGCTGACGCGCTCTTCGGTATAGATCGCGTCTGGAAAAAATCCGATCAATGGGGCCGGTTCGCCGAGGCGCCCAATCGGCCCTGCTGGCGGCACGAGCATCGCCGGATGGTGCCCAGCGACCGAGAAGGCGAGCGATCTGCCTGCGGCGTCGTAGACGCCATACCACATCGTGAAAAACTTGCCGTCGGTCCTGTCGAGCGGGAACGCCTCATTCAGGGCGGCCAGCACCTCGGCTGGCCGAGTGAAATCGACCCCGGGCAGACTTCGGCTCCGAATGATGTTCCCCACGGTGACTGAAAGCATCGAGGGGCCGATGCCGTGGCCGGAAACATCCAGGAGGTAGATCGCCGTGCGACGGCCTGCGTCGTCGAGCGGAAGCGCCCCAAGCATGTCACCACCGAGTTCCGAACACGCGATCAGGCGGTGCGTGGAGGACAGCGCCGGAGACACAATCGGCTCGGGCACGATAGACCGCACGAACGCCCCTGCATCGTCCAGTTCGCGGGCCAGCCGCTTTTGCGTGGAGGCGAGTTTGGCCCGGGCGTCCAGCAGTTCCCGCTGGGCGCGGACAACATCGATGAGACCAATCTCCCGCTCCGCCACCTTCGCGAGACTCCGCAGCGCGTCGAGCTCACGATCGGTGAGAGTTCTGGGACGAGAGTCGGCTAGGCATAGCGTGCCGATGTTGTGGCCACCCAGCCCTGCCAGAGGGTGGCCAGCGTAAAAGCGAATGAAGGGCTCACCCACCACCAGCGGATTATCGAAGAAGCGATCGTCTTCGAGCGCGTCGGGCACGACGAGCGTGTCGTCCTCCAGGATCGCGTGGCCGCAGAACGACACATCACGACCGGTTTGATGTGCCGTCAGGCCACACTTGGCCTTGAACCACTGACGGTCCGAATCGACCAGGGCGATGTAGGCAATCGGCACATCGAACACGGCCGACGCCAGCGATGCGATCCGGTCAAATCGCTCCTCGGGAGGCGTATCGAGGATCTCGAGCGAATAGAGATCGGCGAGCCGCTCGGCCTCGTCCAATGGAATCGCCGGTGCCAGCATGTTCGGTTTCCGAAAGGCGATCGATCCTTAGGCTCATTCTCTCAAAACAGCACGGCCTTCATCGCGGAGTTTCATGACGGTCTCCGCGATCGTCCGAGGTACGTCGGCCACGATGACGAGGTGCGTTTCAACACCCAATGGCGATGCCTTCACGGCCATGCCGATCGGCGAGCACTCGGGAATCGTTGGAATCTCAAAGGCCTGACCACCGGGCACCGCCGCCATGAATTGCCGAATCATGGCCGCATACCCGCTGACGCTTACATACACGACGCCATGAGCGCCCCGTGGCAACGACGCCGATACCTTGGCGACACCAGGATCCTTTGACATAGTGGGCTTGTTGGCTCGTACGCTCGCGAGTACCGACTTCAGCTTCTCGATCGAGTTGTAGACGATGACGACTGTTTCCGTGTCTGCCGCCACGACGTAGTGTTTGAGAGTGCCATCCGGCCCGAACAAAATCCTCTTCATCGCCTCAGGATCCGGACCTCCGGCCTGCATGAGCGACTCGAGGTTGTCGAGTTCCATCGTCACCTCGAGGACATCCGCCCCGTCGCGCTCGACGTGCCGGCAACTCGCCGTCGGCAGATATGGGCCTTCGGTCTCCTTCGCCAAGGCACTCATGGTGGCCAGGGATTCTTCATAGCCATTCATGTAAAGCTTGGAGTCGTCCACTTTCACCACCATGGCGGTGTCGCCATAAAGGCCCTCGCCTGGTTCGCTGGCACCCATCCGCATTCCAAAACTGTGGACGCCTTGCATGAAGCGAGTGAAGCTCGCGACGACCTGTTGCATCTGGCCAGGCGTCAGTTTTTGTTTTGCCTGGCTCTGCATCATGGCGACCGAGAAGTCCATTAAATCTCGCGTAAGGCCCTGCGGAGCGATGACTCCGGCTGCAAACGCAAACGGCCCGGCGGGCAGTCCCGCGAGCACGTCGGCGCTGCACGGTTTGGTGTCGGCGAATCTTCTCGCCCATGTTCCATCGGGTTTGAACTGCGTCCTACTGACGACGTCGACGGTCTGGGTCGCATCAATGCGGACACCGACGCCGAGCTGCTCGACTTCGGCCTGAGCCGCGGTGAACGCCTTGACGTACATGTCCATCATCTCGGCAGCGACGCGGCCTTGCTCGCCGGCCATGGTCGCCATCTGTGCCTGTATCATCCGAATGCCTTCGATGAGCTTGGGCATCAACTGTGTGATGCCATGGGAGGTGACGACGACGCTCGCCTTGCTAGCGTCGATCCACGCAGCAAGTGAAGCGTCGCCGGCAAGGGGGCTCTTCGCCGAGAGAAATGCCTTCAAGGCCTCCTCCTCTGCCGCTGGCGCGATCACGGCATGGCTTCCCTTCGTCCCGATAAGGGCTGGCATGCCGGCGATCTGTGCCTCGACAACTCCACCGTCATGTGGCTGTTTCGCATTGAGCGCCGTATAGAAATCGGCAGCGTCCGCTATGGGGACCAGGATCATGGCCTTGGGCCCCGCGTCGATGGCGGTGAGGACGAACGCCATATCCCCTGACTCATCGATCCCCTTCTGGATTCCGGAAAGCCCCTTAGCCAACGTCAGGAGATCGGGTGCAGGTGCCTTCACGAGCGCGGCCAGTTGGCCAACGGTACGATTTCCATCGGCCACATCATGGATCACGCCAACGACCAGCACGTCGGCTGGAATCGCAGAGAGAACGCTCGCTTCGGCTTGGGCCAGTGCCCTCCCGAACGCCAGCGTGAGGCACAAGGTCGCTAGAAAGCGGCAGGGGGACGATCGCATGGTGTCATCCTCAAGGAATGGTGAAACGGTCGCGACGCAATCGCTTCCGAAGCCGAAAGTATGGCGACGTCGATGCCGTATGTCGATTGTTGCGCCACGTGCGGCTTCTGGCCGGCGATTGGTACACTCATGCCAGGGTGGCATGTGACGGTTGCCCGGGTCACTTCGAGGGTTTCTCCATGCCGACGAGATGGCTAGTTATGGTCACACTCTTGTGGGTCCTGTCGGCCCCGGCACAGGCGGACACGCCGGCCGATTCGGCCGCTGGCGTCTACGTCGCGGGTGGCAACGCGACATGGTTTGCATTTCGCGTCGATCCCTGGACGAGCGATCTCATGATGGTGCGAGGCGTGGGCCGGGCCCCGCTCGCCACCGAAGCGCCGACGGACGTGTGGTTTGAGATCCTCGGCACCTATCGGCCAGGCCACAACCACGCGATCGAGGGGCTGTTTCGCTGCCGTCATGGCAACAACCTGGCGACGGTGCCATGGCGAGGATCATTCGATCCGAAGGCGAAAACGTTTCGATGGGCCGGCACAGCGGGCGATCGCGCCGTGGCCTTGCCTCACGCGGGCGAGGTGACAACCACCGCTGCGCCCCCGGTTTCGAACACTCCAACGGGCCGTGAACGTCCATCCTCCATAGAGAAGCCCGATGCGCACGCGGAGCAAGGGGAGACTGCCGCGAGCGGCACGAGCCAAGCCGTGAAGGGACTCTTTGCCACCAAGAGCCCAGACACGACGGGGGCATTCGCCGATGTGATCGCCGGGACAAACTCGTCGCCGGCGGCTACACCAGCCAGCCGACCAGCGTCCGATTCGGAGATCGCCGACTGGCTGATCATTGAGACCCTCACCGAGATGGGTAAGGGTACGGATCCAACCGGGGAGAACCGTTCTGACCCCGCGGGCCTTGACCCCGAACGCCTCATTGACTTGGCGACGGGTAGGACGGCCAGCGACGATCCACCGGTGCGAAAGCGAGTCGAGTATCCCCCGCTCGATCCGCCGCGCACGCTCCGCAGACTGACGAAGCCAAAGGCCCCTGCGCCGTCGCCACCCGCACCGCCCGCATCATCGAACGAGTCGGCCACCACGCTGGTCCCCAATGTCGTAGGGCACACGTTCGAAGCAGCCGTCAACGAATTGTGGGCGGTCGGCCTGAATCCATCCTCTGTCGAATGCCTCGGTCCCGCGAAGGATCCGGCCCAGGGCAATCAGGTGGTTTCACAGACGCCTCCGGCTGGGGCCCCCTTCCCGCCCGACCGCACCATGCGGCTCCAATGGTATGCGCCACCGGAGCGAGAGCCCGAAGCGGTCGATGGTTTTCAGCCGCCTGACGGCCCGAAGGTGGACATGCGGTTCGCCGAGTCGAAGATCGTCGCCGAGGGACGTGGCATCGGAAAGTCCGGCGTCAGCGACGGCGAGACATTCGCGTGGATGATCGTCCTCACGGGCAAGACTCCCTTCGACCAAGCGGCCCAGGACGCTGTCGCCCACCTTCGGAAGCGCATGGCCGACGCGAAATCGACGGACCGCGTCACGATTGACGTGACGCTTCGCCGCGACAACCCCGGTGACATCGCCTTCGAGTACTCGTCGCACTCGATCTCCAACGGCGAGGAGGTCGCCCGCACGGAACATCACCGCGTCTTCGAATACCGGGGCTTCGTGATCCAATACTTCCACGGCCGCAGGGGCCGAAGCCAGCCCTTGGCGGCTGTCGCTGACACGGTGCTCGAAAACTCGCGGCGGCTCATCGATCTGCGATTTCCGAAGCGAGAGTAAGCTACCCCAATGGTCGGAAACCTGGGCACTGGCCCAAAAACGCTAGCGGGTTCTCAAGGCTGATCTTCATCGCAAGGTCGGCGCTGTGGCCGCGGCGGCGCATCTCGACGTGGCATTTCGGCACGGATAGGGGATCGCTCGGCCCCCAGTCACCAGCTGAGTTGATCCAGATCCGCTCGTGGCCGTACTGCTCGATGATGTCCACCGCCCGCTGCGGCGTGCACTTGCTATCGGGGTAGAGCGTCATGCCGGCCCAGAACCCGCGGTCGAGGACGGCGGCGACCGTGTGCTCCTCCACATGGTCGATGAGCACACGGCCCGGATTGATGCCGGCGTTCTTCAGCGCATCCATGATGAGCCGCGTACCCTTGAGCTTGTCTTCAAGATGGGGCGTGTGGACGAGGATCAGCCGGTCGTGCCGCTTCGCCAGATCGATCTGCTCCTCGAGGATGAGGAGCTCATTGCGGCTGTTCTTGTTGAGGCCGATCTCACCGATGCCGAGCACGTTGGGCCGATCGAGGAATTCGGGAATCAGACTCATCACCTCACGGGCAAATCCTGGGTCCTCCGCCTCTTTTGGATTGATGCAGAGCCAGCAGTAGTGGGCGATGCCATACCGGGCCGCCCGCTTGGGCTCGGTCTCCGTGAGTTGCCGAAAGTAGTCCAAGAAGCCCGCGGGCGAGGAGCGGTCGAAGCCAGCCCAGAAGGCCGGCTCGGTGACGGCGATGCATCCCGCCTCAGCCATCCTCGCGTAGTCGTCGGTGGTGCGACTGACCATGTGGATGTGGGGATCGATGTAGGGCATGGCTGGCCGTCGCCTCAATAGCTGGTCGCGGGATCGGCGCCGAGGGCGGCCTGGGTCTGAGCCACGGGAATCGGCTCGGCCGTGTGATCGCTCAGGAGCTCGAGAATCCGCCGGGCACGATCGCCATCGCCATCGACCAACAGTGAAATCGCCCGTCGCAGGGCTCGCACGCGGACGTCGCCGCCTCCATCGGGCTGCCCTGCCCGGTCAAGCCGGTCGAGGAACGCCGCGATGTCGAGCAGCTTCGCGCGGTGCTCCATGAAGTAGAGATCGACCACCTGCGGGCCAGTGAGCGGGCATGTGGAAGCGGTCATGAAACAACCTAAGAGGGGCGAGTCGTGGGCGCATCCACATCATGATTCCCGTTGGCTTCCACCGCCAGCGGCCTGTGCCTTATCGCCGCAAGCGTCGTCGCGGGACGGGCGGCGGCTCGGCAAGGGGCTCCACAAGCGCGAGGCCATGCACCCGGTACTCCCGTCCGGTCCGCAGCTCAAAACACTCGCGACGCGTGCGGAGCGAACGGCCAAGTCGAAAGACCGCACCGTTGGGCGCGCGAAACACGGACTGCTCGGGGAGGTCCTCCACCCGCACGTGCCCTTTCGGGGTGGCGTCGAACTGGGCGAGCGCCAGCACGAGCCCTCGATCGCTGCATGTGGCGGCGGTGGAAGCCTGGAGCGACCGCGCGAGCGCCGACTCGACGACTGCTGGCAGAAAGCCGCAGCCCACGATCGGGCGAAGGATGCCGCTGAACTCTGCCTGCCATTCGGACCCGTGGGGCCGCAGCCGCCGCCGGCCACGATGCCGTTCCCATGTGGCCGCGTGGGCTACTTCGTGAAGGAGCGTCGTGAGAAAAGCATACGGATTCAGGTTTTCGTTGACCGTTATCCGATGCACCGACGCGCCCCGGCGTGGTGGCCGATGGTCGCCCAGCTTGGAGCGACGCGGGGCAACGAGCCGGAGCTCGAGCGGCTGGCGCACCAGCAGTTCGCTGACATAGCCCGTCACCCCGGGGGGCAAACGCAGGGCGACCGACGCATGGAAGGCGGCATCCGTCATGCGAAACAGTATGCCGACGGCCGCGAATTTCGAATATGCAGAGACTGGCAGGATCCACTGAAAATGCTCCACAATAGTTCTTTCGACATCCTCAACACCCCCCACGCCCTCACGGAATACCGTCACGATGCCACGTCGCCCCCACATCACCGCCCCGCGCAGCCTCACCCGTCGCGCCTTTACGGCTGGCGCAGCGGCCATCGCCGCAGCAGCGGTGACCCCAGCCCGAGATGCGCGTGCCCATCGCCTCGCCGGCGAGACGATCGTCGGCGAGGGTGATTACACCTACCGTGCCCACCATCACTTCCCGCAGTTGCCAGATCGGTTCACCTGGCAGACAACGCATGGCGTGGCCCTCGACGCCGCTGGCAATCTCTACGTGATCCACGAGGGAAAGAAACAGCAGAAGGACCATCCGTCCATTTTTGTTTTCGACCCGGCCGGAAAATTCATCCGCGCTTTCGGCAGCCAGTTTCAGGGAGGTGGTCACGGCATCGAGGTCCGACGCGAAGGAAGCGACGAGTTTCTCTATGTGTGCGCCTACCAGCAGGCCAAGTGCTTTGCGAAGCTCACGCTCAACGGCGACACCGTCTGGTTCCGCAAGGCCCCGATGGAGTCCGGGGTCTACGCCCCGGGCGAGGATGTCTCCACGCAGCCCTCGTGGAATCGCCAGGGCTTCCTGCCGACCAACATCGCCTTTCTCGACGACGACACGTCGAAGGCCCCTGAATTTCTCATGGCTGATGGATACGGCTCGTTCAAGATTCACCGCTATGACTCGACTGCGAAGTGGCAGTCGTGTTTTGGTGGTGCCGGTGATGGCCAGGGAACGTTCAATACCGCCCACGGTCTCTGGGTCGATCGTCGCCCGGGGCGTGAACCATCCATCGTCATCACCGACCGGGCCCACGACACACTTCAGATCTTCGCGCTTGACGGCACGTACCAGTCGACGATTCCCGGGTTTGGCCTTCCAGCCAACATCGACACGGTGAAGGATCTCATGCTCGTGCCGGAGCTCAAAGCCTGTGTCACCATCCTTGACGGTAGCAACGCCATCGTGGCCCGTCTTGGCCGAGCGGTCGAGCGACTCGATGAAGTCAAAAATCTTCGGGGCCAGCCAGACAAATGGATCGACGGGCAGTTTGTGCACCCGCACGACGCCTGCTTTGCCCCGAACGGCGATATCTTTGTGGCCGAGTGGGTCGGCACCGGCCGGATCACAAAACTCGAGCGAGTATGAGGGGGGCATGAGCGAGGGCTTGGTCACCGCGAAAAACCGGGGTGCCCACGGCCGCGACCGGGCGGTACATTCTCGGACGGCAAGGATGCCGCTCGCCCCTCTCGACACGCAAGGAGGCCCGGATGACGGAACCCCGTCCCAAGCTGTTCGTGCTCGACACGAATGTGATCCTTCACGACAGCGGCTGCATTCGAAATTTTGAAGAGAATGACGTTGCCATTCCGATCACGGTTCTCGAAGAGCTTGACCAGTTCAAGCGGGGCAACGAGGACATCCACTTTCAGGCCCGCGAATTCCTGCGTCGCATCGACTCGCTGACCGGCGATGTGCTCTCCCCGGAGGGCAGCCCGCTGGGTCAGGGGCTCGGATCGATCCGCGTCGTTCTCGGGGGCGGGCCACGCGATCTCCTGCACGAGTCGTTCCTGCAGGACACGCCCGACCACCGCATTCTGAGGACCACCCTTGCGATCCAGCAGGCAGAATCGCCGCGGCAAGTGATCCTCGTGTCAAAGGACACAAACCTACGGATGAAGGCCAAGTCGCTCGGCCTCCGCGCGCAAGACTACACGTCCGACAAGGTGCAGGGGTTTGACAAGCTCTACACCGGGAGACGCACCATCGAAGGCATTGCGTCTGATGTCATCGACGAGTTCTATGCCAATGGGGGCGTTCTCCCTACGGCCCGGCTGCCGCTGCCAAATCCTCCGCTGCCAAACGAAAACTTCGTGCTCCGCAACGGCAGCAAGTCGGCCCTCGCGACGTTCCGGCGGAGCGACAACGCCTTCCACAAGATCGAAAAGCAGACCTGCTACGGGATCACGCCCCGCAACGCCGAGCAGTCGTTTGCCCTGCGCGCGCTCATGGACGACGACATCAAGCTCGTCACCCTCTCCGGCACGGCAGGTACTGGCAAGACGCTGTTGGCGCTCGCCGCCGCACTCGAATGCCGCCAGCGGTATCGCCAGATCCTGCTGGCCCGTCCCGTGGTGCCGCTGTCGAACCGCGACCTCGGCTTTCTGCCCGGCGACATCGCCGACAAGCTCGACCCCTACATGCAGCCGCTCTACGACAACCTCACGGTGATCCGTCACCAGTGCGGCGAAGACACCCAGGCGGCCAAGCGGATCGTCGATATGCGGGAATCGGAAAAGCTCATGATCACGCCGCTGGCGTACATCCGCGGCCGCAGCCTCCAGCGGATGTTCTTCATCGTGGACGAGGCCCAAAACCTCACCCCGCACGAAGTCAAAACGATCATCACGAGGGCCGGAGAGGGAACAAAAATTGTCTTCACCGGCGACGTGGCCCAAATTGACCAACCCTACCTCGACGCCCTCTCCAACGGCCTCTCCTATCTCATCCATCGCATGACCGGCCAGCCGCTGTACGCCCACGTGACGCTCGAAAAGGGCGAACGATCGGCCCTCGCCGACCTCGCCAGCGAGTTGCTGTAACCGCCATTGAGCCGCTGCGCGGCTCAATGCTGACTCTGCCGGGGCATCCATGCCCCCGGGCAGAGTCGTGCTCAGCGGGGGCAAGCCAAGGTTGCCCGCGCCGAGCCGGCCAGCTTCCTGCCGGCCGTGCGCGTAGAAGCGGCCCGAACGATCCACGGAGTGCCTCTGTCGGGTTGACTCGGAAGCATCCGCCCGGGGCTGCCCGTTCCATGGAGCCGGCGTTGTTTGCAACCGCAGCCCGGATTGCCAAGCGTCGCAAACTACGATCAAGCGCAGGCCCGGAGGGCCGGAGCGCGCGACCGGCGACAAGGC
>JANNSZ010000105.1:0-1573 GCA_031403195.1 Planctomycetota bacterium | reverse complement strand
CCCGGAGGCGAGCCAGGACTACTTCGGGGCACGGTACTACCAGCCGCGCGTGGGGCGGTTCTCGCAGGTCGATCCGGTGTTCGCGGGGCTGTTCGACCCGCAGCAGTGGAATCGGTACGCGTATGTCAGGAACAATCCGCTGAGCTTCGTCGATCCTGATGGGCGCCCGGTCGTCGAATGCCGTCCCGGCGTGTTCTGTGCTACAGCGCAGCCCCGACCGAGCCCAGCCCGGGCAACAGCGCCGCGCAAGTGGAGGGCATCGCTGCGGCCAACAACGGCTGTGCTGACGGGCACACGAATCGAGTCTGCGGCAGGGGCGCCCGCCCACGATCACCGGTCACGGCGAGAAGCGCGTGACGGGCGCGATGGGCACGGGCGCAGCATGCTGCGCCCCTACTTCATGCCTGCGAGCTTTGACGTGTCGGTGGCCGAGACGAACGACTGCAGCGTCTTGATGTCGTCGAGTCCGTCGCCTTCGAACTTCACGACGAAGCGGCTCGCGACCAGGATGGTAATCTCGCCGTCCTTGTTCCCGCTGTTCCACTTCTCAAGGCCGGGATTGCCCCCGATCTTGACCGACTTTTCATAGCCGGACTCGGACTGCGGATGAATTCAGAGTCGCCACGGAAGGCTATCGATATTCATTCCCGCGCGATCACGGAGCGCATGAGGAGTTCCGCACCGAATGGTGGTACTACACCGGCCAGGTCACGACGAAGGACGGCCGGCCCTTCGGCTATGAACTCACCTTCTTCCGTCGTGGCATGCCGCGCGATCAGACGAAGACCCTCCCGTCGAAGTGGGCCGTCTCGCACCTGTACCTGGCCCATTTCGCCATCAGCGATCTCAGCAAGGGCCAGTTTCACTATGCGGATAAGATGAGCCGCGCCGGCTTGGGCAAAGCCGGCGCAGCGCAGGATCGGCTCCACGTCTGGATCGATCGGTGGAGCGCCGAATCGCCACCGGCCACTCCCGGCACGCAAACCCTCCGGGCAGCGGACGGCGACATGGCCATACAATTGACAGTCTCGTCGGGGAAACCGCTGGTCGTGCATGGCACCGACGGAATCAGCCACAAAGGTTCGGTCGCAGGACAGGCCTCTCACTACTATTCGTTCACCAGACTGGCCACGACCGGCAAACTCACGATCGGAAATGAATCGTTCGACGTGATCGGCACAAGTTGGATGGACCATGAGTTCGGGTCCGCCGATCTCGACAAGGATTTAGTTGGATGGGACTGGTTCAGCCTACAACTCGACGACCAGAGAGAACTCATGCTCTACCGGCTCCGCCGGGCGGACGGATCGGCCCACCCGGCCTCGAGCGGCACGTTGATCGACCGAGACGGACGGGGACGCCATCTTGCGGTCGGAGACTTCACGCTGGAACCCACCAGTTATTGGACCAGCCCCGCGAGCAAAGCTCACTATCCGCAGCGTTGGCGCCTGACCATTCCCTCACAACAACTTTCACTGGAGCTCGTGCCCCGTATGGCAGAGCAAGAACTCTCCCCCAAACGCAGCACGCAAATCACCTACTGGGAAGGCGCCATCGAGACCACCGGCACGGC
>JANNSZ010000104.1:0-32830 GCA_031403195.1 Planctomycetota bacterium | reverse complement strand
CTTCTGCCTCAGTGGGAGAACGTTCCAGGATCTGCACGGAGAGCTGGTCGATGAGGTCTGCGAGGAGCTCGTCGGAAGGAGGGCCGGCGGCCACGCGATCTGCTTCAAACTCGCGTTCCCAGTCTGCCATGCACGTGTCGATGATCTCTCGGTAAAAATCACCCTTCTTGCGATGGTTCTTGATGAATGAACGCAGCACGTCCATTTCCGCATCGGCCAGCGGCTTGTATTCAAGCGGCTTGATTTTGCCCGAGTTCTTGGCCACATGGTCGCGAAGTTCCGGTAGGTAGTCCCGCAGGATTGTCATGCGGCCTTGGATGGTCCGCTCGTGATCGCCGAAGAAAAACCAGGTTCGCTCACAACGCTCCCGGAAGGCGTCGTCCGACACGCTCGCGGTCTCAGGATCGAGCAGGAGGCGGTAGACCAAGGGCTCGCCATCGAGATCCTTCAACGAGTTCTGGGCGACATGGATCGGTGCCTTCTTGTACTTCTCCCCCTTCGCGAGCGGCTTTTCAGCATTGAGGACGACGGGCGTGAATGGGGGGAGGAGAGACTCGTTGTCGCCACCATAGATCTCGTCGCAGAGCTTGGCGATGAAGTGTTCTAAGAAAGCACGACGGGCCGCGAGCGTGGCGCGATGCTTGTCCTCGAGAGCCATGATCGCGGTGATGGCCGGAAGGTACTTGCCGTTCCTCCGCTTCACGAGATCATTGGTGATGTATTCGGATGTCTTCTGGGCATTGGTCAACATGCTCGACAGGTGGCCGCCTGTGAGATCTTCGTTGGCGTAGTACCGAACACCCGACACATTCGGCAGGAGAAACGGGTTCGAAAGGCTGAGGTTCGGAATACTGTTGCCACCCACGACCGTCATGGGTTTCCCGTTGTGCTTGACGGTAGTGACATTCATCAGCATCCGCTGGTAGGCGGCATTGAAGATGGAGTCGCTGATCAGCCAACGCCGGTCGAACGTAAACCCCGGAAGATTTCTGTATTCACCGGAAAACAGCTTTTCATGATCGACGTAGTTGCCGTACTCCGGCTTCTTGAGCTTCTGCTCCAGCGTCGAGGCGCCGTGCTTCTGAAGCTCGTGCGACACCCACTCCATCAGGCGTGACCGCTCAGCCGCCGTCGGCTGCGTTTCATCTTTCGGAGGCATTTGTTCCAAGAACAACTGCTCCTGGGCCCTGTTGAGCAGGGCGATGCGGGCATCGAGATCCAGCTCGGCCAGGTCGTCGAGTCGAACATCGCCCTCGGCCGTATCGCCTCCGTGGCAATCGATGCACCGCTCGGTCAATACCGCACCAACCAGAGGCGGAACAGTCAAGCGATCGTTCGCTGTGGAGAAACTCGCCGCGGAGAGAAGCATCGCGACCCCCAGTATGGCTTTCGCGATCGCTTGCATGCGGCGGGGCCGGCAAAGGTGGGGGCGGTGCGGGCAGGTACCATGAATCATACTGTATTTGGTTCGACAATTCCCGACGGTTTTGTGGCGCGTCTGCGGTGACATTCTTCGCGGCGCCGGGCGCCAACCTCGGGTACGATCTGCCGATGTCTCTCGGTCGCCCCTCGTTGCCGCCGGAGCATTGGCCGTCCTGTTTCTTTCGTTCCCCGGTCCATGAAAACAATCCGCTTCGACAATCCCAAGGTCGTGAGTCTCGTCGACACGCCCCCTCCCCCTGCGCCGGGGCCAGGTGACGCGCAAGTTCGCACCTGCCGCATGGGCGTTTGCGGCACCGACATCGGCGGCTATCTCGGGAAGTTCCCGTTTTTCAGTTATCCGCGTATTCCTGGGCACGAGCTCGGCGTGGAAGTCGTGGCGGTCGGCGAAGGCGTGCGGAACGTGCAGGTAGGGGATCGCTGTGCCGTCGAGCCCTACATGAACTGCGGCTCGTGCTTCGCGTGTCGACACGGCAGCAGCAATTGCTGTGTTCGTCTCGAGGTGATCGGTGTGATGTGCGACGGCGGCCTCCGCGAGCGCTTCAACATCCGTGCCGACAAGCTTCACGTCAGCGGCCGACTATCCTTCGAGCAGCTCGCACTCGTGGAGACCCTGGCGATCGGGTGTCACGCCGTGGATCGCGGTGCGGCCAAGCCCGGTGAGGCCACGCTCGTCATCGGTGCTGGCCCCATCGGTCTATCGGTGATCGAATTTGCGCGGCAGCGCGGCGCTCGCCTGGCCGTCATGGACCTCAGCCAGGAACGGCTGGATTTTTGCAAACGCGTCTATGGAATCGACTGCGGCATTATCCCTCGTGACGACGGCTCGGAGCTTGATGCCGTGCAAGCGTTCACCAGCGGTGACGGCTTCCCGCTGGTCTTCGACGCCACTGGGCACCCCGGCTCGATGGTCGGCGCTCTCCGATACCTCGCACCGACCGGAAGGCTGGTCTACGTCGGCATCACGTCGGAGCCGCTCACGTTCATGCAGGCATCGCTTCACAAGCCGGAGGTCACGCTCCTGGCCAGCCGCAACGCCCTTCCGAAAGATTTTCCGTTTATCATCGACCTGGTCGAGCAGGGCAAGATCGACACGACACCGTGGATCACGCGCCGGCTACCGTTCGACGAAGTTCCGACCGGCTTTGCCGATCTCGCCGTGCCGCATCCCGGCATGATCAAGACCATCATCGACGTCGCTCCCTGACGAGCTCTTCATGGATCCCGCTTTGATCGACCCGCCGAGCACCGTCTTCGGCATCCTGCGGCAGCTCGGCCCAGGGCTGATCATCGCGGGGTCGATCGTCGGGTCGGGCGAATTGATCGCGACGACGCTCGTCGGTGCTGAGGCCGGGTTCGTGCTGCTGTGGCTGATCATCATCGGGTGCGTCATCAAAGTGTTCGTTCAGATCGAGCTTGGCAAGTACGCCATCATCAATGGGCGAACGACGCTCGATGCCTTGAACGAGGTGCCCGGGCCACGCATGGGCCTTGTGCCACGCGGCCAGGCCAATTGGGTTTGTTGGTTTTGGCTGGCGTTCACCGTCGTGGCGCTGGCGCAGGTGGGGGGATTGATCGGTGGCGTGGGGCAGGCGATGACAATCCAGTTCCCGCTGACCGAGTCCGGCTCCGCGGTCAACGCGTTCCATGACGAACAGATTCGCGCTCGGCTCGCCGACCCGAACCACCTCTCGCCTGTCGCCCCGACATCCCATGATGCAACAATCTGGGCCGCGATCATCACCGCCGTGTCGGTGGTGCTCTTGGTGGTGGGTCGTTATGGGGTTGTGCAGACAGTGTCGACAGCGCTTGTTGCCGCCTTCACGCTCGTCACGGTCATCAATCTGGCCATGCTTCAACTGATGCCCGACTGGCGCATCAGTTGGATTGAGCTTGCGTCGGGGTTTCAGTTTCAAGTGCCGCCCGGGAAGGGCTTACCTACGGCACTCGCTGCGTTCGGGATCATCGGCGTGGGGGCGACCGAGCTCATCCAGTATCCGTATTGGTGCCTCGAAAAAGGCTATGCCCGGTGGTGTGGCCCACGGGATGGATCGGACGCCTGGGCCGAGCGGGCAGCCGGTTGGATTCGGGTGCTCCAGTGCGATGCGTGGTGCTCGATGGTGGTCTACACCTTCACCACGATCGCGTTCTATCTTGTTGGCGCCGCGATTCTCGGTCGCACCGGTCTGAACCCGAAGGGGGACGATCTGGTGAGGACGCTCTGCGAGATGTACGCGCCGGTCTTCGGCCCGTGGGCAAAGACGGTTTTTCTCTTTGGGGCGTTTGCCGTCCTCTACTCGACTTTTTTTGTCGCGGCTGCAAGCCATGCCCGGGTCCTCGCCGATGCGCTTCGTATTTTTGGACTGACGGAAGGCGAGGATCGCTCGTATGCGTTTTGGGTGCGGGTTTTCAGTGGGGTGCTCCCGCTCGTGTTCTTGGGCACGTTCGTCTTCGTGAGCCAGGATCCGCGGGCGTTAGTTCTGGCAGGTGGATTCACGGGCTCTCTCATGCTTCCGATCTTGGGCATCACAGCGATGTACACGCGATACTGTCGCAGCGACAGCCGCCTCGCTCCTGGCATGGTCTGGGACGCGTGCCTCTGGCTGAGCGTCGTTGGGCTGTTCCTGGCCGGCGGCTGGGCACTCTACGACAAGGTGATCGGAGGCTTCCTTGGAGGTTGACAGCATGCGTTTGACGCGCCGGCATGTTCTGGGAGCAGGAGCCCTTTCTGTCGTGGCCATCGCAAGTGGTCAACGGGCACATGCCATACCAGCCAGTTCGTTTCCTGGCGATATTGACGCCCATTCGCATGTCTGGTCGAAAGATTTGAAGCGCTATCCGCTCGGCCCGTGGGCCAAGCCGGCCGACATGCAGCCCGCATCGTTCTCGGCCGAGGAGTTTTTGGCGATTGCCCGAGCGAGCGGTGTCGACCGCGCGGTGCTCATTCAGCACGCGCCGCTCCACGGATACGACAACTCCTACGTTCTCGACACCGCAAAAAAGTATCCGGGCGTCTTCAGTGTCGTGGCCATGATCGACGAACGGCTGCCTCGCCTGAGCGAACGCCTTGACAACCTCGCGCAGCAGGGCGCCCGTGGCATCCGCATCGTGCCGACCAAACACGCCGATCGAACGCCCAACGCTGACCCGCCCAAGTGGCTCGAGGCGCCGGGCATGGTCGCCCTCTGGGAACATGCGGCCCGGCGGGGCGTAGCCATCTGCCCGCTGGTCACCGCCGACTTTCTGCCCACGCTCGATTCCATGTGCGAGAAGCACCCGGAGACGATCTGCGTCATCGATCACGTCGGCCACATCGCCGGTGACAAGCCCGACACCGTTGCCGCGCTCGTCAGGCTCGCGCGACATCGAAGCGTGTACGTCAAGGTTTCAGGCTTCTACAAGTTTGCCGACCGCAAGCCGCCGTATGACGATTTGCTGCCGATGATCCGCACGGTGGTGGACGCCTTTGGCCCGGAACGACTCATGTGGGGAAGCGACTGCCCCTACCAACTCAACGACGGCAACACGTATGCCGATGCGATCAATCTCATTCGCACCGGCATCAGCGACCTTTCCCAGAACGACCGCCGCGCGATCCTTCGTGACACGGCAGCCCGCGTCTTCTTTTGAGCGTCGTCTTGCCTACGTTCACATATCGCCCGTCAGCCATCACCACATTGCGGAAGTGCCATTGACCGTCCTATCCTCATGATTCACTGCAACGGTTTCTTTCACAACCAACCCGACATACCATGAAAACGAATCTCCTCCATTGCCTGTTCCTGGCCTGCATCCTGTCGCTGCTGTCCACCTCGCTGCTTGAAGCCAAACCGATCAAAGTCTTTATCCTGGCCGGCCAGTCGAACATGGAGGGGCACGCGCAGATTTCGACTTTCCCAGCCGTTGCCAACGACCCCACATCCGCCCACCTCTTCAAGGAGATGGTCGACGACGATGGCAAGCCGGTGCTCTCCAAGGATGTGTGGATCTCCTACGCGTACGGCGATTTCAGCGGCAACCCGGTCGGCAGGAAAGCCGGACAACTCACCGCGGGCTGGGGCAGCCAGCATCACGTCGGCGTGGGGAAGATCGGCCCCGAATTCACTTTCGGCATCACCATGCAGAAGCAACTTGGCGAACCGATCCTGCTGATCAAAAACGCCTGGGGCGGCAAAAGCCTCATGGTCGATTTCCGCCCACCCAGCGCTGGCGAACTGAGCGACGAGAAGAACAAGGACAAGGCCGGCCAGTACTATCGCCACATGATGTCGCACGTGAATGACGTGCTGGCCGATCCCAAAAAGGTCTATCCCGACTACGACCCCAAGGAAGGCTACGAACTGGCCGGGTTCGTCTGGTTCCAGGGCTTCAACGACCTGGTCGGACCTTATCCAGCGACCGATCCGGCCAAGGGCAAGAAGGGCGTCAAGGACTACTCCGAATACAGCCGCTTGCTAGCGTGTCTCATCCGCGACGTGCGCAAGGATCTCAACGCACCGAACATGCCTTTCGTAACGGGTGTGCTCGGCGTTGGCGGCGACTCAGCTGACGAAAATACCGACGCCTTCCGCAATGCGATGGCAGCACCGGGAGAGATGAATGAATTCAAGGGCACAGTCGCCAACGTCTACACCCAAAGGTTCTGGCCGGCCGATGTCGACGCGGTGAAGGCCAAGGTCGATAAAGTGAAGGCTGAGTTCACCGCTCGCGACAGGGACATCAAAGCCCGCGCGAAAAAGGGCGAGGACATCAAGGCCGACGCGAAGAAACTGTCAGAGGAAACCAACGCCAAAGTCGCTGCCGCCCTCACCCCTGAGGATAAACTGATCCTGGAAGGCAGTTCCAACGCCGGCTACCACTACCACGGCTCCGCCAAATTCTTCGCCCAGGCCGGCGAAGCCTTCACGGACGCGCTGCTGGAGATGAAAAAGAAGCCGTAGCCCACGGAGAGGACTCCCGATCCGCATGGTTGTTCGACAACGACCTTTGGCCGGTGACGGCCTTCGCACTCGCTTTATTGACTAGGGTACGCCGATCCAGCCAATCCAAACGTGATGCGGGTAGAGGATGGCCGATCCATGAACCGGGAATGAATGATGGGCGACGGTGCAGTCGACCTGTGAACAGCGTCCAATTCAGTCCCGGCTCTCAAATCACCCGTCGAGAAAAGGTGTCGGGAACCCTTTTGCTCTCGAATCCTTCGCTGCGAGAACCGTTCGCAAGCTCGGGGGAGTAGTCGAAGTCGCGAGCCCCCTCGCGATCCACTCGCTCGACAGGGCACACGCGGCAGTACGAAGTGCACGACGCGGCCCGGCGCAGACCGCCGTGTGGAAGCCCTGTCAGGCGGCCCGCGGCAGGCGTAGGTCGGCCGGGTCGCTGCCGGCGGCCACGCGCTTGGTTGCTGCCTGGCGACGGCGACGGTGGCCGGCTTTGCCGATGTCGCGGATGGCGTGGCACACGTGCCGGACGTCGTCGTCGGTCATCTGCGGATAGGTGGGCAGCATCAGGCCGAGGCTGCCGAGCCTGTCGGTGACAGGGAGATCGGTGCGGCGCTTTCGCGCGGCCTGCTCGTATGGCGGCAGGCGATGGATCGGAATGAACATGGGCCGCGTGTCGATGCCCCGGTCGGCCAGCGCGAGCGCGAGATCGTCGCGACGGCAGCCGAACTGGCCAGGATCGATGAGACACGAGGCCAACCAGGGCGCGGCTTTAGCCCACGGGGCATCTTCTCGCAGGCCGATGCCAGGCACGCCGCCGAGCTCTTGAGCATAGATCGCCACGATCGTCTGCCGGCGCGACACGATCGCCTCGTGACGTTCCATCTGACCGCAGAGGATCGCGGCAGCCACATTCGTGAGCCGGTAATTGAAGCCGACAATCGGAAAGTGATAGCGCCGGGCCGGGTCCATGCCTTGGCCGCGGAGCATCCGCATCCGGCGTTCGAGGCCCGAGTCGGAGAACGTGACCGCGCCTCCTTCTCCGCAGGTGATGATCTTGTTACCGAAAAATGAAAACGTCGCCGCATCGCCCAGCGAGCCGACAGGCCGCCCCTTGTAACTCGCAAACGTCGCCTCGGCGGCGTCTTCGACAACCCACAGGCCGTGGGTGCGGGCAACTTCATTGATCGGATCCATGTCGGCCGGATGGCCGAGCAGGTGCACCGGGATGATGCCCTTCGTGCGGCGGGTGATCGCGGCCTCGATGAGCCGCGGGCTCAGGCACCAGGTGTCGGGGTCGATGTCGACGAAGACCGGCGTGCCGCCGCAGTAGGTGACGGCGTTGGCCGTGGCGATGTAGGTCATCGACGGCACGATCACCTCGTCGCCAGGGCCGACGCCGAGCGTGGCCAGGGCGAGGTGCAGGGCGGTAGTGCCGTTGGAGGTGGCGATGGCATGGGCGGTTCCGCAGGCCTCGGCAAACTCCTGCTCGAAGCGATCCAGAAACGGCCCCGTCGAAGAGATCCACGAGCTCGCCACCGCTTCGGCGGCGTAGGCCTGTTCGTTTCCCGAGAGGTCGGGCATCGAGACGGGAATGGTGGGGGATGGCATGGTGTGATGTTCGCGGGCCAAGCAGACTCAGGCGGCCACAGGGTGGGGGAGCGTAAAGAAGCCGAGCAGTTCCGTCTCGGAATGTTGCTCAAACTCATAGCCGAGCGACTCATAGAGTCGGATGGCCGGCGTGTTGTCGCGGTAGACCTTCAGCCGCACGCGCTCGGCGCCGCGGCGGGCGGCAACTTCGTGGAGGTGCGCCATCATCCGGCGAGCGATGCCGCGGCCACGGTGCTGGGGATGCACGGCGATGCCGAGGCTGGGAATGGCATAGCCCTCGGCCCAGCCTCGCAGGATGCCGTAGCCGAGGATTTGGCCGTTTGAGGACCGAGCGTCAGCATCGTCGATCGCGAGGTGATACTCGTCGCAGGCTCTTCCGTCGGTCATCCCGTGGTACTGACAGATCGTGCGGGCGGCCTCGTGGGTGAGCGGGTGTGGATGAAAGAGCCGCTCGTCGCCGGCGGTCGCGAGCGCGGCGAAAAAGTCAGCCAGCGCGGCTTCGTCTGCGGGGGTGGCGGGGCGGTAGAGCATGCCGGGGAAGGTACCTGGGACAACCCCACGGACCGAGGGCATTTCGGCCGTAAATTTGAGGTTTTCCATGGTCGGCGACCGCCGCAGCGTGCGGCAGCAGGCTTTTTTCACGGGCTGCTATGCTCGCCAAGGCGGGTGGGCTGCGTGGCTGACAGATGTGGACCTTCCATGCGGCGCAAGGTCATGGGCCTAGCACGTGCCCAAACACCTGCGAGAGGTGGTGCCCCGAGATGCAATCGATGCGCTGCGCCGTTGAGGTCTTGCGGGGCGGCGTGGTGGAGTCTGTGCACACGGTGTCCGTCGCGCTTTGCCGGATCGCGCCGGCAGGTGGCGGCCCCGAGGCTCTGCTGCGCCTCGCCGATTCCGGGGCAGAGTCTGCTGAGGTGCCGTGGGTGTTTGCCCGTTCGGCTGTAAAGCCGCTACAGGCCGTGCCGCTGCTCGAGTCGGGGGCCGCTGAGCGGTTCGGCCTCGATGATGCTGAGCTCGCGGTCGCTGCCGGGTCGCACCTGGGCGACGCCATCCATGTGGCCGCCGTGCGATCGCTCCTGGCGAAGGCTGGCCTCGGTCCGGAAGCGCTCGCCTGTGGGTGCCATCGGCCCCTGGGCCTCGCGGCCGCCGACGCAATCGCCCGCGAGGGAGGGCAGCCGCAAGCCCTCCACAACAACTGCTCCGGCAAGCATGCCGGCATGCTCGCGGTGTGCCAGCATCTGGGGTTTCCGATTGCGGGCTACACCGCAGCGGATCATCCCGTGCAGCGGATGGTTTCAGGAGCGCTCTGTGATTTCGCGGGCGTGCAGGAGAGTGACGTGGTTATCGGTGTCGATGGCTGCGGAATTCCCGCGCTCGCCATGCCGCTGGCTGCCTGGGCCAGAGCCTATGCGCGATTTGGCTTGCCGAGCGGGCTTTCGCCGCGGCGCGCTCTGGCGACGCAGCGGCTGCGGCAGGCGATCGCCGCGCATCCGCTGTGCATCGCCGGTGCGCAGCAGTTTGATTCCGTCGTTGCCGAACTGCTCGGCCCGGCGGTGCTCGTGAAGACCGGAGCAGAAGGCACGCTGGCGGGCGTCTTCGTGGAGGCGGAACGAGCCACGGGGCTCGCCATCAAGGCCCACGACGGCGCCGGCCGCGCGGCGCGGCCTGTGATGGCGCAGATTCTGGCCGCGCTCGGTGTGGCGAAGCAGCCGGAGGCGATCGCGTACCTCGAGCGCGCGTCACACGAGCAACTCGTCAATCACGCGGGCACGGTTGTAGGGAGTGTTCGCGTTGTATTGCCTGCCTCCGCTTGAAGACGCTGCGGTCGCATGACATGATCGCTTCGGTGCGGGCCGGTTCACGGGAGCCGTCTCTGACCACTGCTCCTCGATCTCCACGTCAACAACTCTCGAGCGCGCTATGTCTGGCGGACCTGCCTCTCTCCCACCGCCGGTCCTCTCCGGTTCGTCCGTCGCACCAAGCCAGCCACCCGCTGATTCTGGGAGCACCAACCCGCTCCTGGCGTTTGATGCCAAGCGAGCCGAGCAGTGCTACCGCAACCAAGACTGGGACGGAATCTGCGAGCAGTTTCTCGGTGTGCTGATCCATCTCCGCAACACGACGTACTACGTCACCGACGACCCGACGTACCGGGCGCTCAACACGTTTGTGAAGAACTTCCTGTTCTTCCTCACGCAGGAAGATTTTGTTCTTCCAGAGCGGTTTGCCGTCGCCTTCATCGATCTCAATTCCGTGATCGCCAACGCGGTGGCGATGAGCGCCTTCCGCACCACCGATCCGTTCGTGGAGATCCTCCTGCGGCAGGAGCGGAACTACACCCGGCTTCTGGCCCTCTACTCGGCCCGCAACCGCACCAAGATCGACCGGCGGATGCTCTTCGCGACAAGCCCACAGCTCGCTACCCAGTGGTATTTTTGTTTTCTCGAGCTGTACCGCACGGGCGCGGCCGACCCCGAGACGCTCGCCCACCTTCGCGAGCACATCACATTCGAAGACGACCGCATCATCGGGATCAACGCCTTCTCGCATCACGCCTACTTTGGCGCGACCTACATCGACCACGAGCAGGACTATCTCGTCAAGGCGCGGGTCAACCGGCTGTTTCAGGCCACGCCGCTGTGCACCCGGCAGGTCGTGAACCGTCCCAAGCCCAAGAAAATCGGTGTGCTCTCGTCGATGTGGTTTCCGCGGCAGAGCGTCTACCGCTCACAGCAACCCTTTCTCCAGGCGCTCGCCAAAGACCACGAGCTGGTGCTTGTGCATCTCGGGCCAATGCGGGATGACCTCGACACCAAGATTTTCAGCGAAGTCCGCCGCTACGACGCTTCCCAGCGGCCCGACGACTTGAGCGGCGTCGATCCCAACGACTTCGCACTCGCCTACTTTCCCGATATCGGGATGAGCATCGAGAGCATCATCCTGGCCAACATGAGGCTGGCGCCGATTCAGGTGAGCAACTACGGCCATCCGGTGAGCACGTTTGGCGCAAAGGTTGATTACTGGATCGGCGGCCGAGACACCGAGGTGGCGGCGCTGGCGAGGGAGCATTATTCCGAGCGGCTGGTGCTCATTCCGGGCTGTGCCCAGGCGCCGGTGCCGCTCGACTACGGGCTCCAGTATCCGCGGCTGCCCGACAGCCCGGTCATCGTCGACTGCACCTGGAGTGGGCAGAAGATCAACAGCGATCATCTCGAGCGACTGAGGAAAGTGTCTGACCGCGTGAAGACGCCCGTGCGATTCCACTTCTTCCCCGGTGGCGCGGTGATGGGCAACGGCTACATCCCCTTGCGACGGGCGATCGAAAACGTGCTGGGCACCGAGCGAACGGTCGTCATGCCGAGTTTTGATTATCAGCCCTACATGCAGGCGCTCGAGCAGGCGCACTTCGCGATCGATGCCCATCCCTTCGGCGGCTACAACACGGCAGTCGATCTCCTCACGCTGCGGCTGCCGATCGTCACGCTTGCGGGCAATCGGTTTTACAACCTTTCGACTGCCTACCTCCTGCGGACGCTCGGGATGGACGAGCTCATCGCGACCCGCGAGGATGAATTCATCGACCTCTGCTGCCGGATGATCGACGACGGTGACTTCCGGGAGCGGATGCGGCGGCGAATGAAGCTCGCCGACCTGAGTTCCACCGTGCTCAGCCTCGAGCATGTGCCGGCGTTTGTGCGGGCGATTGACCACCTGCTCGAGCACCACGATTCGCTTTCGAGCGACCGCTCCCGGGAGCCGATCCTGATCAACTGACCGGCCCCATTTGGGCCGGAAGTGCGGGCGGAAGGTGGAGTTTGCCCCCCCGCCGCGGCGGAGGTAGAACCATTTGAAGTTTGCTGGCCCGGGGACGTGCCCTGCGCTGGCCGTGCTGATGGTGTGCAGACTGCGAGGAGGCGCCAATGTTGAGCGATGTTACTGGCCTGTTCAAGCGACGGCCTCGGCCTGCCAAGCGGTTGCGGCGTGACGGCAGCCTCCACGAGGCGAAGGCCTATCGTGAGCATCACGGCTTCGAGCAATTGGAGATTCGACGGGTCTGCGACTACAGCATCTCCTCGATTACGTTTGGAGGGTCACCCGTAGACGGCTTTTCGTTTTTCGGAAGCGGATCGCAGTGCCTGACGATCACGACCGCTGCGGGCAGCACCAACTTCGCCAGCGGCAATGACTTCACCGTCTTGTTCGGTAGTCAAGGCGCGACGGGCACGTGGGCGAGCAACAACTCGCTGACCGTCGCCCTGCCATCGCTCACTTCTGTTTCCTGGAACGGCAATCAGACGACGACGTACGCCAACATCTCGATCACCCAGTCGAACGTTGGGGCCACCCCCACGACGAACAGCTCGTTCATCGCGTATCCGGCCAACATCGCGTCCATTACGCCGCCGTCCATCGCGGTTAGCAGTAATGCGACCCTGACGCTTGTCGCCCAAAACGCGGCCCGAGGATTCGGCAATGCCGCCGGCCATAACTATTTTCTGGTCGGTCCCAGCTATGTCTCTAATCCGCTCGTGGCCACGACGACCAACAGCACCCAGTTGACGCTCGCGATCACCGCAAGTGATCTCGCGACCCCGGGAAACTACCAACTTCAGACGACGCCGCTGGGCACGCCGCCAGCCAATGCCACCGACACGGCCAATTTCGCCCTCGTCGGCAATCTCAACGTCTCCGTGAACGCGATCAACTACAACATCGCGTCGATCACCTACCAGAATCAGGCCATCTCCGGCTGGTCCTACCTCGGCAGCGGTAGTGAGAACATCACGATCACGTTGGCCAACGGTAGTACGCCGTTTGAGGCGAATCAGACGGTCTGGTTTGGTAACGGCACCGGCCAGAATTCCACGAATGGCACGCTCGGCTCGAGCAACCTTACACTCACCACGACGGTGCCATACTTCGGCTCCTACGCGGGCGTGCCGACATTCCAAAACCTGTCCTTCGGCATGGTGCCGAGCCCAGGAAGCACGACTGGCAGCTTTAGCTTTCAACGATTCAATGTCAGCCTGCTGAATATTACCCCAAATTCCGCCTACGTCGGCGGAGGAGGGAATGCGACGCTGATAGCCAACTCGGCCGTCTACGGCTTCGGAAACCAGACAAATCTGGCAGTGATTTTCCAGGGGCCCAATACGACGCCTGTGACTGGTCATTTGGTCAGTAGCACGGAGCTCACCCTCGTGGTGCCGGCGTTTGCAAGCACCGGCAACTACTCCGTCTTTCTTGGCTCCCCTAGTAACACGAGCTTTCCCGCCTCGAACAACCTGCCATTCACGGTAGTGGCTAATCCGACGATCAACAACCTGACGGTCACATTTCTCAATAGCACGGGCCTCAACAATTCGACAACGCCCACACTCAACAGTTTCTATGTTTATGCCTTTGGCAATGTGGGGGCGGCGAGCGGGGGGCCCCTCGCCGGCGGGTGGCTGCCGATCAACGCCACGACGGGTGTGGTGTCAGGCACGGCCAATACCACGGCCAATGCGACCATGCCCTTCAGTGGGACGCCGCTGGCCAGTCTGACATCGAATTTTACACAGAACGCCACGCTCTCCTTCAACCTCGCCAGCACGATCTACAACGGAACGCGGATCTACCTGTCGACCGAGCAGAATCTCGGGTCCCAGCCGGCGGCAAACCAGTCCGCGATGTTCTATGACTTTGTCGAGCTGGCCGCGAGCACCAGTTCGGTCTTCGCCGATACGAGCCAGGTCGATCAGTTCGGCATGCCGCTCACGATCAACCTCACGCTCAACGCGACGCCTGGCCAATCGCTCCATGCAGGCATTTCCCCCGGGCTCACGCGGCAGGACATTCTCGAGGGGTATACCACGGCCTTTCAGAACCTTGCGGGCTACAACCTCGCGATGGTGCCCACGAACGGCACGGGTTCCAACTCTCCGCTCACGTACCGCGTGTTGGCCCCTAATAATCTGCTCAATGCGCTGACGACTGGCGGCGCGGCGCAGAGCTCCGCCTGGACATTCACGCTCACACAGGGTTCAGGAAATCTGGCCGGTCCCTCCGGAAACTTCACGAGCTGGGCCAACGTTTCACTCAGCGGGATCAATGTCGCCCTTAACGGCAGTCAGTTTCCCAATGGCTCAGCAGTGTCGGGGCCATGGGTTCCTGCCGGCTCCATAATCGCCAATATGAATGGCTCGAGTACGAACGTGACCAACTTCGCGATCGGGACGTACGACACCAATGGATTTTCGTGGGAAAATACAACCACCAACACGAGCACGATTACCACGAACGACAGTGGTGGCTTGTTGTTCCAGCCGCTGAATCCGAACATGGCCACGACCGGCTACCAGGCGCTCATCAATGCGTTTGGGCCGAGCATCTTCAACGGCAACGGCACGGACCCGTGGAGCAATCTCACGCTGTTGAACCAAGACAATGCAATTGATCGGGTGTTCGGTCGGTATCAGAATGGCACGTTCTGGTGGCAGGAGGAGAATCAGCCGGCCGATGTTCTCGGTCCTGTAGGTGGCCTTCCGAACCCAATCTATCCCCAGGCTGTGGCACTGTATCGGGGTGTCGTCACGAATGTGTCTTACACGAACATCCAGGGTGGCACGTCAAACTACGCCGCCCTAGTGTTCACTGATTACTCAAATGGCAGCCTAACCAATGCGACCCTGAATTTTCCGATCCTCTATCCCTACTTCACGACCAACTCCCCGGCGAACAAAACAGACCCGTTCGGCCGGGCTGTGCCGCCGCCCCCGGCGTGGTACGGCCAGAATCAGGCGAACTTCGAGCCACCGTCCCTCAGCGTGTTTGCGGGCGCAGGTATTTTCCAGTCGGGTGGAGCGCTGCAGAACGCTGGTTTGGTGACCGACGCGAACCAGGTAAACGCCTACAACGACCTGGGCCGTGACGTAGCGGTGGCCCTGTCGCGGGGCTACGCCTCGACGTTCCTGGCTACCCATGTGGGCCTCACCGACACCGCGAACCTTCCACTTTTCCAGTACACGGGCAATACCACGACGGCAGGCACCTGGACGATGCCCAATGCGATCTACCAGGGCCTCGGGCAGAGCGTGACCCAGGGCATGGTGGTGAGCTCCTACTTAAACTTCAACAGCCCCATGAACGTCACGGAGGTGTCGTCGAACGGCACTTCGACCGTTATCAGCGTCGAAGCGTATGTGCAAGGCCTGCCGATCAACATCGATGTCTCTGCGGGCAAGAATCGCGACAACCTGCAGATCGTCACGTTTGCCGCTACCGGTACGACGTATGCCGACGCTTCGCAGATTCCGTTCAATATGTACGAGTCGTTTATCCAAAGCCGCGGCGAGTTTGCGGCTGGTGTGCACGACGGTCAGGGTGGCTTCGAGAAGGTGAATATCGACGGCCTCGGCTACGGCTACGCCTTCAGTGACTACATGGGCTTGAGTTCGACGATCTCGGTCAACGCCCTCACCACCGCCGGGGCCCCTCCGACTCAATCGGCAAGTCTTCTGGTGACAATGCAGCCCTGGTACAACGACGCCCCGGTCGTCGTCACCTACGACATTGATTCGGTGGAATTCGGCAGCCAGAGCATCGTCGGCTGGTCGCTCTTCGGCAGTGGCACCGATCCGATCACGATCACCACGACCGGCAACAGCAGCGCCTTCAACCAGAATGCCAGCTACACGCTGTCGTTCGGTGGCGTGAACATGACCGGGATCGCCACCGGCACCAACACGCTCAATGTGTCGGTGCCGTCGCTCGTGTCCAAGTGGGCTGGCATCGGCACGAGTTTCGCGAACCTGAGCTTCGTGGATGCGAATTCCACAACGGGCAACACGACGTTCTCTGTGCTGCCGGTGAATCTCACGAGCGTGACCCCAAACAGCGGTTCCGTCCATGGTAATACGAGCCTGACGCTCGTGGCGTCGTCGGCGCAGTATGGTTTCGGCAATGCCACGAACCTGAGTCTGGGCTTTGCGATGAACGGCACAGTGAAAGCCGCGCTCAGCGAGACGCCGGGCAATGCCACCTCGCTGACGCTTGTGTCGCCCTCGTCGCCGGGATTTGCTTCAGGCCCAGCGGCGCTCGGTGTCTATACGAGCGACAACTTCACGTTGCCGAATCTCGCGTCCAACAACCTCACATTCACCTACCAGCCTCTGGTGGTGTCCTACGACATTCAAGCGGTGTCGTTTGCTGGCCAAAACATCACCGGCTGGTCGCTGTTTGGCAGCGGCACCGACAACGTCACGATCACCACGACCAATAGCAGTCTGCCATTCGTTCCGTCAGACACCTACACCCTGGCGTTCGGCGGGCTCAACGTGACGGGCACGGCCACCGGCACCAACGCGCTCAATGTCTCCGTGCCGTCGCTGGTGTCGCAGTGGGCGGGGAGCGGCACGAGCTTCGCGAACCTGTCGATGGTCGGCTTCACGACGACGGGCAACACGTCGTTCGCCGTCCTGCCTGTGAATCTCGCCAGCGTCACGCCGAACAATGGGTCGGCCGATGGAGGCACGAGCCTGACGCTCACCGCTTCGTCGAAGCAGTACGGCTTCGGCAACGCCACCAACCTGAGCGTGGGCTTTGCGATTGGCGGCTCGACGCAGGCCGGGCTCAACGTGACGACCGTCAACGGCACCACGCTCACGCTCCAGACTCCCCACTCGCCCGACCTCGTGGCGGGGAATGCAGCCCTCGGCGTCTACCTGTCAAGCAATCTCACGCCGCAAAACCTGGCATCAAACAATCTGACATTCACCTACACGGCGGTGCCCACGACCTACCGCATCCAGTCGGTGGCCTTCCAGAGCCTGAACATCACCGGCTGGTCGCTCTTCGGGAGCGGCCTCGACACGCTTAACATCACGACCACCAGCAACAGCAGTGCCTTCGTTGCGAATAATTCTTACGCGGTGTCGTATGGCAACGCGACCGCGATCGCCACGGCGGTCTCGACGAAGATACTGAGCGTCCGAGTGCCGTCGCTGGTGTCACAGTGGGCCGGTGCCAATACGAGCTTCGCGAATCTGGCGATCCTGGGCGGCAACACGACGGGTAGTACGTCGTTCTCGGTGCTGCCGGTGAATCTCACGAGCGTGGTTCCCGATAGCGGCAACGTCACGGGCAACGCGACGCTCACACTCACCGCCTCCTCGAAGCAATATGGCTTCGGCAACGCCACGAACGTGAGCGTGGGCTTCACGTTCAACGGCACGACGACGGCGGGCTTATACGTGGCGGTGGTGAACGGCACGACGCTGACGTTGAAGACGCCGGCTGTGAGCGAACCGGGGAACTTTACGCTTGGCGTCTACCGGTCCACAGGCTTGACGGCGGCGAACCTGGCGTCGAACAGCCTGCCGTTCACGTACACCGAGCGGAGCCTAGTCTATCTCTCGGGCGACTTCAACGCTGACAACCTCACCGACATCGCCACCTTGCTCGAGGAAGGGCTCTGGGAGGTGTCATTCACTCAAGGTACCGGCAACGCCACGCTCGTGGCGCTCAACGCGACCAACACCTGGTCGAATTCGGTGAACTGGAACGATTGGTCAGTCCTGCGGAGTGGCGATCGCGACGTGATCGTGGCGCGGGCTGAGGCAGCGGGTGTGGGGAGCTGGTGGAAGCTCTCCTACGACGGTGCGGCCAATGGGACGAGTGCCGCGAATTTTAGTACGAACCTCGTCGGCTCGTGGTCTTCCGCGACTGGCGTGCAGTGGATCGACGTGGTCAATGGCGACTTCGATGGTGACGGAACCGCCGACATTGCCGGTCGCCAGTCGACGAACCACCAGTGGTGGATGCTGTCTAACGCGACGCAGAACGCGAACCTCGCAACCTATGCGGCCAAAAACGTGTATCTCGGAGCCTGGAGCAGCGAGGTGCAGTGGGATCAGACCCTCGCGGGCAACTTCAAGGGCAACCCGAGTGGCAAGGCTCAGATTGCCGGCCTGACGGGCAGCACCTGGTGGATCTCCGAGTATGAAGGCACCCCAGGATCGATGAACCACGCGGTGCTGACGACCCAATGGGGGCAGCATCAAAACTACACGGACTTCACCGTGGGCAACTTCGACGGCGCCGCGAATGGCACCGAGTTGATCGCAGCGAAGACCGAGAACAACGCCTGGTACAGCGTGGGCTACAACGCCTCGATTACGCCGGCCAACAACACGCCAAGCCTGATGGGTATCTGGCCAAGCGGTGCCAACATCACGTACGGCAACGTGCTGACCGGTGATTTCCTGGGCACCAACCAGACAACCACTGGCATCGCCGGGATTCAGCAGTCGGGCAGCAACCTGACCTGGTTCGTGCTGCAGCGTCCGAGCGTCGGCGGGAACTACACGGCGGCGAGCTTTGGCACCTGGCCGCAGCCGTCGGTGGCACAGGCCTTTGCGGGCTACTTTGCCTCGGCCGATTCTCGGTCTGGCGTGCTCACGCGCACGCGGCAGGGCACGACCACCACCTGGCAGCGGGGCGTTTCGAGTGGCTCGTCGTTCGCCGCACTCGCGACGAGCGGCTATCCGTCGTAGGCTTCTGTCGGCCTCTTCGTGTCGAATCATACAGACTGAGTATTGAGCGGAGTTGCTGGTGGGAGCGTGCCTGCACGTCATTCAGCAATACATCAATGCTCAACAGCCTGCGCGGGCTGCTGAATATGATGAATGTGTGCGTCGCAACCTGGCCAATCCGTATGTGGCAGCGCTGCACAATCTCTGCGAGCCTCAGGTCGTGGTTCCGGAGGAGTTTCGCCACCACCCCAAGTATCGAGAACACCGCGTTTCCAAGTGGTTGACGTACCAAGCCGCCTTTGAATACGCCAATCACGAACTCGTCGGCGAGGTCGTCTGTGTGTGCAACCTCGATATTTTCTTAGACGCGGCGGACTCAGACTGGACTGAAGCAGCACGAATCGTGCAGGAACCGATCGTTCTGTGCCTTTCGAGGATCGAATACAACGGCGACGGATCGACGTTCAAAGACCCAGGGTTTGAACGAATCGCATTTGCGAACACTCAGGATGCCTGGGTGTTTCGTAGCCCGATCGAGGTCCCGGAGAGTGATTTCGAGTTGGGCACACTGGGCTGCGACAACGCCATCGCCCATCGCATCAAGAAAGCCGGTCGGCAGCCAGTGAATGCTCCCAATCGATTCAAGATCTTTCACTATGATCGGTGTCGCGGCAAAGATTCCGGCAACCAACTTCACGTCCACGCGCACGATCGACACGGCCGCGGCTATTCAGTGAGTACGTATCCCGAAAAGCAGGGGTGCTACCTGGTGCCCGACTTCGATGCGATCAGGAGCGTCGATGCATTGCTGTCTTCCCTGGGAGTGAGCGACATGCACAAGTACGAAATCATTTGCGACATCGTCTCGCGGTATGTCAAGATAGACAACTCACCCAGATAGCAGGCTGTGGAACAAAACAGCCGCCGCAGGAAGCGGCCCAGTGGAGAACGGCCATGGATGGCTTGTTCCACAGACAGATAGGTGCGGCAACGAAGAATGCGAGAGCGAATCAATGCACAGGATCGGATTACACTTCTTGGTCCTCCAGATTCTCGGAGCGGGAAGTGTCGGACCTGCCCCCGCCGCGACGGTGCTCGTCGAGGCAGAGAGTTTTGAGAAACACGGGGGCTGGACGCTCGATACCCAGTTCATTCGTGAGATGGGGTCGCCCTATCTCTTGGCCCACGGGCTGGGCGCGCCCGTCGCCGATGCCACAACGACCGTTGCGATTCCGTCGGCTGGCACCTGGCATGTGTGGGTTCGCACGAAAGACTGGGTGGCTCGCTGGAAAGCCCCCGGCACCCCCGGCCGGTTTGCCGTGGCGATCAACGGGAAGCGTCTCGACATGACGTTTGGCACCGAGGGCGCCACGTGGGGCTGGCAGGCTGGGGGCACGGTGGAGCTCCCGGCAGGCAACGTAGCGCTGGCCCTTCAGGATCTCGCCGGCTTCGATGGCCGCTGCGATTGCATCGCGCTGACCAGCACCGCCGAGCCCCCGCCCAACGACTCTGCGATTCTCCCAAGCTGGCGGCGCGAGGCGCTGGGGCTGCCCAAAGATCCCGAGCTGCAAGGGCCGTATGACCTCGTGGTGATTGGTGGCGGCTATTCGGGCATGGGAGCGGCGCTGGCAGCAGCTCGCATGGGGCTCAAGGTGGCGCTCATTCAGGATCGCCCTGTGCTCGGTGGCAATGGCTCGAGCGAGGTGCGGGTCTGGGCGATGGGCGCGATTAAACGGGGAAAGTATCCGCGAATCGGTGAGATCGTGGAGGAGTTTGCCGACCAGGCCAAGAAAAGCCCGGGCACGTTTGAAGAGTTTGGGGATGCGAAGAAGGAGCAGATCGTGCGGGCCGAGCCGAACATCGATCTGTTCTTGAACATGCATGCCTTCGCCGTGAACCGCGAAGAGAAGCGGATCGTGAGCGTCGCCTGCCTCGACACCAGGACCAGCCGCGAGATCGAGTTCACCGGCACGTTCTTCTGCGATGCCACGGGGCATGCCACGATCGGTCATCTGGCCGGTGCCGAGACCGTCATGGAGCCGAAGGGGCGGATGGGCATGAGCAACATGTGGACCTGGGCCAGCACCGAGGCCCCGCAGGCGTTTCCCAAAACACCGTGGGCGCTGCCGCTGGCGATGGCCGATTTTCCGTATCCGCGAGATTTTCACGGCCAGTGGTTTTGGGAAAGCGGTTTTGACAAAGACCCGCTCGGTGATGCCGAGGGCATCCGCGACTGGAACCTGCGGGCGGTGTTTGGGGCCTGGAACGCCATGAAGAATGGCGACTGCGCGGCGAAACACACGAATGCCGTGCTCACATGGGTGGCTCCGGTGGGCGGGCCGCGCGAGAGCCTGAGGATTCTCGGCGATGTCGTGCTGACCCAGGATGACATCGTCGCCAAGAAAGATTTTTCCGATGGGTGCGTGCCGTCCACCTGGACAATCGACCTGCACTATCCCAAGGAGCAGTACGCCCAGAAGTTTCCCGACAACCCGTTCATCTCGAAGGCCGTGCACGACAAGCGGGTCGATCGGATGCACGGCTATCCGGTTCCGTACCGCTGCTTCTACTCGAAGGACATCGACAACCTGTTCATAGCCGGCCGCTGTATCTCGGTGACGCATGAGGCGCTCGGCACGGTGCGGGTGATGAAGACCTGCGGCATGATGGGAGAGGTGGTGGGCAAGGCGGCGAGCGTGGCAGTGAAGCATGGCAGCACGCCACGGGGTGTGTATGAGAATCATTGGTCGGAGCTGGATGCGCTCCTCAAGCTGCCGGGCAAGGCCCGTCGCAAGACGCTGGCCGATCCGATCGACGTGCCAGCCGACGCGGGGCAGCCCGCTGCGGTGAGCGCGAAGCCATGACGGCCAGGACGGCCATGACGGCCACGCCGGCCACGAGCGCGTGGTCGCGAGGCCGCCTAGCGATGATCGCCGGCCATGTGGCCCGGCTCGCGATCGTCGTGGCAATTGCCTGGCTTCTGCATGCCATGCATGAGCGACGGCGTGAGAGGCTCGATCTGGCGAGTGTGTCGCTCGAACTCGTGCGGCGGCATCTGCCGGAGGCCGCGGGCATTGGTGAGGCATCGCATGCGGTGGGTGGGGGCCTCGATGTGATTGATCGTGATGGCGACCGTGTGGGCACGATCCTCAAGACAAGCCCGGCAGGTGACCGTGCGATCGGTTTTTCGGGAGCGACGGATGTGCTCGTGGTGTGTGATGCCGAGCTTCGCGTGGCTGGCATGGAGATTCTGTCGAGCGGCGATACGCGGGATCATGTGCGGGCGGTCGAGCGCGATCGTCAGTTCCTGGCGTCGCTCAACGGCCGATCCCTGAGCGACCTCGCCCACCTCGGGCCTCGCGCGGTCGATGCCGTGGCCGGCTCGACGCTCACGAGCATGGCCATCGTCGATGCGGTCATCCTGCGGCTGGGCGGCCGCGATGCGGGCAGCCGATTTGCGAAGGAGCCCACGCTTGCCGACGTGCGGCTGCTGTTTCCCGATGCGGTGGTAATCGAGCACGAGCATGGCGATCCTGCGGTGCTGCATGTCCTCGGCGCCGGCCTCAGGAAACGTGGCTGGTGCCTGCGGACGAGTCCTGCGGCTGATCGCGTGATTGGCTATCAGGGGCCGACCGACGCGCTCGTCGGGTTTGATGATCGGAACACGGTCGTGGGTGTGGCCGTGCTCGCGTCGTTCGACAACGAGCCCTATGTGGGATATGTCCGCGACGACGAGGCATTTCGTGGCGTGTGGCGGGGGATGGCGATCGAGGCGCTGGCGGGCATTGATCCTGCCGCAACGGGCGTCGAGGGTGTCAGCGGCGCGACCATGACGAGCCAGGCGATTGCTGAGGGGATTGTGCGCGCGGCTCGGGACCAGCGCGAGCGCGTGCCGGCGACGGGCGGACCCTGGGGAGTGGTTGTGGCATGGCTTCGGGCCATCGAGCTGCCGCAGTGGGGCGCGATCGCCGTCATTCTCGCTGGCGTCATCACGGCGTTTACGCGGGCTCGCGGCACCTGGTTTGGCAGGCTTGTGCTTCCGGTCGTCGTGCTTCTCTACCTTGGCTTTGGTGCGGGCGCGCTGCTTTCGATGGCCCAGTGTGTGGGGTGGGCGCAGGCTGGCGTGCCGCTGGGTGCGGCGGTGCTGACCGTGCTCGCGGCCGTCGCGGTCGTGCTCCCGGCGACCACGAAGCGCAACGTCTACTGCTCGCATCTCTGCCCGCATGGCGCTGCCCAGCAGGTGATCCTGCGGATCGCAAAGCCGAGGGGCAGGGTTTCAGCACGGTGGCGGCCGTGGCTCGTGGCCCTGCCGTGGGCGCTCGTGGCCCTGGCGATTGTGGCGGCCGTCGTGCCGCTCCCGATCGCGCTGGTCGACCTTGAGCCATTTGATGCCTATGTGCCGCTCGTGGCGGGCGTTCCAGCGCTCGTGATTTTTGCGGTGAGCCTGGCGGCGAGTGTGCGGTATCCGATGGCCTATTGCCGCTACGGCTGTCCAACGGGCGCTCTCCTGGGGCATCTGAGGTTTCACCGTGGAAGTGGTCGCCTCACGTGGCGAGACGCCCTGCTCGGCGCCTGCCTGGCCGTCGCCGCAACCACCTTGTGGTGGCCGCAGTGAGCCCTCTTCTATCCCGCAAGCCTGTCCAGTGGGCTTTTCACGCCGCATGCCCCACGCTGGAGGACATGGGTGTAGATCATGGTGGTCGACATGCCTTTGTGTCCGAGAAGCTCCTGTGACCCCTCCCCGGTTTCTGTACCAGTGCTCATGAGAGAGTTGGGGAACAAGAGTCTGCATGGTGTGTCGGAGGGAGGGGCGCAGCCCCTGCGGATAGTCCATGCCGACATGTACCGGCTTGTCGGCGTTGACGACTTGGCCGAAACCGGCTGGGCTGACGCGCCACGAGCGATGGTACGATGTCGTCATCGGCATCTTTTTTCGCAAGATTACCCAGCATGGTTGCCAGAGGGAGCCACATGAGACGGCATCGTCTGATGGCGGTGGCATTCACGACGCTCGCGACGATGATCGGACTGCCAGGCCGCGCCGAGATTGGCTGGGAACCTTCTCGAACCTGGGTATTCGCGGTCGGCATCCTTGAATGGGAGCACGCCGATATCTACAGCTCGTTTCCCGACGCCATGCCGAATCGCGCTGATCGGCGACTGGTCGCCGCGATCACAGGTGCTGGCATACCCGATCACCACGTCGTCTTTCTCATGGATGAGAAGGCCACCTTGGCCGCCATTCGCCAGGCGTTCAAGTCGCAGCTCGATCGCACGAAGGAAGGCGACCTTCTGATCTTCTACTTCGCCGGTCATGGATCACGAAACCGCGAGACACGCGCGACCTATTTCGCAAACTACGACGCCGGGAGCACGTACGCGAGTCACTGGCCTGTGAAGGAAATCTTCGACACGATCGATGCCCGTTTCAGCGGCGACCACGTGATCCTGATGGCGGATTGCTGCCATTCCGGAGCCATGGTTGACGAGGCCCGAAAGCGGCAGGAAGACCTGGCGTGCGCATGCCTGACGAGCTCGTCGTCCCACAACTCCTCGACCGGCAGCTGGACGTTTACCGAAGCGATGGTGAAGGGCTTTGAAGGAAGTCCCTGGGTCGACGCCGATGCCGATGGCGAAATCAAAGTGCAGGAAATGGCCCTCTATGCCGAGCTGGACATGGCTTTCCTCGAGCATCAGAAGGCGATGTTCATCGCAACCGATGACTTCGATAGCGATCTCGCGATCGCCGACACCGAAGGGACGCCGACCGAAGGGCTCGGCCGGCATGTCGAGGTTGAATGGAAGGGAACCTGGTATCCGGCACAGGTTGTCGACGTGGGGGAAGACCAGGAGAAAGTTCATTATGTCGATTTCGACGCGACATGGGACGAGTGGGTATCGCCAGACCGCGTCCGCACTCCTCAGGTGCCACACCTTCCGAAGGGTACCCGCGTTGAGGTGCTTTGGCCGCAGGACAAGACCTGGTATCCGGCTACGGTGATGGCGTCACGGTTTGGACTCCACAAGGTTCGCTACGACGGCTACTCCCACGAGTGGGATGATTGGGTCGCCTTCAAGTCCATCAAGGTTCTCGACGAGTAGATCGTCGGAGGAGTGCCGCCCGACGCAGGACTACGGCCTGCGGTCCAGGCGGTAGGCAAGGAGCGTGCCCGGACCTGGAGAACCAGTCGCGGGATCAGATGGCGAATAGAATCAAGTGGTGTGGTGAGCCGGTTGGTCCGCCGCTGATCAGCTCGGTCGTTCGTCAGAGGTGAAAACATGCAACCATTGCCCATCGTCTTGTTGACGCTCGCGTGCTTCTCTGGCAGCGTTGCGTCATTGGGGTGTGCTCACCAGAGTGCGACTGCATCCCATCCGACCGTAATCAATCTCCCAGAGGGAGAGATCACAGTCACCAACGACGAAGGCACCGTCACGAAGGGTCCTGCGCATGTGACCCTTGAGAGAATTTCCTGGGATAGGTCCTTTGGCACGTCGGCAATCACGGTCAAGATTCCCGGCACTGGGTTTGCCATCCCATTGGTAGATGGGAAGGTGACCCCCGTTCTCATCCAGGAGCACCCCCGCGAGGTCTGGCGAATCACGGGGATGCGGTTCAACACGGCAGACCATGACATTGCGCGGGCCAACAGGATTGAGCCAAGCGACGCCCAACTCAAGCTGATTCTCGACGGGGGCGATATCTATGAAGTCTGGACACTGGATTTCACAGACCCCAAAAAGGGCTTGCAAATCCGGTATCGTGATGGGAGTGGATGGTAGGAGGGCTTCGATGCATTCCCCAGGAGGCGCCACGATGGAACCACGGATCACCGACGCACGCAAGGAATACGAGTGCGGCGCGCTCGATGAAGCGACGGTCGAACGCGACCCGATTCGCCAGTTTGCCGCGTGGTATGACGAGGCCGTCGCGGCCGGGGTGCCAGAGCCAGAGGCGATGACGCTGGCCACAGCCACGCCCGACGGCCGACCATCGGCCCGCATCGTCCTCCTCCGCGGCTTCGACGATCGTGGCTTCTGCTTCTTCACAAACTACGAGAGCCACAAGGGCCGCGAGCTGGCGGCAAATCCGCAGGCCGCACTCACGTTTCATTGGGCCGACCTCGAACGGCAGGTACGGATCGAAGGCCGCGTCGAACAGACGACCGAGGCCGAAAGCGACGCCTACTTCAAGAGCCGTCCGAGCGCGTCGCGAATCGGCGCCTGGAGCTCGCCCCAGAGCGAGGTGATCGCTGATCGCGGGGCGCTCGAGGCACTCTTCGCGGATTTCCAAGGCGAACATCCCGACGAGACAGCCATTCCGCGGCCAGCCCACTGGGGAGGCTACCGACTTTTTCCAGAGCGAATCGAGTTTTGGCAGGGCCGCCGCAGCAGGCTCCATGATCGTCTGCGGTTCCGCCGGACCGCCGAAGGCGGCTGGATCATCGAGCGGCTTGCCCCGTAGGCATCACTCGCGAAACGCGGGAGGCGGTTGGAATCCAGCGGCCGGAGGCGTATTCTGATCCGTTCCAGAGCCCGTCGCCCTCCGCAGGATCCTGAAGGCCTGATGTCTGTCTCGTCTGCTTCAGCGCCGTCGTCTTCCGCCACGCCAGCCGACCCCTGGTTTCAAGATCGGTTTGCCGAACGCATCGGCGGCGCGAACTTCGCCAAGGGCACCGCGATCTACAAGTTTGAACTCATCAAGCGGGCCAAGCGGCAGGCGATCGCCGAGCATCCCGAGCGGCGGATGCTTGATTTCGGGATCGGCGAAAATGACGAGATGGCGCCCGAGAGCGTGCGGGCGGTGATGCGCCGCGAGATTGACAGGCCCGAAAACCGCGGCTACGCCGACAACGGCATCGCCGAGTTCAAGACCGCGGCGGCTGCCTTTATGCAGCGCGAGTTCGGCGTCGTGCTCGACCCGGTCACGGAAGTGAACCACTGCATCGGCTCGAAGACCGCCTACGCGATGCTTCCCGCGGCCTTCATCAATCCCGGCGACGTGACGCTCATGACCGTGCCAGGGTATCCCGTCGCGGGCACCGCTACCACATGGTTTGGGGGCACGGTCCACCCACTGCCACTCGTGCGGGAGCGTGGCTTCCTGCCCGATCTCGAGAGCATTCCCGACGATGTGCTCGCCCGTACGAAATTGCTGGTGCTCTGCTATCCCAATAGCCCCACCGGCCGCACTGCCACGCGGGAGTTTTACGAAGGCGTGATCGACTGGGCCCATCGGCATCGCGTGGTCGTGGTGCAGGACGCGGCCCACATGATGCTCTCGTACGACGATAAGCCACTCTCGTTTCTGTCGATGGACGGCGCGAAGGAGGTGGGCCTCGAGGTCCACTCGATGTCGAAGGGCTTTCACATGATCGGCTGGCGGATGGGCTGGGTCTGCGGCCACGAACGGCTCGTGCGGGCGTTCGCCGACGTCAAAGACAACTGCGACTCCGGGCAGTTCATGGCGATCCAGAAGGCCGCAGCAGCGGCGCTCGCCGACCCTGAGATTCCTCGCCGTGTGCGGGAGAAGTATCGCCGGCGTCTCGAAAAGCTCGTCGGGGTCTTACGGGCCGTCGGCTTCGACTGCGAGATGCCGGGCGGCACCTACTTCCTCTATACGAGGAGTCCGGTTGGGGCTGGCGATCATGGGTTCGCCAATGCCCAAGAGGCGAGCCAGTTCCTGATCCATGAGCTTTCGATCTCGACCGTGCCGTGGGATGACTGCGGCGCGTTCCTCCGGTTTTCCGTTACGTATGTGGCCGACGACGAAATGGCTGAAGATGACCTCATGGCCGATACCTACGCCCGCCTCCAACGGGCCCGTTTGAAGTTCTAAACCGATTCCACGGCCGCGTGGCCGCCGACATCACCGCGAGAAAGAGTCCTGAGGAGTTCTGTCATGCTGCGTCTGATTCCAACTACGCTTGTTCTCGTCACGATTGCGGTCGCTGCCGTTCTGCCCTCGGCAGGCTGCGGAGGAAAGAAGGGGAAACAAACCATCGCCCAGCGGATCACGAAGGCCAAGGCACTGCCTTCGCCCGAGGCGCGAGCGGCGGAGCTCGCCAAGATCGCTGGCATGAGAGCCGTTGCGAAGGACAAGAAGGGCGCCGAAGAGACACTCGGTGAGGCGCTCGCGGAGGTTCCCGAAGGTGGCCAGCCGCAAATCTGCGTGCCGCTCCTGCTCACCATCGCTGAAACCTATGTTGGCCTCGGTCAGAAGACGCCTGCCCGCAAGGCCGTCGATACCGCTGTCACGATGGCTTCTACGATCGAGGACCCGAAGAGCAAAGCCACCCTGCTCGCGCGGGTCGCCATCGTGCAAGGCAACCGTGAGACAGGGGTTGGCGACTCACGGGGCGCGAAGAAATCGCTCGAGGAAGCGGCGACTCTCGCAACGAATGAGGTACCAGAGCGATTTCGCGGAGAGGCGCTCGCCGTAGTGGCGATGGGCTATGTCGATGCCGGACTCGCCGAGGATGCGAAAGATGTCATCGTCACACTCGACAAACTTGCCGAGGGTCTGACCGACCTCCGCCCGAAGGCCGAGGCCTACGCCGCGTTGGCGGCGGTTCGCGCCTCGCTCGGTGAGAAAGATGCTGCCGCCGAGCTGCTGGAAAAGGCGTCGGCTGCTGCCAAGGAGATCACCGATTTCCCTGGCAATCGCGTGTATGCGCTGGTGGCCGTCGCCAAGGCACTGGTCGCCAATGGCGATAAAAAGGGGGCGCTGACCCTGCTGGCCGACGCGGAGAAGGCGGCCTCCAAGGTGCCAGACCCCGACCAGCAGAAGACGGCGATGCAGATCGTCCGCCTCTTTCAGGTCAAGCTCGGCGGGTGAGGCTGCTGCCCGCGGCGCGGGCCTTTCATGGCCTCGCGTCGCTCGCCGAGCCTCCGCCCGGCAAGGCCCATCACGGCCGCCGCGAAACCTTCGACAGCGCCTCGAGGGCGAGCGTGCGGGCCTCGGCGTGATCGACGATCGGCTCCGGATAGTCGCGACCGAGGGAGATGCCTGCCGCTTCGAGGGTTCGCCCAGCTGCCTCAGCGGGCGCGTGGATGGCGTCCGACGAGAGCCTCGCTAGCTGCGGCACCCACCTGCGAATGTAGGTTCCGTCGGGGTCGAATTTTTCGGCCTGGGTCGTGGGATTGAAAATGCGAAAGTAGGGGGCGGCATCAGCTCCGCAGCCGGCGGCCCACTGCCAGCCAAGCGTATTCGCAGCGAGATCGGCATCGACGAGCGTATCCCAGAACCAGCGGGCCCCTTCGAGCCAACTCACGCGGAGATCCTTCACGAGAAAACTCGCGACGATCATCCGCACGCGGTTGTGCATCCAGCCGGTCGCCCAGAGTTGCCGCATGCCGGCATCCACAATCGGGTAGCCGGTGCGGCCACGCTGCCACGCCCGCAGGCCCACCGGGTCGCTGACCCATGGAAATCGGGCATAGTCGGCCCGGAGAGGAGCGTCGGCGGTGTGCGGGAAATGATAGAGCAGATGCGACGCAAACTCCCGCCAGCCAAGCTCGCGAAGATACACTTCCGGGCTGCCAGCCAGCTTCGCGGCAGAGCTCCCACCAGCGGCCTGCCGCACGGCATGCCAGACACGCCGCGGTGAGATCTCCCCGAAGTGGAGATGCGGCGAGAGGCCGCTTGTGCCCTCGTGGTCAGGGCGATCGCGACCCGTCGTGTAGTCGCGCAGGGCACGATCCAGAAACGTATCGAGCCGCTGCGAGGCCCCCTCCTCGCCAGGCGACCATGTTGTGTTCATGGTCTGATCCCACGGGATCGTCGGCAGGAGATCGAGATCTTCCGTGACGATGCTGCGGGTGGCTGCCTTCACGGGCTTGGCCGCGATGAGCTTCCGGGGCGCGGCGACGGGCTCGGCTGGCTCGGGCCGCGCGAGGAGCGATCGCCAGAAAGGAGTGAACACCTGATACGGTTTTCCTTCTTTCGTGGCGACGTGGACCGGTTCGTAGAGGAGGCTGCCGTTCAAACTCTCGACGGTCAAACCGTCGGCCACGAGAGCCTGCTTGATGGCGGTGTCGCGCTGGATGACGGCGGGCTCGTACCGACGGTTCCAGACAACATGGGTCGCGGCATACTCGGCAGCAACCGCACGGAGCGCCACGAGCGACGGCCCACGGCGGATCAGCAGCGGGGCACCGGCCTTTGCCAGGGATTCAGCGAGCTTCGCGAGTGACCAGTGCAGCCACCAGCGGGATGCCGCGCCAGGCTCCCACGGGGCCTCTTCCTCAGGGGCGTGGATGAAAACCGGTACCACCCGGCCACGGGCTACGGCTGCGGCGAGCGCCGGGTTGTCGTCGAGCCTAAGGTCGTGGCGAAACCAGACAATCGTGATAGGGGTTTCATCAGGCATGCGTTCTTGAATCCGGTGGCTTGGGCTGGCTATGACGAAAGGTAGCGCCCTGGAGCCGGTAGCCAACGAGCCGCTTCTCAATCTCGATGATCGTGTAGAGCACGACGCCGAAGAGCATGATGACGGCCCAGGTCTGCCAGGAGAGTGGCCTCGACTGGAAAAGCCGGTTCATGATGGGGCTTGTCGTGAACAGCACCTGGAGCACCAGCATGAGGGCCACGCCCCAGAGGGCCGGCCGATTGGCGAAGAATCCGATCTCAAACATGGTGCGTGTCAGCGAGCGACAATTGAAGAGGTATGCCACTCCGCCGACGACGAACACGGTCGTGGTGGCAGTCTGAGCCTCTTCGAGCGAGGCGCCTTCTAGGAGCCTGAGCCAGAGGAAGACCCCGTAGGCACCCACCGAAAAGAGCAGGCTCACCAGGCCAATCCGCTTCGTGATGTCGGGGGAGAGGAGCGGGGCCCGAGGATCGCGGGGCGGCCGGTCCATGACGCCCGGCTCTTTGGGCTCGAAGGCGAGCATGAGACCCAGGAGAATCGCGGTCGTCATGTTGATCCAGAGGATCTGAATCGGAGCGATGGGGATCGCTGTCCCGAGGATCACCGCAGCGATGACGGTGAGGGCCTCACCGCCGTTGGTGGGTAGTGTCCAGACAAAAAACTTCGTGAGGTTGTCGAAGACGCCGCGGCCCTCCTCCACGGCGGCTTCAATGGAGGCGAAGTTGTCATCGGTGAGGACCATATCAGCCGCCTCGCGAGCCACGTCGGTGCCACCCTTGCCCATCGCCACACCAATGTCGGCCTGCTTGAGCGCCGGCGCATCGTTGACGCCATCTCCCGTCATCGCCACGATGTTGCCACGCGATTGCAGGGCTCGCACCAGCCTGAGCTTTTGTTCTGGAGCGACGCGAGCAAACACCGCTGCATGGTCGGCGATGTCTGGCAGCTCGGCGTCACTCAGTCGCTCGAGTTCGGCGCCCGTGACCGCAATCGCTGGGTGGCCGTCATCACCGATGGCCCCTTCGATACCCAGCCTCGCGGCGATGGCAGCTGCTGTGAGGGCGTGGTCGCCGGTGATCATTTTGACGCGAATTCCAGCCGCCTGGCACGTGGCCACCGCGACGATCGCCTCGGCCCTGGGGGGATCGAGCATGGCCTGGAGACCGAGAAACGTCATCTCATTGGCGATGTGGTCATGCCCGAGCGTCGTTGTGCCGGCCGTGAGTTCCTTGCGGGCAAAGGCGAGTACCCGCAGGCCGTTGGCGGAAAGACGGCTCACGGCTGCGGCCACGGCATCAGCATCGAGTTCCCGGGATTCACCCCCACGATCCAACACGGCCCAGCAGCGGGCCAGAATCGCCTCGACGGAACCCTTCGCATAGATGATCCGAGGCCGATCGGGGCCCTGGTCATGAAACGTAGCCATGTATTGGAGCTCCGACTCGAATGGAATCGAGTCGATCCTCGGGAGCATTGCGTGGGCGGCATCGGCCGCAAGCCCTGCCTTGGCTGCCGCAACAATGAGCGCGCCCTCGGTGGGATCGCCCTCCACGAGCCAGTCGACTCCGTCGCGGACGAGCCTGGAGTCGTTACACAAGAGTCCCGCCCGCAGGCATTCGAGAACGGCCAGACGACCATGCGCGTGCTCCATCGACACGTGCTCGTGGGTGCGCGTGGCTGCCGCCGCGATGACCCCCTCCGGCGCATAGCCCGATCCACTCACGTCAAAGCATTCGCCGCCTGCCATGACGGTCGTCACCGTCATCTGGTTTTGGGTGAGGGTGCCCGTTTTGTCCGAACAGATGACCGTCGTGCTGCCGAGGGTCTCGACAGCCGGCATCTTGCGGACGATCGCCCGGCGGGCAGCCATCTTCGACACACCGATTGCCAGCATGATCGTGACGGCCGCCGGGAGTCCCTCCGGGATCGCCGAGACAGCCAGCGCCACGGTCGTCTTGAAGATGTCCTTGAATGCCATGCCCTGGAGCAGCCCGATCAGAAACGTGGCCGCCGACACGGCAAGAATCGCGACCAGCAGCACGGAGCTGAATCTGGCGATGACCCTCATGAGGGGCGTCTCGATGTCATCGGCGGAGGCAATCAGGCCCGAGATCCTGCCCACCTCGGTTCCATCACCAGTCGCCACCACGACACCAGCGCCCTGCCCAAACGTGACGAGCGTCGACGCGTAGGCCATGTTGGTTCGATCTGCGAGCGGCACCTCCGTACCGAGCGGGTCGATGCCCTTCGTCACAGGGAGCGACTCCCCGGTGAGGGCCGCCTCTGCGACATGCAAGTCGCGGCAGCGGACGAGCCGCAGGTCAGCCGGCACCTTGTCGCCCGACTGCACGAACACGACATCCCCGGGGACGATCGCCGCCGAATTGATTCGCGTCTTCACGCCACCGCGGAGGACCGTGGCCTCGGTCACGAGAGTCCTGCCGAGCGCGTCGATAGCCTGGAGTGCCTTGCCTTCCTGCAGAAAGCCCACGATCGCGTTGACGAGCACAACCCCGAGAATCACACCGGCGTCGACCCAGTCTTCGAGCGCTGCGGTAACGACCGTGGCGATGAGGAGGATGTAGATCAGCGGCTGATGGAACTGGAGCAGAAGCCGAACCAGTGGCCCCCGCCCGCGACGCACGGTGAGGATGTTGGGGCCATGCCGAGCGATTCGCGCGGCGGCCTCATGATCCGCGAGGCCGCTGGACATGTGGCTCGCCATCCGGTCCACCACGGCATCGGCGGGCAACACGTGCCAGGATTCCGGCGGCGATGGATCGGATGTCATGGGGTCTCGTTGTGGACTCGTGAATGCTAACCCAAGTTACGCAGCTCGGGGACATTTTTCATGATTCTCGATGGCGGAATGATCGTAATTCCCGACGAGGCAAGGGGTGGTTTCGGGAACAGGCGTGTAGTGAAGACCTTGTTCTTGTCATTTTGCTCTGAGCGT
>JANNSZ010000103.1:0-52076 GCA_031403195.1 Planctomycetota bacterium | reverse complement strand
GAGAATGGCTCGGTCGCGAATGCCACCGGCCTCGCCCGGCTTCGGCGAGGCGAGAAGACGGGCAATCTCTTCGCCGGTCAGAAACTTCGGGAGCTTGCGGGGACGCCGTGGGCTGCGGAGCGGTTTGGCGGGATTCGCCTTCACCCATCCCTCGCGTTGCCCAAAGGCATAGAAGCTCCGCAGGCTGGCGAGTTTGCGGGCAACCGTGGAAGCGGCATAGCCGGTGGCATGCAGGCCAGCTGCGAAACGGCGGAGGACTGGGCTCGTGGCATCGGCTGGGCGACGGCAGCCCGCCGAGTGTAGGAATTCCTCGAGCTGAAGGAGATCCTCGCGGTAGCTCTTGATGGTCAGCGGCGAGGCGCCGCGCTCAGCCGTGAGGTGCCGCAGGAACCGGTCAATTTCTGGCCAGCGTGCGGGCGTGCCAGAGGGTTGGGCAGCGGACGCCATCGGGGCCCCGATCGGCGTCAGGCCCGGCGGTCGGCCCGCGGCTGGAACCGCAGCCGACGCGGCTTGGGCGTGCTCTGGCGAATCTTCTGGCCGAGAACGGCGGCGTCGTACCAGGAGAAACTCAGATCCGGGTTGGCCGCATGGCGGCCCAGCGATTCGAGGGCCTGGTCGCGACTCTCGTCGTCGTAGAGGAACACATAGCGTTCCCCTCCCTTGACAAGCGCGATCACGTTGATGTCGCGAGCAGCCATCGGAACTTCCAAACGAGTGCCTCCCCTGGAGGCCGGGGGCTGCGCATGACCGAATGCCGTGCCCCACCTAGCTGCGTATCGGCCGTGTCATGTGGGTGACCACAGACTTCCTCTGGCTTCCCCCCCAGGTCACCTTGATCCGGCCAAGCCCGTCGTCATCCGGCATCGTGGCCATGATTCTGGGAAGGCTGTGCGGGCGGTGGTGAGGTCGCCTACATCAACTCGGTGAATCCGCGCAAGGCAACGGGTTCGCGCGACCAGAAGGGTTCGCCGGCAAGCGTGCCAATCTGAGCGCCCCACCAGGCGTCGGCGGCAGCGACTCGCTCTGGCACCGTGGGGCGGGCAGCAGACGCGGGGAACTGGCTTGCATAGCAGGCGATGCTCCGTCGCTTGGCCTCCGCGGTGGGCGTGATGTCGATCACGAAGGCCGGTCGGCGCACCGCGCGGAGGTGGACACAGGCGTAGTGGTAGATCCGCTCGGGATGACAGGGCTCCCCCGGCAGGTCGCATTTCGTGAGCTTGGCCCAAAACCGCGACGCTTCCGCCAAACGCGTGGCAGCCACATGGTCGGGATGGGCGTCGATCCAGTGGGGCGCGAAGAGCCAGCGGGGTCGCGTGCGACGGATCACGCCGGCAAGTGCCCCCCGCGCGGCGAGCGTTGCCCGCAGCCGACGGTTTGGGAGCCCGAGGTTCTCCCGCCATTCCACCCCGAGGATGGTCGTGGCTTTCGCCGTCTCGCGGCAGCGGATGTCGGGCGACCCGAGCGGCGTCGGCTCGCCGTCGGTGAGATCGAGGATCCCTACGGCCATTCCTCGCGCACGCATGAGCGAGATCGTGCCTCCCATGCCGAGCTCGGCATCGTCGGGATGCGGGGCGATGACAAGGACATCCAACACGATTCGAGACCCCGAATGTCGTGGGTAGTTGCTGGTCGTTCGCGAGAATCATAGTCTTCCGCCATGAACACGACGCCTCCGATGAATACAGACTCCCCTGGCCAGCTCTTTGCCGCCGCCCGCGACCATGCCCGTCGTGCCGCGGTCCTGGCCACCGTGGACTCCCTCGTGGGCTGGGACGAGCGGACGATGTTGCCCCACGCTGGCGGCGCATGGCGGGCCGACCAGGCTGCCGAGATGGCCGGGGTCCTCCACCGGCATCGCACTCATCCGGCACAGGGCGAACGCCTGGCGGAGCTTGCCGCCAGTCCCTTGGTAAGCGGTGGTAGTCCTGAGGAGCAGGCCACAATCCGGCTTCTCAAGGAGGACTTCGACAAGCAGGCGAGGCTCCCGCCGAGCCTTGTCGCGGAGCTTGCGCGCACCACATGCGAGGCGCAGCAGGCCTGGGTGGCAGCGAGGGCCGCGTCGAATTGGTCGATGCTCGCGCCTTGGTTTGAGAAAGTCTTCGCGCTCAAGCGGAATCAGGCCGCCTGCCAACGCCCCGACCTCGATCCTTATGATGCCCTGCTTGACGACTACGAACCTGGGGGCCGCTGGCGCGCCATTGCTCCGCGCTTCGCCGAATTGCGCGAGCGACTCGTCCCCCTCGTGAAGGCGTGTGCGGAGGCCACGCGTCGCCCCGATGATCGCGTGCTGACCGAGCGACGTTATCCCGTCGAGGCCCAGCAGCGATTCGTCCGCAGCGTTGCCTCTCAGATCGGCTTTGATTTCGGCCGGGGTCGGCTCGACACCACCGACCATCCGTTCTGCACGTCGCTCGGTCCACATGACTGTCGGATCACGACTCGCTGGGACGAACGGTTCCTGCCGACAGCGCTCTATGGCGTGCTCCACGAGACTGGCCACGGTCTGTACGACCAGGGGCTGCCGCCGGAATGGTATGGCCTCCCTCCGGGTGAGGCCGCATCGCTCGGCATTCACGAATCGCAGTCTCGGCTCTGGGAGAATCTCGTGGGCCGCTCGCGGGCGTTCTGGGAGTGGTGCTTTCCCATGGCGAGGGCGGCGTTTCCAGAGGCGCTCGCCGATGCTGATGCCGCAACCGTTCACGAGGCGGTGCTTTCCGTGCGGCCGTCGTTCATTCGCGTGGAGGCCGACGAGGTCACCTACAACCTCCATATCATGCTCCGCTTCGATCTGGAGCGAGCTGTCATGCATGGAGAGCTTGCCGTCGCGGATCTTCCCGGCGCCTGGAACGATCGGTTCGGGCGAGATTTCGGAATCCGACCGCCCAACGACGCGGCCGGGGTGCTGCAAGACATCCACTGGAGCGCGGGGCTCGTGGGCTATTTTCCTACGTACACACTGGGCAATCTCTATGCGGCCCAGCTCATGGCAGCGGCGACCGACCGGCTCGGCGACCTGGATCGCCAGTTTGCCGAGGGCGACTTCGGCCCGCTCCTCCAGTGGCTTCGGACGGAAATCCATGCCGTGGGGCGGCAGTACGAGAGCGAGCCACTCGTGGAGCGGGCCACGGGGCGGCCTGTTTCAGCCGATTGGCTGGCCGAAAGCCTCCGCCGCCGGTATGGCCCTGCGCACGGGCTGTAAGGCTTTCACTTTTCGTTGTGGCCGCTAGGAACGTCTAAAAACGCGGTGGTACACTCGTGGCGATGTGTCCGGGGGGGGTAGCCCCGGATCGGCTGCGAGAGGCGCAAGCGGAGAGAGCCAGATGGCTGATGACGACGACGTGAAGGCCGGTGATGACCCGTGGGCCGGTCTCGAGTCGGAGCAATCGCCCGACCTCAGTGAAGGCTTCGCCTTGTCGTTCGACGAGGCGCCGTCGTCGGAGGCCGATGAGCCTCTCACGGGGATGGCTGCCGATCCCTCGAGCGAGCAGCGGGACGGTGAAGGCACCGCAGGCGATGACGCCCTCGATGAATGGGTCGAGGAGTCTGATGGGAAATCGCCGGATGAGGAGTCGTCGTCCCCCGAACTATCGGTGTTCCAGTCCGACGACGACGAAGGATCGGACGATGCCGAGGCGTCTTCCGGGATGATCGGTCAGTCGGCGGTCGACATCGGCACGGGCGACTCGGGCATCCCCAGTGGCAGCACCATCGAGTCTTTGGTTTCGCAGCAATCCGGGTTGGGCGGTGGCGATCCGTTTGCGTCGATCGGCGGAGAGCATCCCGAAGCGGCGATTCCGGAGACCGAGGCGCAGGCCGAACCCGACGTGGTTGCAGAGGCCGAAGCTCCTGCATCGGCAGAGGCCGAAGCTCACGATGACACAGCGACTGCTATCGGGCGGGATCCATCATTGTTGTGGTCGGGCGATCCGATGGACGAAGCAGCCATGTCTGGCACGACGTTCGATTTCACGGCGATTGCCGCCGCTGCAGATTCCTCGCTCCACGATGCCGCGGGTGACGCCGACGAACGTGATCCGTTCATCGTCAATTCTGCCGCAGACGATGTCTCTTCGATCGAAGCCGCAGACGATACCTCGCCAGCAGGCGAGTTCTCGTTTGGCACGGGTGACGGGGAAACATCGGCCGGCATCGAGGGAGAGGACTTTGGTGGCGCCATGATGGCTGTTGGTGCCGCTGAGCAGCCGAAGACCGAAAAAAAGTCGAGCCGGCCGGCGCCGGCACGAAAGAAGAAGCCAAGCGCGGTCGGGCAGATGGTGGGCGTCATCTTCGGTGGCGCGATGGCGTTTCCGATCGTGGTGCTCATCCTCTGGTGGATCGTCGGGAAGGATGCACTGAACGTGGCTCCCCTGGTGCCCGACGCCCTGAGCTTCATCGTGCCGGCCAAGTTGCGCTCGGGCGGGCAGGTTGCGACGGGTGGGAGCCACGCTCCCTCACTCGACGATGTTCTCGGTGGCATCACTCAGGAACCGGCCGATCCTGATGAAGTGGCCGTCACCGATCCGTCGGTTGACCCCATGCCCGAGCCAGAAATCCCACAGCCAGAGCCAGTCGAACCGTCCGACACGGACCTGGCCGCCCTGACTCCGACGACGGGAACGGAGCCGGTTGATGCTGGGGGTGATCCGCTTGGAGATCTCCTCAATGAGGAGCCGGCGACACCCGCCGAACCACCGCAGCCCGCACCGGCGCCTGTGCCCCTCGACACCGCAGCCCTGGATGCGGCTGCCCAGAAGGCCTTGTCGGCGCTGGCCGCTGTCCAGAGCGTGGATGATCCATCGGATCCCGTGCTCAAGAAATTGATGGTCGAGTGCTATAAGGCTCTTTCGGGCTATGCCCAGGAGCTCGCGACGCTCGAGCGGGTTGCGATCGACACTGGCCGCGCGCTCGAGACGATGCCGGCGGCCGTTGCTTCGGTAGGCAGTGCGATCACTGATCGTCCGGAGCTCTTCCAGGCATTGGCCCGGCTGACGCGGGACTGGATGACGTATGCCAAGCGTTCGAGCGACGGTGTAGTGGCACCGGTGACCCTCGTGTCGGTCCGCCGCGTCGGTCCCTACTGGCGGGCCGAGGTGACGCTGGGTGAACAGCGGATGGTGGTCCTCGCCCAGTCGGAACCGGAAGCGGCTCCGGGAGACATGGTGATCGTCACCGGATTAACCGTTGACGGGGGCGTTGTCTGGGCGACTCAGATGCGGCCGGCGAAGGCATCCGATCCGCTCTTCGATCCGTGACCGACAGCGGTCTCCGCTTGAGCGACAGCGAGTCGGCGACCGCCGTCGCAGCGGCTGTCGGGGGCGGAAGACGTTGTGCCACCGACGTGTTGGCGACGCACTGGTTCCGCCATGAATCATCGCACGCACGCCTCAATGCGCTCGTCCAGCCGCGGCATGCAGAGGCGGCCCACGAGGCAGCCCATGAGCCGCGAGGCCTCCTCGCTGGCGTGCCCGTCAGCGTCAAGGATTGTTTTCCCGTACGCGGCCTGCTGACCACGCTCGGCATCCCCGGCCTCGGCACCGCGGCAGACACCGCCGACGCTTCCATTGTCACGCGACTGCGGGATGCCGGCGCGATCATCGTTGGCAAGGCAAACGTGCCGCAGGCAATGTATCTCCACGAATGCGACAACCCGGTGTGGGGACGGACGAACCATCCGCGTGCCCTCGACCGAGGCCCCGGAGGATCAAGTGGAGGGGACGCGGCGCTCGTGGCCGCGGGCGTCGTACCGCTTGCCGTGGGGAGCGACCTCGCCGGCAGCCTCAGGCAGCCGGCTCATGCCTGTGGGGTTGCCGCGATCATGCCGCGGTCGGATGTGATTGGCGAGGGCGGAGCGTTCGACACGCTGCCACACCTGGTGGCCATGCGGCCGCGGGCTGGGTTTTTGGCCCGCCGGGTAGATGATCTCAGGCTCGCGCTCGACGCGGTCGCGCCGCGCACAGCCGACGCGCCAGTGCGACGGATTGGATGGTGGGACGACGGGGGCCCGATCCCCGCATCGCCAGCGATCCGACGCGGTGTGGCCGAGGCGGTGAAGCGGCTCGAGTCGGCCGGCATCCAGACCGTGCAACTTGCCGGGAGTCCGGCCGAAGACGCAGCCTGGCTGCATCTCGCCATTCTCTCCGCCGACGGTGGATGCGACATTCAGCGACTGTTCGCCGGGGTGCGGCCGATGCCCGGAGTGCGGAGGCTCTTGGCGCTCGCCGGGCTCTCGCAGGGGCTTCGCCCGATCGTCGCTACTCTGGCCTGGAGCATCGGCCGGCGTCTCGAAGCCCGAGGGCTTTTGCGTACGGGTCCGCGCGACGCAGCGGGCCTGGCCGCACTCATGGCGGCGCAGGAGGCGATGCACCGACGATTCGCAGCCCATCTCGCCGGATGCGACGCGGTCGTGTGCCCGGTGTCGTCGCTGCCGGCACTTCGGCATGGCACCGCAGCGCGGCTTGTCCTTGCGGCGGCGGCGTGCCTCCCGGCGAATCTCTTCAACCTGGCGGCGGGTTCGGTTCCCATCACGACCGTGCGCCGCGACGAGGAGCGCGGGCGGCGGTGGTCGATCGATCCGGTGCTCCACGCCGCTGCTGCCACTGATCGCGACAGTGCCGGGCTTCCGGTCGGCGTGCAGGTCATCGCGTCTCCCGGCCGCGGCGAGTCCACGGTCCTCGAGGTGATGCAGACGCTCGAAGCGACAGACTCATGACGCGCCGCTGAGGCCAGCTCATTCCTTCAGGGATGAGAGATACTCGACGAGGTCCCGCAGTTCGCGGGCAGTGAGCTGCTTGATGAGATCTGCGGGCATTGACGAATGGCCTGGCACCTGCTCCTCGATCGATTCTTTCTCGAGGACATGGAGCTTGCCATCGGCGTCGATGAGTGTGATCGTGGTGTCATCTTGTGCCTTGACGATTCCGGAACGACTCAGGCCGTCGTCGGTGATCGCCACGATGGTTTCAAACCCCTGCGCGATTGCCTTGTTCGGATCAACAATTGCCTCCAGGAGATACTGCCGCGGTTTCTGGCCAATGGCTGACAGATTCGGACCTACTTCGCCCCCCGTCACGGCGACGCGGTGGCAGCGGACACAGGAGGCCTCAACTTTCTCAAAGAAGATCGCACGGCCCCGAGCAGCGTCGCCACCCGCGACCGTCTCGCGAAATGTGGACGCTGGATCGCCAGCCACGCGGGTTGCCTCGTAGCTGGCGAGTTGATCGCGAATATCGCTCGCCTTTTTCTGCCGAGCGGCTTCGACCAGTTCGAGACGAAGTTCTGGAGCAACCTCCCCGAGTTGGAGCTTGCCAAGCAGGCTGGCCAAGATCGCATCGGCCTCGGGATCGTCGAGCGATGCCAGGGTGTCGAGCGCGAGCTGACCTTCGCGGGCCTCACCCTTCAGAATGGCTTCCGACAGCATCGGGATCGCCTCGGCTGGCTTGGTGCGGGCCAAAAGATCGCGGGCGACGCTGCGTACGAGCGGCGAGGTATCGCGGTGTGACTCGCCGACCAAGCGATCGAGCGAACCATGCTTGAGCTGACCGAGTGCAGCCAGCGCGTCGGCCCGCGCTTCGCCGGGCTGAGTGCGGTCGGCGAGCAGGTCGACCAGCACCTGATTCGCCTCGGGCATGCCGAGTTGAGCGGCGGCCTTGGCGGCATACTCTCGTAACGGCGGTACCGTCAGCACGGTCGGGAACACCTGGCGGAGAGCATCGGCCGCAGGCGTGGCATCCCGTGCGGCGAGCGGCCACCAGCCACTGTGGAAGGGATCACGCTGGGGCGGCTTCGCCCACTGCTCCAGGTTCCGCAGGGCGATGCGACGGACTACCTCGGGGGCATCATCGCGGGCTGCCATGGCAGCCACCGCTGCCGCATTGCCGAGCCGGTTGTTGGCATTGAGGATACGTCGCAGCAGCGGGTCGCTGGTGGTTCGCCGGTTGGCGAGCGCCGCGAGCTTCGGGAGTGCCTCGTCGATCGGCACATCGTGAATCGCGCGGGCTGCCTCGAGCACGATCCGCTCATCTTTGTCGTTCAAGAATTCCGCGATCAGCGGATTCCGGGTGTGTCGCAGGGCCAAGAGCGCCGCCATCCGCACCGCTGCGTTGGCATCACCAGACAGCGCGGCAAGCTTCGAGGCGTCGGCGACGCCCACGAGCCCCATCACGCCCGCGTGGCGCAGGTGACGGTCTTGGTCGGCGTTTTCTGCGAGCATTTTCAGGAGCGGCTCGAACGCCACGGGGCTCTCGAGCTGACCCAGCGCTTCGGCTGCAAAAAACCGCACGCGGAGATTTTCATGCTGGAGCAGGTTGATGATCGTGGCGACAACGTCCTGCGCGGTGCTTCCGGTCGTGCCGTGCAGTGCCTCGGCCAATTGCCGTGTGGTCTGGCATTGCACCTCAGCCTCAGCATCGCCGAGGAACAGCGCAAGCGATGTGATGGCCCCTTCCTTCTGCGGCAACGCCCCCCGCCGCGCGAGTTGCCCGAGGCCCCAAATGCCGGCGAGGCGTTCAAAAACGCTGGTCCCCTTGGCTGCGGCGTGCGCGAGCTCAGAAACCGCGCCTCGTGCGACCAATTCAAACTGTGCCTCCTGGCGGATGCGGCGGTCCGCGTGCCGTAGGAGCGTTGGAAGCTCGCTTGCCTCCCGCTTCGCCATGCCTTCGGCCAGGAGCTTCTTCACCTCCAGCACAGCTGGCGACGTGGCCAAGACGGGATCAAAAATTTTGTAGATGCGGCCCTTGCCGAGCCCGTCCCACCCGTTGACCCAGTCCGTCGCATAGAGGGCTCCGTCGGGGCCGAAATCACAATCCGTGGCGAGGACCTTCCAGACAAACTCTCCCTCATCGAGCGCCTCGAAGCCGGCTCCCTTGGGCTGCACCTTGAGCGAGCGGATACCGCTCTTGCCGGCGCCGCCCCGGAAGTCGCAGAGGAAAAACGAGCCGCGGTACCGGTCGGGCAGTCCCGTGCCGGGGTAATACGTCAGGCCCGATGGGCCGTCGGCAAAATTGATGATGGGGGGCACAACATAGGCCGGTGACTCAGGAGCATGTGGTTCCCAGACCTTCTCCCGATTGAATGGCCCGCGGTCTCCCAAATACTGGTAGTGCATCCGCCAGCCGCTGTCGCCACCCCGGACCACATACACCCAACGGGCCTTGTCGCCGCTGTCGCTGTTGTTGTCGCCCGTGAAAAGATTGCCGTACTCGTCGAACGCCAACTCCTGCGGGTTTCGCATCCCGGTGGCGAAGACCTCAATGCCTGAGCCATCGAGCTCACAGCGGAAGACGGCCCCGGAGTGGGGATCGGAGAGCACGCGGCCATCGGGGAGTTCGACGTGATAGCCGCGGTCACCGATGCTCCAGTAGAGCCGGCCATCGGGCCCGATGGTGAGGCCATGCATGTCATGGCCACGGTAGGCCACCTTCACGCCGAATCCAGAGGCGAGTGATGTGCGCTCATCGGCCTGGCCATCGCCGTCTCTATCGCGCAGTCGCCAGAGGTTGGGAATGTTCGTGAAGTAGACATCGTTCCCGTGGGCCAGGACGCCCGCACCGGTCCCTTCGACGAGTTGGTTGAACCCGTTGGCAAAGAGCAACGATCGATCGGCGCGGCCGTCCCCGTCGGTATCCTCGAGCCGCCGAATCTGGTCATCGGCGTGCGTCGCCGTTTTGACCCGGTCTGGACCCATATGTTTGCGATGGTAGGCATCGCGGTCAGCGACCGTCTTGGCGGCTAGGTCGTCGTCCACCCATTCCCGGGTGTGCTTTCGGTTGTCGGTGACCGCGAGCACCTGGCGAAAGGTCTCGCAGACGTAGATCCGTCCGTGGGCGTCGATCCACAAGGCCACTGGATTGGCCACCAGCGGCTCGGCGGCAAAAAGCTCGACCTTCAACCCATCGGGAACCTTGATCTGCGGAATCGCCAACTCGCCTTCGTTGGACGCGGGAGCTATGGCTGGCGCGGTTGGTGCAATCGCCGGGCCCTCAACGGGCACGGCCAGGCCATGCCGGTGGGCTCCGGCGAGCGCGGCTGCCAATGCGACCGCTGCGAGCCAATGACGAGGCACTTGATCGCCATGGGAACAAGGGAAAGCCATGTGTGAACTCGGAAAGAAAGGGGGACTGAGCGGCGGGGGCGAGACAATCTTCCTCACCGTACGCGCCGAACAGCCCCAAGACAAGCCGCGGGCCAGTGCCCCACGCGGGCCAGGGCATGGCGAGGCCCCGGTCACCGGGTACGATTCGGAGAACCGATTCAGGCTACAGATTTTTTCCCTGACGAGCCAGCCGACGGGAAGAGTTGGATCTTTCGCCCGAGCGGAGCGACGAACGAGAGCGTGTCACGCTGCGCCATCAGTCAGATTGCCGGAGCTTTGTGAGGGAGGTTTCTCGAGTTATGAGCGATTGGGAGCAAGCAGGTCGAGGCGTGGCCGTGTGGCTGGCAGCCGCCGTCGGGTTCTGCACAGCCGCGGACGATTTCTACACACCGGAGCAGGACCGGCTGAAGCATGCCTCCGAGGCAGGCGCTGGTCGTGAGGGAGTGGTCAATGTCTTGCTCATCGGCGATTCGATCATGGGAGGATACTTCAAGGCGGTGCAGGCGGAGCTGAAAGGTGAGGCCAACGTCGTACGTCATCCCGGCAACGCTGGCGACACCCGCAACGGGCTTGAGCACCTCGACGCGTGGCTCGGCGACACGAAGTGGGATGTCATCCACTTCAACTGGGGGCTCCACGATCTATGTCACCGGCATCCTGAATCGAAGGAGTACGGAAAACGAGACAAAGTCCGCGGAGCCATTTCGGTGCCTCTCGATGAATATGAAAAGAATCTCGACGTGCTTGTATCGCGGCTCGAGAAGACGGGGGCCAAGCTCATCTTTGCCACGACAACGGTCGTGCCGAAAGGGGAGGCGGGCCGGCGCGTGGGTGACGAGATTGCGTACAACGCAGCCGCCGTTCGCATGATGGAGCGTCACACGATTCCCGTGAACGATCTCCATGCCCTCTCGGCCAGCTTTCAGCCCGACCTGTTTTCAAAGCCGGGCGACGTGCACTACGCGCCGCAGGGAAGCGGCCGCCTCGGCAAACAAGTGGCCGACGTCATCCGTCGCCACGGGCTAGGGATCGTGCGCGAGTGAGCGTCGCGTGCGACCAGCCTGAGCCCCGCCGGATCCTTTTCACGGTGGCGTTATGTGGCCCATGATGGCAGCGGCGATGCGATCCACAGGCAGGGTTTGACAGACGGCACCCGCGTCGATGGCCGCCTTCGGCATGCTCCAGACAATGCTCGTGACGTCGTCTTGCGCGATCGTGTGCCAGCCCTTGTGCCGCAGCGCGACCAAGCCAGCCGCGCCGTCGCGGCCCATGCCCGTGAGCACCACGGCTACCCCGGGCTGCGGCCAGGATGCCGCCACACTTTCGAAGAACACGTCCACGCTCGGACGAAAAAAGACCTCTCGCGGCTCAGACCGATAGTCGAGCGTTCGGGCCGGCGTGAGGATGAGATGGTCGTTGGTGCCGGCGATCAAGACCTCGCCAGCGGTGGGCGTGTCGCCGGGCGACGCCACACGGACCGGCGTGCCCGTGCGATCGGCCAGCCACGACGCGAGCCCCGCTGCAAACGCCATATCGACATGCTGCACAACCACCGTAGCCACGTTCCAATCGTGGGGGAGTGGACGAAGCAATTCGCAGAGCGCCTTCGGGCCACCGGTCGATGCGCCCACCACGAGCAATCGCGGCATGGCGGCATGCGGCACCGGTTGCTTCGGCGGCGTGGTCGCATGGCCGACGAGTTTGGCCACGATCCCGATCTTTTCGGCCAGCGCCCGCGCACCGCTCATCTCGCCACCGGGGCCGAGGCTCGGGGTATCAACCGCGTCGAGGGCACCATGCCCCATCGCCTCATACACCAGCGGCATGTTGCCACTCACTGTCGCCGTCACGACGAGAATGGCGCACGGAGCCACCGCCATGATCTGGCGTGTAGCCTCGGCGCCGTCGAGGTGGGGCATGAGGAGGTCCATGAGGATCAGGTCGGGGCGATCCTGCTTCGCCTTGGCCACGGCCTCGACCCCGTTGGCGGCCGTCCAGGCCAGCGAGTGGCCCGTGAGCCCCTCCACGACCCGCCGGAGCGCCTCGCTCGCTGCCCGCATGTCATTGACGATCGCGATCCGCATCTCACGCCTCCCCGATCAGGTCGATGATCGTATCGAGGAATGTTTCGTCGTGGAAGCTACTCTTCGTGAGGTAGCGGTTGGCACCCGCGTCGAGTCCACGCAGCCGGTCTTCCTCGCGGTCTTTATAGGAGACGATGACCACGGGAATCTCACGACGCACCGGATCGGCCTTGATGAGCGACACGAGCCCGATTCCATCCATGCGTGGCATATCGACGTCTGTGACGACGAGATCGTAGGGCGTGCCGCGGATGGCATTCCAGCCGTCCATTCCGTCCACGGCCACATCGACCGCATAGCCGCGAGAATGGAGGAGCTGCCGCTCGAGCTCACGCACGGTGATCGAGTCATCCACCACGAGAATCCGTTTGCGCGGCCGCACCTCCGCGGCGAGCTGCTCGAACTCCACGCGGGAAAGCCGGCGGCCTGTGAGCAGATTGTCGATGCTTCGCACGAGGTCTTCGACGTCGACGATGAGCACCGGGTCGCCGTTCTCGAGGAGCGAGGCGCTCGACACGTCGGTCACCTTCCCGAGTCGCGGATCGAGCGGCCGAACCTCGAGATCCCGTTCGCCGAGAAAGGCGTCCACGATCATGCCGAACTGCTGGCCGCGATCGCTCACGACGACGACCGGCATTGGGTCAGCGGGCGGCGGCCCAGCCAGGTCGAGGACCTGGGCAGCCTGCACGAGGCCAATCGCGGTCTCGCCGTGGTCGAAGTATTGCCGTCCCTCGATGGTGCGGATCGCCTCGTGGGGTACGGGGAGGATGTGGTCGATCCGCATGAGCGGAAAGGCGTAGGGCTCCCCAGCGATCCGTACGAGGAGGGCTCGGATCACTGACATCGTGATCGGGAGCTGGAGCGTGAATACGGTGCGGACGCCGAGCTGCGTGGCCACTCGGACGTTTCCGCCGACGCCCTTGACCATGCTCTGCACGACATCCAGGCCCACACCCCGGCCTGAAATTTCGGTGACGTTTTCCTTCGTCGTAAAGCCCGGCAGAAAGAGGAACTCGAGGAGCTCGAGCTCGCCCAACTGGCCGGCCACGGCCTCGGCTACGTGGCCGCGGACCACCGCCTTGCGCCGTAGTCGTTCCACGTCGATGCCATGGCCGTCGTCGGTGAGCCTGAGATGCAGCATCCCCGCACGGTGCCGGGCTTCGAGCAGGATCGTTCCCGATGCGGGTTTTCCAGAAGCGGCCCGCGTGGCCGGGTCTTCAATCCCGTGGTCGATGGCATTGCGGATGAGGTGGGACAGCGGCGCCTCGAGCTTGTCGAGAATGTCTCGATCGACGCCGGTCTGGTCACCGATCACCTCGAAGCGAATATGCTTGCCGAGCTTCCGGGCCAGGTCGCGAACAAGCCGCGGGAATCCACGGATGCCGTCGGCCAGCGGACGCATCCGGCTCGTGATCACCTCGTGGTGGAGGCGACTCGAGAGATCCTCGTTGCGGCGGGCAAAGCTCTCAAAATCCTCCGCGTGGTGGGCGATGGCCGCGAGCAGCCCGTCGGCACGCTCGCGGATCGTGGCCACGGCCGATGCCACCGGGGCCGCATTGCCGGGCAGATGATCGTCGAGCTTCTCATCGACAATGGCGAGGGCATCGCAGATCGCGAGCTGCGCTGCACGAAGCTGGTGGACCGCCTCGATGAACGGCCGCATTTGCCGCGTTTCGACGAGCGCCTCGCCTGCGAGTCCGACAAGCCTGCTGAGACTCTCGGCCGAGACGCGGACCACGCGGTCTGTCGGTTCGGCGACCCGAGGGCCGTCGGAAGGTTCATCTGCGTGGGAGGGGGCGGGAGGTGTCTGGTCCACAGCGCCAGGTGTGGCGGTGCTCATCGCCGTTCCTGGTGAGGCCGGCATGGCAGCCGTGGGTTGATCGCCTGCAGGCGGTTTCGGAGCTGTGCCGCCGCTGGCGATGGTCGCGAGTCCTGCCACGATCGCGTCGGCCCGGCCACCCCAGGGCGAGCCTGCATCGATAGCGTCATCAGCGGCTGCGATGGCCCCCAGAAAGTCGATGGCGGCAAGCAACGCATCGGCATGATCCGCGCGGATGCGGAGCGTCCCTTTGCCACAGGCGACGAACACGTCTTCCAGGGAATGGGCCACCCGCACCGCCGGCTCGAGTCCGACGATCCGTGCGGCACCCTTGAGGGAATGCGCCGCCCGCATCATCGCCTCCACGGTAGCGGGCGATTTGTCGAGGTCCTCGATCGCCAGTACACCAGCGGAGAGCACGCCCACCTGGCCTTCCGCCTCGAGGCGAAACAGCTCGAGCATCGAGAAGCCACTCAGGTCATCAGGCATAGCAGACGCTCCTCATCATGCGACTACCGCCCGGGAGAGTGCCTCAAAAAGCCGCTCCTCGTCGAGCACCGCGACCGATCGAGCCTCCCAATCGAAGAGCGCTGCCGACACGTGCGAAGCTGCTTGCCCAACCGTGGCTGGAACCTTGCGAAGCATTCGTTGTGGCACCGTCTGCACGCCAGCGACGTCATCCACGCCCACGACCCAGCGGTGGGTGCTCCGGCCTCGCTGTCGTTCAATAACCAAGAGCCTGGGAACTCCCTCATCGCCACAACCAGGCTGAATGCTCTCGTCCGGCACCACAGGGCCACCTGCCAGGCCCAGCACCGCATGGAGCGAGAGGCACAGCTCAAGTCGGCCGCGGATGTTCACGATGCCGGCAAGCGGCGTTCCCCGGCGATGCGGGATCGAATGGACGCAGCGGATCGGGGTAACCTCGACGAGCAGGCGTGCCGGCAGCGCCACCCATTCGCTCGCGACGCGAAAGACCAGGAGGCTTGAAGCATCGGGGTCGGGTCGAACATCTGGCGCCTCGAGGACCGCTTGCCAGGCCTCGAGGTAGCCGGGGGGCGCTGGCCGATCAAAAAACCCGCGGGCAGCTTCGGCGAGAACCGGACAGTTGCGGCAGTGGATGAACTGCTCGAGCTCGGGGCATGTGCGGTCACCCGAGACCCCAACAAACCGCCAGCACTCCGGCATGGGCGGCACGATCGTCACGCTGCGGTTCGCATGGTCGTTCATCGCGATTCCTCCTTGCGGGCTATCGCGCGGGCGGCCGACTGCCGGTACTTCTCGGCCATGGCCGTATCGCCGCGTTGCCGCGCCAGGAGCGCCAGGGCTAGGAGCGCCTCCTCGTGACTGGCATCCAGGTAGAGGGTCTTGTGGAAGCAGCCCTCTGCTCGGTCCACGTCCCCGGATGACTGCCACAGCATGCCCATCAAGAAGAAGAGCTGCGGCGAGGGCGGCATGAGAGGGCGGTGCCGTTCGCAATGGGCAATCGCGTCGGCGAGCCGGCCGGCGTTGGCGAGGCGGTCTGCCTCGGCCAAGACGTCCTCGAGGTCAATCGGTCCGGGGACAAAGCCATCCATGGCCTTTGTCTCCTTGGCCGTCCCTGGGAGAAGCCGAGGTTCTCCAAGGTCGGCAGCCGCCGCATCCGGCGGCGGCAATGCGGCTCTGCGGGACGATGCGACCGGGCGTGGCGTGGGGGCCGCGGCGCGTGGGGGCCTCGCATGCACGCCGCGACGCAGCGCGAAAAGCGACGCCGGGCCTGCCGGAATCCAGTCCCCCTGCATGATCGGCGGCTCGGCTGCTCCGAGGATGAGCAAGCCATCAGGGAGCAGAAGCCGTTCGAGCTGACGTTCCACCTGGCCGCGTGCCGCTGGCGTGAGGTAAATGAGGAGATTCCGGCAAAAGATCACGTCATATCCGGCGCGGCCGACGGCAAACGTGGCGTCGAGGAGATTCGCCCAGGCAACGTGCACCGGAGCCCGCACCCGCGGGTCGATGACGGCCTGGCTTCCTTCGACGGTGAACCAGCGGTCGCGAAAAGCGAGGTCGGCGTTGCGAAACGCGTTGGCCGAGTACCGTCCAGCCTCAGCCCGCCCGACCGCCCGACGGCTAATGTCCACTGCGTCGATCGTGAACTGCCCTGGCAGAAGTCCGGCGTCTAGAAGCGCCATCGCGACGGAGTAGGGTTCTTCGCCAGCGGCAGCCGGTGCCGAGAGGATGCGCAGGGGCGGACGACCCGGGAATGCCGTGCGAGTCACAGCGAAATCCGTGACAAAATCAAAGACCTGCTGATCGCGAAAGAACCAGCTCTCCGCAACGATCACTTCTTCCACGAGAAGGTCCCGCTCGCCAGGGTCGGTGGAGGCCCGACCTGCGTAGTCGGAGACGTTGGCCACTCCCAAGGCCTTCATCCGTTCGCGGACGGCGCGGTCGATGGCGGCCATGCCCACCGTGTCGGCATCGAGGCCGATCCACGCTTCGAGAAGATCCGCGATCGACCGGTCGGCAATCGGATTGACCGCGTGGTTCATCGCCTGCCCTCCGGCGCTCGTGCGGGAAACAGCCCCGCCCTCAGATCGTCGGAAAGGAGCTGGTCAACGTCGAGCACCTGTACCGTTTCGCTGCCAAGTCGCAGGACTCTGCCCAGGTAGGGGGCCGACCGCAGGGCCAGTCGTGGCAGCACCGTGGCCGCTTCGTCGGCGGATTGGATGGCGATCACGTGCGGGGCCACAAGACCGAGCCGGCAGGCATGGTCACGAATGGGAAGGCCCACCCCGGTCTCCTCGTCCAGCGACACGACGATGATCCGCGTGCTGAGGATGGCAGGGGCCGGACCGACGCCCAGCAGGCGTCCGAGTTCGATGAGCGGCACGAGGCTCCCGCGGTAGGTGAAGAGGCCACAAACATGGTCGGGCATGTGAGGCAGAGGTCGGGCCGCCACCAAGGGCAGCACTTCCACGATGCGACGCGCCTCGATCGCATAAGGGCTGTCGCCAAAAGTGAAGGTGAGCAGTTGCATCGGCGATCTGCCGGGATCGCCACTCCGTCACGGCTGGAGAGCCGCGTCAGATGGTGAACCGCGACACCTCCTCTTTGAGATCTCCGACGGCTTCTCGCAGGTGGACCGTAGCGAGATTGAACTCGTCGAGGGCCCCACCTGTGCGCGCGGCCCCGTCGGCCAGCCGCACCATGGCTTCGCGGATCTGGTCGGCGCCCTGTGACTGAGCCCGCATGCCTTCGGTGACCTGACCGAACCTGCCGGAGATGCCCTCCACGGCCTCGATGATCTCGCCGAGCTTACTTGACACGGCTCCGATTTCGGTCACGCCCGTGCGTACTTGTTCGGAAAATTTGTCCATCTCCATGACGCCCGCTGACACCGCATACTGCATTTCCTTCACCATCCGCTCGATATCGAGCGAGGCTACCGCAGTCTGGTCGGCGAGACGGCGGATTTCGCGGGCCACGACGAGGAAGCCCAGCCCGTACTCGCCTGCCTTTTCGGCCTCGATGGCGGCGTTGATGGAAAGGAGATTCGTCTGGTCTGCGACCTTGGTGATCGTCGTGACGGCGAGGTTGATGGTGGCGGCCCGTTCACTGATCGTGGCGAGCTTGGCGCCGAACGAGCTCGTTCGCTCGGCGAGCGTGCGCATGGTGACGTCCATACCCGCCAGATCGGCGCGACCCTCGGCCGCCTTCGCGCCGGTGCTTCCGGCCATGTCGTTGACCTCGGTCATCGTCCGCACGAGCTCCTGGCTCGTCACGGAAATCTCCTTCACCGCCGCCACCGCCTGGCTCGTCGACGCGCCGTAATCGGCCATCACCTGCTGCTGGTCCGCCGCCGTGGCCTGGATCGCGGTGGCCGTGCTCATAAGGGCTACAGATGACCTTTGGATGCGACCAATGAGGCCTCGGAGGTCGCCGGTCATGGTTTGAATTGCATCGAGGAGCGCGCCGGTCTCGTCGTCGCTCGTGATGTCCACGGTCGCTCGCAGGTCACCCCCTGCCACCTGCCGCGCGACGGCCATCGCGGTCCGGACGGGGTTCGAGATTGTGCGGGCGACGACGAGCGCTGCGAGGGTCACACCCAGGATCGTCGCGAGGGACAGTCCGATGAGCGCCGTCCGCTGGAAGCGGACCAGGCCAAATGCCTCTGCGGCATCCTGCTTGACTGACAGTCCCCAGCGGAAGCTCGGCAGGTAGCACCAGGCGGCCACGGCCTCGGCGCCCCGGTAGTCCGTGAGCATGCCGTAGCCGCGACGCCCTCGGGCGGCCTCCAGGACGCCGCCGGTCCGTTCGGTCTGCAGGGGGATGCGATGACGGAAGGGAGCGTTCGACACATGACGCAACGGTGCCGTGACGAGGACAGACTCGCCGACGAGTTGACCGGTAACGATTTCACCAGTCTCTCCGAGCCCCGTGACGTCGGAGAGTATCTGCCAGACGCGGTGGGGCGAAAGTCCGAGGGCGAGCACACCAGTGAGGCGACCCTTGTCAAAGACGGGGCAGGTGACGAACGCGAGGGGATCGTCCGCGGCGCCGTAGGTTTGGAATCCACTCAGATCTGACTGGAGGAGCTTCATGGCCCGATCGAAACCAACCGCAAGTTCGGAGCCTTGCAGTTCTCCGGTTACGAGGGACGTGCCGGGCGGGATTGCGCCGTCGAGGGCATAGAGCACGCGGCCGGTTGTGTCGATGAGGAGGAGTTGCTCGTAGCCAAACGCCTGCGCGGCGTAGGTGAAGTACGAGTCGGCTTCGCCGGCCAACGCCTCGAGTCGCTCGCGGACCGCGGCAGCGTCGCCAGGGGCACTCGCGACGGCAGAAAGATCTCGGACAGTCTTCACGATCGTGGGGCCGCGAGCCAGGCCAGCTCCATCGCGGACACGTTCCCCGGCATAGGATTCGAGTTCACCCGCCATGCCGGCGGCCGTTTGTACGAGCGTTTCGCGGACGGAGCGTTCGAGCGCGGAGGTCGCGATCCGGGCGGTGATGGCCGTGAGGATCGCGCAGGGTACCAGCGCGATCACGAGAAACCAGAACAGCAGCCGGCCGGCGATCGAGCGTCGCATCGCGGGAGCATCCGAAAGGTCAGCCGTCATCGTCGACCTCCTGGCGTGCTCACCTTCTCGAGGGCCGCAGGGGCAACCCAGCGGCCACCCCAGCCACGGTACAAGTCGGCCACGAACTCCTCCCAGTCGATCCTCGATCGTGAGAGGGGAAACGGCATTGGCCGTACCGCCGTGCGGCTGCTCCAGACGATGTCGACCTGACCATCCGATCGGACCTTGCCGATGAACACGGGCCGCCATGTGTGCTGGGTGTCGGGGTCGATGGCGATGATGCCCTCGGCCGCGTCGAGGCTCTGATGCCGCAGTGACGCACGCACCTGGCGGACATCGGTCGTGCCGGCCTCGCGGACGGCCTGAGCCCAGAGCAGCACGCTATTGTAGGACGCCACCATCACGTCGGAGGTCGTGCGGTCGGGGCCGTACCGATTCTGGAACGCCTGGACGAAGGCCTTGTTCTGTGGTCGATCGATACTCTGGAAATAGTTCCAGGCGGCGTAGTGGCCGACCATGTCGGCAGCCGCTTCGCCACGCAGTTCGTTCTCGCCGATCGCAAACGTGACGATCGGCGTCGTGGCGGGGTCGATGCCAGCGGCGCGGATCGCGCGGGCAAGCGGGAGCGCGGAGTCGCCCGGGACACTGGCGAGAATGACATCGGGCTTGGCGTCGGCAATCGCGGCCGCGGTGGCCGCCACGTTCGTCGATCCGAAGGGCACATACGCTTCGCCTGCCAGTTCAGCGCCGAGACTGACAAGTTGATCTTTGATGATAGCGTTGACGCAGCGGGGCCAGATGTAATCGGAGCCGACGAGGAAATACCGGCGGGCACCGAGGGTGTCATGGCACCACTGCACCGCCGGGATGATCTGCTGATTCGGTGCCGCGCCCGTGTAGAAGATGTTGGGCGACTGCTCCATGCCTTCGTAGGCCATCGGGTAGATGAGAAGGTGATCAGCAGCCTCGACGACGGGGAGCACTCCCTTGCGGCAGGCGCTCGTCCAGCAGCCCACGATCACCGAGACCTGTTCGTCGCGTATCAGCCGCTCGGCCTCGCGGGCGAAGGTCGCCCAGTCGGAGCCACCGTCGGCGATCACCCAGCGGACGGACCGGCCGAGAAGGCCTCCCGCTGTATTAATCTGCTCGAGCGCGAGCACCTCGGCGTCGATCATCGACTGCTCGCTGATGGCCATCGGCCCGGTCTGTGAGTGGAGAATACCGACCACGATCGGGCGGCGGTTCACGAGGAACCAATCGAGAAGAAACCAGCCGCCGGTCGCGACGACCAGAAGACCGGCGACCGTGAACCATGCCGACCAACTCCGGCGGGCCGGGCGTTGGCCAGGCCGACTGGCCGCGTCGAAGGCTTGGATACTGGGGTGTGTCATGGGCTTCAGCGCAGGGGGACCCTGGGGGTGGGGGAAATGCGACCCCTGCCACCTGCAATCTTTAGTCATCTTTCCTGACCGGGCGCGGAACCGCAAAAAATGCCCACGAACTCCAGCGAAACGCGGTGCCGGTCAGCCTTGTCGGGCCTGAATATGCCTTTGCTGAGCGAACTAAAAACTGGCCCGAACCGCCCTCAGGGGGTATATTTCGGAAGCGGTTTCCCGAGGTAGGCTTGGGCTATGTGTGCCCTACCATGCCCGTAGCGTGCCCTTGGTCTCTTTTGGAGTTTGGCAGCTTGACACCCTCAGTCCCGCGCCGCGATGCCCGGCAGGCAGGCTTACAGCCGGCCCTTGAGCGGATCGTGGGCGTCTCTGAGTGGGCGGATCAGGTTCGGCAATCGATCGAGCTCGTGGCGGGCCACCAGTCGAGCGTGCTCATCATGGGCCCGAGCGGCACGGGCAAGGAACTGATCGCCCGCGCGGTCCACTCCTGCAGTGCCCGCGCCAAGCAGCCGTTCATTCCAGTGGACTGTGCGGTCACCACGGGCACGCTCTTTGCCAGCCACATGTTTGGGCATGTAAAGGGTTCTTTTACGGGCGCGACCTCGTCAACGCTCGGCTGCTTCCGTGCGGCCGATGCCGGCACCATCTTTTTAGACGAAATTGGAGAGATGGAGCTCGAGCTCCAAGCCAAGCTGCTGCGTGTCCTCCAGCAGCGGGTGGTGGTGCCCGTGGGGAGCCACGACGAGGTTCCGGTCGATGTGCGGGTGCTTGCCGCGACCAACCGTGACCTGGCCGTCGAGGTGCATGAAGGTCGTTTTCGCGAAGACCTGTTCTACCGGCTGAATGTTGTCGCAATCCGTACGACTCCGCTCCGCGAGCGGCCCGAAGACGTGCCCATCCTTGCCGATCGCTACCTTGCTGAACTGGCCGGTCGCCACGGCATGCCGATGTGCTCGCTCGCGCCTGAGGCAGTGGCGATCCTGCAGGCATATGCCTGGCCGGGAAACGTCCGCGAGCTTGAAAACGTAATCGAGCGGGCAGTCATGTTTTCGTCGGGCGACCGGATCGATTCCGAGTCGCTCACGGGGCTCATCGCCGGGAGCGACGAGCCGGGGCGGCCACTTGGCACGCTTGGTCAAATGGCGATGGCCGCCAGCCGCGGTATCGTCTCGCCGACATCACTTCCGGGCGTGTTCCGGGTCGAGCCCAAGGTCAAGCCATCAGCGGCACCCGCGGTGGCGCCAACCGTGGATGCCGATGGAGTCGATGTGGAAAATGGCTGGCCCACCCTGGCGGATGTCGAGCGGGTCCATCTCGAGAAGACACTCGCCGCCACCTTCCAAAACAAATCGCTGGCGGCGAAAATTCTGGGCATCGATCGCTCGGTACTGCGACGGAAGCTCCAGCGGTATGGCCTCGACGACGGCGGCTGATCGCGTCAGCCAGCCTTCGCGCGAATTGCAGGGGCTTCTTCGTCAGGCACCCGCAACTTGAGGGTGGTGGCCGGCGGGGCACGTCGCTCTTGCGTGAATCCACGCGTGCCGGTGCTGAGAAAGTCCCGGAGGTGATCGATCGCGGAGCAGGTGAACTCGCGGGTCAGCGCCTCGAGCACTTCTCGCCAGGCGAGGCCTCGACGGTAGATGACGCGGTAGGCGGCCTTGAGTTCGGTGATGTCGTCGGTCGAGTGGCCACTCCGCCGGAGTCCCACAATGTTGAGGCCGACAACGCAGCTTGTCTGCCCGTCGAGGAGCATGTAGGGCGGCACGTCCTGCACGACGCGGGCATGGCCGCCGACCATCGCGAGCTTGCCGATGCGGCAGAACTGGTGCACCGCAACGGCGCCGGAGACGAAGGCACGGTCCTCGACGGTGACGTGGCCGCCAATGAGAGCGGCGTTCGCGAAGATGCAGTGGCTGCCAATGGTCACGTCGTGGCCGAAGTGCCCGCCCGCCATGACGTAGTTGTGGCTGCCCACGCAGGTCGTGGCTGCAGGCTTCATGGCGCGATGAATGGTCACGTGCTCGCGGAACACGTTGTGGTCGCCGATCACCACGCGGCCCGTCTCCGCGGGGCGTGCCACATGCTGTGGGGCGCCTCCGACCACGGAGTGCTCACCGAACTCGTTGTGGCAGCCAGCGGTGACGCCGGCCTTGATGATTGCGCCCGAGGCGATCGTGGAGTGGTCCCCAATCTCGACATCCGACTCGATCGTGGCGAACGGCCCGACGGTCACCCCGACCCCGAGCTTGGCTCCAGGGCTCACCACGGCCAACGGATGAATGCTCACGGGAGTCCTCTCAGGCTGCACGGACCGGAACGAAAAGCAGGGTCGCAGGGGTTATCGGCTTGGGTCGGCAGTGGATTCAATGCCAGTTTCGTACCGCGGGGCGCACTTGCCCCACTCCACCCCGCTTGCCACGACTGCTGACTGTTCGAAGCCCTGGCCGCCCCTATACTGCGGCGAGCTAGAGAGACCACCCATGATGCGTGATGAACGATACGCCGCTGCAGAAAAGCTCAAGGATGACGGCGACCTCGCGGGTGCCGTCGCTGCCCTGGAGGCCCTCGTGGCTGAGGAGCCCGGTTTTGCCCTGGCCCACTCGGCGCTTGGGGCATGGTGTACCCGCCTTGAGCGGCATGCGGACGCGGTCCGACATGCCCGCCTCGTGTGCGAGCTCGAGCCTCGCGATGCCTTCAGCTACACGGCCCTCTCGGTGGCCTGCATGCGGGCGGGAATGATCCCGGAGGCCGAAGAAGCCTTAGCGCGGGCGCGAATGATGCAAGGGGCCTGATGCCCTTGGCACACGAAGCGGGGCCTTACTGGTCGCTCCTGGCTTCCGTCGCCGGCGAAGGTTGACTCAGAGCCTTTTCCAGTGTCGCGAGGCGCTCTCGCTCAATAGGGGGTAGTCGCTGCCGACCCAGCCCCGCCGCTTTGGCACGGGTGAGGGCCGCGCGGGCCGCCGTCTCATCACCTGCCGCAAGTTCGGCCACAGCAAGGTGAAGATATTTGAGCGGCGATGGGATGAGCACAGCCTCTCGCAGGTCTTCGACTGCTCCACGTGGGTCGCCCGCGGCAAGCTTCACGAGCCCACGGGTGTCGAGGATATCAGGGATCGAACCGAGCTCATCGATGGCTGCGTCAATGAGCTCACGGGCCTCGATCGCGGTTTCTTCATGTGCGAGGTAGAAGGCCAGGTTGTTCGACACGATCGCACGCTGCGTGCGGTCAAGATCAGCGTCGGCGAGCAACTGGCGGTAGATCTTTTCGGCCTCACTCTTCTCCGTCTCGAGCGTGATGAGCTCAGCATCGATGAGCCGGATGACCAGACTCCCGGGATCAACCTGCTTGGCCGTGTCGAGTTTCTCGCGCACGCGGACGGCAGCCTTTTTCGCCGAATCGTCATCAATCTGCGATGACGCCACCCGCAGGGCAATGGTCAGGGCACGCTCGAGTGACATGCTCTCCCAGACCGAATCGAGGAGGTCAAGGGCCTCATCGACTCTTCCTTGACGTCCCATAAACTCGATCCGTGCGAGTATGCCATCTCCGGAGAGGGCAGCGTACTGCTCGAAGACTCTGTCGGCCGCCTTGTCGAAGCCGAGATCCTCCATGAGTTTTCCGACGGCCGCCAACTGTGCTGGGTTGTCTTTGGCCACCACGCCGCCCGGCATCAGCTTCCGGGCAAACTCGACAGCCCGGGGCTTCTCATTTTCCGCAAGAGCGAGCTTCGCCTCGAGGGCGAGAGTCATGGGTGAGTCGCTGGCCATCTGGCTGAGCCTTCGGAGCCAGTTCCGAGCCGATGAAGTTTCACCGTGCTCGATGAGCTTCTCGACGAGCATCGAGATCTGCTCGGGTGGCGTCTTCGGCGCGGCAACCAAAGCCACGAATTCGTTGCGGGCTTCCTCCCAACGCCCTGTCTTTTCCAGGAGTTGTGCCCGCAGCATCCGCTGCGGATTCGTGAGCGGCTGGATGGTGGCCAACTCCTCGATGCGTGCGATCGCCTGCCGCCAGGCTGCTGGCTCGGGGCGCCGCGACAGCAGGGTGATCTCCAATTCGAGATCCTCCGGCGTCGCCTTGCCGTCGGAGACCCGGTTCTGGCGAAGGATCACCAACGCCTCTTCGAACTGACGGTAGGTGCCCCGCGCGGCAGTGAGCTCCGCGAGGACGCGGCGGGCCCAGGCCTTGCTCGGACCGGCCTTCTTCTCGGTGGAAGCGAGGATTCGTTCGAGGAGCTTTCGCGCGTCGTCCGATCGGCCTCGACGGGCCTCGAACGCCGCGACTTTCCCGATCACATCGACGTTCTCGGGCCAGCCCTCCAGTGCCTCGCGGAGCAATCGCTCGGCGTCGGCGGGACGAGCAAGCATCTCGTAGCCCTGGGCCAGCGCCAGCTGCCGTTGCGGCTCCTCGATCAATTCGGCGGCACGCTTGATTGCCTGTTCGGCGCCGGCCGGATTTGCGGTGGCCAGCCTATGCGAAAAGACCGCGAGCCAGACCTGCGGTTTGTCGGCCGCGATCTTCGTTGCTCGATCGAGGACTTCGCCCGCCCGCTCAAGGCGACCGGATCGAGCGAGCAACTGGCCAAGCCAGAGGAGGTCTTCGTAGTTCTGCGTGTCGCCATCGACGCTTTGTTCCGCAAGCGCGACGGCCTCATCGAGCTTTCCTGCTCGGAGATCTGACTCGGCCGAGATTCGCTCGAGACCGGTGGTGCCCTCGATGCCCAGTTTCTCCATCGCCCGTTGAGCATCATCCAATCGATTGGCCGCGTAGAGCATCGCCACGAGTCGCCGAACCACTGCCGGGTTGACGGGGCCAGACGCCATGGCTCGCTGAATTCGGTCGATCGCAGCGGAGCGATCCCCGCGAAGATCCTCGACCTCCGCGGAGAGGAGCTGAATCTGTACCCATCCTGGCCGCTCGGCCTCGGCCTCGATGAGTCGGCCACGAGCGTCGTCAAGGAGGCGGCCGACATTGCCCGGAATTTCGCCTGGTTGACTAGTGCCAGCCTCGGTCGTCTTTGCCAGAAGGTCACGTGCTTCGGCGATTTTCACGCTGGCCTCGGCGACCTTCGTTCGCGCCGACTGGGGGCCTGCGATCGATGCGATCTCGGTCATGATTGCACGCGCCTTCTCGATATCCCGGGACGCGATGGCCAACTCAAGGATGGCCTCACGGGGTCGAAGCTCGCGGGGTTGCAACGAGGCAGCGACCCTCCATAGCCGCTCGGCCTCGGCCGGATTGCCAACGGCAACCTGCATCGGAGCGAGCGATTCGATGGACTTCACTCTCTCCAGCAGCGGGAGGGCTAAGGCCCGTGATTCGATGGCAGAAAACTTTTCCTTCGCCTCGTTGCGGGGCCCGCGGACTGCGACCTGCGCCTCGACGAGGAGAAGGATGCCCGAATCGCGGATGCTCGCCGGTACCTTCGCGAGCACCTTGGTCGCGTCGGCTGACCCGGCGCTGCGCAGCGCGAAGGTCACGAGCGCCCCCCACACGGTCGGGTCGGTGCTGCCGTTGGCGATTGGTTCAAGGAGGGCACGGGCGGCCGAGATCTCACCCCGCTGGCTGAGCGCTTCGGCTCGGAGAAGAGCGAGTTGGGAGGGGTTCACCCGAGGATTCGTCTCAATCGCGCTGAGCAGCGAGTCGATCCCACTCCAATCCTGATCCTGTTTCGACAAGGCAGCCTGCCTCGCGATTCGGAGCTGGAGCAGGGGGTACCACACCTGGGGCAGTTGGACGAGCTGGCCTTCAGGCAGCCCGCGGGCGAGCGCCTCGAGCTCGGCGAGCGCCTCATCGGTCCTGCCAGTGGCCCGCAGGGCCTCGGCGGCGCCGGCCTTCGCTGCGACCGATGTCGGGTCGTCACTCAAAATCCGCTGATTCGCCTCAAGTTGCGCATCGAACTCGGCCAGCTGGCCGTGGCATGTCGCAAGGTAGAAGTCGACCTGCCGCACGAGTTCGGCGTTTCCCACCGCCATGGGACGCACCTGCTCAAGCTTGAGCTTTGCGTCCGTCCAGCGCCGCTCGGCCATGAGAAGCCGCGCCTCGAGGAGCACGACAGCCGCACTCGCTGGACCGTAGAGCTCGCGGATTCGCGAGATGGACTGGTTCGCTTCGGTGAGCTTGTCCTGTTGGACGAGCACGTCGGTGAGCATCAAGAGGAGCGACACCCGTATCGGGTTTTTTCCGATACCATCCAGGAGCACTTCCTCGGCCCGCGCGAGGTTGCCACTCTGCAGGGCGACGGCGGCCAGCGCGCGGTACGCCCGCTCGTCCGATGGGAAACGCTTCACCACTTCTTCGGCCGTGACCTGCGCGGCGTTCTGGTCGCCGCGCGCGATCGCCAGTTCGTACTCTGCAAACATGCAGTCGGCGTTGTCTGGAGCCAGCTCACGCGCCTTGGCGACGGCACCGGCGGCATCGTCGAGCTGTCCTCGCCCCCGATGCCACGTGGCCATCGCGATCCAGCTGCGGAAGTCGCCGGCATGCTTTTCCACGAGCCGTTGGAGGATCGTAGAGGCGTCGTCGGGCGACGCCATGCGTTCCTTGAGAAGTGCCGCGAGCATGATGTACGCATCGCTCGGAGCGGTGGTGCCGTCGGCCGCCTCGGTGAATTGCCGCTTCGCCAGGTCATAGCCAATGACGGTGGCCAAGGTGCCGGCCGCTGCCTGGTATTCGCTGTTCCCGAGGTACGCGCGGGCCTTGAGGAGCTGCACTCGTCCGGCGGTTTCCGGATCGGAAGGCTTCCCATCCGCGGTCTTTGCAGTAAGACGTTCTTCCAAGACCTGGAGGTGTTCGAGTGCGTCAGAGGCCCGCCCCACGCGGATGTCAAACTCGGCGACCTGGAGGCGGAGAGCGTCATCCTCGGGGCTGCGGCGGACGGCCGTTTCAACAGCATCGAAGGCGCGGCCCACGTCGTTTCTGGACGCGTCGGGAGAGGTTGCCCGGCCAAGCAGCAACTTCGCATATTCGACGAACGCGTCGTCATCGTCTGGCCGCAGCGAGACATACTGCCCAAGGAGTGCCAAGGCCTCGGCCGCATTGCCCTCGGCGATCCGCTCCTTGGCGAGCTCGAGTTTTCCGCCGGCATTCCGAGAAATCTGGAGGCGGCGGAGCGCGTACAGGCCTCCGCCCGCAACGCCTGCTCCCACCATCAGAATCAGGAGGAGCTTGAAATTGATCCGTTTCACGAGTCTCTGGCTCCACGACCGAGGGCGCCGTGGCCCGCTGGCGAAGGGAACGATCACCTTGGCGCGAGCCGACCGGAATCCTGCTCGAAACCCTTAGCTTAGCAGTCTTTCGCGAGGATTTCGTGGCCGCGGCCACGCCACGACTGGTCCTTCGAAAAGCTTATCGACGAGATATGGGCAAAGTTGACGGGCTGACGCGACCGATACTAACGATCAGCCGGTTTTTTCTGGCTGGGAGGACTGTGCGGCTAGTGAGGCCTCCCGGATACGTTGCCCAAGACTTGGTGGAACCCATGAACCTTCCAACCCGTGCTCGCGGCTTCAGCATCGTGGTTGCGATGGCGTGCCTGGGCACCGCATGCCTCGCTGCCGCGCCGCCGAGCCGTGCCCCAGGATCGCAGGGGGCATCCACGCGGATTCGCGATGCGCAGATCGTTCCAGCTGGTGGCGCTGGGTGCAGATGCCGCGGTGGGGAATGTCACTGTGGCCATCGCACCAACGCCGGACAGGGGCACCATGCCGACTGCTGCGATGGTCGATGCTCGCCGTACTGTCCAGTCCGACCACAGCATTACGGCTTCTACGGCACCCAGTGGCGGCGGTGGGACGGTCAAGGCGTGATGACGGTTTCGGACGAGCGGGCCACAACGCCGGCTCTGCCGCCGCGGATGGCGGTGCCAGGGCCGGATCAGGAGTCGATGCAGTCTCCGGCCGACGAGGTGGAGGCGCCTGCCCGCAGCGTGCCGCTCGATCCTCGCGAAGCCTCACCACGGTTTCGGCAACCGATTGACGAATCGGACGTGATTGTGCCCCTCGAACCTGCTCCTCCCGCACCCGAACCGGAAGTTGAACCGACGTCGGTGAAGCCTGCAGAGCCCAAGGCCGCCGAGCCCAAGCCCTTTGCACCACCTCCCGCGCCGCTGCCAGACCCCGAGCCTGCTGCAACGGTGCCGATGCCGAAGGATGACAATCTGTTCAACAGCTCTGGCGGCCACGAATGGAAGGCGCGGCGAAAGTTTGCCGTTGGCCCTGGGGACCCACTGCATCGCACCGACGACGCAGTTCGTCCGGCTGGCCATGGTGCACCGATCGAGCGGAAGGACGTTCCGCGGGTGTCCTTTGATCCCACAGCAGAGGCCCGCCGGCTCCGAACGGATCGGTGAGGGCATGCGAGAGGCGGGAGTCGAACCCGCACGCCTTGCGGCACTGGAACCTAAATCCAGCGCGTCTGCCAATTTCGCCACTCTCGCTCGACGATGGGGGCCCGAGTGGCACGCCTCGCCACGACGAGTGTACCTGCCTCTGAGCAGCCGAGTCGCTAGCGTTCGCCCCCGTCTCGCGGGATCGAATCGAGCAGCCGCTCGAGGTTGCCAGCGCCGGCGGGGGATCGGGGTGGCCACGACGCATACAGGTAGTCGCGGACGACGGCATTCGCTCCGCTGGGCTTGATGCCAAAGTGAATTTCCAGGCTCGAGACCTGCCTGTCGGGGCCATGCCGAAGGTTCCATTCCATCGCCAGGGCCCGTGCGGCAGGCTCAGCAAACACCTCGGCGCCAGGCTTTGCCAGGTGCCAGAAAAGGTTGTGCCAGCGGTGGTGATGCAGTGAAGTGAAGCCACCGGCCGGCAGGTCGCGCTCGACGGGGCGACCGTCCCGCAGGAGATCCACCTCGCTGCCATCGGCGAGAATTGCCCGCGTGTAGACCCACTGCTCGCGGGACGGCACTCCGCCAAACATGGCCCACTGCTGGTGGAGCGCGGTGAGGTTCACCGCCATCGCCAGCGGCAGGGGCAGCCGCTCCTGCCGCCACGGTGGGAGCTGAATGAGAAAGGCACACGCCGCGATCGCCCCGGCACCAGCGCAGAGCCAGCTCGCGGGCTGGCTCAGGGTTTTGATGCGTTCGTTCTCAAACTGCGTGTCTGTCAATGCCCACACGGTGCTCGGGAGCAGGGGAAGCCAGGCGACGACACCGACCATGGGGAAAAAACCCACCGTCATGCTGAGCCAGATCGCGAGATGAAACAGCGTGAAGACGACAAAGAGGCCGAGCCGCACACGCGGTGTGGGCCTGGCCAGAAGCAGGAGCGGCAGCACGACTTCGCCGGCGATCACCAGCCACTGGAGCGGCCGCGTGAGCCATGGAAAGCCCGAGAGCATCATCCCGAGCGGCGTGCCGTGATCGTGGACCGAGAGCGCATGCGGTATGGCATCGCCCGTGAACCAATCGGCGTTGCACTTTGACAACCCCGCCCCGAGGTACACGGCAACGAGCTGGAGGACAACCGCCACCGTCGCGACGGAGCATGCGGCGGTGGGGGCTGCCGCCACGGGAACAGTCGCCCGCCGACGGCTCGCATCCACCGACCAGCGTGCGGCCAGCGGCAGGAACATCGCCCAGAACATTTGGCACGCGAGCCAGACATCCCCCGCATTCACGGCGGGTGAGGCCCGTCGGATGAGGCTCACGAGCGCCACCCAGCCGACGATGGTGGCCAGGCGAGTCTGCCAGCCGAGGGCCAGCGAGATGCCGGCGAGCCCTTCGATCGCGACCACCGCGCCGCTCCAGGCCGCCGAGTCATGGAGGTAGGCAACTGACCAGAGCGTGACGGTGCCGTGGAAGCGGGCCAGCGCGTCGAGCGGGAAGACACCATCCGGCCCGAGCATGATCGCGACATCCGGCCCGCGGAAGATCGCGTCGGCTACGAGCAGAAGCCCCAGCCCGATGCGGTAGAGCGCCAGGCTCCGCGTGTCGAGGAGGAAGGCTGCAGGACGGTGGGCGCGGCGGAGCCGTGGCATGGGAGCGTGTCGTGAGCGGCGGCAGGTGGCTTCCTTGAACGCCTGAGAACCTCAAACTACAACAACGCTCAGTTTTTGAGCGACCCCTGCGGCGGGGGAATCGCACGGCGTTTCAACTTTCGAGGCGAACAAGTTCGATGCATGTACCCCTGGTGGTGCTCGGTGGCGGTCCCGGCGGCTACGCTGCGGCCTTTCTGGCGGCCGACCTCGGGATGCAGGTGGCCATCGTCGATCGCGACGAACGGCTCGGCGGCACCTGCCTGCTCCGCGGATGCATTCCATCCAAGGCGCTCCTCCATGTAGGACGCGTGCTGGCGGAATCACGAGAGATGGCCGAGTGGGGGATCGATTTTGCCCCGCCGGCTATCAACGTTGACGCCCTGCGGGCCCGCAAAGACAAGGTCATCGCGACGCTCACCGGGGGCCTCGCCACGCTGGCCCGTCGCCGCAACGTGGCGCTGGTCCACGGCGAGGCACGGTTTACCGGGTCCACGGCGCTCGCGGTCACCAGCTCCGATGGCAAGCACACCACGCTCACGTTCGACCACTGCATCCTGGCAAGCGGGTCGCGGCCCGCCCGCATCTCAGCATTCGACATCGGGAGCCCACGGGTCATGGACTCGACCGGTGCCCTTGAGCTCCGCGATATCCCCGAGAAACTGCTCGTTGTCGGCGGGGGTTACATCGGCCTCGAAATGGGGACGGTCTACGCCGAAATCGGCTCGAAGGTCTCGGTCGTCGAGCTCACCGACGGACTCCTGCCCGGCGCCGATCGGGATCTCGTAAAGCCCCTCCAGAAGCGGCTCGAAAAGCTGTTTGCCGCGATCCATTTGAATACCAAGGTGGTCTCGCTCACCGACACTGGCTCGGCCGTGCGGGTGGCGTTCGAAGGGCCGAACGGACTATTCACTGAGGAGTTTTCCCGAGTGCTCGTGTCGGTGGGCCGCCGGCCCAACTCCGACGGGATCGGCCTCGAGAACACAGCTGCTGTGGTCAACAAGAAGGGCTTCGTCGAGGTCGACGAGCGGCAACGGACGGCCGACCCCCACATCCTTGCGATCGGAGATGTCTGCGGCGATCCAATGCTGGCCCACCGGGCGAGCCACCAGGGCAAGGTGGCGGTCGAGGCATTGCACGGCGAGGCAGCGATCTTCGCGCCGCGGGCCATTCCGGCGGTTGTGTTCACCGACCCCGAAATAGCCTGGACTGGGCTTACGGAGCAGGAAGCCGCTACGGCCGGCCGCACGGTGGAGGTGAGCAAGTATCCCTGGGCAGCCAGTGGCCGCGCTCAGGCACTGGGCCGCACCGATGGCCTGACGAAGATCCTCGTGGACCCCGAGACCGACGCGGTGCTCGGCATGGGGATTGTTGGCCCCGGGGCCGGCGAACTCATCGCGGAGGGAACGCTCGCCATTGAGATGGGCTGCTCGGCCCGTGATCTGATGGAGACGATCCACCCCCACCCCACGCTCGGGGAAACCGTCGCCTTCTCGGCCGAGAACTATTTCGGCCTGGCGACCGAGATCTACCGGCCGCGAACCGAGGCAGCAGGGCACTGAGAGCCTGTCCGAGAACCGGTCGTGAGCCCCTATGGTCGAGCGAGCGGCAGGCTGGCCAGGAAGGCGAAGCAGGCGAATCCAGGGAGATTCGTCGATGCAGCCTGACGCAGTCCAGCGTGCCGCGCAGCCGACCGACGGCAGACGAGGTTCTCGGACAGGCTCTGAGACCGGGGCTAGCCAAGGCGGTATTTACGCGGCCCGAAATCCGCGGGATACTGAAAAACTTGCCTCGTACCCTCGGAGATAGCCATGTCTGCCCCTGAGATTGACCAGGCCGGAACCGACACGAGTCACCCGGTCGAAGGAGCGAACGGTGCCCAGCCGTTGCCCCTGGGGGCCCACGCGGCCATGTCGATCGGCCAGATGGGGGACGGCGGAACTGGCCAGCCGGAGCCAACGGACGGCGTCGCTTCGGTCGACACCGACCCGACCGAAACCCGGGAGTGGCTCGACTCGCTGCGGTATGTGATCAATAGCCGGGGCGGCGATCGAGCCGCCTACCTCCTTCAGGCGATCGAGCAGGAGGCCTACCGGCTCGGGGTGCCCATTCCGTTTGTTGCTACCACGCCCTACATCAATACGATCCCCGTCGACCGGCAGCCGCAGTTCCCTGGCAATCGCGAGATCGAGCGGCGGATCAAGAGCATCATCCGCTGGAACGCGATGGCGATGGTCGTGCGGGCCAACCGCGAAGATAAAAGCATCGGCGGCCATATCTCCACGTTTGCCTCGTCGGCGACCCTCGTGGAAGTGGCGATGAACCACTTCATCCGTGGCCGCGGCGACGATTACTCGGGTGACCAGGTCTACTTTCAGGGGCATGCCTCACCGGGCATCTACTCGCGCGCCTTCCTGGAAGGACGGATCACCGAGAAGCAGCTCGAAAACTTCCGCCGCGAGCTGGCCGAAGGAGGAGGGCTTTCAAGCTATCCGCACCCATGGCTCATGCCAGGCTTCTGGGAATTCCCCACGGTGTCGATGGGCCTGGGCCCCCTGATGTCGATCTATCAGGCTCGGTTCAACAAATACCTGCAGGACCGGGGCATCAAAGACACGAGCAAGCAGCATGTCTGGTGCTTCATCGGGGATGGCGAGACCGACGAGCCCGAAACGCTGGGCGCCATTTCGCTGGCGGCCCGCGAGAAGCTCGACAACCTCGTGTTTGTCATCAACTGCAACCTCCAGCGGCTGGACGGGCCAGTCCGAGGAAATGGCAAGATCATTCAAGAGCTCGAGGGAGTTTTCCGCGGAGCCGGCTGGAACGTCATCAAGGTGATCTGGGGCGACGAGTGGGATCCGCTCCTCGCCAAGGATGCCGAAGGGCTCCTCGTCAAGCGGATGAACGAGATCGTTGACGGCCAGTACCAGAAGTACATCGTCATGCCGGGTGGGTACATCCGCGAGCATTTCTTCGGGGCGGAGCCGAGGCTCACGGAAATGGTCGCCCATCTCTCCGATGAAAAGCTCAAAAAACTGCGGCGCGGTGGCCACGATCCCGAGAAGGTCTACGCCGCATACGCGGCGGCGATGAAGTGCCACGGCAAGCCGACGGTGATTCTCGCCAAGACGATCAAGGGCTACGGCCTCGGCGAAGTGGGCGAAGGCCGGAACGTCACGCACCAGCAGAAAAAGCTCAACGAAGATGAGCTCCGGGCGTTCCGCAGCCGGTTCGGGATTCCAATTTCGGATGACGAAGTGGCCAAGGCCCCGTTTTACCGGCCGTCTGAAGACTCTGAAGAAATGCGGTATCTCCGCGAGCGACGGGCTGCCCTCGGCGGGTATGTGCCGACGCGGCCCCTTGATTCCCCGAAACTCCAAACGCCCAAGCTCGACGACTACCGAGGTTTCATCGAGAAGAGTGCCGGTCGCGAGGTCTCCACGACCACGGGCGTGGTGACGCTCATGGCGTCGCTCCTCAAAGACAAGAACATCGGCAAGTACGTCGTGCCGATCGTTCCAGACGAGTCGCGGACGTTCGGCATGGACCCGCTGTTCAAGCAGTGCGGGATCTATGCCCATACCGGCCAACTCTATGAGCCGGTCGATTCCGATCAGCTCCTCTACTACCGCGAGGCGAAGGACGGGCAGATTCTCGAAGAAGGAATCACCGAAGCGGGGAGTATGTCGAGCTTCGTAGCCGCTGGCACGGCCTATGCGTCCCACGGCGTGCCGATGATCCCGATCTTTATCTACTACTCGATGTTCGGCTTTCAGCGAATCGGCGACCTGATCTGGGCGGCCTGCGACTGCCGTGCCCGAGGCTTCATGATCGGTGGCACGGCCGGCCGAACGACCCTCAATGGCGAGGGGCTCCAGCATCAGGATGGCCATAGCCACCTCTTTGCGATGGCGTATCCGACGGTGCGGGCCTACGACCCAGCATTTGTCTACGAGGCGACCGTCATCATGCTCGACGGCCTCGAGCGGATGTATGCCAAGGGCGAAGATTGGATCTACTACCTCACGGTCTACAACGAGAATTATGAAATGCCCTCGATGCCTGCGGGCTGCGAGGAAGGCATCCTGAAGGGCATGTACCGGCTCAAGGACGTGCCGGCGAAATCCACGCCGGTGGCCCATGTGCCGCCGGTCAACCTGCTCGGCTCAGGGGCCATTCTCCGCGAGGTGATCCGGGCTGCCGACATCCTGGCCGACCAGTGGGGGATCGCCAGCACCGTCTGGAGCGTGACCAGCTGGAAGGAGCTTCGCCGCGAGGCTCAGGCCTGTCGACGGTGGAACATGCTCCACCCCGAGGCGACGCCACAAACAAGCTATCTCGAGTCGCTTGTGGGCGATGCCGATGGCGTGTTCGTGGCGGCCAGCGACCATGTGCGGGCCGTCCAAGAGCAGCTTGACCCCTGGATTCCGGGGGGCCTTTTTTCCCTCGGCACCGATGGGTTTGGCCGCAGCGAGAACCGAGTGCCGCTCCGGCGTCACTTCGAGGTCGATGGCGAGTGCATCGCGGTGGCTGCCCTGTGGCGATTGGCCGAGGCCGGGGCCATCGGTCGTCATGTCGTGACGGAGGCGATTGGGCGGCTGGGCATCAATCCGGATAAGATCGATGCGGCCCGCGCCTGAATTTTTTTAGATCGTTCTTTCTCACCTTTCCACTCCTCATTTCTTCACGCATGGCAAACGAGTTCACGCTTCCCGACCTGGGAGAAAACATCGCCTCGGGTGACGTCGTCACGGTTTTTGTTTCGGAGGGAGATGTCCTCACGCCGGGGCAGGCTTTGCTCGAAGTTGAAACCGACAAGGCCGTGATCGAGGTTCCCTGCCCTCCGGGCGGGCGGGTCGAAAAGGTGCTCGTCAAGAAGGGCGACACCGTGAAGGTGGGGCAGGCGCTGGTCGTACTCGGCGCTGGTGGCGCTGCGGCCGCTCCCAAACCTGCGGCTTCCCAGCCGGCCCCTGCTCCTCCGGCTCCGGTAGCCGTCGCGACTCCCGCCCGTCCTACTGCCGCTGTCGCTTTGGCGCCAGTTCCTGAGCCCGCGCCTGTTGCGGCCACAGCGACAGTCGAGCCCGCGGGCCCAGCCGTGCGTCGGCTCGCCCGTGAGCTTGGCGTCGATCTCGCGAGAGTGCGTGGGACCGGTCCTGCGGGTCGGATCGTTCGGGAAGACGTGATTGCGGCTGTGCGTCAGGCGAGCAGTAACGCCCCTGCAGCGCACGGGCGGGCGACGACCAGCACCGAGCGGGATGATTGGGGGCCGATCCGCCGTGAGCAGATGTCGCGGATGCGGAAGACGATCGCCGCCAACATGGTGCGAAGCGTCTCGACGATCCCTCACCTCACAAACTTCGACGACGCGGATGTCACGGAGCTCGAACGGCTTCGCAAGGAGAGCGCCACGGAGTATGCCAAGAGCAACCTCAAACTCACGGCACTCGCCTTCGTCATCAAGGCGGTGAGTCTGTCGCTCCGGCAGCACCCGGCCGTCAATGCATCGATCGATCCCGAGAAGGGGGAGATTGTCTACAAGGAGTACGTGAACGTCGGCCTCGCTGTCGACACGCCCCGAGGGCTCGTCGTTCCTGTGCTCCGTGACTGCGACCAGTTGTCGATTCCGCAAATTGCGCAGTCCATTGCCGACACTGCCGAGAAGGCCAAGAATGCCCAATACGGCCTGGAAGACCTGCGAGGCGGCACCTTTACAATCAGTAATCTCGGCGCCGTCGGTGGGGCGTATTCCACGCCGATCATCAACTGGCCCGAGGTCGCGATCCTGCTGCTGGGCCGGTCACGAAAGATGCCGGTTGTCCACGAGGATCGCATCGAAGCCCGTCTCATGATGCCGCTTTCACTTTCGTACGACCATCGCCTAGTCGACGGCGCCATGGCCGCTCGGTTCCTGAGCGAGGTCATCGGCTACCTCGAAAGTCCGGGCCGCCTGCTGTTGGCCCGGTAAGACCGCCACTGGAACGGACCGTGATACCCACTGCGAGTATTGATTCGGCCGGGACCGCAAGCCTGGCCTTCCTCGAAGAGCTTTTCGAGCGGTATCAGGAGGATCCCGCAAGTGTGTCGCCGGACTGGCAGGCCTACTTCGCCTCCTGGGCCAGCGGTGAGGCAGGGGGCTCGCCTTCCGCTGGACAGCCTCTGGCTGCGGCATCATCGGAGGCTGGGGATCCAGCAGGATCGCCACGGGGTACCAACGGCCATGCCGAGCCTCGCTCACGGCTCGTGACGCCCGATGGGATTGCGACCGGACAGACTGTGGCGCTCGCCAATGGCGACGTGCACCTTCCGGCTGCACCGGCCGGTGAGGCCAAGCCGCTGCCGTTGCCGGGCACCGCCGGCGAGAATCGCGTGGCGTTTCTCCAGGACCGCGTGGATCAGCTTGTGCGGGCCTATCGGGTTCGCGGCCACCTCATGGCGGAAATCGATCCGCTCGGCCGGCCGCGGCCTGGGCTCCCAGAACTCGATCCGCAGTTCTACCACCTCACCGAGGAGGACATGGATCGGTCCTTCTCGACCGACACGATCGAGGGGCCGCAGTCGATGTCGCTGCGGCAGATCATCAAGCGCCTGCGGCACACCTACTGCCGATCGATTGGCGTGCAGTTCATGCACATGGACGATCTCCGCGTCCGGCAGTGGCTCCAGGTGCGGATGGAGGGCTGTGAGAATCGCATCCAACTCGACCGTCGGCAGCAGCTTCGCATCTACCGCCAGATGACGACGGCTGCGGTGTTCGAGGAGTTCATCCAGAAGCGGTTCTTGGGGGCCAAAAGTTTTTCCCTCGAAGGATCGGAGAGCCTCATTCCGCTCCTCGAAATGGCGATCGAGCGGGCGGCTGGCCAAGAGATCAAGGATGTCGTCCTGGCGATGGCCCACCGCGGCCGGCTCAATGTCTTGGCCAACATCATGGGCAAGAGCCCTCAGAAAATCTTCCGCGAATTCGCCGACATGGACCCTGAGCTCCATGTGGGCCGCGGAGACGTCAAGTATCACCTCGGCCACTCGACCGACTACAAGGCGGCCAATGGGCGGAGCGTCCACCTCACGCTCTGCTTCAACCCGAGCCATCTCGAGTTTGTGAACCCCGTGGCCCTTGGCCGCATGCGGGCCCGGCAAGATCGCGCGGGCGACCACGCGCGGCAGCATGGGATGGTCATCCAGATCCACGGCGACGCTGCTTTTGCAGGCGAAGGGATCATTCAGGAGACCCTCAACCTCTCCGAGCTCGATGCCTACCGCGTGGGCGGCACGCTCCATGTGGTCGTGAACAACCAGATCGGATTTACGACCGGTCCGGCCGAGGTCCGGCCGAGGCCCGCTCCTGCACCTACGCCACCGACGTGGCCAAGATGCTCCAGAGCCCGATTTTCCATGTCAACGGGGAAGACCCGGAGGCAGTGGCGCAGGTGGTGAATCTGGCGATGGATTTCCGTCGCGAGTTTCAGCGCGACGTTGTCGTCGACATGTATTGCTTTCGCCGGCGGGGGCATAACGAGGCCGATGAGCCGGCCTTCACGCAGCCGGCCCTCTACCGGGTGATCGAGCGACGCCCCAGCGTTCACGAGAGCTATCTCGAACGACTCCTCAAGCTCGGCGAGGTCACGGCCGAGGAAGCCAAGGCCATCGTCGAACAGCAGCAGGCGAAGTTTGCGACTGACTTGTCGGTAGCGAAGCGAGAGGACTTTGTTCACAGGAGCGACGTGGGCGGGGTCTGGGCCTTCTATGTCGGCGGCCGCGAACGCGAGACGGCCGATGTCGAGACTGGCCTTCCGCGAGACATGCTGGTCGATCTCTTGCGGCGGCTCGTGGCCGTGCCCGAAGGCTTTCAGCCACACCCCAAGATCCGACGGTTCCTGGATGGACGGCTGGAAATGGCCGCTGGCGCAACGTCGCTCGACTGGTCGGCGGCCGAGGCGCTGGCGCTGGCGAGCCTTGCCGTCCAGGGAATCCGTGTGCGGTTCTCCGGACAGGACAGCCAGCGCGGCACCTTCAGCCATCGCCATGCGGTCATCCACGATGTCGTCACCGACGAAACGTGGTGCTCGCTCGAGCATCTCGAAGCCGACCAGGCTCCTGTGGAGATCTACAACAGCCCACTCTCCGAGGCTGGCGTGCTCGGCTTCGAGTATGGCTATAGCCTCGACAGCCCCGACGGTCTGGTGATGTGGGAGGCTCAGTTCGGCGACTTCGTCAACGCGGCTCAGGTGGTCATCGATCAGTTCATCGTGAGCGCCGAGGAGAAGTGGAACCGGCTCTCGGGCCTCGTGCTCCTCCTGCCGCACGGCTTTGAGGGGCAGGGACCCGAGCACTCCAGTGCCAGGCTTGAGCGATTCCTGCTGCTCGGAGCCAAGGACAACATTCAGGTGGTGCAGCCGACCACGCCTGCCCAGATGTTCCACTGCCTCCGCCGGCAGGTGCTCCGGGTCTGGCGGAAGCCGCTGGTCGTGATGACACCCAAGAGCCTCCTGCGCCTTCCGGGCTGTGTGTCGAGCCTGCAAGACCTTGTGTCGGGTGAATTTCAGCGCGTGATCCCCGACGCCTCGGGAACGCCGCCGGCCGACATCCGCCGCGCGATCCTGTGCACGGGCAAGGTTGCCTACGAGCTCGAGAAGCGGCGGCAGGAACTTGGCCGTCGTGATGTCGCGATCATTCGCGTGGAGCAGCTCTATCCGCTGCCGCGACGGCATCTTGAAGAAGCCGTCGCGGGCTATGCCCCCGGAACCCCGGTTGTCTGGGTGCAAGAGGAGCCGGAGAACATGGGGGCGTGGCGGTTTCTTCGCATCCACCTCGGCCTCAATCTCTGTGGGCAGTACCCTTTCTCGGGTGTCTGCCGGCAGAGCGCGGCCAGCCCTGCGACCGGATCCAAGAAGAGCCACGACCTCGAGCAGAACGAACTGCTCACGGCCGCCTTCGAGAGTTGAACGCCCCTCCTTCCTCCACACCATGCCCATTGAATTGAAGGTTCCTGAAGTCGGCGAGTCGATTACCGAAGTAATGATCGGCACGTGGAAGAAGGGCCCAGGCGACGGCGTCGCTCTGGATGAGCCGATCGTCGAGATCGAAAGTGACAAGGCGACGGTCGAGTTGCCAGCGCCTACGGCCGGCACCATCGTGCAGGTGCTCAAGGGCAGCGGTGAAAAGGCCGTCGTCGGCGAGATCATTGGCTATCTGGAGCCCGCCGGCTCGCCTGCGGCCACGGGAGTGGGGGCAACAACCCCACCAGCGGCCCCGACTCAGGCCCCGGTTGTCGATGTGCAACGGACGGAAGGCCGTACCACTATCGGGTCCGTCCAGGCAGCTGCGCCCACCCGGGTGATGCCTTCCGCCGCCCGTGTTCTCGGCGAAGCGGGTGTTTTGCCGTCGGCGGTGGCTGGCACGGGCCCTGGCGGCCGTATTACGAAGGCCGACGCATCTCGCGCGGTCGCGGCTCCTGCTCCGACTTCGCGGCCACCCAAGCCAGCCCCGGTGCCCGCAACGGCGGTCGCGCCTTTCGCTGCGGGGGCACGAGAAGAGCGAACCCAGCTCATCAGCCCGATCCGGCGGCGGATTGCGGAGCGGCTTGTCGAAGCCCAGCAGCAAGCGGCTCTGCTGACGACGTTCAATGAGGTTGACATGTTTGCCGTCATGGAACTTCGCAAGAAGTTCAAGGACGTCTTTCAAGAACGGCACGGCGTGAAGCTCGGGTTCATGTCGTTCTTCGTGCGGGCGGCAGTCGAGGCACTGCGGGCCGTGCCCCAGGTCAATGCCGAGTACCGCGATCCTCATATTGTGTTCCGCGATTACTACGACATCGGCATCGCCGTCGGCGGTGGCAAGGGGCTCGTCGTACCGGTGCTTCGCAACGCAGAAACGATGTCATTCGCCCAAGTGGAATCAGCCATTGGCGAGTTTGCCAAGCGGGCATCAGAAAACAAATTGAAGCTCGAGGAGATCCAAGGTGGCACGTTTACCATCTCCAACGGAGGGGTCTACGGCTCGATGCTCTCCACGCCGATCATCAATCCACCCCAGAGCGGCATCCTTGGTCTGCATGCGATTCAGGATCGGCCCATGGCGGTCAACGGCCAGGTGGTGATCCGACCAATGATGTACCTCGCGCTCACGTACGACCACCGGTTGGTCGATGGCCGCGAGGCAGTGACATTCCTCAAGCGAATCAAAGACACGATCGAAGACCCAAGTCGACTGATGTTGGAGGTGTAGTTTTACGCGTGCAGGGCCATCCATGGCCCCTGCATGCTTGGCCGGCCGCAGGGAACGCCAAGGGTTCCTAGGACCGGCACGCATCGCATCCGGCGATGCAGACGGAAGGAAGCCGCCAGTCCCCTTGTTTGACGGCCGTTCACGAAGCCTGGCCCTGGAGTGATGAGTTTCTTCATGGCAATACATGATGTGGTGGTGATTGGCGGTGGCCCCGGTGGTTATGTGGCTGCAATTCGAGCGGCCCAGCGGGGTTTGTCGGCGGCTGTCGTGGAGAAGGAGCCGAAGCTCGGCGGCACCTGCCTGCGGGTCGGCTGCATCCCATCGAAGGCCCTCCTCGAGTCGAGTCATAAGTACGAGGAGGCCACCCATGAGCTCGCTGCTCATGGCGTGAAGGTGAGCGGTGTGTCGCTTGATCTGGCAACGCTCATGCACCGGAAGGATGAGGTCGTTTCCACCCTTGCGAAGGGGATCGATGCTCTGCTCAAGAAGAACAAGGTGGCCCGCTACCAAGGAACGGGGAGGCTTGCTGGCGCCGGCCAGGTGGCGGTGACGGCGGCTGATGGTGCGGTGACCATGCTGGAGACGACGCGTGTCATCGTGGCAGTTGGTAGCCACCCCGTCGTGCTGCCCGGGATCGCGGTTGATGGCGATCGCGTGGGCACGAGTACCGAGGCACTCGCGTACCCTGTCGTCCCCGAGCATCTGGTCGTCATTGGCGGTGGGTACATCGGGCTCGAGCTCGGAAGCGTCTGGCGGCGGCTGGGCTCTCGCGTGACGGTCCTCGAATACGCCGATCGCATCCTGCTGGGCATCGATGCAGACATTGCAGGGGAGGCGCTCGGACTCTTCCGGAAGCAGGGCCTCGATATTCGCCTCGGTGTGAAGGTGACCGGTGCGCGGGCCGATGGCGCAGGGTGCGTTGTGGAGGTCGAGGGGGCGGAGCCGATCCGCTGCGATCGAGTGCTCGCAGCGACGGGCCGGCGACCGGCGACGGATGACATTGGCCTTGAGACGGTCGGCATTGAGCCAGACCGACGGGGTGTCATTCCCGTGGACGATCACTTCCAGACATCAGCGGCGGGCGTCTGGGCGATCGGTGATTGCATTCCTGGACCCATGCTTGCGCACAAGGCTGAGGAAGATGGCGTTGCCTGCGTCGATGGCATGACCGGTGGCTGGGCCCATGTCGACTACGACCTCGTGCCTGCTGTCGTGTTTACCCATCCTGAGATCGCAGCCGTCGGCAAGACCGAAGAACAGCTTGTGGCCGAGGGTGTGGCCTTCAAGAAGGGTGTTTTTCCGTTCCGGGCCAATGGACGGGCCAGAACGCTCGGCGACACAACAGGCAAGGTCAAGGTTCTCGCGGACGCGGCCACAGACCGTGTCCTCGGTGTCCACATCATCGGCCCCGAGGCGGGGAACATCGTGTCGGAGGCTGCGGCCGCGATGACCTTCGGCGCGACCGCCGAAGACATCGCCCGCGTCTGCCACGCCCACCCCACACTACCCGAGGCGCTCAAGGAAGCAGCAATGGCTGTGGCGGGCCAGGCAATCCATGCCTGAGCCCCTGTGGTAACGGGGTTTCCCAAGTGGCGATCAGTAGCGGATCGCCAGGCCGGCGTCTGAGAAGAACGGTGCCGCTTCGTCGGTGAGGCCCCAGCCGACGCGAAGGCCGATCTCGACGTTGTCGCAGATGACGTAGTGGGTGCCGGGGCTAAAGAAGGGCTGGCTCGTGGTTTCGGGAAGGCCGGCTGTGTAGTTGCCGAACCACTCGGTATGCACCTCCCAGCGGTCGGTGAGCGGCATCCGGAGGACCACGGATGGCGTCCAGCGGCTGAACCAATCGTTCAGTCCCTCCGCATAGGCGTAGCGGACAGCGCCGTCGAGTCGCCAGTCCCAGATGAGTTCCCAGCCCGCGATCAATGTCGCGACTGGAGAGGTTCCGAACAAGTCACCATAGACGGGGGTTGTGGCTTCCATGATGAAGCTACTTTCGGGCCGCCAACCCTCCTGCGTCGACGTGTTGAACTTGAGGCCGTAGAGGATGCTTGTCTCGTACAGCGAAGATCCATCGAGCGTGCCCTCGCCGACCTCGACGCTCGTGACGACGTTGCCTTGCGACCCCACGCCGTAGTTCACGCCGAATCGCCACTCGAGCTGCTCGGTGGCCCCGATCCGCACGAGCCATTCGGGGAAGTTATTGGTCGGGAGACCTTCGAGATTGTCGATGTAGACGTACGACGCTTCGGAGAGGATTCGCCCCGGCTCAGCGGCATGGGTACAGGGCGTGAAGGCGTCGCGGTCAGTCCCCAGGTCGGCCCGCTCGGCGAGCACGGTGGTTCCCGTGCTCGCAACCATGATGCAGGCCGCGAGCGAAATCGCAGCGTCACGGCAGGCTGTGTGATGACGGCGCACGGCGATCCCCTGGGCACCCAAGAGGCACCTCCCGGGAATCGGCAGCCGCACGCCTGTGTCGCCCGAAGTTTCAGAACACCCGGTAGCTCTCGCCGCCGCTGCCTGAATTACCTCCTCCGCCTCGCCCGCCAATGACTTGATTGCGCCCGGTGGGGGTCGAACCCACGACCTTGGGATTAGAAATCCCATGCTCTATCCAGCTGAGCTACGGGCGCGAATACTTGATTTATAGTGTTTTCGTGATAGCCTGTCTAGCGTTCGGAGGCTGACGACAACCGTTACGACAACCGACGAGGCTTTGGAGGGCTGTTTCATGGTCGCCAGGGGCCCCAGAAAACTTGAGGATCACGAGGCTGATTCTACCCAGTCACCACGACGGGCGGCGCAGAAATCGCCTGATGCGGGAAGCCCCACCCGCCAGTCGCGGCGAGCGTCAGGGGCCCGGCCAAAGCTACGGAAGCCGTATCCGTCGTTTCCCCTCACGCCGCACCAAAATGGTCAATACTGCAAAAAAATTCGGGGGAAGCTCCACTACTTCGGCACGGTCGATGATCCCGATGCCGCGTTGCAGGAATATCGCCGTTGGTGCGACGCGCTTCATTCGGGCAAAGCCACAAAGGTGGTTCGGAGTGATGCGATCACGGTTGCGGAGCTCGCGAACAGGTTCCTAACGGCGAAGGACCAGAAGCGAGACAGCGGCGACATCGAGGCGGCGACGTTTGTCGAGTATCACCGGGATTGCGAGCGATTCATCGAGTTTTTTGGGACGGATCGGGAAGTCGTGTCCATCACACGAAATGACCTCGCCGAATTCAGGACCTTCCTCGCCATAAAAGCGAATGCGACCACATTGAACAACCGGATTGGTGCAGCTCGAAGCATTCTGAAGTTTGCCTACGAAAATGAACTGATTGACGCGCCAATACGATTCGGTGAGTCGTTCAAACGACCGGAGAGACGTCTCTTGCGGCGGGCGAAAGCCCAGGCAGGGCGGACGCATTTTCATGCGGACGAGATCAGGAAAATGCTGCAAGTCTCTCGGCCGTATTTGCGGGCCATGATTCTTCTCGGCATCAACTGTGGCCTCGGAAACACGGACCTTGGGAAGCTCTCGTCCGCTTGCATCGACCTTGAGCAGGGCCGAATCGACTATCCCCGCGTGAAGACTGGGATAGAACGGCGCTGTCCGCTCTGGCCGGAAACGATCCAGGCAATTTGCGAGAGCAATGATGTGATTGCTCGTTGGAACGTGCGCCGCCACAAATCTGCGGAGGGACTGTTGTTCGTGACTAGAGTAGGGCTGCCATGTGTACGCACGCTCTACGAGCCCACCCGTAAAGGCAAACCACATGTCGTCGTTCACGACTCCATCAAGTCCATGGTGCAAAGAGTCATGAAGCGGGCGGGAATCACCAAGCCGGGCCTCGGCTTTTACGGTCTGCGCAGGTCGTTTGAGACCATCGGCAGCGAGACCGGCAACAAGGTCGCCGTCGATCACATCATGGGCCACGCCCCGCTGTCTTCGGACATGGGGGCCGTGTACCGCCAGCACGTTGCTGACGAGGCGTTGCGAACGGTGACTGAACACGTACGACAGTGGCTCTGGGCAGGGCAGCCGCCCGGGGGCGGGGCGAGCGGGAAGGCGACGGTCAAAAAAACTGCCGCGGAGGCGCCTGATCATTCTTCTGCCGAGCGCGACCGTGTGAGCTGACGGGTGCCGATCTCGTTGGGTCGCATCCCGACCGTTGCTCTTCGAAGGCTTTTACGGCAGCCATTGAGATCTTGTACCGCGGCCGCCGGGAAGTTTTCGACGCGACGTTGAACGCCACCAGTTCGCCGTCCTTAATGAACTCCAAAACCTTGTCGTGGGAGATGCCCCACATCGCCGCGACCTGAGCAGGATTCAGGTACGAGAGCTCATCCGTCTGTGCCGCAGGGGCGGTCGGTATGCCGCGAGGCTTTCTCTGCCGCGGGGTGGAGGGCTCCGCGTGCGATGGCGACAAGCGGACATCGGGCGACGAGGTGGCCTCGTCGTCACCGTCATCGGGAATGTCGCGGAGGCGAATCATGTTGGTGCTGCGCTCAATTGCTTGTGACGAGTGCTGTCGAGCTCAAGGACCGCCCCGCCGCGGCGCCGCACCGCGCGGCACCGGCGGCGAGGTGAGTGTATTCAGAGCAGTTCTGTTCGCAGGTCGACGAAGTTGCCCTCGCCGTCAGCGGAGAGAAAATCCGTGTAGGCAACAATGCCGCGAGCCCCGCGATAGAGCGCCGTCACGACATCGACACTTGAACGCAACTGATAGTGTTGTTCACTTGGGAAATCAGGCAGGCGTTCCAATGCCTCCGCGAGCAGGAGACAGATAGTTTTCTGAGCCCGGCGGGCTGATTTCCGCTGAGTCGCGGTACGACGGATCCCCTTCCTGACTAGCAGTGTTGAGATCAGTATTTCTCTCTCGCCCCAGCAGCTCATGGTCAGTTCAGCGGCAAACCTCCTGACTCTGTTCTCTTCGAGCAAGGCCATCATCGCTTCGATGTCGTAAGCACTATGAATTGCCAGCTCTTGAGGCCAGCGATTGAGCCACGGGGCATCCTCATTGTGTTCCTGGCGTGAATACGAGAAGGGGAACGGGTAGCTTTCCATTTGTGCTTCCTGCCGGTGGCCGGCGTTAAAGAATCGCTCTGGTGAACAACCGCGATCACCACGCTTGAAGTGGAACACAGAAGAGCGCGCGAAGAAACCAAAAGGGCCGCGTTGACTGTTCAAGCAAGAGCAGTCCGACTGCTCTTTGGCAAGCAGTCATAGTCGACAAGGCGCGCCACCTCTCTCGTGGTTACCGCTAACCTCAAATCAATCGCCCCAAACGTGGGCGCGAAATCACAACGGAGTTTGGCTCACCATGAAAAACCTCACGTCGCTACTACCGGATGGGCAATACCAATGCAGGCTGGTGGCTCGTAAGTCGATCGCACCTCAAACTGGCGCTGTTGATGCGCGGCCGGCTGTGGATCTCCAGTTCATGGTCAGCACCGGACCAAACGCCGGGCACCTCCTAACAGGTCGAGTGTGGGGCGAGGGCAAGACCCAACGTGCGCGAGCACTCAGGCAAGACGACCCGCTCATCATCACCGTCACGCAGTTCAAGCTTGACTCAGGGACGACGGTGAACCGCGTGGTGGACTTTCGGATTGCCAGCGAACCCTCGGTAGTTGAGGCCCTGAGGGAATCGCCAGCTGTCGACGACCACGATTGCGATGCAGCCGTCCCTTCGATCGTTCAGACGGCTCAGATTGATTCGCTGCTGCTTCAACGCCTTCAAAAGGCTGTTCGCGAAGGCGTCACCAACCCGCCATCGCTTGATGCGGTTCCGGCTAGTGCCTACTCGGCCGTTGCTGCCGAGTTTTCAACAGGATTTCAGCGACTCGGCAGTAAGAAGGGGCGGCGCACCCTCGTCGACTACGAAAGCGCTCTTCGGCTTCACTCAAGCTTCGACCCGATCCTGCCCTCGGGTGTCGTCGGACTCATGTCGATGTACCAGTACGACCACGCGATCACCGAGTATGCGAATTCCCACGCGGGGTGGCTAAAGAAGTACCGCGGCCGAAGCTGGGCGAGATGGCTGGCGATGGACTTGGATGGTGACGGCACGGACGACGGCATACAGCGAGTGATCGACGAAGCTGTGCGGATCGTTGGAGCCCTCGTAACACTCGGCGTCCACCCGGCCAGCATCCTGCCATTCTTCAGCGGTGGACGTGGCATCCATCTCATGTGGCCATCAGGCGTCTTCGGTGCTATGCCGAAAGACGGATTCGAAGCGACGGCGGGAATCGTTTGCCGCACCATCGCGGATCTTGTGGGCGCGACGATTGATCCACACCTCTATGCGCCGCTTGCATCGTTACGCGCACCGAACACGCGGCATGAGGATACCAAGCTTTTCAAAGTGCTATTGCCGCTTGAACAGCTGTCGAACCTGGACGTTGCCACAGTCAGAGAACTAGCCAAGACCCCGCGACCGTTCCATATGCCAAGTTGGGTCGCGACGCCGGTGCCGCTGCTGCATGACCTCTGGCGATTTGCATGCCAAGTCGAGGCCCAGGCACGTCGACAGACTGCGGCCGTCCTACAAGGTGACTGCCGCATCTTCGCGGAAACGTTCGAGACCATGATCCACGGCGCCCCAGAGGGCAGCCGAGGCACGCGGTTCTTCAAGGCCGCGATGAACCTTCTCGACCTTGACTGCCCTGAGCCGCTGCTACACGCGCTGCTCGAACCGGCCGCTCGACTCAGCGGTTATCCCGTGAACGAGTTTCAGTCCCAAATCTACGGCGCGATTACGGCCCAAGCCGCAAAGCCCGCTGCAAACGTGTCCTAAGTGTTTTCCCTTTTTTCACAGGAGTTCCAACGATGATTGCTTCAAACCTGATGACCCAAAATGTGGCCTGTATACCCGGCTCAAACGGCGAGGATTTTGGTCCTACACCCGTTCAGCCCTCCAGCAGGCAACTCATGCTCGCTGACTTTTTGCCGGGCCTGATCGACGACGTGCTCACCGGTGCCCCGCCGCCGGAATATCGATTTGACGATAGGCCATGGGGCACGCTGGCGCTTCGTCCAAAGCAGATCACTGGCGTCGGAGGTGCACCCAACTGCGGCAAGACTGGGCTGTTGGCGAAAATGACGACAGGCGCTTTGCTTATTAACCCATCCCTGCGTGCCATGTTTTGTTGTGTGGAGATGGACGAGCAAATTCTCATGGAGCGGAATCTTGCCCGCCTCAGTGGAGTCTTCCTCGGAAAGATTCTGAAGCGAGAGCGTGACGACTTCTTTGTCGAGCGCATCAATGCGATCCGCCCGCAATTGGAGTCCCTTGCGGGGCGGCTGATGTTTCTGAAGCGGCCGTTCACGATGCAGGATGTGAGTGCTGCGTGCGACTCGTTTCAACCACACATCGTCGTCTTGGATTATCTCCAGCGATTGGACCCAGGCGGCGATCAGGCATCCGACATGAAGCACCACGCCAACAAGGTGGTGACGCAAGCTCGACTACTCGCCGATCAAGGCCCTGCTGTCCTTTTGGCTGCTGCAATCAATCGGAATGCCAGCACTCGATCGCAGTCACGGGCCAACGCGTCCGACGAAGACGTGGGTGATCTGGCAGCGTTTCGCGACTCCTCGGACATCGAGTATTCGTGCGACGACGCCTTTGTGCTCGTCAAGGCTCCCGGCAACGATGTCACCAGACCAGGCGAAGAGTATCGACCTAAGAAACTCGTCCTTCGTCACGTGAAGTCGAGGAACAGCACGACGATGCATATTCCGCTGACCTTCGATGGCCGACTCCAGGAATTCACACTGCGAGACCCCGACGACGATGACGACGACCGACAAGGCCCGTCGCCGGTTTGTGGCCAAGGGCGACCACGGAATTACCCACGAGCTGACACGTTCCTCGATGACACGGAGGTGAATAATGGCCGCAGGCGCGTCTAAGCCACAGAGAGTGAAGCTCCCACCCAAACTCGAAGCCACGGCAAGAAAAGTTTTGGGCTGGAATGACTTCGTCGATCAAATCGTCGGAGGGGTTCCACACGTACAGGCCCTGGTTTGGGCGGTGCTGTATCGACACGCGCGCGATGGTGTCGTCACCCTCAAAAGATCGGTTATTGCAGAGACCATCAAAATGTCTGACAGCACTGTCGGGCGGGCGACCACGGCGCTGAAAAAGGCCGGGTTGTTGGAGGTCATCCGGCAGGGCGGGCTGCATGTTGGTCCAAGCACTTACCAGCTGTGGGTGGAGAACATGAGGTCGGCCAAACAGGAGGCACCCGAGGCCCCGGTGGCGGCCCCAGAGCCAGTGCCCGAAGCGGCGTTGGCAGCCGAGCCCGAGGCGATGGCCGACGAGGAGCTGGAGGCTTGTCTGGCTGGGGCTGGTGCCGACCTGTAAGGCGGTCACCGGTGCGTACCTATGGCGGTCATAGTTGTGACTGATAATACAGATAAACAGAGCGGCACGGGGGCCTGACGGCTCCCCGGTGCCGCCATGGGGGAGAAAAAAGGATAGACGACGAGTGCCTCACCAATCGCTCGGATACACCCGCTAGCAACGCCGCCGCCCGGACCACCGCGAGCCGGGGCGTCGTGAGTCGCCTAGGCAAGTTCCGTTGGCGCTGAAGGAGCGGCAGACGGCATCGAGGCCCGGTCCTTTCGGCCGCAGCACTCGAAGTCGTCATCTCGAACTTCCCAGTCTGGCCAGCCGTCGAACGTTGCCAAGCCAATGGGTGTGAGCCATCGCTTTCCGTTTTCGGCCGCAACAAGGTGCAAGAGTATTAGGGGCGCCTCCCGCGGGGTGAGCTGTTTGCCGAGTTTTCCGGACACGTCAGCGTCGACCTTGGCTCCCTCGGGTTTATACCGGCTCAGGAGCCCTAAAACGATGGTTGAAAGGTGGTGCGGTCCGTTCTTTTGAACGCATCGAAGAACCATCTCCGGCTTGATCGAAGTCGGCACCTTGGTCGTAGTTTGAAGCTCGTGCATTGCGCGGCCGACAATGCTTGGTCGTGGTAGATGGTCCTTGGATTGCTGGGGCTCCTTTTCTCGCCGCTCGGTCCCCCAAAGCGTACGTCGCCGTTCCTCGGTAGTGGCTTTTGTCAGTGCGTTGGTGGTAATCTCCCCTGTGATCTTCGTCTCAGATGCCTTCGGAACTGCCCCAAATTTTGCATGCAAGTCGTTCATGCCTTGCGTGAGCGCTAGCAGCACGTCTGAAAGTGACGCAACCCCTTGCCCGGCATTTGTGGGCGTACCGATCGCTTGCTGGACCGCCGCGAGCTTCTCAAAAACCGGTTTGAGCTGCCGCGTCACTGCCTCGTTAATGCCGTTCTCGATCGCCTGGCTCGTCAGCGGCGCCAGCTCGATGCCTTCTTTGAGAGCCTGCTTGCGCGCATCAAGATCAGACCCTTCATCGACGACCGGATTCGCTGTCTCCTTGGACCCCGGCGTTCGCCCTTTCGTTTGTGAGCGCCCTGGAGCGCGTTTGGCGGCCTTTTTCTTCGCCAAGGTCACGGGGCTCCAGTTTTGGTCAAACGGGGCGCTACGGGCCTCCTGAGCGCTCTGATCGCGGGCTTTCCAACTGCCGCCCATCGATGGCTGTCGGCACCTGGCTTGGCCCATTCGATCAACGCTACCGTGTGCTCAAGCCAGTCTGCACACGTCTGGCGAACACCGGTATATGCCTCGGCTGAAAGATTGCCCTCATCGAAGAGCTTTTGGGCCGCGAATGCCGGAAGCAGCGAATCAAGAACCATTTTGCTGTCGGCGGCTAACCCAGGAGTGCTTGTGTTGGCAAGCTCGCTGGTCCCCTCGTCGGAAGCCTGATGCCCATTGACGGCTAACCAGTCTTCAAGCAGCTTCCAAGGCTTGATTGGCTCCTCAAACCTGACAACGCGAACGGGACTGACCGGGCACGCGTACACCGTGCTGAGATTCGTCACGGCGGCAGCAACAGCATCAGCGAGTACACCCAGGGTCTTTGCGACTTTGGCTTCTGGCTTGCCCTCGCTCTTTTCACTGTAGGTCTTGCAGGCGCTCATGAAGGTCTGGATTGCGTTCTTGGCGCTCGTACGGGCCTTCACGTCTCGGAAATGCTCGCGGGGATCGATGCCCGGTGCCGAGAAGTGCCATTCAAGGAGCGTTGCCGCGTTGTGGACGAGTATGGCCTGGAGCGTCGGTGGTTCTGAGGCCGTGCCAGTACGTATGGCCTGCTCCCACCACTTCAAATGCCCCAACAACCTCGCGATCGTCGTTTCTACATTGCCTTCGGCGCGAGTCAGGGGAAATCCGGCATACGCCTGAATCGTTGCGTAGTGCTCGTCGACGGGTACCCACTGAAACCACTCGACCGGTACGCCTTGAACCCCGGAATACGAAGCTCCACACATCGCATCGGGCGGCAAGAAAAATTGGAGGCGAACACTGAGCTGCTCGATGTTGCCTGGTTCGGGTTTCGGCTGGGACTGTATGAACCCGCGAACCTCCTGGAAAGCCTTGGTGATTTCGGAGTCGCAAGACTGATCCGTGATGACAGCGCCAAGCAAAGTGGCGCCGTCGTCTCCAGCTCCGACCAGAAGATTTGTGCCGGTATCGGGTGGGCTAGTGCTTTTTGGCTTCGTGCGATATTCCGAGCGATAAGATCGAATGGCCTGTCGCAACTCGTACGGTTTCGCGCGCCAGAAGTCGACGAGGTTTTCCATGTTTTCCTCGGTTAAGACTCCGACACTCATGTTCCCGGCCCTTTTGCGTGAATGAATCAGCACAAAAGGCTACCGCGGCAAACTTCGGCGATGCAACTGGGCGCCCTGGACTGGGGGCAGGAGCAAGGAAATGCCCCTGCTGCAATTTTATGGCCGTATGGGTCCGGGCGCAATGAATCAGCGTCGCAAGACAGGGCTGCGATCATGTGCGGATAGGGGCCCAGGCCCTTCTGATTGTGGGCGGATCCATTGCTGCTCGGGCAGGAGTTTTGCTGGCGTATGCGGATGCTGGGCTGGCCCCGTTGTGTCTTCGCGACCTTGCCCTCCCCCCGTCGTGAGAAATCCGCGCCCAACCGCTTGCGCTCCGGCCTCTACCACCGTAAACTCGCGACTTACATGCACTTCGGAACCCGTGTTACGTAAAAACCAAGGTGGTAATATGCCAGCCACACGCCCACGCTCCACCCCCAGCATGCCCCAGGAACGCGCAAGGAGGCCCGTAAACGGCAAAACAGGCCCCGAGGTGGCTCCGGTAGCCTTCGGCACCAAAAAGCCCGCACGCCTCGAAATAGAGGCTCGCAGGCGTTGCCGACGGAACGACCTCAGGAATCACGTGGTCGTTCAGTGCCGGTGACCATCTCTGTGAAGCTGTCATTGCTAGCTGCTGTCATTGCAGGTGAGTTGCTCTTCGTGGGGGAGGCATCAACAATTCGTTGCTGAACGGATGCGAAGGCAATCGATCTCACGGAGGTTACGAAAATGTTGCTGGCTAG
>JANNSZ010000102.1:0-8873 GCA_031403195.1 Planctomycetota bacterium | reverse complement strand
TGTTCACTCGCCACCCGCCGAACGCATCCGGGCCCGTCAGAATCTGATGCGTCCGTTCGCTCCCGTATCGAGGGAACGACTCCACAATCTTCCTCATCACGGCAAGCAGTTCGCGGTCGCCGTCAACATTCCTGGGACGGTGCCGATGCGTGCCTCGGTTCTGGCCGAGCACTCGACAGACTCTTCGCTCCGAGACCTGCTCCTGCCCCAAGGTCTGCCGGACGGATTCCACCGTCCGACGACGACGCTCGGGGCAAGTCAGTTTGGGCGGGCGGCCTCCTTGAGGATCAACATGTCCAAAGCCTGATCCGCTACCAGCCTCTTCAGCCTCGAGTTCTCCTTCTGGAGCCCCTGAAGCTGCTTCGCCATCTTCGGATCCATCCCGCCGAACTTCGTTCGCCAGCGGTAGTACGTCTGCTGGCTCACGCCCAGCCGTCGGCAGACATCCGGAACATTCATGCCCTTCCCAAGATCCACGTCAGCCTGCCGCAGCAAGCCAACAATCTGCTCTGCACTGTGTCGCTTCTTCATCGGAGAACCCTTTCAAACCCCACCAGGGGGAGGAGGATTCTCTCACAAGAACTGGCTCAGGATTTGGGGAGGGGGTCACCGGCACCAGCCCAGCCAATACCCCAGAAATGAGAAAGTGAGAATTTCCCATGTCGGCCGCGTTTTTGGGCTCTGGGCGCGCATCCATATACACAGGGCGTCCGGGGGGGGGGTGTCAGGCGTTTTTTTTGGGTCTGGATGGTGGAGCTGATTCCGTCGCCAATATCCTCGGGATAGCTCCTTGAGGCTCGCTGCCTTGGGTATTGGTTTTCGATCCACGCCCACGACGACCGCGCAGGCATTTGGGACTCGCCCAACGAGTTCCCCGTCATCGACATCCACTCGCTCTAAACCACCTCCCAAGGGCACGGGCGGAGCCAGTCTGCGCGAGAGCGTGAAAATCGTGCTCAGGATGGAGTGTTCACGAGGCTTCGCACGGTTCGAAGGCCGCCCATCGCGTCGCAAGACAGGCTCGAGAAAGATCGGCTACGCTCGGGAATCGACCAGCAACCATAGCCACGGTGCCGAAGTGCCAATCCTTATACGCTGGTCGCCGTGCGGGTGGGGCTCGCATCCTTGGGCGGCATGGGGATGTCTTCCTCGCCGCGAATCCTGTTCAACAGGCGCCCGCGGAGCGCGTGATCAGGTTCGAGTTCCAGCACCAGTTTGTACTGCTCGACGGCCTGTGGCTGGTGGCCCAACTGCCAGTGGGCGTCGCCCAATGTCAGGTGCAGGCTGGCAGAGAGCGGGTTGGTCGCCACAGCCTTGGCGAGGTATTCCAAGTGCTTCTGATTGTCACCCCGCTGCTGGTACCTGAGTGCGACCGACACGTACGCATCGGCCAGCGTCGGCTTGTAGATGTCCGGTTGGGCGTCGATCGCCTTGCCGAGCCGCTTGAGGTACGTTTCGAGCTGGTCCAACCCGAGTGCGGTGTTGGCCCAGTAGTACCAGAACAAACCTTGATCGGCCGCGTCGAGCTTGCCATCGAGCTCTTTGTAGAGAGCATCGGCCTTGGCAAACCGGCGGGCCGATTGCCAGATGTTGGCCTCCAGAAACTTGATCCCGGGCACTTTGATTCCGAGAGCCTGCGCCTTGGCGACCTGGAAGATCGCCGACTTCGGACCGGCGATCGTAAAGGTGTCGTCGGCTCCTGGTACCGGGGCGATGAGCAGCATCGAGTCCTTGATGTCGCCGGGCTTGCCGCCGATGACCTTGGCGGTGGTGATCTGCCCGAGGTAATTGCGGAGATTGAAGTAGACGCTTGCAAGCTTGAAGTGAAAGACGTCGTCGGCAACATCAAGATCGCCGGCCTTTTCGTAGGCGTCGGCAGCCTTGGCGAAGCGAGACTGCATGAGATAGATGTTGCCGAGCTGGTAGTAGTCGCCACCGGCACGCGGGTTCAGACGCACCGCTTCTTCGAGGTACTGACGCGCCTTGGCGAGGTCTTCCTTCTCGTAGTAGGCCTGGCCGAGCATGTGGTAGAGCGGATAGTCACGCTTGAACTTCAGCAGCGGCTCGAGCGTCGCGATGACCTTGTCGGGCTGGTTGTCGACTGAAAGTAGCTCGGCCAGCGTGACGCCGGCTTCGACATGCTCGGGATTCTCCTTGAGGATCTGGGTGAGGAGGTCGGATGCCTTGCCTGACTCATCCACGAGGCGATAGGCCTTGGCAAGCAGGAGCTTGTAGCCGGACTTGGTGCCGTCGAGCTTGATGGCCTCTTTGAGGGGCTCGATCGTGTCCTTGTAGTGAGCCTGAAAAAAGAGCTTGCGGGCGGCTTCATAGAGATCAGCGGCCTGCTTGGCAGGATCGACCTTGCCATCGCCGTCGGCCGCGACCTTGTCGGTGTCGGGGGCGATGGCAGCGGGGGGTGTGGGCTGATCCTCCCCGAAGGCCGGAGCGGCGAAAAGCGTGCAGGCGAGAGCCCAGATGATTCCAGTGCGATACATGTCGTACTCCTGCGAGTCGCGGCAGGGCCGCGTGCTTCATGATGGTGTGATGTGTGCCGGTCGAGTCGTCGCTCGATCACTTCTTATCTTCGATACGCCTTGATCCAATTGATCTGCTCCAGGGCCTGGACGGCCTTGGCGTGCTCCGCGAACTTGTCGCGGAACGTTTGGTACGCATCCATCGCCTCGACCCAGCGGCCAAGCTGCTCGAGCGCCTCCGCCATGGCGAACTGGGCATCGGCGACCCGCTTGGATGCGGGATAGTTGCGAATGAAGTCGCGGTACGCTTGAACGGCTGCGGTGTACTGCCCCTCCCGATCGTGAAACTGAGCGACTTTCCATCCGGCATCCTCGGCGACCGGCGTGCCAGGGAAGAACTTGACGATCTTCTCGTACGTCTTCATCGCACTTGTCGTGTCCTTCAGATGCATTTCGTAGATATCAGCCATGCGGAGCAGTGACTCACTCGTCTTGTCGCCGAGCGGGTAATCAGACGCGGCCTTGGTGTACTTGGTGACCGCCTCGCGGAAAGCTTCGTTGATGCGATCTTGACGGTTGGCGACCTCCATCGCGCTTTCTTGCTCGGCCTGGAGCTCGGCGTTGCGATTGAGGAGCACGGTGTTGGTGCCGTTGAAGTCGTTGGATCGGAAGTTGGCGTAGGCCTCCTCGATACCGAGCTGACGGGCGTCACCCTTGCCCTTGAGGTCGCGGCGAATGTCGTCGAGCTGCGTTTTTTGCTGCTCGAGATTCGACTGGTTCTGGGTGTACGCGAACCGCTGCCCTCGCTCGAACGCTTCGGCTCGAGCACCCTGCATGGTCACAGCCGAAAGCCGGCTCGCCTGCTGCTCGAAGCTTTGGCCGACCATGTAGAGGGCGTTGTCCGCCAGCGGGCTGTCCGGATACACGCTGACGACCTTCAGCAGTTGCTCGCGAGCGTCATCGAGCCGGCCGGCTTGCAGTAGCGCCACGCCAATCTCGAACTGGGCGTCGTCTGCCTGGTGGCTCTTCGGGAAATTCGTGACGACCTTTCGAAATTCGCGGATCGCCTTGTCTGTGAACTGGAGCTGCGTGAAGACGATGTGGCCGATCTGGAACTGCGCGTCATCTTTGTTTCGGTCGACTTCCTTGTCGTCTAGGAGCTTTTGGTAGCGATCGAGGTTCTTCAGGATCTCAATACGAGCAGTGGCCATGGCCTCGCTGCCGTTCTTCGGGTCTTTGCCCACGAACTCTTCGTACGTGCGGCGGGCCTTGTACCACTGGCTAAGATTGATCTGGCATTCGGCGATGGCGAGCTTGACCTGTGGGATCACCTCCGTGCTGGGGTACTCGGCGATGATGCGCTCGTAGGAGGCAACTGCATCGTTATAGGCTTCGTTGGCTTGATGGATCGCGCCGATAGCCTGAAGCGCCGTCGCGGCCCGAGGATCGGTCGGGAAGCTGTCCACGAACACAGCGTAGACATGGAGCGACTCGACATACCGCCGCTTTGAGGAAAGCTGCGACGCGATGGCGAAGATCTGCTCACGGGTGTTGCCGTCGTCACCAGCCTGGCTGAGGTATTCCTGGTAGGTCTCGACGGCCCGGAGCGGCGACGCGAGGTCGGAAGCGTACGTCTGCGCAGTGCGCAGCACCGCCTGCCTGGCGAGTTGGTGCGTCGGAAACTCGACGGTGATGCGGTTGAGAATGGTAATTGCCTGTTCGCGCTGGCCGAGAGCCGTGAGGCGGTCGGCGATATTCCACATGCGGTTGGGGAAGTTCGTGCACTCCGGATGATGCGGGCTGGTCTGGTGCAGCCGGCCAAGTTCATCCGACGCCTGCATGAGGAGCCCTGCGGCTCGAACGTCGGCGGCCGCAGCGATCAGGTCCGATTCGCGCAGGTAGGTGTCGAATGCCAACATGCGGGCCTGATTCACCCAGTTGGTCTGGTCTGGATGGGCGGCAATGAACTGGGTGATCGCGGCACGTGCCTGTTCGAATCGCTCATGCCGGGCTTCGACCCAGGCGAGGTTGATGCGGTCAGACGGCGCCGTATGCGAGGCGAAAGCGACGCGGTCGGTCACGGCGCGGAATGCCAGCGCCATGCGGTCCGGCTCGGTCGGCCAATCCTTCAGATACTGGTTGATGATGGCCATGGCGTGATCGGCGCGGAGTTGGCCCTCGAAAAAGGAGAACATCCAGAAGATGTGCGTTCGTGCCGCGTCGGCGACATGGCGGGCTGCGTCGTTGGCGTTCTTGGCACCACCGGCCCTGACGAGCTCGAGCAGAATCGAGTACGCCTTGTCGCTGGCCTCGTCCTGCGCCTTCATGGCGGCTTCGCTGAGCACCACGCCACTGGGAAGCCGAACCGGCTGGTCTTGGGCGGCCTGCTGGCCGCTCGCCTCGCCACCGTCAGGCCCCTGGTTTTTTCCCTTCTTTGGACCGAGTCGGGCGATCTGCGCGAGGTGCTGCTGCTCGCTGCGACGGACCATCGCGAGCGCGAGATCGGAATCGCTTGCCCTCCCTCCCCCACCCTCGCCAGGTTGCAGCTGATCAGCAAACCCACCCGATGAGAACCTTGGCCCAGGTGTCGGCGCGGCTGGGGCACCAGGCTTATCCGCCGGTCCGGAAGCCGCCTGGCCGTCGGCAAGTTTCGAGACGTCCTGGTCCTCATTGAGCGAGCCGGCGAGGGAGAGCACCGCCGGACTATTGGCGAGGGCCAGAGCATTGATGCCATCGTCCGGGCGACCGTCATTGGATTTGGGTGCCGGCGAGAGGAGATGCAGAGCGTACGCCGGATCCAGTTCTCCAAGATAGGTCGCCGCTTCGAGCAGCCGCGGGTAGCCCGGTATTCGGCGTTGGTTGGCGTTCGGGCCTGCCGCTGTCATCTGAGTGATCACCGATCGCGCTGCGGCCCAGCCACCGACTCCGCCGTATGCCCGTGCGATGCTGAGCAACTCCGCTTCGGCCTGGGTCGTAAACTTTCCGGTCGGATGGGCCTTGAGGAATTCGGAAATCTCCTTGATGGCTACGGTGAACTCCGCGCTCACCTGCTGCTGCGGCGGCGTGCTCTGGTCCTCGCGTTCGCCGAATACGAGACGCGCCTTTTTCAGGCTGATGAGGGCGAGCGAGTACTGGAGTTGCTCCGCCGCCTCGATCTTGGGATGAGCCTTGATGAAACCTGCTAGCACGGATGCGGCGGTGTCGAACGATCGATACCGTTCATACAGTCCAACGATCGAGTTGATCCGACCCACGGCCTGCGGCGTGAAGGACGACCGCGGATAGTCCGTCACCAGGTCATCGAGAATCTTGATTTCGGCTTGGTGTCCGCCATCAAGCGGAAGCGGCTTGTCACCCGTCGCTTTGGCCGTGCGGGCGAGGGAGGCCAGGGCCTTCTGGCCAGCAATCGAGGCACGTGCCCACAGAGCCCAGTCACGCAGATCGGCAATTTCGTCTCCCTTGCCAGCCGGCGCCGCGGCAAGGACGTCTATCACCTGTTCTGCTAAGTCACGGCGATCGAGTTGGAGATAGCGTTCGAGCAGCGGCTGTGCGGCCGCCAAGACCTGCGCCCGAAGCGCTTCGGTCGGCGATTGCCGGAGCAACGCGACCTGGTTCGAGAGCGATTCCTTGATGAGCGGATGAAGCTGTTCCGGCAACCGCCGGCCGAGGCCGGAAAGCTTCGATTCTTCCGCCGAGCCATTGCGGACCTTGAGGGCAGCGGCCTGCCAGCGGCCGTTCCACGCTGCGGCTTCGGAGCCCTCATACAGCAGGTCGATCGCTTGCGCGGCAGCGTCCCACATCTCAATACCGGCGTAGCGCTCGATGATCTGCCCGCCGAGGTCCGTTGCTGCCTTGGCGAACGGGAGGCGAGGGTAGGCCGACATCAACTCTGAAAGCAAAACGAGGGCCACGGTGTCGTCGCGGTTGAGCTTGGCGTTCGGGGCTGGAGCGAGCGTCGCGGCAGCGTCGTTGAAGGCGGCTTGTCCAAGCGTGTGGAAGGCACCGGCAAGATGCTGAACCAGCTTGGCATGGGCGGCTCCTTTCGGGAGGGAGACCACCACCTCGACATCAGGCCTGGCGGAATCCTCGGACGCTGCAATTTTCACGAACAAATCCACACCGGTGCGGAGATCATGTGCCGCCTCATAGCGCTGGATGTGATGGATGATCGCGCCGACGAGGTGATCCTGTTGGACGCCGCTCGCTGGGTGCGACGCGACCTGGAGGATCAGTGCGTGCTGCACCACGTCTGCGCGGCTGAGCGGCTGGCCGGATTTTCGACCCTGGGCTCCATGGCTGGCGCCGGCCAGTTTTCCGATGAGGCTGATCATGGCATCCCCACGCGCGGCGTCGGCGGCGGCGGACTGGAGGATCACCTGCGACGCCAGCCAATAGGCGAGCGGCGTGGACTGTACTTGGCCCTGCATTTCCACGTCGCCGAGTTGCGACAGCAAGTCGGCGATGGCAAGCCAGGCTGCCTGGCCCGATGCATCCGCCCCAAGCCAGCCTCCAGTCAACTTGACTGGTTTCAGGATGCTCTCATCGCCGGGCACCTCACCGTCACTGACCATCGGCCAGACCACGGCCAGGGCGCCGGCTCCATCCCCCGTGCCAAGACGGTCGCGTGCCGCCTTGGAGAGCCGATCGAAGACTGCCATTTTGATCGTCTCGCGCTGAATGCTGTCGGGGAGCGTGGCCAGAGCCTTGCCCACGGCTCGCGACACGGCAACGAGGTCTCTCTGCGCATCGAGGTCCTTGAGGAGCGCAATGATCCCCAACCGATCCCTCCACGTTTGCGGGGCGGCATCGGCCTTGGCGGCCCTTGCTTCCGCCTCGGCGTATCGACCCAGTCCCGCCGCGGCCAGCGCGGCGATGGCATTCGCCTGCGCCCTGCCCTCAGCGGTGGAAAGTTCGGCGGCCAGCTGTACCGCCTCGGTCATCGCCGCATCATTGCCGCCCCACCAGAGGTGGATCTCGGCGAGGCGCAGGCGAACCACCTCCCGCTCCGCCGGGTCGAGCGGCTCGTGAAACGTGGTGGCGAGCAGGTTGATCGCGCTCTGATAGGACTTGACGCTTACGAGTTGCTCGGCGGCGGCAAGCTTCTGCTCCAGTGTGCGGTGTCGAGCGGTCAGCGCTTCGACGAGCATCGTGGCCCGGCCATGCTTCGGCGAGAGCTTGATTACTATGTGATACTCCGAGAGCGCATCGTCGACCTGGCCCTTCTGGAGGTAGCAGTCGGCAAGCGCGAGATGTGCCTCGACGGAATTCGGCAGTGATTCGGCGGCGGCAACGAGGAGACGCCATGCCTTGTCGAGCTCACCAGATGCGAGCGCCGTGCGTCCCGCGGCGAGATCCTCTCCGGCGTCAGCGAGGGCGGCGGGCACCCGTGCCCAAAGGGCGGCGAGCGTGATCACGAGGGTCACGAGTAGTCTTCGGGTCACGGCAATCACTCCTTGTCGCCAGTCGGGTGTCGACCGTGAGTCGGACGGAAGGGCGGCCCAGGCCAGCCCTCACCCGCCGGCGGGATTATGTCAGGTGAGATGCACCAACTGCGCAACAGTTCCGTAACTTCTCGAAAGCCACCATTTTTAGGACCCATTCGCGATGTGGCATGAGGTTGTGGAGGGCTCTGGGCCCCTCCCTACGACACACCACGCAGACTCTTGTTCCCCAACTCTCTCATGAGCACTGGTACAGAAACCGGGGAGGGGTCACGCTGGATGGTGGAGAATTTCGTCGCCACCATCCTCACCGTACGCTCGATATGACCGCGGATCCGACCTGTCGTATTGCGGTTGTTCGAGGTCTGGTGTGGGTGGTGTATGAAAAGGACGAAAGTTGCCCATGAGGTATCCAAGCTCGCGCAGGCACTCGTGAGCCTTGAGCCGTGTCGAACGTCCCCCAGGCTCCTTCTCCCGATGACCTGATCGCCGGCATACTGGCACCGCGATCACGACCAGCACGTTTCACGGAATGAGAGGAGCCTGTGGCCTTGAGCTGCTTCCGCCGGTGTCGCCCCCTGTGGTCGGTTGTACCCCGCCTGTCGACGCAAGGCAGGCCCGAGCCCGATCAGCTACGCTCATGAGTCGTTCGGCAGCCTGAACGACGGTGCGAAAGTGCCATTGGCCTTCCATTCTTGTCGGGCCATCGTGGAGTCGGCGATCCTTCGCTACTGGACCGTCACAGCGTCCGTCTCACCAGTTTTCCCTTCTGGAATCCCACTCCTCATGAGTTTTCTCAACACCGTCAAAGGCTGGTTTAACCCAAGTTACGCAGCTCGGGGACATTTTTCATGATTCTCGATGGCGGAATGATCGTAATTCCCGACGAGGCAAGGGGTGGTTTCGGGAACAGGCGTGTAGTGAAGACCTTGTTCTTGTCATTTTGCTCTGAGCGTTG
>JANNSZ010000101.1:0-14937 GCA_031403195.1 Planctomycetota bacterium | reverse complement strand
AAGGCTGCCTGAAGCATCTTCCTGGCTCCCTCGCGTACGTACGCATCGAGGGCACTTCGACCCTCATCGGCGATCGCTTCCGAAAGCGACTCACTCCGAGACGACTCAATCGCCTCTTGGCGTGCCCGCCTCCTCGCGTGCATGTGAACTGATGGACAACTCGAATCGCGAACCGTAAAACTTGCCATGGGTGGCGTATCCTTTCTGCCCGTCGTGGGCGGCTGAGTGAAATTCCAAACAGCAGGATACGCCGCCTTTTTCTTCTCCCTCTAAGGAACACGACTTTCAGTCATAACTCAAAGGCGCCATGAGGCGGCCGACATGTTCGCCTGGAAGAACAGCTGCTTTTCGGTCGATGCGAGCGTCCGCATCACACTCTTTGTTCCCCAACTGCGTGTCTATTGTCAGCCCCTGGATCACCTCCTGCGATACTGCGCCCGGCCTATCCTTTGAACAACCCATGTGCTTCCGCTGCATGAAAGTCATCGCATTCATCTGCCTCGCGTTCTGTCTTTTCCCCCAGGCCGCGCCGCCGAACCTGCTGCTGATCATCGCCGATGATTGCACCTACCGCGACATGGAGGTGTATGGCGGGCAGGCGAAGACGCCGCACCTGATGCGGCTGGCGGGCGAGGGCATGAAGTTCACACGCTGCTTTCAGGCCGCGCCGATGTGCTCGCCCACCCGGCACTGCCTTTACACCGGCCTCTATCCGGTGAAGTCCGGCGCGTATCCGAACCACACCATGGCCTACGACTGGGTGAGGAGCATCGCGCATTACCTCCAGGCGGCAGGTTATGCCACGCATCTATCCGGCAAGACGCACATCAATCCAAAGTCCGTCTTCCCCTTTGAATACAGCGGCAGGAAGAATCCTGATCCGGCGGCTTTTACCAGGGTGTTGCAGGACCGCACGGCCTCCGGAAGGCCCTTCCTCTTCATCGCCGCCTCGCATGAGCCGCATACGCCCTGGAATCAGGGCGACCCCTCGCAGTATCCGCCTGCCACGCTGAAACTGCCGCCTGTGCTGGTGGATGCGCCAGACACCCGCGAGGGCTTTTCCAAGTATCTCGCCGAAATCACCTCCTTCGATTCGCAGGTGGGTGAACTCATCGGTCTGCTCGATGGATCGGAACATCGCGAGCGCACCCTGGTCATCGTGCTGAGCGAGCAGGGCAACAGTTTCCCCTTTGCCAAGTGGACCTGCTATGACGCGGGGCTGGCGAGCGCCTGCATCGCCCGCTGGCCGGGCAAGGTGAAGCCTGCGTCCGTCAGCGATGCGCTCGTCGAGTATGTCGATGTGGTGCCGACCTTCCTTGAGGCGGCGGGTGTTGCGCGGCCGGAGGTTCTCGATGGACGCAGCTTCCTTCCCGTGCTCACCGGCAAGGCATCCACGCACAAGACGCATGTCTTCGGCCTGCAGACCACACGAGGCATTCATCATGGCTCCAAACACTTCGGCATCCGCTCCGTGCGTGACAGTCGCTATCGCTACATCCGCAACTTCACGCCCGAGGTCACCTTTGCCAATGACGCCACCACGGATCCAATGTTCAAAACCTGGGAGAAGATGGCTGCTGCAGGTGATGAAAACGCCAGGCGTCTCGTGCAGGACTACCAGCACCGTCCTGCCGAGGAGCTTTACGACTGCGAAGCCGATCCCTGGAACCGCCACAACCTCATCGCGGATGAAAAGCTCGCCGCCGTCCGCGACGAACTCCGCTCCAGGCTCGACGCCTGGATGCGCCAGCAGGGAGATGAGGGTCAGGCGACCGAGATGAAGGCCCTCACCCGCATGTCCAAAAACACCCAGGGCGACGACGGTGGACCGAAGAAGAAAAAGGCCAAGGGCAAGGGCAAGGGCGGCGGAAAGAAGGACGTGTGAGCCCAGCTTTCGGGTTGAGACAGCGGTCGTGCAGGGAGCTCTCGTGAGAGTCGCTCGCATCGGCGTCGTGCGTCCTTACCTCGAGGCGCATTCCGCTTCCTGGATGCCCGAAAGCGGCCACTGGCTCCCATTCGCAAGATCCTCGCGCCCATCGGCGAACCCGTCGGGCCGCCACCGGTCTCATCCGCGCGTGGTCCGCCGAACGAGTGGCATGAACTCGTCCAGGACCATGCCCCCTCATGCTCCGTCCGAAGGCACCCGCTCCATCACCACGATCAGCAGGGTGGCGATCGGCCCCAGCACGAGCGAAAGCAGGCACCAAATCAGCCCGCTTCGCCCCTTGCCCTGGGCGAGACCGGCATTGATGAGGGCCAGCGTGCCCCAGCCCACGACGAAGTTGGTGCGGTCATTCATGGTTTGCCTCCGGGGCGCTCGAAGAGGTGCCCTGTCATGCCTGCACCTCGCCGGTGGTTCGGAAAGGGACGAGTGCCTTCTCAGCGCGCGGGTTTCAGCGTGAACGATTTGATGGCCAGCCCATACTGGGGCGGATCGGTGCGTGAGAACCGCAGGACGTTTGTGCCCTCCGTCAGGCTGATCGTCACCGGCTGGGATTCCTCCCAGGCGCCTCCTGTAAAGGGCATCACCATCGTGACGTCCGGCTCGGAACCGTTTGCCGAGACGTTGAGTCGCTGATCGTAATTGACCGTGACGACATTCGCGGTCAACGTGTACTGGCCGGCTTGCGGGACGTTGAGCTCGAACTCGAAGCGCGAGCTGACGCCCTGGCTGGGCCCGGCGGGATCGACCTTCGGGCTCTTCGCGTAGTAGTCCTTGGCGTAGGTGTCCGAGACGCGCTCGCAGACGTTGCCCACGATGTCGTACAGGCCCCACGGGTTGGGCTTCTTCTGGCCCACCGGGTGCGACTTGCCGCCATCGTTGTCGGCGAACCAGGCATAGTCGCCGAGCTTCGCCGGATCATCGCCGAAGAAGTAGGCGGTCGTGGTACCGGCGCGGCAGGCATATTCCCACTCCGCTTCGGTCGGCAGGCGGGCTTCCTTGCCGGCCTTCTCGGCGAGCTTCGTGCAGAATTCCACTGCTTCGCCTTCGGAGATCGTGTCAGCGGGGCAGTTGGGGTCCTTGCTCGCCGCGCTGGGGTTTGCACCCATCACAGCCTGATACTGCGCCTGCGTCACCTCGTACTTGCCGAGGTAGAACCCCCGGGTGAGCGTGACGTCGTGCTTCGGCACCTCCACGCACGACCACGTGCCGTCCTTCGCGCTTTCGCCGCCCATCACGAACGCGCCGGGCTTGATGTAGACCAGCTCCAACTTCACGCCATCGCCCACGTCGAGCGTGAGTTCGCCTAGTTTGTCAGTCCCGGTGGGCGTCACCGCAACGCGGAAGCCCCAGTTGTTGTATCGCCCGAAGCCGCTACTGGGCAGGCGGGCTCCCGACTTGCAGCCTTCCGTTTTGCCACGCCACGCGCCACCGCGCAGGATTGTCACGCCCTGGCGTGAGAAGCGAGGGTAGAAGACCTGCATCCCACCTTCAAAACTCTTCATCGCCATGACGTCGCCGGTGTTCCCGGAAGGCTTGGTATAGGCCGCTGCCGGGATCGTGATCACGCCATCGGGGCCGAAGGTGATCCGCTTGTCTTCGGGCGCGACCGGCGCGGCCATGATCTTTTCAGCGACCGTCGGCTCGTTGGATTCACCCAGTTCCTCGCCGAGCGCCGCAAGCGTCTGCGCGTTGGATTTCGCGATGATCTCCCGCTGAGTGTTCAGCGACACGCCATACCAGAAGCCGGGCGGCCCCTGATCCTCGCCGTAGACCGGCTTCTCGCCCATCACGTCGCCGGCCCACTGCGCTCGCTTGACCTTCAGGAACTCCTTGGGATTGGCACGTGCCTGCGTGGTGGCGAGAAAATTCTTGTCGCCGTTGTAGATGGTTTTCGTCCAACCGGCTCCCCATCCCCCGCCTAGGTTGGGCACCCAGCCGTTGGGCGTCCAGTGGACGAGCGCCGCATGGCCTCGCTGGGGACGTGCCGTGGTCGGCATCCCGAAGGCGCGGAGGATGAAGCGACCGAACCACGCCCGCCGGCCGCATATCCCGCCGTTCATGATGATGTTCTGATAGTTCTGCAACTCGGGGCGATCAAATTTCACGTCGCCCGATCCATACCGCACCTCGCTCGGCACGCTGCCCACATAGCGCCAGCCGTAGTCGGCGTTGAGGACATGGTCGGGCCGGAAGCTTCGAAGCATCATGCGGCCCCACACCAGCGTCTCGTCCGGCTCCTCACCGTCCACGACGAAACGAAGATCCCACGTCGTCAGTTTGTCGAACGCCGGGTCCAACTCGCCACCGAGGTAGGCCTTCTCGTATTGCAGGTATCGCTTGACGGGATCGACGGTTTGGGGACCGTCGGTCTGACCTGCGGGGTTCACCTGTTTGACAGGCTCGGCGTGCGCGAGGCTGATCGCCACCGCCAATCGCTGCAACACGCCTCCGGAAGCCTTGCTGCTGGCTTTCTGGATGCCGGTGTAGATCGTCATCGCCCGACCGTACTTGCCGCCGCTAGCACCGTCGGCCACGAGCATCTGCAGCATGAGCTTCGGATCGGCAAGCAACCGGTCGATCATCGCCGCCCGGTCCTTGCCCTGCTGGACGAACTCCGCCAGGCCAGTCGGCGTCGCGGCATTCAAGACGGCGAACTTCACCAACTCCGCATCCAATGCATCGCTGGCAACGAACTTGTTCACCGCGTCGGGGGCTGCATCCTTGGGCGGAAATTTTGCTTTCAACTCGGTGCGCAGCGTTTCAAGCTGGCCCGCGTAGCGAGTGGCGAACTCGCCGCCGGGCTCTGCGGCAAACGCGCGGCCCGACGCGAAAACGATGCTCGAAGCGATGGCGACCAGAAGTACGATCGATCCGTAGCGGGCTTTCATGCCGGAATCTCCGTGCGCAGGGGGAGGGTGCAGGATAAGGCGGTCAAAGGTACTTTCGCAACATGGTGACGAAGGCACGTCGCTCCCTGAGCCTACCTCGCCAGGTCGAAGCTACCATCCAAAGCGATGGACGATCACTGAGGTCGCCAGGAATCCCCTTGGATGTGCCCTAGCCCCCTTAAACGAGACCAACACTGGAGCGAGAATCCGGTTGTGGTCGCACCCCATGGTAGGTCGCCCGTATTGGTGGTCCCCTCGTGGGATGACGACTTTGGCGATGGCGTCACACGAACGTAGCCATGAACACGCCATGCGAGTGGCGGTTCTTCAGGCGACGGCATGTAGCCTGAGCCGTTTGGCGATGGCCAACTTTTCTGACTGCCCTTGCGCAACCGAGAGCACGAGCGAGCTCATCGGTGGGACCTACTCGGCGAGCTTCGCGAGCGCTTTGCCGTGCTTGGCATTGATTTTTGAGAGCGACTCCGCCACGCGGGCCGCACGGTTCGCGAGGGAAACGGGCCGGATCATGAGCACTTTCCCGTCGGTGGTCATTTCAATCGGCGAGTCGGGTTTGATTGCCAGCAGTTCGGGCCGGCGGCGAACGAGGTTGAAGAGGTAGGCAGCCGAGTGGATGCCCACGCCCGGAAACCACTCGACGAACTGATCGACCGTGGCGCCGTCTTCGAGGTTTTCAAACAGCGCCCGCACAGGCACCCGGGTGTTTGCAAACACCCATGCCCCGTTGACCTTGGCCGGGTTGCGTTCGACGGCTCGGCACGCTTCCCAGGAACTCATTGCGACATGCCTCAGGCTGGGTGCTGGAAAATATACAGGAGTTCACTTTCACCGTAAACTTCCGCCTTCGCCACGATTCTACCCGGGACCAAGGTTCTCCCACCGGTGGCTAGACTGCCGCCATGCGGCCGGATGCCTTGAGCGGCGCTACTCAACCTGCCTCGGAGGATGGAGGGGCGATTTTGTCAGCGGAATGTCTCGTTCCAGCCAACGACGCAGTTTGTCGTAAAACTGACCCGTGGTTTCGTCTTCAGTTCGCTGGCACTCGCCAAAGGCTTTGATCCTACGTTGAAGCTCAGCGGTTCCTTTCAACTGTTCAATCGACGCTTGCAGATGAGCCAGTTCCTCCTCGACCACATCTTCGATCAGCAACGCCTCCTTGGGACTCATGTGCTGGAGAGTGACTTCGTTGCCCTCACGAGTCGCTTTTCGGCTACGGTCCATCCTGCTTCCTCCCTTTTCGATTCTTTTCGCTCAGCACAACATAGCAGGATCATTTCATCGGATGCTTCTCGAAGAACTCCCACATCATGTCGTTGGCAGAGATGTTCTTCGTGGACTTTCCCAATAGTTTGAACCGTGATTCCCAACCAGGCCATGTGTGCCCGCCGCCTTCGATCTCGACCAGCACGACTTCTGACCCCTCCTTCCCCGATCCGTACGTCTTACGTGTGATGGTCGTGCCGTCTTTGGCTGTATCGGGGAGCTTCGTGACGACCGGCTCCTTCTCGCATCCATTCGCATTCACGCCTGAATCGAATGCTCAACCGAATAAAAGTCGGTGCCAGGCACTCCTTTGCCTCTGCCTCCATGGAATGGCGCACACTCGTCCTCGGTGCCGTGAAAGTGGATGACGGAAACAGGCCGCTTCGGCTTGCAGCTTTCCGTTCCCATCGGCCCACCAACAGGGGCGATGGCCGCGATGCGATCCGACAGTTCTGAAGCAAGCAGGTACGACATGATCCCGCCGTTCGACATGCCAGTGGCAAACACCCGCTTGGGGTCGATGTTCGCTGCCGTGGCGAGATCATCGAGGACCATGCGAGTGAATTCCACATCGTCAATCTGGTTGTTCATGACGTAGCCGCAGCAGTTGCCGCCGTTGAACGTCAGAATCTTTTCGAGTCGCCCGGTCCCGCTGGGATAGACAACGATGAATCCAGCGTCATCGGCCTTCTCATTGAGTCCGCTGTACACCACCATATTGGAAGCGTTGGCACCGCCGCCGTAAAAGGCGAGGACCACCGGCGTCGGCTTCTTCGAGTCGTACGTGGGCGGCGGACCTACAACACCGTCCGCCCGCACAACTCGCTGGGGTACCGGCCCCCGGCTCCGGAGTCGCGCCGCCCCTTGGCAGGGCAACCCCTACGATAGAAACTGGTTCCATTCATGGGGGCAGGTCAGGTGAGTGGCAACGTCAGCACAAGATGATCGCCGACCACATCGTGAGGCTCTACCGGGCGGTGGAGCCGTTTGTCCGAACGCTCGTCAGTAGTTCCGCGTTGTCGAGCAACAAGGAATGATCGTCGCTGATCGCAGAGTTGTCGTTGCCCAGACAGAAGAGCCCTGCGGCAACGGAAAGCAGTAGCGTTCGGGGTACGCATGTACGACCTCATCGGCGACATCCACGGCCACGCTGACGCCCTCGTGCGACTGCTCGGCAAGCTCGGCTACACGAAACAGCGTGGCGTCTACCGCCATCCGGAGCGACGAGCGATCTTCCTCGGCGACTTCATCGATCGCGGCCCCAATATCGGGGAGACGCTCGAGATCGTCCGACCCATGATCGAGTCGGGGGCTGCTTTGTCGGTTATGGGCAACCACGAACTCAACGCCCTCGCCTTCCACACACCACATCCGACGAAGCCGCGCGAGCACCTTAGGCCCCATAACGAGAAGAACTCCCATCAGCACGCCGAGACGATGCGACAGGTTCCGGAAGGTGAGCTCGCGTCGTATCTCGCCTGGTTTCGAACGCTGCCCCTGTGGCTCGACCTGGATGGCCTTCGAGGCATCCATGCATGCTGGGACGACACACGCATGGCTAAGATCAGCGGGCCGATTACCGACGAGTTTCTCCATGAAGCCTGCTCACCAAACGGCAGCTTGTTTGAGCCCGTTGAGGCGATCCTGAAGGGCAAGGAAGTCATGTTGCCGCCAGGGGCTACATTTCGCGACAAGGATGGTCATGAGCGGACGGCGGCGCGGGTGAAGTGGTACGAACCGCCGGAAGGGCACAACTACCGAACCTACGCGATGGCGAGCGAGGCCATTGGTTCTGACGACGAGCTTCCCGACGAGATCATTCAAGCCGCTATGCCATACCCGGAAGACGCCAAGCCGGTCTTCGTTGGGCACTACTGGCTCAATGCGACGCGACCGGAGCTTCTACGCGAGAACGTCGCATGCGTTGACTGGAGCGTGGCGAAGGGTTGGTTCCTGTGCGCCTATCGCTGGAAAGGCGAGCAGAAGTTGAGCAACGAGAACTTCGTGTGGGTGAAGGCTACTGAATCATGAAGCCCAAGCCTCCCATCTTCAAGCAGGCCAGCAACCGGAGAACGACCTCATGCGCCCGCAAATGCTCAGGCTAGAAGGCCACGACGACACGGCGTGCTTGAATTCAAAGCAGATCGAGCGGGTCATCTATGACATGGATGAACCAGACGGCCCGACGTTCGTCATGCTGAAGAATCCAGACGGAGGTTTCGCCCAGGCAGGTGGCTTCGACGATCGCTACCGAATTGAGATTCGTGATGTCTACGGCGAGGGCTTTCGTCACTGGCTTGCGGCGTCGCCCACACACAAAGATCGATCCGACGTTGTCATCTACTACCGGAATCACTGCGACATCCACGGAAAGCGTTCTTGCCCGCTTCCCGCTTGGGGCGAGAACGTTTTGACTCTGGCCGATGCGTTGGCGATCTTGCGTTTCTACCATGCCACCGGCGAGCGACTCAGCGAGTACCCTTGGGAGGATGTGTTCGAGTATTTTCTCAAGGACGACATGACGTGCGTCAAGAAGATTCGGCCCAAGAAATAAGCGAGGGCGATGAGAGAGTCTTGGCTGTCGGGTTAACGACAGAACCCATCTGCCGGTTATGGAGCTATGGTGAGCGAGCCAATCACGATTGACCATCCAAAACTCGTGAAGCTCCTTCGGATGGCCTATTCAGCCGAGAAGGCAGCAGCGTTTGCCTACATCGGCCACGCTGGTTCGGTGAAGAATCCAGACGAGAAGGCGGCGATCAAGCAGATCGAGATGGATGAGTGGCATCATCGAGAAGTGGTCCTCGCCATCATGCAGCAGTACGGCATCCCGCCGTCGCGCTACAACGAGGTCAAGTACCACATCATCGGTCGGATTCTCTCGGCAAGCTGCTACGTCATCGGCTGGTTCATGCCGTACTTCTTCGCCGGACGGCTGGAGAGCGGCAACGTCTGCGAGTATTTCATCATGATGCGATACTTTAACGACCTCGGGATCACCGCCCACGACAAAGACTTGTACGAGATGGGAATCAAGGAGAAGGAACACGAGGTCTATTTCCAGAAGAGTCTTGAGAGCAACCGCCTGCTGCCCTTGTTCGAGAGAATCTTCGGATGGGGTAGCAGGAACAGCTACAACGACGTGGACTTGGAGAACAAGGCTCCCGTCGAGGAATCGAAGAGGTATTGCAGGCATCGAGGATCGACGGGCAGGCGATGACTCCTGAATACACCCACACGCAGAGAGCCCCGCTCTGCCTATTGATCTACGCCGCTGCTTTGGTTTTTGCCTCAGTTGGCTTCGCCATACGAGACACTCCATCGATTCCATGGCTGTTCCCACCGATCGGCATCGTGCTCCTTGCCATCGCCGCCTCGTTTCACCACCTGACCGTCGAAGACCAAGGCGGCGTGCTGACGATTCGCTTCGGTCCACTGCCGCTCTTCCGTAGGACGGTTCGATACGCTGACATTCGTTCCGCTGAGGTCGGTCGCTCGCTTCTCCTTGATGGATGGGGAATTCACTTGAGTGTTCGTGGTGGTTGGGTCTGGAACCTATGGGGCCGAGCATGCGTTGTCGTTCATTTCAAGAACGGCGGCGCGTTGCGGATCGGTACGGATGACGCCGAGAATCTGGTCGAGTTTCTGAGGACGAAGGTACAGGCATGAATCCAAGCCGCGATCGCCAGGAGCACGGCTAAGGAGATGTTCTCTGGTGCATCGCTTTCAACGCATGGGGAGCCGGTCGGCGAGAGTGTCACGAACATTTTCGATGACCTTCTTCAGCACATGCCCAAGGAAGGCGTGTTCGAGTTGAAGGCGGGCGACTTCATTCACGTTTCAGAAGCACCGATTCGATTGGACGACGCTGGATGCGGTCCGTTGGTGCGAGTAGGTGTATGATCCGGGGTGGAGGAGCTTCGTCGTCCCGCATGACCAACCCGCCGGTTCCGTATGACATCGTTCAAAGAAGTTATCGAAGCGGTAGGCCTGGCCATCGACGCGATGGGCGTGGCGGCGATCGTGCTCGGTTTTGGCGATCGCGGTCGGGCGATACGCAGCCCCGAGTCGCTGGGGCACCGAGCGGTCGTACCGCGCATTCCGCCAGGATATCGGGCGAGGCATTCTGCTTGGTTTGGAGTTTCTCGTCGCGGCTGACATCATCCGCACGGTGGCCGTCTCGCCGACCGTCGAGAGCGTGCTCGTACTGGGGTTGATCGTCATGATCCGAACGTTCCTGAGCATGGCACTGCAGGTTGAATTAGAAGGCCGCTGGCCGTGGCAACAGGACGGCCGCAGGGAAACCGACGCGTCGAGCAATTCAAGCGTGGGGTGAGTGGTGGAGCGGACGTTCTCGTTCGTGGCGATCCTTCATTGATCGCCCTCAGGTGCCGCCATCGCTTTGGAGTTGCCGCCCTGCCGGCGTTGCAGCGCCTCGATCTGCCGATCCTTGGCCGCAAGGAGCCGCTCGCAGCGTGACGAACGAGCCCAAGCCCCACCATGGTCAGCTCGATCGTGGCCGAGGTGCTATCACGAGTGGCGCTCATGACTCGTAGGCCCGGGTGCTGCAGGGCAAGCCGGAGCCGGAGAGTCTCGATCGCATGATTTCGTGACGATGGCTTGAGTGTGAGAGTCCGCTTGGCGACTGGCGCTCGGTCGCAAGTTCTTCAAGTGCCGCCAGAATCTCGCGACCAAGCGTCCGCTCAGCGTGGAACAAGCATATCGCTGGCCGTGCGGTGCCGAGTCGGCTTCGCTCCTCCCAGCACTCGACGTCGATGTTCTCGAAGTGGCGATTCATCGGAGACGGCTTCGGCTACCTCGGCCATAGAGTTCACTCATGGGCGGAGGCCTATGCTCTCACAACGTCCATGACCGACAAGCCATTTACGCCAGCAACGATGACGGCGATGCCCACGCCCATCGGCACAACCGTGTAGGCCACGAAGTGAATCGCGATGGCCGGGTTCGCTACGGGGCGTGGTTAGGCGGCATACCTCCAAGCTCCTCTCTCTGCGGCCTCTGCCAACTGCCCAACCGTGACTGGATCAAGACGGCCTTTGCCGGTGAACAGGCAATAAAGGCAATAGAACGGATTCCCACCCGCCTCTGGGCCAAAGTGTCGGGAAAACTCGAAGCGACCAAGGTCAACGTAGAAGCGAGACGCAAACGCCGTAAGCAAGTCGGAGGCATCATCACCGTCCACGCCCACATCCTCGCCAATGCGAGTCGCCGCAGTGATGCGAGACGGAGAAACGCCGGTCTGCTCTGCCACCAGAACAATCACTTCTTGTAGCGTCTCGGATTTCATGGCGTGTGCGATGCCGCCGACCGGCTGCGATCAGCAGCTCGCAGCCAAGGGACTCTCAATACCGCAGGACGTCATCGCGATTCTGCTGCATCGCTTTGTTCGGCACGCCCTGCTCTATTTCGCATGGAATCGCCATTTCGACTCGGCCCAATCATCGTGGAGGACTGCAAGCGCCTCGACATGATCGGCCACGTCGATTTTACCCACTCTGTCGCAATTTGGATCCAAAGACTGATTCGGAACCTCTTTATGCACTGACCGGCAGAATGACTATCTGAATCAACCTTTCGGCCTCAAAGATGAGGGTTATGCCACCGCCGCCAGGTGCGACCCCAGATCCCTTGCCGTAGCGCAGTTCCCAGCGACCGCTTTGTTGGATCGCCTTGGGTGGCTCAGCGACTCCCGGAACATCGACACCCTGATTGGCAAACGCGTCGCCGTCCGGTCGCTTCCATGTCTCTTTGATTTGGTGAAGAACTTCGTCCTTTTTCATGCCGACCAAGATCTTGCCCAGGCCCCACTCGAACTGCTTGACCGCGGGCATGGGAGGAGCCGCTACCGTAGGAAGTTCATTCGCACTGATCAGCCGGTCAGGGCTCGCCCCACAGCCACTCAGCAACAGAGCGAACGACACTGCAATGCCCCAGTGTTTCTTCATCACTGCCTCACTTCTGCCGACCGGCCGCGATCAGCAGCTCGCAGCCAAAGGATTATCCACACCGCAAGGCTTTATCGCGAGTCTGCTCCAACGCCCGATTCTGGCTCATGTGACTTGTGGCTCACCGGTTCGGGTCGGAGGCAGGTCTTGATGTAGTCGCTAGTGGTCGGGTGTGTCACGTTTGGAGCACCAGGATAGACGAGTTCGCATTTCACTTGGTTGGCGTCGCAATGCTCTTTGAGCTTCACGCCGAAGTTTGCCGAGTGCGTCGGGTCATTTTCCTCGTGACCGAGATTTGGCGGCGTGCTGTAGAAAAGGCCCACGGGCGGATCGTCGCGGGTGACCAGGTCGTAAGGTGAGTATTGTTTGATCCAAGGCAGGATGCGTTCCAGGGCGTCGTAGCACATCTGGAAGGAGGAGATGTTCTCCTTCGCGTCCCAGGCGATGCCGAAGGCGTGCGCACCGTATTTGCTGTTGGGAATCCATTCGCGCCTCTGGTGGGGGTCGAGCGTGGTCTGGGCACCAGAGACGGCGGCGCCGACCACTCGGGTGGACTCGCGTGCGATGGGATCGGGGCTGTTGGGGTCGGCCATGTCGTCGTGAAAGGCCAGCCAGAGGCTCGTGCAGGCACCGGCAGATCCTCCGGACAGCGCGACCTTGGCCTTGTCGAGGCTCCATTCCCTGGACTTGCTGCGGCAGAACTGGAGAGCGCGGGCGCAGTCGAGCATGGGGCCTTTCACCGGCGGCAAGAGCCCATCGGCAGTGGAGTCCCTGATGGTGCGATATTCCACGGATGCCACCGAGATGCCGGCGTCCAAGGCTGGAATCAGCATGTTTCGAACAACCGAACGATCCCCGCCGTTCCAGCCGCCACCGTGGATGTAAACGAGCAGAGGAGTCGGCCGGTCGGATTTTGCTCGCCAGAAGTAGATCATCTGCATTCGGTGCGTACCGTAGGCGACGTTCTCGTCGGGCTGGATGGGCAACGCATACTTCAACCGCTCGCGATTGCCGTCGTAAACGACGGGCGCGGGTACCCGGGGCTTTTCGCTACGGGCGGGGTCATCGGCGGCGAGGAGCGAAGTGAGTGGGGCGAGCAGCAGAGCGTTGAGCAGCGTGATGTTCACGGTGGCCATCTGTGTCCCATTCTTGCCAGAACGGCCGCGATCAGCAGATCGCAGCCAAGGGACTATCCACACCACAGGACGCTATCGCGATTCTGCTGCATCGCTTGGTTCGCCATGTCCTGGTTTTTATGCGCGGGATCGCCAAGTCGAAGAGTCCCGAGCGCTGTGGAGGACAGCCAGCACGTCGACATGATCCGCGAGCACGATGAAGTACACGACATAACGAAACTGCTTTAACCTCGCGGCACGCACATCTTCCCAAACCTTGCCATGAAGCTCCGGCATCTTATCGACGCGCAGAAGCACTTCGCGAACACGGGCAAGGACCTGCTTTCCGAGGCCAGCACGAACGGCCTCAAGCTGATCGCGGGCCTCCTAGATATCGGCTTCTGCTTCGGGCCGCAGGACTACCGGCAGAATCACAAGCCACCCTCAAGCCGCTCCAAAACTTCCCGCCAGGGCTTGCCGGCACCGGGTTCATCGGCGGCACGGGCACGGCGAACGGCCAACTCTGCAAGATGCCAATCAGGAATGTCCTGGGGCTCAACCTGCTCCGGCAAGCTATCCCAGATCTGTTCGATGAGATCGAGGCGATCACGCACGCTCAGGCGATCGATGCCAAGCGAATCGATACGAACGGCCACGGTCATTCTCCTTCACGATCCGGAAACCACCGCCCATAGATTACCGCAGAAGCGCGAGGAAGGAAAAACACTGGCTGAACCCACGTAGACGGCCATCCCTTTTGGCGAACGACCAAGTTGAGCAGCTCGCAGCCAAGAGACTCACCATACCGCAGGACGTCATCGCGATTCTGCTGCAACGCCTGGTTCTGCCTTTCCTGCAGGAGGCGGTCCAATCAGGATTGCCACATAAGCCATCGGCTTCTTGCCCTGAATCTGCCTTTTCTCTCCGCTGGGTAAATGATACAGCACCGGCTCAACTGCTCGAGTGCCAGGTTCATCCGCCAACGTGACTCTTGCCTCATAACCAGCTTTCGGCGACCAGCCGCCAACGCTCACCAACACGCGTCCGTTGTTGCGTTCAGGAATGTCTCCGCGGACTGGGCAAAAGGAGACCTTGCCTAGACGACCGCCCCATACGCGTTTGTCTACGACATCGTCAGAAGGCAGCCCGTCACAAACAGGCACCCAGTTTGTGACAGCGAAATACTCGGACTCGCCCAGCTGTTGGAGTTGCTCTGCCACCCAGCATTCGACGACGGGGCCATCCTGCTTCGGAGTGTGTGCGGTGACCGGCATGATGACTTTGACGAACACCTGATTTGATTCTCGCCCCGATATCGACTCCGGCGTTGCATCCTGAGCGGGTAGCTCGGCCACAAAGGGCGTGAGCGTGTGGAGAACCAGCAGAAGGGCGAAGCTAAGACATCTCATTTTGGACCTCACAACGTGTCAACATTTGGAAGAACCGCGACCGGAACTGGGCGGCCCACACTGACTGCGACGATCATTACGCGCGAATAGTTCTAAGTTTTTCACAGAAACCGTCGTCTCGGTATTTCCTTGGCAGAAAGAATCCATGCATGTCGTGGGCTACCGTGATGGTTGGCCCTTTTCCCTTCCGCAGGAGACATGCCATGAATACGCAGCTCATTCTCACGCTCGACCTTGGCCGCTTCAATAGCGTTTTGTGCTGGTACGATCCGGTCACGCGTGCTGCCGAGTACGCCACTGTCCGGACCATACCGGAAGACATCGAACTCGCCC
>JANNSZ010000100.1:0-34404 GCA_031403195.1 Planctomycetota bacterium | reverse complement strand
TAGCGGTGGCCTTTCAGCCACGCAGCCACCTGCTCGAGCGCGACTCCGTCCACATCCGAAAAATCGTTCCTGTGGACTGAGTCGATATCGAGCACGGCCCACACCTCGCCGCTCGCATCAAACAGCGGGACAACGATCTCTGCGATGCTCGCGGCACTACACGCGATGTGGCCGGGAAACTGCTGGACATCGGGGACGACGAGCGTCTTGGCCTGGGCCCAGGCTGAGCCGCAGACGCCTCTGCCGCGCGGGATGCGGGTGCAGGCGAGAGGACCCTGAAATGGGCCGAGGACCAGCTCGTCACCCTTCACGAAGTAGAACCCGACCCAGTGGAAGCCGAAGGCCATGTGCAGCGCGGCGCTGACATTGGCCAGCGTGGCGACGGTGTCGCGCTCGCCATCGATGAGCGCGCGTACCATGGGCAACAGCTCGGCATAGCGATCCTGCCGTGAGGCACCCGGCGTGAGGGCGAGGGTTTCAGCCATGGCTCGTCAGGCGACGTCTTCAATACTGCTGATGATCCGGTCAATCACCGCCTGATCCGTCTTCGGGTTAAAGAAGACAGCTTTCCACGCAGGAATGTTGATTCCATGTGGGCTGTAGCCAACGGATCGCGTGAAACTCAAGCGGGCATCCATGGCCGGCTCCATCGTGGCCTCCCGCTTGTGAAACAGCCGTCCGATTTCGTTCAGATACTGCTGTGCCTCCTCGGCCGACAGTTCTCCTCGCTCCAGCCGGTCGAAAATCTGTTTCGCATTGCGGCCACGCGGCAACACCCACCAGCAGACGTGTGGCCCCGGGCTGTGCGGATTCAACACGCGGCAGAAATCGAACCGGTCGATCCGCTCTCGAAGCTGCCGCGCCATCTCCATGGCATGCGCCACCAGCATGCGGTATCCATTGAGTCCGATCCCGTTCAACGACGCCATCACCGAATACGGTCCGATGCCAGGGCGGGAACACTCGAGCGTGAACAATGCCGGATCGTGACGAAAATCCGCTTCCGAAAAATAGGGCATGTCGTCCACGGTGCGCGTCAGTCGTGCCAGATCATCGCGGCGATTCACAATGAACGCACTCGACGGATAATGGCCCCACCCCATCTTGTGAAAGTCGATGGTGACCGAGTCAGCATGGTGAAAGCCCGCGGTCGCCTGTTGGGCTTGGCGAACGAGTGGAAGCGTGGCGGCATCGATCTTCAACGGGTTGGCGACGGTGTCGTATTCCGTCAGAAAGCAACTCACCCAGCCGACTGCTGCGTCCACGTGCAGGTGCGGCCGCATCGCCTTGTGGTGCGTCGCCTTTCGCTCGATCACCTCGGCGATGGCCGCAATGTCATCAATGCCAAAGGAGTCTGTGGTTCCGAATGTGGCTATGACAAACGGCACCAGCTTTCCGGCGCCATAGAGCTCGTCCAGCTTTGCTTCCAGAAGGTCGATCCGCATCGCCATTCGGTTGTCGGTCGGAATCGCGTGCAGGTTTTTCACACCCATGCCCAGCCAGCCGGCCAGGGTCGCGTTCGAATAGTGACCGGCCGCCGACACGATCCCGGCCAGGTTGAGACCCTGAAGCCCGTTCTGCATCGCCCCTGGCGAGATTTTTTCGATCCCTATCTTGCCGCCATACAGATTGGAAATCGTCCCGCCGGTGGTGAAGACGCCCCAGGGAGACTCTGTGTGATAGAAGATCAGGTTTGCCAGCGCCGTGATCGACTTCACCTCCAGCTCATTGGATCGCAGGCAATAGGTATCCACGCACAGATTGGGATTCTTCAAGACGGCGGCCAAGGTGCCGACCAGCGACGCGAAATTCGGAGGCCCTTTGACGTTCTCAAGGTGCAGCTTCGACTGCCAGCTATCGGTGCCCCAGAAGAACGGGAATATTGCGTCGCGGGCGTCCTTGAGGTTGCCGGGCAACGTGTGAATCTCGGGATTGGCCTGAGCCGTCTCGTAGTTGCGGGACATGACCGTGCCTGGTGGCAGAGCCTGCTCTGCTTCCATCGCCGACAACATTTCATCAAAGATCTCCCGGAGTGCATCCCGGTCGATCTCAAAGAATGTTCGGATCAGTTCGTTGAGCTTTATCTGGTCCATGTGGGAGGCTCTATCGTAGTCGTCACCGAGAAAACTTGGTCAACCCACGGCGACTTCCTGACGGCTGGGAGTCTGTCTGGCCGTCGTGGAGGATACCCGCTCGTGGTTGCGGGTGTCTTGTGCCGCAGCGGAGATACTCTCGAAACTCCTCGTCGACGTATGCCGCCACAGGCTCGTCCCTGAGGCTTCGAGCCGCAGTGAGTTCGCCGTCGGTCGGCCTAGGTGGAAAAAGGCCATGGATGGCTTTTTTCACGGAGAGTTAGCGGGCGTCCGTCGCAGTGATGATTCCGCCCACTGCCACGTAGTACAGGGTGCCGTCGGGACTCGTCCACCGGCCCACCACTGGAAAGGCCCGTGCCCGGCCCTGAAGGTCGGCCCGTGTCGTCTCGAGGTATTCCGACACACTCGAACTCTCCTCCCGACCGTTGTCTTCGATCGTCACAACCAGCTTCTTGTCGATCGTCTCCGAACGGGCCACCTGCACGCCCGTCTTCTCTGCCACAATGTGGGCATACGCCCGGTTCCGGGCCACCGTCTCGGCCCGCTTACGGTCGGCCGCCGAACCGTCTTTGAGAACCGACGAGGCTACTCCGAGGACGAGCACCCGCACCGGGTCGTCCGCCATCTGCTCGAGCCCGGCGTCGAGCTTCACGATCTTCGCCCCCTCCATCTCCATCAGCAGCGGGTCGGCCGTAAGGTAGGGAGCGAACTCGGGGTCGAGCCGCAGGTTCGCCGCCCCGTTGTCGGCCCGCTCCACCACCGTCACCCCTCCCCGCGGCACCGTAAAGGCCATGGTGAACCTCCGCTCCGCAACCTCGTCCGCACCGGCCTCCATGCCGCTGAGTGAGAGCTGTTGCGTCGGGGCGAGCTTCAGGTGCCGTGTCAGTGCCGTGAGCGCGAACGACCGGCTCAGCGTACGGTTTGCCTCACGGTCGTTCGTGCCGTTGAAGGCCTGCACCGCCAGAGCATCGACCTCAAGGCGATAGTGGTCGCCTGCCTCGTCGATCGTGACGACCGCTTCCCTCGGCCCGCCGAGTTCGATCCTCGCAGGCGCTGCCGAAGTTGTCGGACCGACGCCTGTCGCCACAATTGCGGCGAGCATCAAAACGCGGAAAAGGCGGCGCGAGGCCATCGGCCGACTCCGGTTAATTGCCGTCGTTATCGAAGAACCCGCCGGCACCGGGCAGCGTCCGGGTCCGGTCCTCGAGTTTGCGGCGCTCCTCCGCATCAACCGCCGGTACCGCGGCTGGTCGCGTGCCGCCGGTCCGCGGCTTGTCGAGCTCGTTGGCGAGCGCCCGCGTCTTGTTGGCGAGGTCCTTGCTCCAGCCCATCACGACGACATACATCTTCTCCTTTTCATTGAGCGACACGGTCTTGTAGCCGAGCAGCTGCATGCCGCGGACCATGCCCTCCGAGAAGGTCTTGTACTTCTCGGTGTTCTTGGAGATCTTCTTGCCGCTCTCGGATAGGTCGGAGCCGTCGCCCTCGAGCTTGATTGTCCGCTCTGTCTCGCTCGTCTCGGTGACCGATACCTTTTCCTCGAGGAACTGACGGAACTTCCCCACAGCCCGCAGGCGGGCCTCGTTGCGGGCCGTCTGCAAGCCGTCCGCAGCCCCGAGCACCGTCGAGATTCGGGCGGCGCCCACGACCACCATCTTGGAGATCTCTCCCTGCTTGTTCTTGATGATGTCCACCACGCCGTCGACACCGCTGTCGGCATAGTCGGCAATGATCTTGTCGAGCGTGGGATGCGTTTCCCCGAGGTCTGGCGATTCCACGGCGGCGACCGGGGCCGGGACGCCAGCCGCCGTCTGGGCGCGGGCCGGCGCAGAAAGCAGGACGGCGAGGGCGAGGGCAGGGATGCAGTGTCCAAGAAGGCAGGGGAGAATGTCGCGGGGCGACGGGAATGTTTCGGACGTCATCGTAGGGAATCCTGGGGGCTGGGCGGTTTCGACAAAGTAAGGCTGGACGCGATCGATATCGGGGGCGAATTCGCGGCCCCGAGCGGTCGCCTAGGGGTTCGGGAGAGCGTCATCGTGACGGCGTGTCAGCGCCAGCGGCTGCGGCGGGAACGAACTCCGGCGTGCACTTTACCGCCACCACGCGTGCGAGTACCTCCGGGGCGATCTCGATGTGACACAACTGCCACGCTCCCGACGAGACCACGGCTGTACCAGCGACTGCGTCCAACGGCATGCAAAAGCATAACGGAGAAACGTACGCGTTGACCGTTAGGGTTTCGTGTACGGCGAACTCCGGCTCCAGGAACGTGGTCTCCAGGAGCGGCGCTCCTCGAAGGGCATCGGTCGCCGGAGGCTGGCGGCGAGCAAACGCCCGCGGCCGTGGCCTGGCCCATCCGAACCAATAGCCGGGCCGCGCCAGGCCCGCCAGCGGGTCGTGCACGTCGGAGTGCACGACGCCGCCCGCGGCGTCCACGAGATCGAGCCGCACCCGCACCGAACCAGTGAACTGCCCCAGCGTCCGAGGCAGGTTCATGTCCATCGCGAACGCCCGCCACTGGGCGTTACGGTAGCCCGCGTCCCACTGCGTGAGCAGCCATAAGCACCAGCTTTTCGGATAGCGGGTGAGCGTGGGACCGTAGCGAAACTCCGGATTGTAGACGGCCTGGCCCGCGACGGCCCGCCTCTTGGTCCCCTCGGGAGCGAAGGGCTCATGGGCGTCGGACCAGACCGGATTCATTCGCACCAGCAGCCGCGACTGGGCCAGCGCGGCCTGGTCAAGGAGCGGCAGCATCTCATCGAGGAACGCCCGATACCGCTTTTCGTCGGCCTCCAGCATGAAGGCTACCGTGAGTCGGCGGGTCTCGGCGTCGTAGTCGAGCGGCTTGAAGGGGAGCGACCTTGCCACAAGCACATTCAGCAGTTTTTCGAACTTGCCACGGACGAGGTCGGCGGCGGCATCCTTGGCCTCCTTGCCCGTGATCGCAGCAGCGACCAAATCCTGGCCGACTACATCGACCGTGCCCACCTTCACCTTGCGCAACTCCTCGGTGAGCTTGCGGGCCTGGATGTCAGCCGAGATCCGCACCGTCACCAGCCCATCGACCGTCGAACGGGAGAGTTCCTCGTACCGGGCCACGAACGCATCGCTGTAGGTGATGATCCGGTCCGTGACCACGTCGTCCTTGGCGGTGAGCGTCTCACTGTCGACGTACACGCCTACTGCCTGACGGACGGCCGCCCGCAGGGCCTCGCGCAGGGCCTCGGTGGCATCGGTGCCCGTGCCCTCTGCGATCTGGGCGTGCAGTGTGGAATCGGAATGGTCCTCCGCGGTCTCGCCGGCGAATCGGCCCGTCAACGGGACGATCCGGTCGAACCGGCCGGTACGCGGGTTCACGGCGAATACCTCACCCCCGAGCAGTTCCACCGCCAGCCGCCGGCCCGTGCGGGCCGCGAGGGTCTGCCGCGGCTCCGCGTCTGGTGCATCGCGGAAGACCGCCTGCAGCGGGTCGAGCGACTCGAGCCAGACTCGCCGGCTCGCGGTGGGACCCGTGACGAGCACCGCATGCTGCGGCTTCACCACCAGCGGTCCGACCGTCGCCGCAGCGGGTTGCTCTTTCGCGGGCGGATCGGCGGTTGCCCACAGCGGACAGGTGGCGGCCGCGGCCACGAGTAACAGCATCGCGGCGGCACGGCGGCCAACCTGGCCCGCCAGCACCGTTTCGGTGCGTGCCCCAGGGGTACGGCAAGCGGCGGAGAAGTGGCTCATCGGGTGGCCGTCGCGCGGGAGCTTGCACAATCGAACTCACGGGCGAGAGTATCAGTGCCGCCCTGGACGGTCAACGCGGCGGGCCGCGGCCTGCACTGGCGCGTCGCGTGCGTGCGGCAAACGGCTCAGCCGGGCCGTGAGGGGCTCATGCCACTTGATCGGCGGCCCGCTGACCTGCCCACTCTTCAACGAGTCCTGCGAGAATCACGACGTGAGAAAACGAGACAAACACGAGCGGTTGCGAGGCATGCTGTGGGGCATGTTCGTTGGTGATGCGCTGGCCATGCCCGTCCACTGGTACTACGACGTGGCGGCCATACGGCGAGAGTTTGGCGAGATCCGCGACTACCATCCGCCGGGCGAGTATCACCCCAGTTCGATCATGTCGTTGGCCAACACAGGCGCCGCCGGACGTGGGTCCCACGCGGGTGAGGTCGTGGGCCGCGTGATTCTCCATGGGAAGAAGCACCTCTGGGGCCAGCCCAACCAGCACTACCACGCGGGCCTACAAGCCGGGGACAACACCCTCAACCTGCTGTGTCTGCGCGTGCTCATTCGAACGATGAACACGAGCGGTCGCTACGACGCTGGTGAGTTTCTGCGGGCCTACGTCGCCTTCATGACGACCCCAGGCAGCCACAACGACACGTACGCCGAGTCGTATCATCGCGATTTCTTCGCCAACTATGCGCGGGGGGTCTCGCCGGAACGTTGTGCCGGAGCCGAGGGCCACGACACGGCGTCGATTGGTGGGCTGGTCGCGTTGCCGCCAGTGATTGTCGCGGCAATGCGGGGGGACGATCCGGCCGCGATGGGCAGCATCGTGCTCGGTCATCTGCGGTTGACGCACCGGTCTACGAAACTGGAGCCATATGCCCTGGCGTTGAGTCGGCTCCTGCCAAGGCTGCTGACTGACCCCGATCCTCAGATCCGCCTCCTGGCATGCGCAGATGCCGAGTCGTTTGGGTTCCCGGCAACGCGGGTGGTCGAGCGGATGAATCGCGAACGGCGCTCCGACCTGGATGTCATCGGCAGCCAACTCAGCCCAGCCTGCTACATCGAGCATTCGTTTCCGGCAGTGCTGTATTTGGCGGCACGCTACGCGGATGATTGTGAGGCCGCCCTGGTCGCGAACACGAACGTGGGCGGCGATAGTTGTCACCGCGGAGCGGTGCTGGGCGGCATCATGGGCGCATCGCTGGGCTATGAGGCGATTCCCGAACGCTGGATCCAAGGTCTCCGTAGCCGGGTCGAACTTCACGAAGAAATTGAATCGTTCATCACCCGGTTTGGCTAGGCGACGGTCGCCCGTTGCCTTCTCATTCAGGATTGGGCACAGAGGCATTGCTGGGTGCCAAGACGGTCGATGGTGACGGTGACGATGTCGCCGGCGGAGAGGAATCGCGGTGGCTTCATGGCCATGCCCACGCCGGGTGGTGTGCCGGTGATCACCACGTCGCCAGCCTCGAGCGTGAGAAACTGCGAGAGGTAGTGGACCAGAAACCACACGTCAAAAATCATCGTGGATGTCGAGCCGGTCTGCCGACGGTTGTCGTTCACATCGAGCGTCATGCCGAGACTCTGCGGATCGGCTAGCTCGTCGGCCGTCACCAGCCAAGGCCCCAGTGGCAAAAAATTGTCGCTCGACTTGCCCTTGCTCCACTGGCCTCCTCGCTCGAGCTGAAACGATCGCTCGGAGACATCATTGGCGATGCAATATCCTGCAATATGGTCGCGGGCCGCATCGGGTGAGGCGAGGTAGCGGGTCGTGCGCGAGATCACGAGGCCGAGTTCGACCTCCCAGTCGGTCTTGGTGCTGCCCCGCGGGATGAGGATCGGATCGTGTGGACCGCAGACGGCGCCCGTCGCCTTCATGAACAGGATCGGCTCCGACGGAACAGCCGCACCGGTCTCACGGGCATGGTCGGAATAGTTGAGGCCGATCGCGAAAACGTTGCGAGGCCTGGCGACTGGCGAGCCGATGCGGGCGTCCTTCAACGCTGTGGGGAGCGACTCGGCTGACACGGCGAGCGATCGCAGCGCAGCCATGCCGCCGCCTTCAAAAAACTCATGGTCGTAGTCGCGGATGTGCGCCGAAACGTCTTTGAGTGTGCCTTCAGGCGTCAGGATGCCGGGCCGTTCCTGACCACGCGGACCGAAGCGAACGAGTTTCATGCCGTGGTTTCTCTCCGGAATCTCCGTCAGCCGCAGCCACAGGAGCCAGCGCCGCACGCGGCCTTGCGAGCGGTCAGCCGGGCTTCGATGGCGAGCGACGTGGGCGTGATCGAAAGGCCGCCCAGTGTCGTGCATCGCAGTTCACGCGGCATCTGTTCTGCCACGCGCTTGGCCGTAGCAACGACCTCATCGAAAGGAATCACCTGGTCAAACCCCGCGAGGGCCATGTTGGCGCAGGCCAGCCCATTGACCGCGGCCATGACGTTTTTGCCGAGACAGGGCACCTCCACGCGGTTGGCCACGGGATCGCAGATAAGCCCCAGCATGCTCTGCATCGCGAGGGACGCGGCGGCGAGTGCCTGCGGGAGCGAGCCGTCGGCGAGTGTCACGATCGCGGCGGCAGCCATCGCGGCGGCCGAGCCCCCCTCCGCCTGGCAGCCCCCGACCTCTGCCGCGAACGACCAGGGGGTGCAGATGAAAACGCCGATGAGCCCAGCCGCCAGGAAGGCGCGGGCGATCGCCTCATCGTCCAGCCCCATCTCCTCAGCGAGCGTGATGACGGCTGCGGGGAAGGCTGCGCAGGCCCCCGCGGTTGGTGCGGCCACGATCACGCCCATCGAGCTTTTGACTTCCATGAGCGCCGTTGTGGCGAGCACGATCCGATTGACTGACATACCCCCCACGAGTCGGCCGGCGGCCATGGCCGCAGCGAAACCTGGAGCTTGGGCAGAAAGGACGCGGTCGTCGTAGCTCGTACCAGCGATGCCCTCGGCGATCGAGGCTTTGAGAATGCGGATGATCTCGAGCATCTTGTCTACGACTTCGCGTTCGGTGAGCCCGCCGCGGGTCATCTCGTAGGACAGGGCGTGCCGCCAGAGCGGCGTGTTGTGGCCGGCGTCCACAGCCACGAGTTCGGCTGCTGACCGATAGGGCAGGTTGATGCCGCGGCGCGAACGGACCGGGAGCACCGGGGCCAGTTCGTGGACGCTTGCATCTGGGAAGTCGGCGACAATCTTCGCGAGGACCGCGGCGGGCAGGGGATCAAATGTCTCAATCTGGACGATCGACCGGGCACCGCCATCACGGACCGCCAAGGCATCGGCTAGAAAGCCTGGGGCCATCGCCCTGATGGTTGCCGCAAGCCGCTGGGACGTAGCGCGGGCTTCGGACCCCTCGCAGACGAGAAGCGTTTCGTGATAGTCACCGAAAGCTGAAAACGGCACGCCGTCGATCTCGAGCACTTCAAACATGCCTCCCCCGGTGGAGATCGCGTGAAGCGAATGAGTCCGACCATCCCGCGTGAGCGTGAGCCGGTAGGTATTCGGGTGAGGGTCGCCCGTATCGACCGTCTCGAACCGCACGCGTGTGCCGGCTTCTTCGAGTGCGGCACCGGATTCCGGCAACCGTTCATCAAAAGCTTCCCAGCCCAGAAGGCCACCGAAGAGGCCCATGTCGGAGCCCTGCGACTCGTGCGTGGTCGGGAGTGCGCCTGCCCGATCAAATTCGACGAGCAGTGTGTCAGGTGCGCCGCCAATCAGGTCACGGGCGAGTCTCCCAATCCGCAGCGCTGCGGCACAGTGCGAGCTCGAGGGGCCACGCATCACGGGACCGATCACATCGTTAAAAATGCTGACGAGCATGGTTATGTTCCTGGCAGACCCGCGGCGTAGTTGAACAAGACATGGAGCCATGGAAGCGTCCATGGATTCCAGGTGGGGTAGCTTGCTGAAAGCACACTGACGGCCAGGAGGCCGGCGGCCACGACGCGACGGCTACGAAAGCCGGCCATCGCATCGGCTGCCGGCAGCATCGCGTAGAGCCACAAGGGAGCAAACCACAGCACCCAGCGAAAGCCGGTGGCTGTGCCGCCGTAATTGCGATCCGAGAGGGGGCGCGTGATGTAGAAGACGAGACACACGACCGTGCAGGCAAGGATCGCGGCCATGAGGGCTCTCTCGCTCGTGAGCCACACCGCCGATTCCGCATTCCGGCGACGCAGCGTCATGCCGATGCCGACCATGCTCACAATCCAGATGGGTGTGAGCGAAAAGATGCCATGGTGCCCGACGGTGATATCGAACGCGTAGGCCACTACCGAGGGCTCCCCAAGATCGATCGTGCTCTTGGGAGTCGTGGGCTTCCAGTAACTGTCGATGATGCGGCTGCCGCGACGGTACTGGTAGTCGTACCAGCCACCCGGCACATGCCGCTGCGCGTAGGCCGGTGCCAGGGTGCCATGCGACGCGTAGTTTGTCGCCAGGGAAGCAGCCAGCACGACCAAGACGCCTGGTGCGGCTGCGATGAGAAAGCGTTTCGGTGATTTCCAGGCGAGGAGTGCAAGGACACACACGCACCACGACAGGGCCGGGAGTTCGCAGGCTGCCGTGAACGCGGCCGCTGTGCCACCGATCACGAACCACCTCCAGCGCCGGTCACCGTCGAGCACGATCCGCAGCGTGGCGTCGAGGGCGAGCATGGCTGCGAATGCGGCTGGCCAGTGGTTCGTGAAGGTCACCGCATAGGTCGTGACGAACGTGCCGAAGCCGCCGGCTGCGACGACGAAGATGCGGCCAAAGTCGGTGCGTCCGTAGCGTTCAACGATGCCCGCGAGGATCACCAGGTAGGCGATGAGCGGAATCACGTTCCACGTGAAGAGCATGATCCGGCCAAGCTCGTGCGGATGGCTGCCGAGAGTCTTTCCGGTGAGCCGATGGAGCAGCCAGTACTCGCCCGCCATGAGCGTCGCGAGCAGGGGCGGTTTGCTCGAATACAAATGGCCCTCGTCTGGGCCGGGGGCAGGGTTTCCCTGGCCATCGTGCTTGACCATGTCGATCGTGTCCCAGTTGGGTTCCACGACGATCTCGTCGATGGCATAGGTGCCATGCTCGACGAGGGCTCGCACGGTACACCAGCGGCTGCGATCGTTGGCGCTCAAGAAGGGCCGCTGGAGGTCGCGGCGCGGCGGCTCTCTGACACCTGTGCGATGTTTCGCGGCCTCCTCGTTGACGTATTTCTCGAGTCGGATTGTGTCGACCGAGTTGACGGAGAGGAGACGGCCTGTGACGGCGCCCGCGGCGATCGCGATGAGAAGCAGGTAGATACTCCTGCGAAGCGCCGCATGAGCGTCAGTGTCGCGGGCGGGCGTCATGGTATGCCGAGGCGTCGGGAAGGGGTGTCGGGCAATGGCCAACGGCCAGCATGGTGGGGCCGACGAAAGCCCCAGTGGTGGTTATAGTTGGTGCGGTTCCTTCGGGCCATCCAGGCCTCGTGCCACGCCGCCGGTCTCCCGCCATGATCTCATTTGTCATCCCGTTCATGGATGAGGAGCCCACGCTTGCCGAACTCATTGAGCGGATTGCGGCGGCCGTGAGGCCACTCGGAAGGCCATTTGAGGTGATCCTCGTCGACGATGGTTCCAGGGATGGCGGCGCGGTCCGCGCGGCCGAGCTTGCCTTGGCCCGGCCTGGCGAGGTGAAGCTCATTGAGTTGCGGGGCAACTTTGGCAAGAGTGCGGCGCTCGCCGCGGGGTTCGAGCATGCGACGGGGGATGTGGTTTTCACGCTCGACGCTGATCTCCAAGACGACCCCAAGGAGATCCCGCGATTCCTCGAGGCGCTCGACACCGGCCTCGACGTGGTCAGCGGCTACAAGAAGACGCGGCATGATCCCTGGCATAAAGTGTTTCCGTCACGGGTCTTCAACTGGATGGTGCGGCGACTGACTGGCGTGCCGCTCCACGACATCAACTGTGGCTTCAAGTGCTACCGGGCGGAGGTGCTCCGCGATGTGCGGGTCTATGGCGAGCTCCACCGATTTATTCCGGCGCTCGCCGCGTGGAACCGCTATCGCGTCGGTGAGATCCCGGTCGAGCATCACCCCCGTCGATGTGGCCACTCCAAATTCGGCGTGGGCCGGTTTTTCCACGGGCTCATGGACCTCTTCACGGTCACGTTCCTGCTCAAGTACGACCGCAAGCCACTGCACTTCTTCGGCTGGCTCGGCGGGCTCTCGTTTCTGGCAGGCTTCGCGGTCTGTGGCTACCTTACGGCAATCTGGTGTGGTGGCGCCAGCATCGGGCACCGTCCGCTGCTCACGCTCGGCGTGCTCCTCATCGTGATCGGCGTCCAGATTCTCGCCACGGGCCTCATCGCCGAACTCATCGTGCATGTGAACGATGCCGGGCGACCCTACAAGATCCGCCGCACGGTGGGCTTTGCCCGAGACGCCGAGGCGACGTGAGGTCGCGGGGCCGAAGAGCTACAGCCAGCCCGCCGCCTTGAGCCCCTCGATGGTGAGAATGATCCCGACACCGACGAGGGATTCACCCGCGATCAATCCGCTCGCCACGGGCACGGTGAAGTCTGCGGCAGCCTTTGGTTTGGCGCGTGCGAACAGCCATGCGAGAAGGGCCCCGAGAAACATCGAGATGGAGTTGTAGGCAGGAATCACGCCAGCGATCCCGAGGCCAGTGGTCGATGGGAGCCACCGGCGGACGCTGGGGGCTGAAAACTCTTCGAGGAGCGTCAAAATGACCCCGATCGCTGCGCCGATGATGATTGCCTCGATGGCGCCGGGCGGCAGCGCCTGCACACCGTCGGCAAGGAGTTCCGCCACGCCTGCCCAGACCTTTGCCGCGGGTGCTGGCAGCGCTTCTGAGCCTAGAACGTCCGGGTTTCGCTGGACGACGAACATGTAGGCTGGCACAGAGATCAGCGTGCCTGCGACGACCCCAAACAGTTGGGAGATCGTCTGCTTTCGGGGATTCCCGCCGAGCATGTGCCCGCTCTTGAGGTCGGTCAGCAGGTCTGCCGCATGGGATGCCGCGCCTGCCGTTATCGAGGCCGTCATGAGGTTGGTCGTGATATTGGAAGGGGCCAGCACGCCGTAGATGAGCTGCGTAATTTTGCCCATCGCGCCGATCGGCGTGACGTCCGTTTCGCCCGTGGCGCGAGCCGCCACGATCGAGAGGAGAAACGTCACGAGCACGGCCACGATTCCCATCCACCAACTGATGTCGAAGAGCCAGTGGCCGATCAAGACGCAGGCAGCGCCGGTGACGAGCGTGCCGATGAGGAACCAGCGAGCGGGCACCTCGATGCGAGCGAGCGGATCGTCGTCTTCGTGTGCAACCGCCCCTCCCGCCAGCCTTCCAAGCCCTCCGAACGCCCGTACCACGGTCCGCCATCTGAGCCCAAACGAGAGAAGCCCCGATGTGACCATCATGGACGTGGAGGGCCATAGCACCCACGACACAATGCCCCTGTATCCCGGTTCGGCAATTCCCCGCTCGACAAGGATTGGCCCGATGATGCCGTAGCAGATCACTGCCCCGAGGAGCATTGACGCAGCGACCCGAAGCCCCATGATCGCGCCGGCAGCCACCATGATCAGTGACCCCTCGATGCCAATCGTAAAGCGAGTCAGCAGATCGCGAGCCGCGGTCGTCGGAAGCAGCGCGAAGTGGCTTGGGAACGCGAACGCGGCACCCCACTTAAAATTTGGCAAGAGGTCTCGCCACAGGGCAATTCCGCCACCAAGAAACGCCGCGATGAAGAGTGACCGCGCCTTGGCAACCGCCGCGGCCCCGGCGGAGTGCAGGCTCCGGAGTGTCTCGGCCGTGGCGATGCCAGAAGGGAACGGGAGGCGGTCGATATTGATGAGTTGGCGTTTGAGCGGGATGGCCATGAAGACGCCAAGCAGCGACACAGACCCGATCCAAAGCCCTAACTCCAATGGCCCAAGCTTCCTGCCGGTCGTCATGAGGAGCGCCGGCATCGCCGAGACCAGTCCAGCGCTCGACATGTAGCCGGCCGCGCTGGCAGCGCTCGACATCGTGTAATTTTCGAGGATCGTGAAGTGCCGATTCCGCCAGGCTGGAACAATCTGCTCGAGGGCTGAGAACACGGCGTACGCGATGATGCAGGACGTGACCGTGACGCCCAGCCCCCAGCCGGTCTTGAGGCCAACGTAGAGGTTGGAGACCGACATCAGGCCGCCGATGAGCATCCCGAAGATGACGGCCCGTGGCGTGAGTTGCACGGCGTCGTCGCCGGCGTACACGTTGGCCAGCCACCAGCGGGCCGCCTCGCGGTCGTCAGTGAATGTCGGTTCGACGAGGGGGGGCTCGTGGCTTGAGTCAGGCGACGTGGATGTCATCGTGGCTCCGGAAGAACGTGACCGAAAGCGTACATGCGAGTGGCTCTGATCAGCCGCGGCCGGGCCAGGAATCCCACCAGGTGCGAAACTGCCGCCACTGGTTTTCCAGAAAGGCCTGTTGACTCAAAGAGAGGGCGTCGGTCGCATAGATCTGCCGGGCATAGGCCGTGTGGCCCTCGAGCACCATGAGGTGCTTGTAATACAGGACGAGATCGGGGCCCTCGTCGTACTTCGAGAGCACGGCCATGGCGTCATTGAGCTCGACAGCCAGCCGACGGGCTTCACCATCGCCTCGTGCCGCCTGGATGCAGAGTGCGACGAGCCGCAACACCTGCTTGGGAAGGGCGTTGCCCACGCCGGTGATCGCGCCGATCGCACCACACCGCACGATGCCATGCAACACCTGCGTGTCGACGCCCACCATGAGCGAGAGGTCGGGATGCCCGCTCGTGATGTGCTCGGCCGCGTAGGTGAGTGACTCGGCGCCGCCGAATTCCTTGAAGCCCACCAGCGATGGAAACTCGGCTCGGAGGTTAAAGAAAAGATCGGCCTTCGTTTCGAAACCGTAGTAGGGGCTGTTGTAGATCACGGCTGGAAGGCCGGCCGATGCCTTCAAAATGCCGGCAAAATGGTGCCGCTGGGCGGCGGGCGACGTGCCTCGGGAAAGTACTCGGGGGATCACCATGAGCCCCGCAGCACCCACCTTCTTGGCATGCGCCGCATGCTCGGTGGCCAGTTTGGAATTCTGGGCACCGGTGCCCACGATCACCGGGATTCCCGCAGCGGTGAGTCGTGCGACCCCTTCCTGTCGCTGGGCATCGGTAAGGAGCGGCCAATCGCCCATCGACCCACAGTAGATCACGGCCGACATGCCCTGCGCGATGAGGTCGCGGCCGGTCGCGACGAGTGCGTCATAGTCGGGCGAGCCTGCCGCATCGCAGGGGGTCATGAGGGCAGGCATGCAGCCTTGAAATGGATTCATCGAGGGCTCCGTGGAGGCTGTTTTTTGGTGGATGTTTCGGCGCTGGGCAAAGGATCGGTGCGCGTGACCGGCTGGCCTTCAATGGTGGCGATGTCGGTCGCTGGATCGTAGGTGACCACGCGGTGGGCGCTCTTTGGCGCGGGTGGCACGTCCACCTTGGGGAGCCATTTCGCGTGCTCCGCAATCACGGCGGCATGTTCCGGACGGCCGGCGAGATTGTGCCATTCATGCGGATCATTTTCGAGGTCGTAGAGCTCTTCGCTCGAATCGGCGTAGCGGATGTACCGCCACCGCTCGCTGCGGACGGTGTGGTTGCCCTGGTTGTGGGTCGTGATGGCCGGACGGGAACGGGGCGCCGATGCGTCTTGCAAGAGCGGCACGAGGCTTTCGCCCTCGAGGGTGTCGCTCGGAGGAAGGCCTGCCAGTTCGATGAGCGTCGGGTAGATGTCGAGGAGCTCGACGGACCGGCTGCACCGCTGGGTCGCGGTGATGCCCGGGCCGGCGAAGATCAGCGGCACCCGCGTGCTGCGTTCCCAGAGTGAGTTCTTGCCGGCGATTCCCTTCTCGCCCAGATGCCAGCCGTGGTCGCTCCAGAGGACGACGATCGTGTTGTCGCGGTGCCCCGATGCATCGAGCGCGGTCAGGAGTCGGCCTACCTGGGCATCAACAAAACTCGTCGAGGCCAGGTAGCTCCGCACGAGGTTCCGCCACTGGCCGGCCTCGCGGACCGGCCCAATCCGCGGCTCGGGCAGCTGCCAGTGGAGGTACCAGGAGAATCGAGGCGTGTCGTCGCGGTCGTTTTCGAGGACCGTCGGCAAGACCGTGTCGTCATCGGGGTAGAGGTCAAACCACTTTTGGGTCGCATAGCACGGCACATGCGGCAGAAAGAAACCGACAGCGAGAAAAAACGGTTTGCCGGCCGGCGCCTTCGCAATCTGCTCGACGCCCCAGGATGCCACGATGTAATCGCCCTTCTGCGTGTCGTCGTTGTCGGTGGGCCACACGCCCCAATCGACCAGGGGGTGCGACAAAGGGGGCGATGTGACCAGCCGTGAGGGAGGTTTTGAGCCGACGCCCCCGTGGTTGCCGTGGTCCTGGAAATCGGGGGCCGCCGTCTTGCCGCCCGAGCGGGTGCCATGGTGAAAGATCTTGCCGTCCGCTGCAGTCCGGTAGCCATGCTCAGCAAAATATTGTGGCAGCGTGATACGGTTCGCCAGGCCAGGCACCGCGCGGAACGACGGCTCGAGGCCGTAGATGCCGGTGGTTGACGGGCGAAGGCCGGTCAGGAGGCTTGCCCTGGACGGGTTGCATAGAGGTGCCTGGCAATGCGCGTTGAGGAATGTTGTGCCGCGGCCGGCGAGCGCATCGAGGCAGGGAGTCTTTGCAAGCGGATGCCCGCTGAGGGGGCCGACCCAGTCGTTCAAATCATCGATGGCGATAAAGAGAATGTTGGGTCGGTCGCCAGCGATTCGGCCTGCCGGAGCCTCGGCCGCGGATGCCGATGACCAGCAGGCCGCCGCAACCACGGCGGCATGAGCAACGAATTGTCGCATGGATGATGTTCCGTGCCGCAGGGTTTCACGCAGAGTAGAGTTAGCCGTCACTCGCGGCAGCGTCCATCATGGCCGTTTCAGGACGACCCAGGGGGAGGTCCATCCGGGTGGATTCTTCTCAGAAAAACCACCCACCTCGATGAACAGGTACTCCGCTTCGGCCACGGTCCCGTGGTTCACCCGCAGGGCTTCGCTGCGGGCGAGGCTCACGAGCCGGTCGCCCGACCAGGCGAACTCCGGATGATCGGTCAACCCACCATCCTTGAATTGGATCTGTTGGAATGGAGCCCGCCTGGTATCGCCCGGTTTGGCCGTCGGGTCAAAGCCATTGATCGTGGGCACGAGCGCCACTGTTTTCCACGCGCCGAGCACGCCCGGATTGGCAATGCATCCACCGTCGTAGTGGAACCACGCCACAGAGGCGGAATCGCCCTCGTCGCTCGAAGGATGCGTGTCGCGGGATGCCAGCGAGGCCTGCCATTCGGCTGACCGCATCGGCATGAACGCGGCGGCCTTGCGGAATGCCTCGGCATCGAGCGGCGGAAGCTGCATCTCCTCGATCCAGAGATTGAAGATGCCCTGCGGAACCGGAGGCATCGTGACGACCGCGCGGTCGCCGTAGCGGAGAAACGCCGTGGCAGCGATCGTCACAGGTCCGTTTCCGAATTCACGGAGGAAGTCGGCAGTGATGAAGGCCCCACGGGGTCTGTTGCCCGCGCGCCGGCCGACACCCTCCTTGGCTTCGATCAGCTGTCGGCCATTGATGGAGATCCGGTAGCCGTCGCCGCTGCCCACATGTTGGCCAGTGCCGACCCGCACCCGGTAGAGGTGGCCCGGCTCGAGCTTCGGGAAGTCGAAGGTGCCACGCACTAGGAGCACCTCCTTGTCCCACATCGTGCGCATGGCCACCGAGTGCTGCTCGCAGCCTGGCATGGGGCACGCGCGACCGGCGAGTGGGCCGAACCGATCCTTTTCTCCGCGCTTCTCAAAGCCCGGGATCGGTGCCACGTGCGTTCCATCCAGCAGCTTTCCCGCATACTGACCGAACGGAGCCTGGCCTTTTTTCCAGCCAGCAGACGATGGGTTGAAGCTCGGCTCAAACCATTTTTCCATGCCCTTGGGCAGAGTCACTGGGCGATACCGCCAGGGGCTGATGTCGTAGGCCTGCTTCTCGGGTGGATCAAACGTGAAGTAATCCCACGTGGCGTCTTTGAGGTTGGGCCCGAAGACATGCCAGTCGTAGTCGTGGATGTCGGCCCGCTGGTAGAGGGCAACGAGCGCGTCGATCGGTCCCACCGTAAAGTCTGACTGCTTGGTCGCAGCGGCCTGCGCGAGGATCCCCGCCCGGTTCTGGCCCATGTATTCATAGACCAACTGATCACGGACGATGGGCTTGATGAGCTCGCGAAGCCGAGGGCTGAGCTGCTCTCGATCGGCGGCAAGGAAGATGCTCGCGTAGGGCAGGGGAGCATCGGGATACCGTCGCTTGGCCACTTCAAACAAGACGTCGTAGCCACCCGGCACATCGGCCAGCGTGGTGGCCAGAAGTTCGAGATGGGAGTCGTAGACGGTCGCAATGTTCTGGCCACCGGGCCACGTTCGTACGCCCGCGTAGCCCGTAAAAGCAGACTCGATGGTCTGGGAGGCGAGATTGCGCACCTCAGGAGAAGCTTTGGCAAGCTGTTCGCGGATGGCGTTCATCGGACCCGCGGTGGTGCTCCAGCGCTCGCAGGTGCGGAGCAATTTGCCAACCGGCGGAAGAACCTTGGCATAGCACCGCTCGTCGGTGATGACTGGGGCGAGTGCCGTGAGCGCCCTGTTCTGGAGCCACTGCTCGGGATGGGCCAGGTAGGGCAGGATGCGATCGACATGGGGCGCGATCATGTCGGGTGTTCCACGGGCGATGAGGGCGAGGGCGGCGTCCTTGAGCCACCAGGATTCGTCGGCGTCAGCGAGCCGCGCCACGGCGTCGGCGAACGCGTCTGGGGCCCACGGTGCTGATGGATCGAAGGCCACGATCGTGCCACGGAATCCTGCCTCGCGCACCCGCGGATCGGCGGAGTGCCGGAGCTCCGCGAGCAGCTCGGGCCTCACCTGCGGTCCGGCTGCCGTGGTCATGTAGGCGATGGTGCGGCCCGCGGCGTGGTTGGCGGCCATGAACCGGATGAGGTATTCGGGATGATGCACCAGCCGGCGAACTTCGTCGTCGCTGACGGTCTCCTTGGCAGTCAGGCGGTTGATGAGGGTCCTGCCAGAATCCCGCGCAATCGTCTCGCCAGACACGTCCTGCTTCGCGCCGTCTGCACCAATGGCCGGTTCGAGTGACTCAAACGCATCGTCGGCTGCCGTGCCCCAGGGACGTTCCGGCAGCGCGTAGGGCTTCGCGTGAGGCGACGACGCGCCTGTGATCCGGAGCGTCTTGCGGGGGATCGTGTAGGTGAGCGCATAGCCAGCGCCCCATTCCTCGTCGTCGTAGCCCGCGCCACCCAGGATGCCGAAGCTGCCGATACAGCGGCGTGAGAGGTCGTAGTGCCACTGGCGGGAATCCATGAAGTCTCGGTATTGCTTCGGCTTCTTGTCATGGAGGAGACCCATCGCGGCGCTTCGCCAGATCTCGCCAATGCCGCCTCCGGTATGGCCGTGGAGCATGTAGGTCGTCGTGTAGAAGCTCGACATCGCGGCGACATCGCGGGCCCGAGCGTAGATCGATTTTTCTCCCTCGGGGGTGAGCGAGGCCGCGGCTGCCATCACGAACGCGAGGTTGCCGTTTTTGCCGTTGTCGACAAACGAAGTCTCGGGCCGGTCGTCACCGTAGGGATTGTTGCCCCGGCCGGCATACCGGAAGAAGTGGGTGAGCGTGCGGTGCAACAGGCTCTCGTCTACCTTCGCGCCGCACTCCTTGGCCAACAGCAGGAACGTCACCACCGCCGTGGCGCCAGCGTTCAAGTGACCGTTGCCGTAGCCGACCGCTGTGACTCCACCCCGGCCGGCCCAGGCGTCGAGGTACTCGCGTTCTTTGGCTGACTTCGCCCACTTCTCGATCACCGGGAGCGCCGCGGGGTCACCGGTGCGCAGGTAATACTCGCACAGCGGAATCCCAGCGTAGCCGAGGTGCCAGGCATAGGTCGCGGCTGGCTTGTCTGCCAAGGAATGCACCCAGGCCCGAACCGGTGCGAGGTCTTTGTCGTCACCGGTCGAGAGCAGGAACAGCATCCCGATATTCGAGAAGCCGGGGTTCGATTTGGGCTGGGCGAGATAGTCTGCAAATCCGCGGACGATTTTTTCGGACTTCGGGCAGTCGAGCGGCCAGGTCGGCGAGTACCGACCGAGGACAGGAATGGACACGACCACTTCCTCGGCCTTGGCTCCCTCGGCGTCGTCGCGCACGAGGAACAATAATTTGCCGTCGGTTGCCTCGGCCTCGGCGAGGATCGTGCCAAGCTGGATCCGTGGGTCGATCGCGGCAAGCTTCTGGCCGTTGATGCTCTCGATCACCTGGCCCTTCGCGAGGCGGCCGGTCGCCGCAGCGGGCGAGCCCTCTTCAACGTTTTTCACCTTCATCACAAACGCCGGCTGGTGAAGTTCGATCCCCAGGCCGACGGGGCCAAAGCGGTCGATCGTGTTCAGCGACGCGGTTTCACTGGGCCGTGTCGAGAAGATCCCGGCATCCTTATAGAAGGAGTCTGCCCCGACGGCCGTCGCGACCGGGAGCACGACCACGCCAAACAGCCAGCGGCGGAAGGTGACGAGAGGGAGGAAACGCACTGGATCATGCTCCTCGAGGGACGACAGAATCGGAAGGGCCACAGTATGCCACAGCGTTCTGTCACTCGTGGGCTCCCGGTGCTTTTTCAGGAGGTCAGGCTTGGCGAGGCTCGGGGCTGCCCGTGCCACGTCGCCCGGACGTTTGCTACGGCCCTCCAGGCCTTCGCTCACTCGACGGAAACTGCGCTTCGCCATCCATGGCTACGCTTGTTTCCCACGCCGGCGACATGACACAGGCAGCCCCTCTCAGTGATAGACTTTGTCGCGAATCCTGGCCCGCGGAGGTTTACCTCATGACCGTGCGACGTGTGCTCTCTCGACGTGAAGTGTTGAGGGCTGCCGCTGGCTCGATCGGCCTCGTGGCCCTTCGCGGCTCGGTGGCTCGCGCGGCGGCATTTCGGGCATCGAATGACCGGCCGCGGATCGCGGTCATCGGCTGCGGAGCCCGCTGGGATAAGCGGGTGATGGTCGATGACGGTGCCTACGGCGTGGGCAAAGAGTTTCCAAGATACGGCGATATCGTGACGGTCTGTGATGTCGATGCCGACCGGCTCGGACGAGCCCGCGAGATCGTCAGAGGCTGGCACGGCGTCGCGCCGGCCGTGACGGCCGACTATCGGAAGGTGATTGACGACCCCGCGATTGATGCCGTGCATGTGAGCACTCCCGATCACTGGCATGCCAAGATCACGATCGAGGCGATGCTCGCGGGCAAGGATGTCTACTGCGAAAAGCCCCTTACTTTGACGATCGATGAGGGACAACGGCTCTGCGAGGTCACCCGACAGACGGGCCGCATCGTGCAGGTGGGCACGCAGCAGCGGAGCGATGCGAGTTTCATCAAGGCGGTGGCGATTGTCCGGTCGGGCCGGCTGGGAAAACTCCTGCGGGTGCAGTGCGCCGTGGGCGAAGGGCCCACGAGCCCGCCGTTACCGGTGGTGGAGCCAGCCCAGGGTTTTGACTGGGACAGGTGGCTCGGGCCCGCGCCGCTGGCGGCCCATCGCTATAAGGTCGGGGCCAAAAACATTCCGGGGGCCTGGGCCAGAGGCCACTACGAGTTTCGCTGGTGGTATGACTACTCCGGCGGCAAGCTCACCGACTGGGGTGCCCACCATGTCGATATTGCCACGTGGGCGGCGGGCAAGACGGACACAGGGCCGGTGACGGTCGACCCCGTCATGGTCGAGCATCCGGTGCCGTTCAAAGACGGCTATCCGACCGAAGACGACCGCTACTGCACTGCGACAAAATTTCTCATCAAGGCGACGTTTGCCGACGGGCTTGAATTCACGATTCGCCACGACACCGACAACGGCATTCTCTTTGAGGGCACCGAGGGGCGAATCTTCGTGAACCGCGGCAAGCTCAAGGGGCAACCTGTTGACGAGCTCGCTACGCGGCCCTTGCCACCCGAGGCCCTGGCCGAGGTTTGGAAGGGTCGCGAGCCGACCAGCCATGTGGCTGATTTTTTTACGGCTGTGGCGGCGCGGCGCGAGCCGATCGCCGACGTGTGGAGTCATCACCGGGCGCTCACCACCTGCCACTTGGCGGGCATCGCGGCGCGGCTTAGCCGGACGATCCGCTGGGACCCCATCAACGAACAAATCGAAGGCGACGCCCTGGCCCAGTCATTCGTGGCTCGCGAGCCGAGAAAAGGCTACGCCACCGAGGGCTGAACGCTTCGTCGAGATTCAAGGCCGGGGTGTGGGGCTCGAGGCCTTAGGCCAAGTCTCCAAGTCGACTTTGTCGTGCCACACTCCCGGGAGGCCGCCGCCAACGGCGTAGCCCAGCGGGGAGCCTTGGCCATACTCGGCGGGAATGGGCTTTCCGTTGGCCTGTTTGCCGGTGACCTCCAGGCGATAGAGTCCGCAGTGAGCACCCACTTGTCCACCGGTGTGGACAGTCAGGTAAGCGAGGCCTTGCTCGTCGCTCGTGCCCACAGCGTACTCAATCGTGCCCCCCATACAGGCTTCGGGCACGAGTTTCACTGATGCATTGGCGGCCGGCTGCCCTCGGAAGCGGATGTAAATCGAGGCCTCCTGCCGGGTGTACCCATCCTTCTTCACTTGCTCGAGCCACGCCTTGATCTCGTCTCGCGAGAGCTTTTTGTCAGAGTTGCTGTCAAGCACCCCGAGGGAAGTCTGGAGTGCGAGTGCGGGTATGACGGAGAGTTCATCGCCATCCAGGCTGTCGCTTTGGTCCTTGTCGGCCTGCTCCATAATGGCACTGAGGATGGCGCGAACATCGACTGGTGGAGGAATCATCCAAGCGGGCCGCTCCTGGCCACAGCCGAACGCAAGCCCAAGCGTAGCCGCCCACAACCATCGAAATGCTCGAACATCTCTCAGCATACAAGGCCGCTACAAAAGGATGATTTGGCCCGTCGGCCCTGAGGTCTCGCGAGCGACCACACTTAGGGCTTCGGTGTCAAGACGCCGCCGTCAGCTACGTTGCCAAGCACATGAAAGAGTGCCTTGTCGATTGAATAATCGATGGTGTGGACACTCCCATCGGCCATCGCCATGGGGAGCTGGGCATGCGGCGACCCAAACCGGGTGCCGGTCGGATAGCCCCAGGTAAACGAGCAACCGGCAGGCAGAATGCCGCAACTGTGCTCTGTGACCGAGTCTCGAAGCGGGTTGAAGTTTCGGCCGGGCGGCAGGCCACTGGGAAAGACACCCCACTGCGGGTTATTTGACCCAGTGTAACCAAAATGGTCCCAGTCGACTGCTTGGGTCCAGCCACTGTTGTTACATGCGATACTTACGCCTGGGCCATTGTACTCGAGCGGATTGAGATACCTATGGCCTACGAAGAAAACGTTGGAAAGGCCATCAGTGACCTCGTAGGTATATCGTGCCTGCCCGCCCCCTCTCCCGATTCCGTCGCCAGCCCCCACGGAATAACCAAAATCGGGTCGCGTGACATAGCCAGGCCAATCAGGGGCGCCCGCGGCGTTGACATACGCACCGTTATTGTAAATGCGCGGATCCGTGCGGCTCGAGCAGTGGAACGTTGGAATCGCCACGCCGGCCATCCTGGCGTTCCACTGCCGCTTCGTTACTCCTGAAGTGCCAAGTCCATATTGGTGTATCTTGAGGTGGTCCATGTACGGGAGAATATTGTACATCCAGCTCCCAGTTTGGACTTGGCCAGCCGGGTAATCCGGAGTGACTACGGGCACTTTACCGTTCCCGAGGTCGGCGTCGGCCGTCCATCCGTATAGCATCGTCATCAACGGAAAATACCCATAAGCAGCTTCATGCTGCACGCAGGCTGATCCCATCTGGCGAATGTTGTTGCGGCACTGGACGAATCGGGCCGATTCTCGCGCGGCTTGGATCGCCGGCATGAGCAGGCCAATCAGGATCGCGACGATCGCGACCACGATCAGCATCTCGACCAGCGTGAAGGCACGCCGCCATCCATGCAGTGGCGAGACGGTGCGAAATGGCATGGTGGAGGTCTCCGGGATGGGCCGTAGAGGGTTAATAGTCGATAGAGGGTTAATAGTCGGTCTCTTTGACTCGAAAGGGCTCAGTGGTCGGGCAGCCGATGGATCGAAGATTATAGTGGGCCGTGCCAGAATTGACGCCGGAGTAAGTCGATCCCGTCCAGACGCTGTAAGATGTCGTCAGGTGGGCGTAGAGATAGCAGGGAATATCCTCCTTGAGAAACTTCACGCGGCCGTCAAAGAAGGTCATCATCACGCCCCCTGGGTGCTTTGACCGAGCCGGGGTGTCGCCGCCCACGCTCCCCAAATCAAATCTGTTAATAATGTGCGGTCCATTGGCAGAAGTGATCCATGAGTTGACGTTCCACTGTCGGAATCCCAACGTACCGTCGCCGGGGGTGCTCCAACTTTCCCAATCGTTGTGACTTCCAATCGTTCGCCCCAGCTTGTCGGCGGTGAAAAACGTGTTAGTCAGGCCGTCCCTGGAGCGAATGTCATCAAATGATCTGCGTATCGAGGAATTCAAGCCAATGCCACCATCCCAGGGGTAGCCAGTCGTGCCGGTGTTCACGCCGTAGCAGAGCCAACCGATCCCTCGGGCCGCGGTAAGCCCCGATGGGCACAACGCCTCCGGCAAAGCGGGGCCCACTGAGATGTTCTGTTGCAGTTTGGCATAGATGTCGTTGTGTTGCAGGTAGGGCAGGATCGACTGGAACCAACTGCTGGCACGAAAAGTTCCCGGCGCGGTCACACGCGGAATTTGATCCGACAAGCTAGGCAGGAAGCCCCGTGCGGCGTCGTGCTGAGACATCGCGGTCACCAGCCCCACCTGATTGGCACCACATTGCGAGCGCCGAGCACCCTCGCGGGCGTTGTTGATCGCTGGCAGGATCAGCGACACCAGCACCGTCACAATTGCCCCCACGACGAGGACCTCGATGATGGTGAATCCCGAGACACGCCGGGCTGAATGGTTGTTGTGGAACATGGTCGCGACCCCCGAAGCCACAAGATGAAACGAGAGATACATGGGAGGGTTTCGAATTCCCCCCCACTTCCTCTATCGTACCGCGAGAAGGCCCCGAAGCAATGCGAATTTGCGGAAGCGGCGCCGGCCGGCCCCTCCCTCACGGGGTTGCAAGTTTCATTCTCGAATTCCCCTCACGGGTCGGATGAACCCCGGAAAGTGTGCGATGGAGCCGCTCTTGCAGGCCTTCCCAGAGCCCGTGGGTGATACGGCGGTGAGCCTTCAGGTAAGCCGGGGTGCGGCAGCGGAGACCGCCGAGAGGGTTCGGGGCCTAGCCCACATGGTCGTGGCGGCCGGCATTTCCGGTGTGCTCGACGTGGTCGGGGCTCCCGGCCGTGTGACCGTGGCCTACGATCCGCTCGAAATTACAGATATGGAGCGGTTTCGCGCGGCGGTGGCCGCTGCCGCAGTTGGGGCTCCCGTGGGACTGGCCAGCGAGGCGACGCGACACGAGATTGCCGTCGCCTACGACGGCCCAGACCTCGCTGAGGTGGCCTCCAGCCATGCTCTCGGTCGGGAGGCCTTGATCGCCGCTCATACAGGGCCCGACTACCTCGTCGAGGCGATTGGCTTTCTGCCCGGCTTTGCCTACCTGGCGGGACTCGCGACCTCGCTGGCCACGCCCCGGCGGGCCACTCCGCGGCGCCGGGTGCCGGCTGGGGCCGTGGGGATCGGCGGCGGGCAGACCGGCATCTATCCCTGTGCCAGCCCCGGGGGCTGGAACCTCATCGGCCGGACCACCACGACGTTGTTTGATCCAGCAAGGCCGCGGCCGGCACTTCTGGGAGTGGGAGATCGCGTGCGGTTTGTGCCAGCGGACCTACCCCCGACAGACACTGCCCGAAATGCAGCGCCCGCGCCGAACGCTCGGCGGCCGGGCATTACCGTCATCGACCCCGGCCTCTTTACGACCGTGCAAGATCGCGGGCGACCCGGCCATCGAGCGAGCGGCGTGCCCCTTTCCGGCGCGGCCGACGCCGTATCCCTGCGGCTGGCCAACCTCCTCGTGGGCAACCCCGAGGACGCTGCGGGGCTCGAGTGCACGCTGCTCGGGCCAACGCTGCGATTTGAACGCGCGGCGGTCATCGCGGTGGTGGGGGGCGTGTTTCCCGGGCTTGAATCGGGCGTGGCGATCCGGGTGGCGGCCGGAACGGTTGTGGCACTGGGCCACGCGACCTCGGGCTGCCGGGGCTATCTGGCAGTGGCTGGCGGGATCGATGTGCCGAGTGTCATGGGAAGTCGCAGCACACTCGTGGCCGCAGGGCTCGGAGGCCTCGCAGGACGGCCACTCGCGAAGGGCGATGGCCTCGCGGTGGGTGAGCCGGTGCGGGCCGTGAAAACCAACGCATCGCTTGCGGCACTACCCTGGCCACCCGCGCAGCCGGGGCAGCCGCACGAGCTGCGGGTCATCCCCGGGGAACATGCCGAGGCCTTCGGAACCGGGGCCTGGTCGCGGGTGTATCGGACGAGCAGCCGCTCAGATCGAATGGGCGTTCGGTTTGACTGCGACCCGCTGCCCGTACCCGCTGCGGCCGCTGGCATGCCGAGCGTGGCGGTTTTTCCAGGCACGGTGCAGGTGCCTCCCGACGGCCGACCGATCCTGCTGCTCGCCGACGCACAGACCATCGGTGGCTATCCCATCTGCGCCCACGTGATCGCCGCGGACCTTCCGATCGCAGCGCAGCTCCGGCCAGGCGACACGGTCACCTGGAGGCCTGTATCACTCGCCGAGGCGCATGCTGCCCTTCGGGAGCAAGAGGCGGCCATGGCGGCGTTCGGCAGAGTAGCGCGATGACCAGTGTGGGCCCACGATCGATCGATCTCAACGCCGATGTTGGCGAAGGTGGCGGGCACGATGCCTCACTCATGCGGCTGGTCTCATCGGCCAACATCGCCTGCGGTGGCCATGCCGGCGATGACGACACGATGACTTCCAGCATCGCGCTGGCTCGCGAGCATGGTGTGGCCATCGGCGCCCATCCGGGGCATGCTGACCCGGAGCATTTTGGACGCCGCGAGATTACCCTGGCCCACGAGACAGTCGCGGCGCTCGTGGTTGAGCAGGTGTGTCGCCTCACGACAATTGCTGGCGGCCACCCGCGGCACGTTAAGCTCCACGGCGGGCTCTACCATCAAGTGGCCCGCGATGAACTGCTCGCGGAGGAGGTCGCGGCGGCGATTGCCGCCCTGTGGCCGGCGATGATTCTGTTTGCACCCGCAGGCAGCCCGCTCGCCAGAGTTGCACGGGCCCGCGGGCTTGCCGTGGCCGAGGAGGCGTTTGTGGATCGCCGGTATGCGGCCGACGGCACGCTCGTGCCGCGCTTGCAGCGCGGCGCCGTGATCACCGACCCCCTCGAAGCTGCCGAACAGGCCGTGCGGCTGGTGCGGGATCACATCGTGGAGGCGGTCGATGGCACACAGCTTACGATCCGTGCCGACACGCTCTGCGTCCACGGGGACGGGCCTGATCCTGTGGCGCTCGCCGCAGCGGTGCGGGCCGCACTCGAAGCAGCCGGCATCGCCATCAAGAGCTGATCAGCCGAAGGCTTTTCTCAGCATTGCGAGATTTTCGGGCACGGCCACGGACGGGTCAGCCTGGCCCTCGAATTCAAGCGACACCCAGCCCTGATACGACACCTTCCGCAGGATCGCCGCGACGTTCGCATAGTCGATGTCGAGCGTGTACCACTTGCCACCGCCGTCGTAGGTCTTGGCCTGCACGAAGCAGGCGGCTGGCGCGAGCCGCTCCCACTGGGCCTCCATGTCGTCCAGAAAATTGCCGGTGTCGAGCGTCACGCGGAGCCAGGGGGATTTGATCGCGTCCACGATCCGCATGACCCCTGCGGCGGTGCGTCCCAGCCCCCAGTGGTTTTCGAGGCCGAGCACGACGCCACACTCCTCTGCCCGTGGGAGGCATTGCTCGAGTGCAGCGATCACCCAGCCAAAGGCCTCGTCGTCGGTGTGCTCCGGGAGCCGCGGCTCGATTCCCTGGTTGGCCATGAGCTCGTCAAAATTCTTGATCGTGCCCCAGCGGCCAGTGTTCACGCGCATCGTGGGGATGCCGAGCCGATATGCGAGGTCGATCGAGTGCAGCGTCTTGTCGATGTTTGTCTGCCGCACCGCCGGGTCGGGAGAGACAAACCCCTGATGGGTCGAGAAGCCACACAGCGCCAGGCCGAGCGCATGCGCCTGCCGCTTGAGTTTTTGAAGACGGCCATTCGACTCGTCGCCCAGCATCTGCACCTGCAGAATCTCGACACCGTCGAAGTTCATCCGGGCTGCCGTGTCGATACACGCCTCGATCGGCGCGGGCTCGTCGCGAAATTGCCAAAACGAATAGGTAGACACGCCGAATCGCACAGGCCGCAGCGGAGCGGCCGGCTCGCCGGCAGCAAGGATTGCGTGGGGGATGGTGGCCGACGCCGCGGCGGCAGTGGATGCCGCCAGGAATCCGCGCCGCGAGACAGCGACACTGGGTGTGGGGAGAGCCATTTTTGGAAGTTTGCGTTGGGAGCGAAAAGAGGAATCGGGAGCAAGGCTATCATTGCTCGCATGGCCAAGAAAAAAACACCACGCACGCCGAGCCCGCCACGCACGCCGAGCCCGCCACAGGCGGCTGCTCCCAGTGGGCAGGCTGTCGCGCGACCGCGGCACCGATCGTCCAACGAGGAGACCTACCACGGCCTCCGCGCCTGCGAGGCGCTCTTCGCGGGGCGGCCCGACGATATCGTGCGGGTGTATTTGGACGCGGCTCGGAAGCAGCGGCTCGCACCGCTGCTCCGGTGGTGTGCCGAGCATCGTCGCGGATTTCAAATGGTGGCCGTCGAGAACCTGCGGCGGATCAGTGGCTCGATGCACCACGAAGGCGTGGCGATTCTGGCGAAAGAGATTCGACGGTGGGGGCTCGAGGATCTCCTCCGGATCGTCGATGCCGCGAGGGAAAGCTCAGAGCGAAAAGATGAACGCCGCGACAAAGCAGCATCGGCCGGTCCGATCCTCTACCTCGACGGCGTGGAGAACCCTCACAATGTGGGTTCGATGCTGCGAACCGCAGCGCACTTCGGTGTCATCGCCGTGACGGGCCGCGCCGGTGAGCTCCCACCGCTTTCGCCGACAGCCGTGCGGATGGCCGAGGGAGCTGCGGAGCGGGTGCCGGTGTGCGACCTCGCCGATCCGGCCGCCGCCCTGCGACGGCTCGTGAAGTCGGGCTATGCGGTCGTGGCCGCGTCGAGCCACCGCGGGGAGCCTCCGCAGCGGGCGCCGCTGGGTGGCCGGTGCGTGCTGGTCCTGGGAAGTGAAGGGAAAGGCGTGTCTCCAGCGATCGAGCGCGTGGCGACTTCGCATGTCTGCATTCCCGGGACGGGGGCCGTGGAGAGCCTCAATGTGTCTGTGGCGAGCGGCATTCTCCTGGCCGAGGCCTGGCGGCAGCGGGCCGCGGGAATACATTCGCAGGCATGACTCGCGCCTCCGACCGTCGGCATGCCCGCTCCATCGCTGCCTCGCGAGCCAAGGCTGTCGAGCCGGCAGCGGATCGCCAGCGATGGCTGGGCTTCGCTGCTGGAATCATCGGCATCGTGGCGCTCGTCATGGCCGTGTTTTGGCAGACCAGGTCATTCGGAGTCCTCAATTTTGACGACGACCAATACCTCGACGCGACGGTGCTTCAGGGCCTCACCTGGCAGGGATTCGTGCGGGCCTGGACCGCAGGGCATGTTGGCAACTGGCATCCGCTGACGACGCTCTCGTTCATGCTCGATGCGGAGATCTTCGGCAGGTGGTGGGGGGGCTACCACCTCCACAACGTGCTCCTCCACGCCGCGGCATCCGCGGTGCTCTTCGTGGCCGTCACGCGGCTCACCGGCGCCATGGGGCCGAGCTTCGTCGCGGCGGCCGTCTTCGCGATCCATCCGCTGCGGGCGGAGAGCGTGGCCTGGATCACCGAGCGCAAGGATGTGCTCAGCGGATTGTTTCTGGCGACGACCCTCTGGGCCTATGCGTTGTATGTGGAGCAGCCGCAGTCGTGGAAGCGGTACGGCATCCTCCTGGTCAGCTTCACGGCGGGGCTCTTGAGCAAGAGCATGCTGGTGACGCTTCCCGTCGCATTGCTGGTACTCGACTGCTGGCCGCTGCGGAGGCTCACTGCGCCGCCATGGGCCGGCGAGGCGAGTGCGCGGACGTGGAAGGCGATCATCGTGGAGAAGCTGCCGATGCTGGCCCTTTCGGCGCTCTCGGCGGTGGCCACCGTGATGTCAGTCGGCGATGTGGTGCGGCCGATCAGCACGCTGCCGTTTGCGGTGCGGGCATCATCAAGCGTGGTCGCGTATGCGACGTACGTGGTCCAGCTCTTCTGGCCCGTCGGTCTCGCGCCCCACTATCCCTACTCATCGGTCGGGCCCACGACCGCGCAGGTCGCGGCATCGGCGCTCATCATCGTGGCGATCACGGCCGCAGCATGGCGTTTCCGACGGGCCTGGCCGTCGCTCGCGGCCGGTTGGGCCTGGTTTCTCGTCACGCTTCTGCCAGTGATCGGCTTCATTCCCAGCGGTATTCAACTCATCGCCGACCGCTATACCTATGTCTCGCACATCTGGCTGGTCGTGGCGCTCATCCAGGCCGCAGCCACCCTCGTCCAGCGCCTGGGGATGCCACCGTGGGGCGTATGGGCCGCGACGGCCACCGGCCTTCTGGGCCTCGCCTGGGCTGGCTGTGCGCAGACCGCGGTGTGGCGCGACAGCGAAACGCTCTGGCGATACACGCTCGCTGTCACGAGCGACAACGCCTATGCCCACAGCAATCTGTCGGCCGTGCTCATGGACAAGAATGAGCCGATCGAGGCGGAAGAGCATGCCCGCACGGCGCTGGCACTCGAGTCAGACAACCTCATCGCGCTCACGAATCTTGCAACGCTGCTCGTTCGTCGCGGTCAGGCAGACGAAGCGATCCGACTCTACGAGCGATCGATTGCCGTGAATCCCCGGTTTGTGTTCGGCTGGTTCAACCTCGGCAACGCGTTTCAGGCGGCGGGACGAATCAACGATGCCGAGATGGCCTGGAGGAAGACCGTGGAGATCCAGCCGCAGATGGCCGGCGCCTGGAATAATCTTGCCGCGTTGCACCTCGACAGAAACGAGATCGACGAGGCCGTCGCGGCTGCGGAAAATGCGTTCGCGGCTGGCGGTGGATACAACGCAGCCTTCACCCTCGGTCGAGCACTGGGTACCGCGGGTCGTCCTGCCGAAGCCGCTATCGCCTACCGCAAGGCGGTGGCCGCGAATCCCACATCGACGGCGGCCAGCAACAATCTCGCCAGCATGCTCGAACGCACCGGTCGCCTCGAGGAGGCAACGAGCGTGTTGCGGCAGGCGCTTGAGTTCGCCCCAGGATCGCCCATGCTCGAATTCAATCTGGGAGTGGTGCTCGGCAGGCGAGGCTTTCGCGAGGAGGCGATCGCGGCGCTCCGCAGCGCGCTTGAGCGTTTTCATGCGGCCGGTGATGAGCCAATGGCCAAGGCCGTTGCGGAGAGGCTCGAGGCCCTCACCGGCGCCGCTCCCAAAAACGAGACAACTCCCTGAATGCTGCCGATCGACGTTTTGATAAAGTGGATTCAGGGCTCCATGTTAGGTAAAGCTAGGAGTGGAGAATTCCGTCATGGTGCGTTCGCATCATCCGTTTGTGCTCGCCGCGGCGTACACGGTCGTGGCAGCATCGGCACCGTGATGACCGACCTGGCAGGTCGCACGATCTGGCCGAAGACGTGACAGCGATCCGACCTCAGGCCTGGGCGCCCGAAATCCTCTCAAACTCATGCACGAAGAGGCCGCTGCGGAGCTTGGGCTCAAACCAGGTGCTCTTCGGGGGCATGATCTCGCCCGCGTCGGCCACGGCCAAGAGCTCGCCTGGGCTCGTGGCGTGCATCGAAAAGGCGACGCCGCCGGCCTCCGCGCGGCGTGCGAGCTCGTCGGTGCCGCGAATGCCTCCCACAAATTCGATCCGGCTGTCTGTTCGGGGATCGCCAATGCCCAGGATCGGGGCGAGCACGCGATCTTGCAGGAGTGACACATCGAGGCTGGCGATCGGATCGGCTCGATCGATCGAAGCCTCGGGGAACGTGAGAGACCACCATGCGCCGCCCAGCGCGATGCGCACCTGCCCGCGACCATTCGGAGTGCCATGTGCGGCAGGCTGGACGTCGCCCACACCGCGAAGCTGCTCGAGAAACTGGTCGCTCGTGAGCCCGGCGAGGTCTCGGACGACGCGGTTGTAGGGCATGATCCGCAGCTCGTCGTGTGGAAAGACGACGGCGAGGAAGCGACCATACTCCTCGCTCCCAGAGTGCGCGGGATTCTTCGCTGCCGAGGCCGCTGCTGCCCGTGATCCACCCGCCGAGCGATGGTGACCGTCGGCTATATACAGGAGATCGAGGCGATCAAAGGCCTCGAGGTAGGACGTGGCGTCGGGCACCTTCCAGCCGACATGCTGCACGCCGTCAGGCGCCACAAAATCGAAGAGGGGCTCGCCTGCCGAATCAGCGGCGATTCGGGATGCCAGCGTGCCGTCTGCGGGCACGATGCCGTGCCGATCCCGGAAACACAAGAAGACCGGTTCGGCGTGACACGCCGTGGCAAGCAGGTGGTGCGTGCGGTCATCCTCTTTGTCGGGCCGCGTCTTCTCGTGCTTGCGGATTTCGCCCGAGTCGTACTGGACGGCTTCGACGCAGCAGACGACACCGGTCTGTGCCTTGCCTTCCCGCACTTGCCGGTAGAGGTAGAGGCCGGCGTGGGGATCACGCAGGAGTGATCCATTCGCAATCATCTGCCGGAGATTCTCGCTTGCCTTGGCATAGACCTCCAGAGCATGACAGTCGGTGGATGGAGGCAGGTCAATCTCAGACCGCACGACGTGGAGAAAGGACCGTGGCCGCCCCAAGGCTCGCTCTCGCGCCTCCTCCGTCGAGATGACATCGTAGGGATCGCTGGCAACCTCCGCTGCCAAAGACGAAGGCGGACGGATCGCTGCAAAAGGATGGATGCGGATCATCGAGGGGGCTGGGCTCCTGCGGCAGCAAAGGGGTGGGGCGGAAAAGATAGCCTGAGGGACTGCCGATGGGCAACGTGGCGGCCGCTCGCGGATCTGCGGAAGTGTCCAGCAGACGGGAAATCACGCCCACGCTGGCTCGAGAGACTCAGGGCTAGTGCCTGTGGCGCGTGCACGGGCGACGCCACTACGATTGCGTGGACGAGGTGGCCGCGATACGAGGTCACCGTCCCGGGAGGCACGGTCGGAAGGGCGGAATGATCGAGGCTAGCCCCCACAACGGGCCGCTTCGATCGACAGGAGTGAGGACCGCATGTTCGCGGTAGTGGCACGCACGTTTGGCACCTGTGGGCCGTTTCGGCTCCGCAGCCGTCGTGTGCGCGTGACCCACACGCTCCTATGTATCGCCGCACTGGCCGTGTCACCGGGCGTCTGTGGTGCCTGTGCTCGGGGCTGCCTGGATCGTTCTGGCGAGTCACCGACTTCGGGAATCGCGTGTGCCGTCGCCGCAAACCGCGGACATGGATCGTGCTGCGGCACGATGGACGAGCCGTCGAACGGGAGCCAAAGACCCGTCGGCCCGCCAACCACTCCGGCGGATGCGGCTGACGGCATTTTGAATTTCTCCACGTGCTGCGGAGATGGGCCGGGCTGTGAATGTCGCCTGGCTCCGCGTGAGGATCCTTCGGCGGTGCCGAAGCCGCGAGAGACCGTCGAGCCCGCGTCGTGGCAGACGCTCGTCGGCACGATCGACCCCAGAGCCCGCGAGCAGGACACGCTCGCAGTGGGCGGTCTTCCTGAGAGGCCACCCTCCCGTCCGGTGCGGGTGCTCTATGGGGTGTGGCGGAATTGATGCGGCGCTGGCCCCATCGTGATTCTGTTTTTTTTCACATCTTTCTAGGAGCATTCATCATGTACGCGATTGTGACGTGGGCCACGTTGGCCCTGTTGGCCCCATTTGCCACTGTGGCAAATACGGGCTGCCCTGACTGCGACTGCTGTGGCTGTTGCGTGAAGGGCGAATGCACGTGCGAGAACTGCACGTGCTGCTGCTGTGAGAAGGACGGCTGCCAAGGCTGCTGCAGCAAGTAGTCGTCATCCGCTGTGAAGCTCGGCCGGGCGCCGCCATGGCCCCGGCCGGGCGATCAGCGACGTGGTGACGCGGCCGCCCGGGGCTGCCCGTGCCATGTCGCCGGACGCGCGCTCCGGCCCTCCTGGCCTTCGCTTGCTCGAAGTTTGCGACGCTTCGCCATCCTGGCTGCGCTTGCAAACAACGCCGGCTCCATGACACGGGCGACCCCTCGCGAATCTCACAGCGCCCACAAGGCCAGGGAAACTGCGACAGGGGGACCATGCGAGCCGGCTGGCAGGATCAATGGTGCCTTGCCCGCATACCGACGTGTTCGAGCACTCGCACGGTGGCGGGCGACTTGTTG
>JANNSZ010000099.1:0-125186 GCA_031403195.1 Planctomycetota bacterium | reverse complement strand
CCTTGAAGTGATGGAAGCGGCTGCACTGCGAAACACGACAAAACTCAAGAACTGCATCGACCAGTTCAAAGCAAAGCAAAGCGGCAAAGGCCTGCTGGCCCACTATCATACGGCCGTGGAAGGAGGTAATTCCGAACAAGGCCGAAAGCTGTTCGCGGGGCATCGAGTTGCTCAGTGTGTCCGATGCCACAATGTCGGCAACACTGTGGTCGGTGGGAATGCGGGACCCGATCTCCATCAGGTTGCAAAACGACACGATCGCTTGTCGTTGCTTGAGTCGCTGGTGGAGCCGAGTGCAAAGATTGCGAAGGGATTTGAATCCGTCACGATCGTCCTTCAATCCGGCCAGGTCGTTGCGGGAATCATCCGCAGTCAGGAAAACGGGATGATGACGATTGAGCAGCCTGACGGCAAAGTGGTCACGATCTCCGCCAGCGATATGGAAGACAGAACGGCCCCGAAATCCGCCATGCCCGACATGCACCACGCGCTGACGCTGCGGGAACTGAGAGATCTCGTGGAATACTTGTCGACGCTGCAATAGAGCACGAACGATTCCCTGCATCAGGGATGCGATCGTTTCTCGCAACCCGGTTTCGTTCACAGTTGTTAACAGGAGAGAGCAAGGGACCGGACGGTCGAAGGCACTTTCGCCACCGTTGGGCACCTGATGGGCGGCTGGTTATTGGAGCTTCGATGGGTCGGTGACGCGGCCCGTGAAGAGGATGATGCCGGACTTGGTGTCGCGGATCATGAACAGGAACGGGCGGTTGGCTTGGAAGCTGAGACCGCCATCCGACACTGTAATCATCCGGACCGCGGTGGCGGCGGCGGCGGTAGTTCCCACCTCGTTCACATCGAGGAAGGTCTTGTGATAGACCTCATCGACGCAGAGCGGCGCTTTACCAGGTGATGCCTGCATGCCGCTGAAGTCGGCCCTTCCGAGGGCAAAGGCCGACGGCATTCCCATCTGGGAGAGGTGGTCCTTGAGTTTGTACTCGGCCTGCATCTTGAACGTGGGGAGGTAGATGCTCACGGTCTGCTTTTCGAGTTGCCCGGCCCACTTGCTGATCGCCTCGGGGGTCAGGAGGGATTCAATCCGGGTTCAGGCCGTAGGTCTTCTCAACCCACAGCGCGTTGGCGGTGATGAGCTGTGCCTGTTCCTGCGGGTTCACGTGTTGAACGAGCCGGCCATCGATCTCGGCAAGCCCGGTGTGGATCAGCGAAGTCTGCCAGGGGATCAACTGGCTGTCCGGTCCTGTACGCTTGGCAGCTTTGGGAAAGCCTAGCACATGGCCGATCTCCTGGGCGGTCTGGCCGCGGGCGCCTTCCTGCACCATCGTCATCGCGGTGCTGATGGAGTAAGGCGAGAAGAACAGATTCCCGGCCGACTCGTCCTTGGTCAGTTGCTTGTAGAAATCGATGGCGAAGCTGTTGCCAGCCTGCACGGCCAGGACGGCGGGCTGCGTGCCAGCCTCGGCGGTGAGCAGGTCGTTGGCCTGCCCCGAGGCGGCGCCCAGCGAATTGGTCAGGGTGACCATGCCGCTGAGGATCAGGATGCGTGTCAATCGTTTCATTTGGTTGTCCTTGGTTCTCGCATTGATGAGCCTTAGCGGCGCGGCTCGATCGTCAGGGTAACGCCACCTGGACACTCCTCGCGGCGTTCAGAAACAACGAAAAAGTTTTACGATCGGGCACACTCAAGGGGCGGTATGTTCTGAGAGTAATCGCCGACAGGCACTGCGCAACATCCCGAGGATTCGTCGATGACCAGGCCCTACCGCTTCTCGATTGGCCCGTGGAACCTCTGTCGCGGGGCCGATCCCTTCGGTCCCCCGGTTCGGCCGGCCGTATCGTTTGATGCCGTTCTCGATGCCGCCGTGGACCTCGGCTTCGAAGGGATTCAGTTCCACGACGATGACGCTGTGCCAGACCTCGAGAACCTGCCGCCGGCCAAGGTCGTGTCCGAGGCTGAAGCGATGCGGAAACGGCTCGCCGACCGCGGCCTCGTAGCTGAGTTCGTGGCGCCGCGGCTCTGGGAACACGAAAGCGGCATTGACGGGGGATACACGTCCAACTCGTCGGCGGCCCGTCGCTGGGCGATCGAGCGTTCAAAGCGGGCCGTGGACGTGGCGGCTGCGCTTGGCACCGACCTGCTCGTGCTCTGGCCTGCCCGCGAAGGTACGGCCGTGCGCGAGAGCAAAGATCCGATCCAGGCCTCGGGGCAGTTGCTTGAGGCGATCGATGCCATCCTCGCTGCCTCCCCAACGATCCGGATTGCGATCGAGCCCAAGCCCAACGAACCCGTTGACCATTCTTTTCTGCCCACGATTGGCCACGCGATGGCGCTCGGGGCTCGGTCCGCCGACCCGACACGTGTGGGTGTCTTGATCGAGAGTGCCCATGCGATCCTCGCTGGGCTCGACCCATCTGTGGAAATGGGCTTCGCCCTGGCGGCCGGCAAACTCTGGAGCGTGCACCTCAACGACCAGAACGGCCTGAAGTTTGATCAGGACAAGGTCTTTGGCGCCGCCAATCTGCGCGGCGCCTTCGATCAGGTCCGCGTCCTGGAGGCGGCGGGCTACGCCGACTCCGATGCGTTTGTGGGCTTTGATGTAAAGGCCCAGCGCACACAGGCGGCCGGGGCCGCAACCGCCCACCTCGCCACGAGCAAAGCGGTGTTTCTCCGCATGGTCGAGAAGGTGCGGTCGTTCCCCGAAGTTACGGCTGCCGAGTGCATCGCGCGTCGCGATTACGAGGCCCTCGAGCGGATCGTGCTCGAACATCTCTTGGGCTGCTGAAGAACAGAACATCCGATGCCCGATCTTCTCGCCACGGGCCAGGCACGCAGGAGGCCCGTCTGCGGCTCGATAGCGTCCGGTGGGCTTCGGCCAGCCTCGAAAGTGGTGGGCGAGCCGCAGCGGGTGGTCAGCGAGATCGTGGCCTGACAGTCGCATAGACTGTCTTATCCTTCGTGAAAAGACCTCAGCATGGATAACCCACTGCATCACGCGTCCTTCCTGTCGGCCCGCGTCACTCGCCGTCACGCCATGCTTGCGGGCACTGCGACAGGTGCCGCCGTCGTGTCCGAATCCATGTCGTGCGTAGCGGCACCGAGCGCCCTGGGAGTCGATGCCGGGGCTGCGCGACTGCCGAGCTTCGAGCCGGGCAGTCGGCTGGTCTTCATCGGCGACTCGATCACCGACATGAAGTGGGGGCGAGACGAGTCCGACCGCAATCACTATCTCGGGCACAGCTACGTCTTTCTGCTCGCGGCACGTTTGGGAGTGGACATGCCCGAAGCCGCCCTCGCGTTTTTCAACCGTGGCATCAGCGGGAATCGGCTCGCCGACCTGCGCCGTCGATGGGATCGCGACGCGGTCGAGATGAAGCCGGATCTCCTCAGTGTGCTCGTCGGGGTCAACGACGTGCACGGCAACCTGGATGATCTGGATGTCGGCCAATGGGAGACTGATTTTCGCCAGGCGCTCGATGGCAGCCGGAAGGCGAACCCTGAACTGCGCCTCGTGCTGATCGACCCGTTCGTGCTCGCGTCGGGGCCCTTGAAACCACCGGAGGAATACCGACGCTGGCGATCGCAGACGAATCGGCTGGGCGACGTTGTCGCGCGTTTGGCGAAAGAGTGTGACGCGGCCCACGTCGCGATGCAGGAGGTCTTTGATCAAGCCGCACGGGCGGTTTCGCCCGAGCACTGGATTTGGGACGGGATCCACCCGCTTCCGCCGGGGCATGAACTGATCACTCGAACATGGCTCGAGACAGTGGCGAAGCGTTGGCCCCGCGGGTAGGTCGACGGCCCGGATAACGCCGCCGCGACGGCGCCCGGCGTAGTTCGGAAAAAACGAACAGAATTTACGATCTTTCATACGCTTGGTATCGGTATGTTTCGGGTTCTTTGGAACATTGCCTGCAGTAGCTCTTTTCCACGGAACACGAAGGCGGGCGGATGACAGAGCGAGAGGCAGATCGAGCCGCACCACGGGCCGAGAGTCCCGTCCGCCCACTCGTAGCCGTGATCCTCGACGCAGCCCGTCCCTACGACCGCGTGATCATCGGCGGAGTGGCCCAGTACGTCCGCGAGCACGAGCCCTGGAGTCTGTACGTCGAAGAGGAGTCGCTTCAGAAACTCCCCGACCTCCGCCGCTGGCATGGGCAGGGCATCATCGCAAGCTTTGACGACCCCGATGTCGCGAAGGCCATCGAGGGCCTGTCGCTTCCGATCGTCGGCGTCGGGGGTGGCTCCGGGTGGTACGACCCCGACTCGAGAATTCCCTACATCTACACCGACAACGCAGTGATCGGCCGCCTCGGCGCCGAGCATCTCCTCGCCTGCGGCTTCGAGCGGCTTGCCTTCTACGGCTATCCGCAGACCCGCATCAATGGATGGTCAGCCGAGCGGGCCACTGCCTTTGCAACCACCTGCCGGGAGGCCGGCCGCGAGTGCGAGGTGTTCACCGGCCGGCACGCCACCGCGCGGCGGTGGGAAGACCTGCAACGGGAGCTCACGACGTGGCTGCGTGCCCTCCCCAAGCCACTGGGCATCATGGCCTGCAACGACGTGCGCGCCCGGCACGTGCTGGAGGCCTGCCGCACGCTTGGGCTCAGCGTGCCCGGCGACGTTGCGGTGCTTGGCGTGGACAACGACGAAGTGATGTGCGAGCTCACCGATCCACCGCTGTCGAGCGTCGATCAGTCGGCGCGATTGGTCGGCTACGAGGCGGCGGCCGTTCTCGACAGATTGATGCGGGCCCAGGCCACGGGTGATCCGGGCGTCAAGCCGCCACTGCGAACGGTCGTGCCGCCGATCGGCGTCGTGGCCCGTGCATCGACCGACACGATGGCCACCGACAACAAGCCGGTGCGGATGGCGCTTTCGTGGCTGCGGGCGAATCCCGGCAAGCGGCCGGATATCGTCGGTCTCGCGGATGCAGCATGCGTTTCACGATCGACCCTCGAAAATCATTTTCACACGATCGTCGGCCGTTCGATCCACGACGAATACATCCGCCTGCGGGTGGCCAGACTGCGGCACCTCATCGCGGACACCACGCTTCCGCTTAAGGCAATCGCCACGCAGACCGGTTTTCAGTCAGTCCAATACATGACGACATTCTTGCGGCGTCACAGCGGTCTCACTCCCGCCCGGCTGCGGTCAGTCGAGCGGGGCCGCGGCCCACAAGCGGCCCAGGCGTTCACCAACAACCACACCTGACACGTTTGCCATGGCGTGTCGTGGCGGCCTCCAGCCGTTGCGGCAATCGGCCATGCAACTGAGGTCACAGCAACAATGCGGAGCTCGTCCATGCACGAATCAGCGAATAGTAACTCAGCGCCATCCCGAAAGGCGCGGGTCCTCCTTGCGGCGACTTGCTTTCTGGCCGCGTTCAGTAACCCGTTCACGGTATCGGCGGAGCCGCTCGAGTCGCTTCTCCGCGCCGAGCTGCCAAGCGCGCTTGCATCGGCAGCCCGCAGCGAGGGAGATCCGGTCAAGGGAGCGTTCTTGTTTCATCGATCGTCGCTCACCTGCGCGGCGTGCCACAGTGTCGGCGATGAGGTCAACACCCGCGGGCCCAACTTGGCGCAGCTCGACAAGTCAGTGACTGACGAGGCTTTGGTCGAGGCAATCTTGGAGCCATCGAAGACCATTGCCAAAGGCTATGTCACGGTCGTCGTCCACACTGTCGATGGCAAGGTCGTCACAGGGTTGCCGGTGGAGGAGACCGCTGAGCACCTCGTCCTGCGGGATGCGGCACAGCCCGACCAGACGGTCAGGTTTGAAAAGAACGACATCGAAGAGCGTCACGAGACAAATCAATCGATCATGCCGGCCGGGCAGGTCAACGTGCTCGGAAATCGGAGACAGTTTTTGAACCTGGTCCGATACCTGATCGAACTGCGGGACGGCGGCGAACCACGCGCCCGCCAGTTGCAGCCTCCGGCGCTTTCCGCCCTGGCCCTGGCACCCGGCGATCGCCCGGTGGTGCAGCGAGGGGAAGTCGCCGTCACGCCCAAAGACAGGTTTCCGCGCGCCGTGTCGATCGGATTTGCCGATGGCACGGTGCTGTTTGACGCCGATCGCCTCGGCACCGCGGCCGTCTGGTTCGACGGCTTCGTCAAGAGCTCGGCCCAAAACTACTTTGGCTTGTATTGGCATCGGGCAGGGGGCGAGCCCGACATGATGCCCCTGGAGCCCCATCCGCTGCGTTTCCAGATGTCGCCCTCGGAGGAATGGCAATCATGTGAGCCACCGCCGGCGAGCGATCCCAACTCTGGGTCGCGGTTCGATGGCTATCAGATCGGTGAGTCAACGGTGCGGCTCCATTATCGCGTGCTCGTCGGCAAGGTGCGGGTCCGTGTCGTCGAGGACCTGCACATCGAGCGCCGCGGCCACTGGCAAGGCCTCGCCCGCGTCTTCCGATTTGATGGACTTCCGGCCGGCGCGCGGGTGGCGATGTCGTTGCCCCCAGGCGAGCAGTTTGTTTGTTTTGATGCCAAAGGCGAGAAGCAGGTTGCTTCGGCGCCCGCGCAGGCTGATCAGCCGCTGTCGCTCCGGGTCGATCTCTGGAGGTGCCGCGGCGGGAAGGAAGGTCCGACATCCACTGAACTTGCCGACCTCGAGGCCAAGCCCCCGCGACTTGCGACGGACGAATTCGATGCACCAGAGCAGAAGCCGCGACCGCCTCGAGAACCTGTCGCGCAATCGAATGAACCGAAACAGTCGGACACGGTTCGTGCTGAAGTTTCGCCTGGCTATGTGATGGAATCGATACCGTTGCCGTTTGCCGGGTGTCGCGTTGCCGACGTCGCGTTTGCTGAAGACGGCACGATGTACATGATCGCGATGACCGAGGGGCAAGTCTGGCGAACGCGGACCCCACCGGCTGGAAATCCTGATGCCGTCCTCTGGGAGCGGTACGCGGCTGGGCTGTTTCATCCCACGGGCTTGGCCATCGTCGATGGTCGCGTCTTCGTCGCCCAGAAGCCGGAGATTACAGAGCTTCTCGATCGCGATGGCGACGGGGTCGTGGACCAGTATCGCACCGTGGCCACGGGCTGGGGGCTTTCGCTGGGATGGCATGAGTACTGCTTCGGCCTGGCGAGCGATTCCCAGAAGAACCTGTGGTTCGCGCTCAACACCGGAAACTTCTGGACCCACGCCGGGTTCGTCAATCCAGGACGCTGGCGAGGATCGGTCATGCGGATCGACCACGGCACCGAGAAACTCGAAGAGGTCGCGAAAGGCGTGCGCGTGCCCAACGGTATTGTCAGGGGGCCGAATGGCGACATGTTCTTTACCGACAACCAGGGCGACTGGATCCAGTCCTGCAAGGTGGCGTGTGTCACACCAGGGCGATTTTTTGGACACCCTGAATCAAAAACGGATGCGCTGCCGGCGGAGACCTATCCGGATGGGCTGACTGCCGTGTGGCTGCCGTACGAGCACAGTCGCAGCACCTCGGGGCCGGTCTATGATTCAACGGGCGGAAAGTTTGGGCCCTTTGCCGACCAGATGTTTGTCGGTGACGTGGGATACGGCACCAACACGGGCATCATGCGCATTGCCCTGGAGAGGGTCGACGGTGAGTATCAAGGCGCGTGCTTCCGCTTCGTCAAGGATCAGCCGCTGGGATGCCAACGGATGACATTCGGACCGGAGCATGCGCTCTATATGGCATCGCTTTCGAGCGGTCTCGAGCGACTGGTCCCCACGGGCAAGGTGCCATTTGCCATCCACTCACTTCGCATTCAGCCCAAGGACAAAGGCTTCGCCGTGACCTTCACGAAGCCCCTTGCCGCCGATGCCACAGTCGATCCGGCGATGTGTCGCGTGAAGCGCTACCACTACGTCTATTCAGGCGCCTACGGCTCGCCCAAGGCCGGCGAACAGGAGGTTTTGGTGCAATCAGTCGAGGTGTCAAACGACCGCAAGACCCTCGCCATGAAGTTCCCCGTCGAAACGCACCCGTTGGGGATGGTCTACGAGTTCACCTTTGCCCCGCTCACCGACGCCGACGGCGAACGCCTCGCGCACGGCGAAGCGTGGTACACGGTTCACAAGATTCCTCAGTAGGGCTCGCCTGACGGCACATTGGTCCATCCGAAAGGTAACTCTCCATGCCCGGTACAAGTCTCGTGAATCGAAATGTGCTGAATGCGTGCCTCTTGTGGTTCGGACTCAATGATCAATCCGTTGCTGAAGATGTCCCGCTGGCGCCGCCTGAGAACCGGCGTCCAGCCGATTGGCATCCTCCCAAGGATCGGGTGGGGCCTGCCGCGTTGATGAAGGCCGCCGAGGAAATGAGAAAGAAGGCCGCCGAGGAGTTTGTCGAATTGCAGCGCGTCAACGCGGAAGGCAAGTGGAAGGGCACCGCTGAGTCAATCGACAAGCACCAGGCCCCCGAGTGGTTTGCGGACGCCAAGTTCGGCATGTTCATCGACTGGGGGCCGTGGTCGATCCCTGGTTACGCGCCCATGCAGAAGGCTGGGCAAATGGTCCCGGACTGGTACGAGAGCAAAATGTATGAGGGCGGTGCATGGCGTTCCTACCATGTGAAGAACTGGGGAGCCGATTTCGAGCGTGACGATTTTCTACCGCTTTTTACGGGAGACAAATATGACCCGGACGCCCTGACCGATCTCGCCGTGGAGACCGGCATGAAATATGTGGTGCAGTTTCACAAGCACCACGCTGGCTACTGCCTATGGCCCTCCGCGTTCACCCAAAGGGATGCCGGAGACATCGGCGCGAAGCGAGACCTGATCGACCCTGTTGTCAAACAGTGTCGGGCGAAGGGGTTGAAATACGGGTTCTATCTGAGCATCGAGGAGTGGGAGTATCCGCTTCTGGACGACAACGGCAGCATCGTGATCCGCGGCTGGGGCGGCCATACAAGGCCGTATGCGCCCACGCGCGATGACCATCTCATCACGGGAAAGTTCCCGGTCAAGAACTATGCAACCGAATATCTGGTGCCGCAGTCCAAGGAATTCATCGACAGGTATGACCCCGATCTTCTCTGGTATGACGGCGACTGGAACACCGCGCACGACATGCTCCGTACCTACGATATCGCCGCGTATCTATACAACCATGCCGAGGGACGAAAGGAGGTGGCTGTCAACGACCGCTTTGGCGGAAAAGGCGGGCGGGCGATGCGGTCGCTCCGGGGCGACTTCTTTTGCAGCGAATTCGGACACATGGGCGATCCGTCCACAAAAGAAATCCGCGTCTGGGAAGAGTGCCGCGGCATCAGCCAGTCCTACGGCAATAACTGGCAAGACACGGAAGCGAACGTCATCACCGCCAAGGCGTTTGTTGACCTGTTCGTCACCATCGTCGCCGGCGGCGGCAATCTCTTGCTCTTGGCCAACCTCGACGGCCCGGGCGCCCTTCCTGAAGTCCAGAAGAACCGCCTGAAGGACATCGGAAAGTGGTTAAAAGTCAATGGTGAAGGCATCTACGCCACCCGTCCGTATCGCCGGATCGAGCGCGGCGGGCCGCCGGTCGAGTCGGTCGTCTTTACTCGCAGCAAAGACAGCAAATTTGTCTATGTGATCCTGAAGTCATGGCCAGGCAAGGAATTCAAGACGGGCGCTATCAAGCCGCTTGCCAAGAGTCAGATCACCATGCTGGGCTACGGTAAGCCACTCGCGTGGAGCGAGCACGACTCGGACGTCGTAGTCGTCCTCCCAGAGGAGTTGCAGGCTGCGAGCAACAGGCCTTGCGAGCACGCCTGGGTTCTCAAGGTCGAAAGTGCCCCAGCCGCGGAACGGTAGGGTCTAAGAGTGTAACCGTTCATGGCCCGCCACCCCCGCCCGCAATACCTTGTTCACACGCACGCACACAACCCCGAGAAATGACTGACTTGTCTATGATTACGAACACAATAACTGCGACGGCGCGGACGCACGGAATCGCGCCGGCCATGCTTTTGCTGGCGCTGGCGTCGCCACTCTGGGCGGCACAGGCGGAGTTTTATGTCTCCCCCTCAGGGAGCGACAAGAATCCAGGCACCAAAGCCAAGCCCTTTCAAACCATCGCCCATGCCCGCGACAGCGTGGCCAAGATCAATGGCAAGATGACTGGCGATATCGTGGTCCATCTCGCTGGAGGAACCTACGAGGTTTCCGAACCGGTAGTGTTCGATGCCAATGATTCCGGAACGAACGGCCACAAGGTCATTTACAAGGCCGTCGCCGGCCAGACCCCTGTCGTCAGCGGAGGCAAAGCGATCAAGGGCTGGAAGGTGCACGACAAGGCGGCAAACATCTACAAGGCTCCTGTCGGCGACCTCGAGTTTCGCCAGATCTACGTCAATGGCGTTCGGGGGATCCGCGCTCGCCTTCCGAACCTGACAAGCGAGGTGACCCTGGAGGGGTATGCGGGCGGAGGAGGGGTCACCGGGAAGGCCCCGTTCCAGTTCCAGGTCAATCCCGCCGAGCTGAAAGGTTGGGAGACGTGGGGCAGTCTCAATGAGGTGGAGGTCGTGATGGTCACCCACTGGAAACAGAAGCGGGCCCGCATCGCCAGCATCGCGGGCAACCTGATCCACTTTCAGGAGCCCGAAAACGCGGCTCTTTCGATGTTTCACATGGAGCAAGGTGGAACACCGCATTGGTATGAGAATGCGTATGAGTTTCTTGATGCAGAGGGCGAGTTCTATCTGAACACGGAGACCAACACCCTCTTCTACAAGGTCCGAAAAGAGGATGCCACACCCATCAAGGTCGTCGTGCCCGTGGTGGAAACGCTCTTCGACATTCGGGGTACGTCGCCTGACGACATGGTGCATGACCTCCAGTTTGAAGGCATCACATTCCAATACAGCAACTGGACCAAGCCAAACACGCATGGCTATCAGGTCATGCAGTCGGCAGCGTGGTATGCGAGCCCAACGACCCATTTCGACACCAGCACGCCGATCCCGGCTGCCGTGCAACTGGCCAATGCCTCTGACGTGGAGATCCGCGCCTGCACGGTCAGGCGAACGGGTGCCCATGGAATCGCCGCCGTCAGCGATGTGGTCCGCGATTGCTCGGTCGTCGGCAATGTGGTCACTGACACCTCAGCGGGGGGAATCTATCTCTTGCTCAACGATGAGAAGTCCACGGGCAACACGATCACCGACAACACCGTCGAGCGCATCGGCATGTGTCATTCAGACGGCTGTGGAATCCTGGTGGCCCGCACCCCCGACGTGGCCATCCTTCACAATGAGATCCGGGACGTTCGCTATACGGGCATCAGCACCGGGTGGTCCTGGGATGACAAGGACGGTACCGCGCGAAACCACGACGTTGGCTTCAACCTCATTCACCGCACCATGGGACTGCACGACGACGGCGGAGGCGTCTACACGCTGGGCAAGATTCCTGGCATGAAGATCCACGACAATTACGTTCACGACCTCGTCCGCTCCAAGTTCAGCGGCAACTATGGCATCTGCGGCATCTATTTGGACAACGGCAGTTGCTTCAAGCTGGTTCAGGACAATGTCGTCGAGAATGTCGAGGCGGCGTTTTTCTCGGGCAACAAGCCCAACTACCAAAACACGTTTGATCGCAATTATCACAACGGCCCACTGGCAAGGATCATCGAGAAGGAAAACGTCGTCACGAACAACGTGCAAGTTCAAGGCGCGGCATGGCCAGCGGAAGCGCAGCGGATCATGAAAGAGGCCGGGCCGCGCGGAGGCTATCGTCGTCCTGGCCCAACGTCCAAGTCCGAGCACTAACTATCCGTGGTAGGATCCATCCGCGGCCTTTTCCACTGCATCCATTTCTCGTGCCAGTCCCTGATGGGCTCGCTGCATGAATCACTTTCGTATGCGATACAGGTCCAGGGCACTCTTGTTCGCGTTGGTTACCGGCATGTGGACTCTCCATCGCTCGGTTGCCGACGACGACCAGGCGAGGGGATCGGCATCAAACTCGCCCACCGCGATTCCCGCAGGCCAGCCGGGGTACCGTTCGCACGTCAAACCTTTCTTCGATACGTATTGCATCCGCTGTCACGGCCCGGAGAAGAGCAAGGGCGAAATCACCCTGCACGCGCTCGACGGGGCTCTGGGTTCCGGTGCGGGCGGTGAAGGGGAACGTTGGGAGAGAATTCTCGAGGTCCTCAAAGCAGGAGAAATGCCTCCCGAGGATGAGAAACAGCCGAGCGCAGTCGAACGCGCGGCCGTGCAGACATGGATCGATCAGGGCATGCGTGATCATGTGGCGAAGGCCAGGGATGCGAAAGCCGTCCCCCTGGCTCGGCGTCTGACGAATGGTGAGTATCAGAACACGATGCGCGATCTGTTGGGTATCGACCTCGAATTGATCAAAGACCTCTCGCAGGACCCCCAAAAGCCCTACCACTTCAACAACAGCGCGGAGTTCATGCTGCTCGGGCCCGACCAGCTCGATCGCTACCTCAAGACGGCCCGCCGCGCCTTGGCCAGCGCCATCGTCGATCCGGAGAAGCCGAAGGTCCATCGGCAATCGTGGTCCTTCGAACCCAAGGCACCGTCTTTTGCCACCGCCCAGCCCGACGAAATCGGCGTGTACACCGGAGGGGCAGCGGGCACGGCGGTGATCACTTCGTGGCCCGAGACGGGCGAGTATCGAATCCGCATCAAAGCCGCGGCGATCCTGCCGCCGGGCTTCAAGGAAGTGCCCCTGCGGATCGTCATGGGGAGCATCTTGCGCAGCGACGCTGGGACTGGGGATTACACCCCGGTCGGAATGGTTCATTTGACCAACGACGTTGAGCACCTTCAGGAATTCGAGTTTCGCGGGCGCATCGAGAACCACCCGATCCAGGTTGGAGAGGTGAACAAGAACGGACAGGAGCCAGCCACCCAGCACATCTATTGCCAAAATCTTTATGACAACGGCCGGCTGAACGACAACTCCATCAACCATTTTGATGTCGCCTGGCAGTATTCGGCGCCGAGGGCGGTGGTGCGCTCACTCGAGTTTGAGGCGCCGGTCATCGACACGTGGCCGCCTGAACACCATACCCGCATCCTGCCAGAGTCGCCGCTGCGCCTCGCTGATCCGGATGCCTACGTCCGCGAAGTCTTGAAATCGTTCATCACCCGCGCTTACCGCCGCCCCGCGAGCAACGAAGAACGGGACCGCTTTTTCCAGATCTACAAGATGCTCGAGCCCGATTTCGATTCGCTCGAAGCGACCATGCGTGAGACACTCTCCATGGTCCTCGTTTCACCGCAATTCCTCTACCACACGGTGGCAGCGGACGGGCTCACCACACCGGACTACGAGTTGGCCTCGCGGCTTTCGTATTGCCTCTGGGGCAGCCTCCCGGATCAGGAACTCCTCGCCCTGGCCGCCGAAAGCAAGCTCGATGATCCCAACGTGATCCAGTCGCAGGTGCAGCGCATGCTCGCCGACGAACGAGTTCAGGACTTTGTCAGGAATTTCACGGTGCAATGGCTCAGCATCGAGAAAACAAAAGCGGTCAATATCAACCGCAATCTCTTCCCGCGTTTTCTCTACCTCGTGCCGAATGGAGAGCGGACGGGTCAGGAGCAACTGTTCCGCCCAACCATCCGCGACTACCTGATCGACGAGACGGTCGGCTTCATCGGCGAGTTGATCCGCCGCAACGCCAGTGTGCTGACAATCATCGACTCAGACTTCGCATGGCTCAATGAGCCGCTGGCGTCGCACTATGGTGTCGATGGCGTGCAAGGCCTGCGGTTCCGCGCCGTTTCTGTCGGGCGCGATGCCCACCTCGGCGGCTTGCTCACGCAGGGATCGGTGCTCGTCGGCAACGGCACAGGCTCTGCGCCGCATCCGATTTATCGAGCCGTCTGGCTGCGTGAGGCGATTCTGGGCGACGAGGTGCCGCCGCCTCCGGCAGAGGTGCCGGCGCTTTCCGACACCGCGGGACAGGAGGTCGCAAACGCGACCTCCATCAAGGATCTCCTGCGCATCCACCGCACCGTGGAAGCCTGCAACGACTGCCATGTGCGTCTCGATCCATGGGGGATTCCGTTCGAGGAGTACAACGCGATAGGCCAGTACCAACCCCTCATCCCGAAAAACGGTGCCGTGGTGCGCCGATTCCTAGCGAATGTCGATGGCACGCTCGACGGGTACCGCACATACCTCGAGACCGTCAACACCGTGAAGGTGGATGCCGCCGCCCGCATTCCCAATGGCCCGGAAGTCACCGGCATGCGTGAGCTCAAGGACTACCTTCTGAGTGACCGCAAGGAGGAAATCGCCGAGAACGTCATCCGCCGCCTTCTCACCTACGCCCTCGGTCGCCCGCTTACCTATCATGATCGCTATGCCGTCGAATCTCTGCTCGAGCAATCCACACAAAACGACCACCGTCTCCAGGACATGATCCTTGCCATCTGCTCGAGCGAACTTTTCCGAACCCCCACGAGAACTCCACGACCATGACGCAGAAATCTCACCACATGAATCGACGTGCGGTCTTGCGTGGCGGCGGCATCGCCCTTGCTCTGCCGTTTCTGAGCAGCATGAGCCGAGCCGCCGGATTGGCCGCGAAGGTACAGCAACCGAAACGCATGCTGATCAGCTACATCTCCTACGGTGTCTATGATCCGCCGACCAAAGACGGCACCCCCCACGAGTGGAGTTGGTATCCACGCCACGATTCCGGCCCCATCACCCTGAACAAGGCCTCGGCCCCGTTCGAGGCGGTCAAGAACTCTGTCACCTACCTCCGCGGTCTTGATCACCCCGGCGGATACGGTCTCGGCGGGCACAGCAGCGGCGATGTTTTTGCCACTGGCGCCGACATGTGCGGCGCGGACAAGACAAACAACGTCTCCATCGATCAACTCGCCGCCACAATCAACGGCCACCACACCCGCTATCCGTCCTTGGTGCTCGGCAGTGAAGGCGGCACCGGTTCCTACGGCATGTCCAAGACACTGTCGCATTACGGCCCGAGGCAGCCTGTCCCAGCCCTCGAAAGGCCGCAGGAAATTTTCAACCGCTTGTTCCGGCCCTATGCGAACCAAACCGTCGACGACGTGCGGGCCCGCCTGAAACGCGAGGCCAGCGTGCTGGACCTGATGATGGAGAATTACCAATCGCTGCACGGCAAACTCGGTGCCGACGATCGCCAGAAAATGGAAGAGTATCTCGACTCAGTCCGCGCCATCGAACAACGCGTCGAACGCACCAGCAAGTGGACCCATGAGGAATTGCCCCCGATCGACACCAAGGGGCTCAACCTGGAAGCCACCTACCACCAGCCGACCGAATACCTGAGGTGCATGTATGACTTGATCTATCTGGCCTTTCAGACTGATTCGACCCGCTTCGCCACCTTCATGACTGAAAGCGAGCACTCCACCGGAAACCTCGTCGGCAATTTCCCCAACATGCTTTTTGGTTACAAGGGGGGCACCCACGACATTGCCCACAATCGCCCGGAGGACGCCTCGGGCGAATGGGAGAAGGGCGCGCCGAGCAACACGCCTACTTCCTTAAGCGGCTGCGCGACACCCAGGAAGGCGATGGCAACATGCTCGACACCACCGTTGTTCTCTGGGGCTCGGCCCATCCGCACGGTTCGCATAGCACGAAGGACTATCCTATTCAGATCGCCGGCGGAAACCGTCTCGGTCTCAAGCATGGCCACCTCCACAACTTTGAGGGCAACCGCAAGAAGCCACTCTCCAACCTATTTGTCTCGATGCTGAACGCCGTCGATGTTCCCGTCGAAAAATTCGCCGACAGCACCGGCGAGCTCACCGAGATCCTTTCCTGAGCCCATGACCTCATGCCCCGCCGAGTACAAAAACTTCTGATCGCTGCCTGCTTGTTGTTCTCCCCGGCGGTATCGGCCGCGGAAAAAAGCCCGCTGAAGGTGCTTTACCTCGGCGATTCCGTACATGGTGCCATCGTGCAGGCGGCGGGCCAGGAGCTCGGCGACCGCGTGCAGATCCACTATTCGCCGGGCGGCAGCGTCAATGACAGCGGCGCCGCCCTGGCGCAGATCGATCAACTGCTCGGAGACGCGCAGTGGGACATCATCTACTTCAACTTCGGCATCGGCGAAGTGTTTTACAAGGATCCCGCGACTCGCGAAATCCGGATCATGAGCAAAGACGGTGGCGGCGTGCGCGTCTCCACGCCCGCCCAGTATGAAAAACAGCTCGATGCCTTGGTACAACGGCTCGAAACGACCAAGGCTAAATTGATCTGGGGAAACACCACGCCCATGGTCAACGTCAACTCTTTCCCAAGCTACCAAGGCAATCTCTTCGATGCCGGTGCGGAGGTGGAATACAACGCCATCGCCGCCCGTGTGATGGCGAAGCACAGCGTGCCCGTGGTCGATCTCCACGCTCATGTCATGGCCCAGTTCAAACCCGACGAGAAACATCCCTCCTATACGCATTACGCGAAGGAGATGGAAAAACGAGGCGCACCGCTCCACGCGCCGCTTACGAGTGCCCTTGCCGCTGCCGCACGAAAACACGAGGGCACGTCTGAATAAGAGTTGCTGGATTGACAGGTCCTCTTGATTTACAGGTCCTCTTGGTAAAGCCATCCCCTGAACGGAGCAAATCCTATGATCCGCCACCTGCCAACCTGGTTGAAAGATGAGCCGTTCGACGTGATCCATTTCAACTGGAGCCTGTGGGACCTGGTCGAAGGGGGCTCGGCGGCTCTGGCTACACAAGTCGCAGAGAGTGTTCGCAAAGCCCTGGAAGGGCAGTGACCGAGGCTCCGGCTTCCCGACATGCATGGCTATGTGATCAAGGGGGTGGTGTCGTGACAGGTGATCGGCGGTTCGACGTGGCGGTTGTCGGCACCTGCGTGGCCGACATCCTCGTGCGGCCTGTGCCACTCGGGCAGCCCGTCGGCGGTGGGCGGCTTTTTCATGTCGACCCGATCGAGGTCACGACCGGCGGCATCGTCTGCAACACGGGCATCGCCCTGGCACGGCTCGGCCTCTCGATCGCGGCCGCGAGCCTCGTGGGAGACGACCCTTGGGGTGATCTCGTTCGCACGCAGTTGGAGAGCGAAGGCATCGACACGCGATCGCTCGAACCGACATCGGGCGTCGCCACGAGCACCACGGCCGTGCTCATCGATCCTTCCGGCGAGCGGAGCTTCGCCCACCATGTCGGCGCCTGTGCCGCGATCGACCTGGCGTGGGTCCGCCGGCAGCTCCCGATGTTCAGCCGTGCCGACTGGGTGATTCTCGGCTACGCCGGACTCCTGCCGGCCCTCGAACCCAACTTGGCCGAGGCCATCGCGGCGATCCGTTCGGTCGGCTGCCGGGTGGCGCTCGAAACGGGAGGCTCGGGGGGCAGCCTGGCCCAAGTCGGTCCGGCGCTGCCTGAGGTCGACCTCTATGTGCCGAGTCTCGATGAGGCGGCCGCCCAGACCGGATGCCGGACCCCACGGGAGATCATCGATCGATACCGATCGCTCGGCGCGACGGGATGGCTGGGCATCAAGGCGGGCACCGATGGCTCGATCCTGAGCCCGTCCGTTGGAGCTTGGCTCGACATTCCCTGCCTCCCGGCTCCGGGGCCCGTGGCCGACACCACCGGCGCCGGCGATTCCTTCCTCGCCGGCCTCGTGGCGGGCATTGTTCGGGGAATGGCTCCGAGAGAGGCCGGCTTGCTCGGAGCCGCAACGGCCGCCTGTTGTGTGACGGGGGTTGGGGCGACGGCGGGCCTGCGATCGTACGACGACACTCTCAAGGTGGCCGGTCACGCCCACTGACCGTAGGTACGCACCACCTGATGCAAGGCTCCCGACTGTCAAACGATTCAGTCGGACGGTTGCCTGCCCCGCCGGCGGATCTGGTCCCGAAGCGCCTCTGCTTCATCGAGGTCGGCCGTGAGAACGCCGAGGCCCGCGCTTGTACCCGTTTCACGGTCCACGAGCTCTTCGGCGTCGGCCAGGGCGCGGTCCCACTCCTGGAGTGCCATGTACACCCTCGCGCGGCTCCGCAGATGAGGCAGGCTGACCGGCGGCAACTTGGGTTTCCGGCCCCGCGAGTCCACCGGCTGCAGATCGGCCGGGGGAGCGAAGCGGAACGCGAGCTGTTGTGCCTGCTCGATGTCGCCTCGCTCGAGGGCCGCGACGACGGCCTGCTCATCGTGCGACTCGATCACGTTCTGGATGGCGGATCCACCGCCCCGTCGCGACGTGAGGCCCGATATGACCGTGGCGATGCTCCCGTCAGGCTTGAGGACAACGGCGTTGAGGCTCTTGGCTTCGGCCACGATCCCGAGGCGCTGCACCAGGACATTCTCAATACCTTCCGGCACCATCATCACCGGGCAGGGCAAAGGTTTCGCCGTGACGAGACTGCGGACTTTGTCGGCGTCGTCATCCAGAACGGCTACGACTACCGCGACGTCTCCGGCAGGGCGGCTGTTCGCAAAGCGGGACTGAGCTCCCGCAAATCCCTCCGGTGACGGAGGTCCCTCCTTGCTCCACGGCGCCGCAAAGATGATGACGGTCCATTTGCCGAGAGCGTCCTCCGGGATCCGGAATGAGCCGCCGTCGAGGGGCGTTAAGACAGTCCGTAGCATGCGGTGGGCTTCGTCCGCCGTTCCATCGCCAATCGCGTAGTCCATTCGCCTCGAGGGCGTCCACCCGCCGGAGAACGGAGCGAGGAAGACTTGATATCGGCAATGGCGGTCGAGCAGGACGGACACGGCGGTCCACATCATGGGATTCTCGGTGTGCTTGGCGAGGATCGCACGGCGATACTCTTCGTACGCGCCGCGATCGGCTGACTCGAGGGCCAGAATGATCGCCGCCACGAGGGCCGGGCCAGGCGCATTGTCGCCTCCCATCGCCTTCACGAATTCGGTGATCACCGCCTTGGGATCATGGTCGCCCTTCTGGAGATCCTCACGGGCCAGACAGAGGCGTGGCACCACGTCCATCCCGGCGGGGCAGCCGCCGGCGATCGCCGCCCTGGACTCCGCTGTCGCTGCTTTTAGGTATGCCGGATCAGCGGTAACTTTCCACAAGCCGAGGAGCGCCACTATCAATCGGTTCCGCACGATCCAGAGGTCGGGCGCGCCTGAGTGGGCGGCAATGGCCTTGCGGCATAGTTCAGCCGCTCGTTCGTAGCTTAAACGGGCTTCACCAATCGTGAGCCGGTAACGCCCCGGTGCCGCGATGAAGCACTGTTGAATCTCCTGAAGCGTTTGCTCCGGCACACTCGCAGCCGTCCTCGGGATCGATTCGCCCTCCGCAGCCACAGCGACGAATTCCGGCGGCCGGGAAGGGTCAAACGGAGCTCCGACAGGCACGACAAAAGGCTCGCCAGCCAGTAGCGAGACCAGGAGGGCCAGGTAGTCGGGCTCTGTCCAGTCCCTGGCCAGCAACGAGTTCAGTTCGCGGGCATAGTCAGGCACGCCCACCGACCTGCGGGTGGAACCCGGCATGATCAGGGCGGCGTAGCCGGTCGGGCTCACCGTCACGATGCGTGGATCCAGCCGGCTGAAGGCGCGATATGCGGAATGTGCCCGCCCGCCTGGTATGTGCAGGGCCGGCCAGTCGACGCCGGCAGACTGAAGCATGCTGGCTCCGGCGTCGGGGAGCTCATCGATGTTGAGGCTGATAATCTGAATTCGGCCTTCGAACTCCTGCCGGCGCTCATTCCAGGCCGTGGCCAATCTCCCGAGGTCCTCGGCTCCAGCGCCTTCCTGAGACCAGAAGTACAGCAGCGTCGTGCGGCCGAGGCCGTGCATGGGGAACGTTATCGGCTGCCCTGCGGCAGTCTCGAACACACCGCAGAATGGTGCGCCGAACACCTGCCCACCAAACTTCTCCCGCATAAACTCGATCATCTCAGGATCGCGAGCGAAACGAATCTCCATGGTCTTGCGAAGGTCGTTGATCAACCGCCGATCCTCGATCTCCAGGGCTAGGAGCGCGGCGATGCGCAGGATGCGGCCTTCGGCAGGTGTGTCGCGGTACCGCGTCAGGAGTGGCTCGAGCGCCCGCAGGCGGGCTTCCCCACCTGCTCCCCCGCGGGCCGCCTCAACCTGCGAAAGCAGGAGGTCGGCATCAAGCCGAATCTCCGCATATTCGTCGGGAGCCAGGACCAGCTTCCGGCAGGTCTCGAGCATCGCCTCGCGATTCTCGCGCGAGTCATCGAGGGCGAGCAATCCCTGCTGCGCGCGGAAGAGAATGTTGAGCACCGCGAACCGGTTGACTGACTCCGGATGCGCATCGATGAGCCCTTCGCCCGATCGGATCGCCCGCTTGGCCGTGAGCCGCTTGCGCGCAGCCGAGGATTCTCCCTCCTGCGAGCCAACCATGGCTTCCAACTCGGTAATCGCTTCCTGGGGGATGAGGTCGGCCTCCGCCATGGCCACTAACGGCGACGCAAACATCCAGGCAGCGAGGACCAGAACGCTCAGCACTCGGGTATGAAGTCGGCTGATCATGTCGCGAAAGACTCCGAATGGTGTTTGCATAACCGGCTCCACGATGAGTGCCCAAACCATCCGTCGCGTGGAGACGGGATTGCATAAGCTGTTTTCAAAGCTCAAGCGTCAGTCTGACGGTTGCTGCCCCCGCCGGCGGACCTGGTCCCGAAGTGCCTCTGCTTCATTGAGAGCCGCCGTGCGCACGCTGATGAGGCCGCTGATCTCCGTTTCACGGGCGACGAGGTCCTCGGCGTCTGCCAAGGCCTTGTCCCACTCCTCGAGAGCCTTGTAGACCCTCGCGCGGGCCCGCAGATGCGGGAGACTCATCGGCTGCGGCGTCGGCTTACCACCCTTTGGGGCCCCCACCGCCGGATCAGGCAGTGGGGCCAGGCTGAAGGCCAGTCGCTGCGCCTGCTCGACGTTGCCCTGCTCGAGGGCCGCGATGACAGCCCGGTCATCATGCCACTCGATCACGTTCTGGATGGCTGGTCCCCCGCCGTTGCTGTGTCGCGACGTGAGGCCCGATATGACCGTGGCGATGCTCCCGTCGGGCCTGAGGACGACGGCATTCAAACTCTTGTCTTCCGCCATGATCCCGAGGCGCTGCACCAGAACATTCTCAATACCTCCCGGCACCATCATCACCGGGCAGGGCAAAGGTTTCGCCGTGACGAGACTGCGGACCTTGTCGGCGTCGTCATCCAGAACGGCTAAGACCACCGTGACGTCTTCGGCGGGACGCCTGCTCGCATACCCGGAAAGATCTCCGGCGATTCGCTCTGGTGACGGAGGCCCCTCCTTGCTCCAAGGCGTTGCAAAGAGAATGACGGTCCATTTGCCGAGGGCGTCCTCCGGGATCCGGAATGAGCCGCCGTCGAGGGGCGTCAAGACAGTTTGTAGCGTGCGGCGTGCTTCATCCGCCGTCACCTCGCTGAGGAAGTACTCGGCCCGCCGCGGGGGAATGCGTCCGCCCGAGATCGGAGGCAGGCAGACTTGATATTGGCAATGGCGGTCGAGGAGATACGACACGGCCGTCCACATCATGGGGTTCTCGGTGTGCTGTGCGAGGATCGCACGGCGATACTCTTCGTACGCACCGCGATCGCCTGATTCCAGGGCCAGAATAATCGCCCCCACGAGCGCCGGGCCAGACGCGTCGTCGCCACCCGTCGCCTTGACGAATTCGGTGATCACGGCCTCTGGATCATGGTTGCTCTTCTCGAACGCCTCGCGGGCGATGCAGAGCCGTGGCACCACGTCCGTCCCAGCAGGAAACCCACCGCCGGCGATCGCCGCTTTGGACTCATCGATCGCTTCTTTCAGGTATCCCGGATCAGCGGTGACCTTCCACAGGCCGAGCAGCGACACAATCAGTCGGTTCCGCACGATCCAGAGGTCAGGCGCGCCTGAGTGGTCGGCGATGGCCGTGCGACATAGTTCAGCAGCCTTGTCGTAGTTCGACCGGGCCTCGGCGATCGGGAGCCGGTACCGGCGCGGTGGCGCCGTGAAGCATTGCTGGATCGCCAGAAGTGTTTCCTCGGGCACACAGGCGGGTGTCCTCGGGATCGATTTGCCATCCGCAGCCACCGCGACGAATTCGGGCGGCCGGGAAGGATCAAACGGACCCACAACGGGCACGACAAAAGGCTCGCCAGCCAGCAGCGAGACCAGCAGGGCCAGGTAGGCGGGCTCTGTCCACTCGCGTGCGATCAACGAACCGAACATCCGGACATAGTCGGGCACGGCTCCCGAATTCAAGGACGCTCGCGTAGCGCCCGGCATTGTCAGCGCGGCGTATCCGGTCGAGGTGACCGTCACGATGCCTGGATCCCTGACGCAGAAGGCGCGATACGCGGGATGTGCCCTCCCGCCTGGGAGTCGCAGGGCCGGCCAATCAACGCCGGCGGCCCGAAGGAGAGCGGTGCCCGCGTCTGGAAGCTCGTCCAGGTTGAGGCTGACGATCTGAATCCGCCCGTCAAGCTCCTGCCGGCGCTCCTTCCAGGCCGTGGCCAGGCGACCGAGGCCTTCCGCTCCGGGACCATCGTTTGACCAGAAGTACAGGAGGGTCGTCCTGCCGAGGCCATGCATCGGAAACGAGATCTGCTGCCCATCAGCAGTTTCAAACATGCCGCAGAACGGTATCCCAAAAATCTGCCCACCAAACTCCCTCCGTAGAAAATCGATCATTTCAGGATCGCGTGCGAAACGAACCGCCATGGTCTTCCGAAGGTCTTCGATCAAGCGATGATCACCGATCTCGAGGGCCAACAGCGTGGCGATGCGCAGGATGCGGCTCTCGGCTGGCGTGTCGCGGTATCGCGTCAGAAGTGGCTCGAGCGCGTGCACCCGGGCTTTCCCGTCTGCCCCCCGGCGGGCCGCCTCAACCTGTGAAAGCAGGAGGTCAGCATCGAGCCGAATCTCTGCATATTCATCCGGGGCCAGGGCCAGCTTCCGGCTGGTCTCGATCAGCGCCTCGCGATTCTCGCGTGAGTCGTCGAGGGCGAGCATCGACTGCTGCGCGCGAAAGAGAACGCCGAGCACCTCGAAACGATTCGCTGCCTCTGGATGGGCACCGATGAGCTCCTCACTAGTGCGGATCGCCCGCTTCGTTGCAAGGCGCTTGCGGGCGGCCGACGATTCCTCTTTCGGAGAGTCAACCAGGGTTTTCAGTTCGGCGATCGACTTTTCAGAGATGAGGTCGGGTTCGGCACCGGGCACCAGGGGCAGTGCGAGGAGCCACGCAGCGAGAAACAGCAGGCTCGGCCCGCCCGCTTGAAGTCGGCCAAGCATGTCGCGAGAGGCTCCGAGGTGCACAGGAACCCCGCGGTTACTTCACGGGGGTAAGACGGAAGCGATTGATGCTCACGCCCCGGTTGGGAGCACGGGCCGTGATGCTGATGGTATTGCGGCCCTCGGCAAGTGATACCTTAAGCGGCTTGGTCGTCTCCCAGGCACCTTTGGTGAAGGGGAGATCGAAGGGCGCGGGCTCCTCGCGATTGAGGCGCACCAGGATCTGCTGCTTCGGGGCTACCGTCGACACTTCTGCGGCGAGTTCGTAGTCACCAGCGGCTGGAACTTCGACACGGTACTTCACGAGCTCGGGCTGCGCCCCGAGCCGGCTGTAGTGGAGCTGGTACCCACCGGTTTCGTTCTCCATGAAAAGGATGCGATCGCTGCTTTTCTTCGGTGAAGAGCAAGCGACCGCTGGAATGATGAACGTTCCGTCCGATTCGACGACGATCTCCTTCGACTCATCTGGAATCTCGATCTCGGCGCCCACTTCATCGCCCATGAGCTCGTCCGATTCGCCGAGCTTCATCCCACCCATCAGTTCGAGCGCCTTGACCTCGGCGTCCTTCACGATCGCCTGTTTCTTGCAGTACGCCAGGCCGTCCCAGAAACCGCCGCCGGTGCCGACTTGCCCGGGGCCGATGTTCACATCCTTCTCGCCGAGCGCATCACCGATCCATTGCGCGCGAACCACTTTCTTGTAGTCATCCGTGAATTCGCGGGCCTGCGAGTCGAGGAGGAAGTCGAGCCCACCCTGGGGGCCGCACCAGGCCACCGACCACCCGGCGCCAAAGCAAATGACCCACCCGTCGGGCGTCCAGTGGCACATGGCACCGTGCCCGGTCTGCGTGGAGGCTCGACACGGGATGCCAAAGGCGCGGCCCGCGAGCCGGCCGAAGTAGGCCCGCCGGCCGCAGATGCCGCCGAGCGCGATGTGCTGCTGCGCCGGGCTGCCCAGGCTTGGATCATCGGTCGGGCTGATGTAGGGAACGTCGCTCTTCACGATCCGCACGTACCGCCACTTGTAGTCGGGGGTTGATACATGATCGGGTCGGTAGGTCCGAATCATTTGGCGGACCCAGGCCAGGTCCTCGTTGCTGTAAGGGTCGTCGGTGATAAACCGGCATTCCCAGGTGTTCATGTCCTTGAACGCAGGGTCCAACTCGCCGTCGAGATAGGCTTTTTCGTAATGCAGGTAGCGAGAGACTTGGTCGATTGTGTCTTGGCTTGAGTACGTGATCCCAGGCACGATCCCCTTGTTCTTCCCAGGCATCCACGGCATGTGAATGGCGGTGCCCAGCGCCAGCCGCTGGAACATGGTGCCAGGCTCGCGTGCCCGCTCGCTTGCCTCCAGGATGGCGGTGTAGACCTGCATCATCTCGCCATACTCGCCACCATTGGCGCCGCCCGCCTCGAGAACCTGCCTCATGAGCGGCTCGTCGCCGAGCAGCTTCTCGATGAGCTTCGCCTCGGCCTCGCCCTGCTGGGCAAACTCCGCCAGGCCTTGCGGGGTGCCGTGAGCGAGAATGGCAGCTCTCATGAGCGGCCCGTCGAGGGCATCGCTCGCGAGAAAGCCGTCGATCGATGCCAGGATTTCCCTGGCAATTCGCAAGGCATTCTCATCGGCTTGCGCCAGGGCCTCCGTGTATTTCCTCTTTGCATCCGGGCTTTTGTCACTGGGGGCTTTCAGGCCGCTGTACTCGGCCCGCGCGGCCAGGAACGCAGTCTTTTTTGCCTCGTCGATCCCAGGGAGCGACTTCACGATCTCTGCCCGCAGCGATTCGAGCATTCCGGCATGGTCGGCCGCGAGCTTCTCACCCTCGGGCGTGAGAGACGCCGTCGCGGGCCTGGGGGCAGCCTCCGCCGTCGGGCCACAGGCGACGAGCCCAGCCACGAGCGCGGCGAACAAGAACCATGTGCTGCGAGTGGTCATCGCGATTCTCCTGTCAGTGACGGGTGGCATGCGGAATCTGGTTGCTGGCCAGCGGACTCATTGCTGGTACACCGGGATGTAACGGTGCGGAGTGCCCAGGATGATGATCGCCATCGGGGTCTTGTCAGGGTACACGTCCTTGTCGTCAGGGCGCCATGATCCGTCGGGCTGCTGCGTCGCGATGAGCACATCCCGGATCTTCGGATACCAGCGGGCGTAGTGTTCGTCTCCGGCCTGCACCATCGCCTGGATGGCGTAATAGTGAGCATAATGAAAAAACCCGAGCTCCTTTGGCGAGAATACCTTCGGGCTGTTCTCGAGGTAGCGGATCGCGGCCTTCACCCACTCCGTATCTCGCATCCCGCAGAGTTGGGCTGCGTAGGCGCCGCCGGCCGTGCAGGCGACCGTCGTGCCGCTGCTGCCCTGGTAGCCGAAACCGCCGGTGGTTTCGTTCCAGACCTGATCGCGGAGGTAGCCAACGACGCGGTCGATCGTCTCCGTGGGCACCAGGATCCCGGCCTGCCTCGCCGAGGCAAGTGACACGAAGACCATCGCCGTGACCGATGTATCCTGGCCACCATCGGGGCTTGCGGTATAGCGCCAGCCGCCGAGCGGACTCTGTGCCCGGAGGATTACCTCCACGGCCCGTTCGAGCGCAGCCTGAATCTTCGGGTTGTCTTTGACATCGCGGGTCATGCCCCAGAGTTCAGACATGGCCAGGGTAAACAAACCGTGCTCATACATGCTGCCCATCACACCAGCAGGCGACCTTTCCGCAGCCGTGAGGAGGTAGTTTTTCGCGCGGTCAAGGGCGTCGCCGTGGCGACCAAAACCTGGAAAGTGTCCCTTCACCATGAAGGCCATCAGGCCGAGCGACGTGCCGCCGATAGACACGGAACCATCCTTGCCCGTCCATGAGCCGTCGCGATTCTGGGTGGCCAGGAGCCATTGCAGCCCGCGCTCGATCGCCACATCAGCCGCCTCGGTGAGCTCGGGCGCGCCATCCGCGTCGGTCGCGGTGCCGGTCGCGGCTTCTGTCGGCGCTGCGGCCGGGGTGGCGGCCGCAGCTGTCGGCGGCTCGTTGGAATCGGCGCCTTGGCCAGTGAGCGGGCAAGCCAGCAAACTCGCGGCAACGGCCAGGCTGCAACTTCGCAGGGAAAGGACCATGTTCATTTCGCGACTCGTTCGTAGTAGTTCTTCAGCGTGGCTCGGTATTCAAGCGGAAGCTCACGGGCGAAGTTTTGATTGAGCGATGCCCGATCGCGGGCTGCAAGCACTTCCCACTCACTCCGCTTGTCCTTGGGCGCCTCACCGCTGACGAAGTCGGACACGAAATCGGCGGTGGTCTGGTGGAGATCATCCGTTTCATTTTCGGTGAGCACCGGGTCAGGACTGACCGACGGCGGTTTTTTGGATGTTTCCAGGATCAGAGCCTGCTCGATCACAAAATGCCGGAGCACATCGTCCACGGCCCGCTGATGACCGATCGCCTCGACCTTGGCGGCAGCTTCCAGGGAGGACGTGGCACCGGCAAGTCGCCCGACCGCCGCCGTGAGCATCGGATGCGGCGCTCCTCCCGCGGAGGCTGCGGCGGCCCGGCGCTCGAGGGCTCGCTCGTCCGCGGTTCGCTTGCCCAATTCGGCTTCTGCAGTCGCCTGCGTGTGACGCGAGAGCTGTCGGTGTTCGCCGGCGATGGCCAGCACCTCAAGCAGCCTCCTGAGCTCGTCGGGCGACACCGTTGTCACCTCGATGCTCGGCAGCCCATGGAGCATCGTGATGACCAGAAACAGCTCCTCGGCGTTTTCCTGGAGCGACGCTTCAGCCAACTCCATGCAGGCTGCCGCGTCAGCCGACTTGCCTGAGCGCAGAAGCGCCACTGCCTCGGCCATCAGGCCGCTCGCCTTGGTGAACGACTTCATTCCGGTGACGCGTTCGAGCTCAAGGCCATACGCTTCCGTCGCTGAGCGCAGGGCCTCTTGGTCGCCAAGCAGGCCGATGTCCGCCTGGCCGGGCTGGCCACCCAGTACCTGCCGGATCGCGCCCTGCCGAAAAACCAGATTCGCGGCCTCCGCCTCGGCCTCGTGCAGATATTCGACGATCTCGGCGACGTAGCCAGTCTGCGTCCGCACCGCAGCGACGAGGCCTTGCACGCGTGCGAGTGACTCCGTCGCCTCGTCGATGATCAAAGCGGCCTCTTCTGCGTCGCCGTCTTCGAGCGCCGCAATCGCGTCTTCCAGGTCGGAGCCAGCGAACAAGAGCGGTGTGCCGGCATCGAGCCGACCCGCCACGAGAGCGAGCACCGGCGCGACCTCGACCAGACACTCGCCGAGCGACCGAACCTTCGGGAGGATTTCTTTGATTTCTGCCTCGCCTGCTCCGTCGGCCGCGGTGACGAGCTCACGCTGTTCGGCGATGACGTCGCCCATGCTGTCGCCGGCGAAGCCGACCGCCTGCTGGAAGGTGAGGAGATCCTGCAACAGGCCGAGCCTTGTCTTCTGTGCTTCGGCGAGCTCGCGGGCCTCGGCCAGGAGATCGGCGGCCTGCTCCTGCGGCTCGAGCGCATCCTCGGCACGCTTCTCCGCAATCGCCCGGCCGGCCGCGGTCATCGCGGCCATCGCACGGTCGATCCGACCGAGAAGCGGCAGCATGTCCCGGGGCGCGCCTGAGTCGCTTTTCCCGGCGATGTCCCGACGGAAGCTCGTGAGCTCCTCCACCAAAAACCGTTGCGGCTCGGCCAGCGCGTCGGAAGCCTTCCCATCGACCGCCGCTTCCTCCGTCTGTTCGAGCAGACCGAGCTGGCGGCCTTCGAACTCCTCGAGTCTCGTGATGCGGTCGTTCGCGTTGACGACAAGCGTGGACAGACCCTGCGTCACGGTGCCGAACTCGATCACCCACCGAGCCAAGAAATCTCGCAGGGTTCGCAGCGATTCCTCGGCTTTTTGCTGGTGCCCGACCGCCGCCTCCTGGTCACCCGAACGCAGCGCCGCAAGCGCCGCCCCCATGGCAAGCTCGGTCGCTGCCCGCACGCTAGCGACCGGAGGTGCCGTCGGGAGGATCTCATCAAAGAGCCGAGGGCGCGTCGCGGAAACGGCCGGCAGCAGACCGCGAGCCAGCGACTCGAGCAACTGAAGCTGCCGGGCGGCGAGGGCCGGAGCGTCGCCGCTGCTATTCGCCTCGCACTCGCCACGGAGCCGCTCCTGCTCCGAGACCAGCGCGTCGAGAAGACTGCTCGCCTTCAGAATCGCGGCGTATTCGGCGCCGGCGCGCACGCTGAACTCGGCCTTCAGCAAGGGCAGGATCGCCTTGGCTTGGTTGGTCGCAGCCTCTGGGGCCTTGCCCATTCGAAGCATGGCGGCGGCGTCGCGCATGCCCTGCTCCGCGCCAGATCCGCGGAGGTCTTTGATGCGACGGGCGAGCGCCAGCGTAGCCAGCGGTCGCTGGTCGCGTCGCATGCCGGCCTCGAGGCTGGCAAGCATGACCTGAGTCCACGTGGCAACGGTTTCCTGATGCACGGCCAGCGGCTCAGTGGCGGCGACTTCGATGCCGCCGGCGCGGAGATGCGCTTCCTCTTCCGCGAGCATCCGCGACTCGCTGGCGAATACCTCGCGGGCGGCTTCGATCCCTCGCTGGAGGACAAGCACCGCGAGCCTTCGGGCGGCAGCGTTGACCTTCCCCATAGCCGGGCTCACATCTGCGGGGCTCACATCTGCGGGGCTCGCCTGAGCCACTGTGGCCTGCTCGCGGAGGAGCTTCGCTGCGGGGGCGACTTCGTCGGCAGCGATTGACAGGAGCTCGGCGCTGAGATGGTCGAGCAACTCGCCTTCGACCGCATCGGCCACGTTGTTGGCGGCCAGGTCCTCGACAATCGCGCGCACCTCGCCGGCTGTCCCCTGGAGCTGCTCACGGATCATCTCCTGCCGAACGGCCTCCAACTGGGAGGAGGGAGCGAAGCTGGCCACCCTCGGGTCGAGATCGCGGACAAACTCGTGGGCCGCCCGTTCCTGGCGGTAGATCGTGCGCACCCGCGACAGGATGCGGTCTATCTTCTTACGGACCTCGGCGAGATAGTCGTCACGCGAGAGGAAGGTGATCCGCCGGGCCTCCGTGCGGGCCTTGTGCGGACCGCCTTCGCCTGGATACCGGTCGGCGACTTCGACCACGAAGGAGATCGTGTCGTTCTCTTCGAGATCCGGGAACGCTTTCCGATAGTCCCAGTCGAGCGGCTGCTCGCCCTCGCCGTTTCGGATCGGGACTACGAGCGGGATGACTTTCTCCGGACGCTGGTTCACGCGGCAGGTGACCGTGGCCGGCCCCAGTCCATGGTCATCCTGCGCGCGGATGGCCAGCTCAAGCGGCCGGCCGATCAGGGCGTGGAGATTCTCGGCCGGCTCGGCCAACTCGATCCGCGGCGGCTGGTCGGCAGCGACTTGGAGATACGACCGCGGGCTGGTGAAGTCGAAGCCATGTCCCCGCTCAACCCACGAGAAGGTATAGCCGCGCGAAGCACTCGCGACTTCGTCAAGAACGACTCGCTGGCCATCCTCGCTCACCTCGAGCGGCAGGGGTTTCTCGCCGTCGCGGTGCAAGACCGCCTCGCGCACCGGGCGGTCAAGCGTGAGATCCCAGCGAACGGCTGTGTTCTCGGGCACCGTCAGCGTGAGTGACTCGACGATCTCTGAAGGCCGGCCGATATAGGGTGGATATTCGAGACGCACCTTCACGGCTTCGATACGCGGTGCCGGGATCACACGAACCCGGTGCCAGGCGGTGCGGGCATCGCCAGCCTTGATGCGGTAGGTGAAGTCGCGGGCCGCGGACGCGAGCTCGTACTCGCAGCGTCCGTCGGCGACATCGACGACCATTTCCCGTGGTCGGCCGGTGCCGGTCTGCAGCAGGAACTTCGCCTGCTCAGGAACAACGCCCGACAGCCGTGCCGCGATGCTCGCGCGATCGCCCTCTTTCACCACGAGGTCGCCCCCCTCCACGTCGATCCGAGTCTTGGTGGGATAGGCGACCGCAAGCCAGGGCGCGAATAGGCGAGCTGCGCCGGCGGCGAGGAGTGGCCCTTCGATCGCCGCGAAGGCGGCCACGACGGCCGCGAGCGCCAGCACTGCCATGAGCGGACGGCGCAGGTCGCCGAAGCCAACCATGTCGGCAGGTTCCAGTCGGGCAGCTGCCTCCTCGGCCTTCCCTGCGGCGAGCGCCCACATGGCCTCGGACGTGCCCGGCGTCGCGCCACTGCGAGCGAACTGTTCGGCCGTCACCAGGAGACTGTCCATGCCCCCTGCATGCCGCTCAACGACCGTCGCGATATGGCGGGCATCAAACCGCTCGAGCTGCTGCCAGCCATGCCGCCATCCACGCTCGAGCGCGACCCCGAGAAGAGCCACGACGGTGAGGCCGCGAGCCCAGGCTGGAAGGTCGACGAACCAGTCGATGGCCACCGCGACGAGGAACAAGGCCACGGCCCAGCGACCGGCAGCGAGGAGCCCCGAGACGAGGTGTTTCCGTTGCCCGCGCCACCACACACCGCGGAGACACGCCTCCAGCTTCCCGTGGGAAAAGCCATCCATGGCCTTTTCCCCCTTGCCCGACCGATGGACAAGCCGAGGTTGTCCATGGTCGGGGACCGCCGCTTCCTGCGGCGGCGTTTCGGTTCCAGCCCTGACTCCAGGCAAAGGTTGTTTGTGATCGGTCATGTCAGGTCGTGCCGCCTCCGCAGGATCCATTCCATGCCCAAGAGCCCCACGAGGAGGCTGGCCATAAGCCAATTGTCCCAGAGTGGCCGCTCCAATCGTACGCTGGTGGTCACCGGCTCAGCGTTCACCAGCGACGGGAGTCTCGAGAGCTCGCGGACGCCGAGGCAGGCGCCTCCCGTGAGCTCGGCAATGCGCTCGAGGTGATCGAGCCGCATCGAGGTGTCGGCCAGCTCTTCGTTCACCGTCGCCACCTGAAACTCCGTGGCGCTCGAGACCTCGAGGTTCTCTTCAGTCGCCTCGAGCCGGTAGCGGCCGGACGCGGGGGGCGTAAACGTGCCCTCGTAGAGCCCCGGCGACGAACGGTCAGGCCGCAGGCTCACCCGCTGACCACCCTCCTTTTGCTCTCCTTCGCGAACCACGACATCAAATCCGGGTTGCACGACCGGTTCGAACTCGTCGTCCAGGACGTGGGCGGTGAGCCGTACCTGCCCGCCCAGGGGATAGATGGCGCGGTCGGTCTCGAGCCGAATCCGCTTGTGCTCACCCATCAGCCGCGAGAGCGTGAGGAACTGGAGACACTGCGACCAGACTCGCCAGTGGTACTTGTCGCCGGTCTTGAACCGCAGCCGCCAGAGCCGGTCGGTCGCCACCGAAAGACATTTTCCCGTCCCGTAGCGTTGCCAGGCCACGAGCGGGTAGCGCTGCCCCTGGGCCCCGCTGTCGGAGAGCGTCACCAGCACCGTGGCGCCGGGCTTCGCACCGATGAGCGGTGGGAGGTGATCGAGCGGCGCCACTCGGGCCCAGATCCGGTCGTTTTCCTCGGCGTTATTCTCGAGGGTCATCACCATGCTGGTGCGGCCCTCGGGCGTGAGCACGGGATAGACCGATTCCGACACCTTCTCCCACGGGCTGTCAGGGTCGAATCGCACCGGGAGCATCGTTGCCACTGGAGTGTCAACGTACGACGTGGGCGAGTGCATCGGCCCGCACAGCATGAGCAGTGACCCGCCGCGGTCGCGGATGAGCTCCTCGAGGATCGCCATTTCTTCGGCAGAGAAAAAGCTGGCATCCACGTCGCCGAGAATGACGAGGTCGTACTGAAACGCCTGGTCACGATCCGTCGGGAAGCGGGCGATATGCTCGGGCGAGTTGCGGGCCATCTCCGGCCCGACTGCGGAAGCGATGAACGTCACCTTGACCCGCGGATCTCGTTTGAGGATGGCGCTCAAGTAGCGAAACTCCCAGCGGGCATTCCCCTCGATGTAGAGCACGTTGATCCGCTCGTTGACGACCCGAATCCCGCGTTCCACGCGGTTGTTTGCCGTCGAGACCTCGTCGGCGAACGGCTCGATCGTCACCGCGATCCGCACCGCGCCAGGCTCGTAGACATCAACCTGAAAATCAATGTCCTCAAACTGCAGGCCGCCCTCGAAGCGAACGTCGCGGTACGCGACCTGCCGGCCATCGAGCAGCACCGCGAGGCGTGCCGTGCGTTTCTCGTAGCCCGTGGATTCAAGCTGCACCCGCACCGGCACTCGATCGCCAGAAAACGCAACCTCCTGCACCACGATTCCGCGAATCGAGACATCGTCGGGATCGGGGAGTCCGATTGGCACGGTGTACACCGGGATCCCACGGGCACCGAGCTCCCGGAGAACTGCCTCGGACCGGAGCGAGGAGGCGTTGTCGTTGCCATCCGAGAGCAGCACGATGCCAGCAGGCGGCGCCGTGCCCGACTTGGCCACGGCCTCGAGCGAGGCGGCGATCGAGGTGGCCGTCTCGGTGGCTGTCAGTGAGGCGAGGTCGTCGGCCGTCACCGTCGGCCCATTCCTGACGAGCCGCGGCGACTGGCCGAAGGCGTGGTACGTGATGTCAAGATCGTCGCCGAGTGACTCCAGCAGCGGTTGGGCCGATGTCGTGAGGATCGAGCGGGCGAGATCGAGGCGTGACGCCGCGGTGATCGCGCGCCGCTGGTCAGAGGTGAGCGCGAGAGCCACCCGGCCGGGGTCGGTCTCTCCGTCCTCCTCGAGCAAACCCAGCGCAGCCGCCGCGTCGGCGACATCGTCTGGCCGCTTGCGTGGGTCGCGCATCGACATGCTCTCGGAGACATCGATCAGCACGGGCAGCCGGCTGGGGCGTGTGATGGTCTCGCGGAACACACCGGTCGGCTCAAACAGCGATGCGACGATCAGGCCGAGCACCACGAGCCGGGCCAGCCCCAAGAGCCCGCGGAGCCAAGCCGGGAGGCCGAACGGCCTTCTATAGAGATAGAGGCTCAGCGCGATCACACAGCCAAACGCCGCCACCATCACCGATGTCGGCAGCGGCCTGGCCCAGAAGACTTCTTCGATGTTCATAGCGTTGCCTTTAGGCGGGAAGGCCCGCCGGGGCCGGCTGGGTTTCCTGCGACCGCTGCCGCCGCAGCAGGAGGTCAGCGAACAGGCTTTCGATCACGAGGAAAGCGAGCGCCGCGAGCATGAACAGCCGCCATGCCACCCGCCCTGTGCGCGAGGCGTCGATCGCGGCGGCGAGATCGGTCGCAGACGACGCGACGGTAGCGCCGAGTACGGCAAGGCCGGTCCGTAGTTCCTTCTCGGGAAGGCACGCCACGTCGGACTCGCGCGGATCGACATTGACGGCGATCGGCATACCAGGCGCTTGCACACTCACGCGGGCCACATAAAAACCCGCCTCGCGGGCCCTCTCGAGTAGGGCGACAAACTGGCCGCGGTGCTCGATCACAGGCACGGATACTGTTTCGCCCGATGGTGTATCGAAGACGGCATCGCTGGCATCCGGCTGCTCCACGTAGGAAAGTGAGAGCGCATCGCCGACCAGATGAGGCGGCTCAAACTCGCGGCCGGCGAGGTACGTCACGATCTGCTGGAGCAAGAGCGGAAACACTGGCGTAAGCCCCATGTTGTTCCAGGATGGGTCGGCCGTCGTGGTGAACATGAAGACCTGCCCGCGGCCCAAGGAGTGTTCGAGGAGGATCGGCGAGCCGTCGCCCGCGAGCCGGAGCACCGTGAAGCTCGACGGGTTGGGCTCGACCTCATACAGCTCAAGGAAGCGGGTCTCGCTGAAGAGGTCTTCCGGAAGGGAAAGGAGCGGCATGCAGACGGGGTGATCCGGCATGCCGGCATCGAGCGGCTTGCCAGCGCCCATCGCGTCGCCGACCTTGGCCGGCTTTCCGAGCACAGCAGGCAAGAGTGGATTCGCGGCCGTAGCTGCCTGATTGTTCCAGGCAGCCGCCTTCACCGCGTCGCCGGCGAACCACACAAGGCCATTGCCCCGACGGACGAAGCGCGAGAGTTGAGTGGCCTGTTCTGGCGTAATCTCCGGCACGTCTGCCATGACAATCACGTCAATGTCGTCCAGACTCTCGGCCGGAAACGACAGCCACGGCACCGTCCGCACCCCATAGTTTTCAGTCTCTTTGCCGTCGCCGCGGGCAAGGAGCGCAGCCTCGACCAGTCGGCCGGCGTCCCCGGAGGATCCGTCTACACAGAGCACGTTCACCCGGTCCTGCACCACCGCCACCGCTCGCCGCACGTTGTCGATTGCCAGCGGGTCGCCCGTGATCTCGGCGGTGACCTGCCTGGCGCCGGCATTGTGGAAAGGGACAAACAGCGAGACGGTCTCCGACGCCCCCGCTGCGATGAGCGGGATCGACTTGCCGTCGATCTGGGCGTCATCGACGCGACACTGCACCGCCACGTTGGCCGCGGCCTGCTGTCCGCAGTTGCGGACCGTGGCCTGATAGCGGGCAATCGTGCCTTCATGGAGCGAGCCCGAGATGAGCTCGAGGCCCGTCACGGCGAGATTCTCGGGAGTGCCTGGAACTGTTGCCACGAAGATATCGGCTTCGGTGGCGAGCTCCGCGAGTGACTCGCGAAGGTGGGGAGAGAGCTGCTGCCAATCGCGGGCCTGCGCGTCGGTGATGATGTAGACCTCCTTGCGGGCGGCCTCCATGCCCTGTGCCACATCGGTGAGGAGCTGTGGCGCGGTGTTGAGATCGAGCAGACCCGGGCCCGGGGCAAGCCGCTCGAAGACGTCGCGAAACCGCGACTCGTCATATGCCATGTTTCGAACGGTCACCCGATGCTCGTCACCCAGCAGGACGAGTGACACAGGATCCCCCGGTTGCAGCCGGTCGGTGATCACGTCGAGAAGCTTGATCGCCTCGCCGAAACGCGTCGCATCACCCTCGCCGTGGCCCATGCTGAATGAGGTGTCCAGGGCGATCACCACACCAGCCCGAGGCTCGCCAGGAAGCCACGAACTTCCGGTCCACGCCGGGCGGGCGAGCGCCAACACCAAGAGCAGAAGCGCCGCACATCGCAGGATCAAAAGCAGGAGGTCGCGGAGGCGGATCTGCCGCGACCGCACTCGCACGCTCCGGTCGAGGAACCGCATCGCCGCCCAGTCTGTTCGGCGGACCTGAAAGCGGTTGAGGAGATGTGCCAGGATCGGCAGGGCCACTCCGGCCGCAGCGAACAGGAGCAATGGATGGAGAAACGTCATGGCCGAGCGCCTCCGCCTCCGTGCATGGTGCCTTCGCGCGCGTGGAAGAATTCGCTCAGGAACGCGTCGAGCGGCCGCGAAGTGTCTGCGACGGCGTAGTCGACACGGTTGGCAATACACCCGGCCCGCAGGGCCTCCTGGTGCGCGGCGAAGCGGGCGAGGTAGTCAGCGCGGATCCGCTCCGGCTGGGTGGTGAGCGGATCCTCTTGCTCGAGTCCTTCAAACCGCCACGTGCCGGTGAATGGAAAATTGATCTCGTAGGGATCGAGCGTTTGCAGCACAAGCACGTTGTGCCCATTGAAGCGCAGGTGGTCGAGCCCGCCGAGGATGCCGTCAATGTCGGCAATGAAGTCCGAGATGACGACGACGAACGAGCGGCGCCGCATCATCAGGGCAATGTCGTGGAGTTGCCGGTCGATGGTGGTCCGCGGCACCGACTGGGTAGCACGCAGGAGCCGATCCATCTGCACGAGAATGCCCATCGTGGACCGCGGCGGGAGATACGCCCGCACCTCGGAATCGAACACCGACAGCCCCACCGAGTCACGCTGCTTGAGGACGATGTAGGCAAGCGATGCCGCGAGGAACTTCGCGTACTCGAGCTTGCTCACCTTGCCCGACGCGTAGTTCATTGAGGCGCTGGCATCGACGAGCAGGTGGCAGTCGTAGTTCGTCTCCGCCTCGTAAAGCTTCGTGTAGTACCGTTCCGTGCGGCCAAACACCCGCCAGTCGATGTCGCGGATGGCGTCGCCGGGCGCGTACTGCCGGTGATGGGCGAACTCCGTGCTAAACCCACGCAGGGGGCTGCGATGGCTTCCCACACGCAGGCCCTCAACGACCTCGCGGGCGATGAGCTCGAGATCCCCAAGTGACTGGAGTATCTCCGGGTCGAGGTAGTGGGTGTTCGTCAGCGCTTCAGACATGGGCGGGACTCTGACGGTATTGCGAGCCGGTGGGACACGACGTCCGAGAGGGACGATCACACGGCCTTGCGGCGGGCAGCTCCGCTCGCAGAAATGTCCGCGAGGAGTTTCTGGATCAGGGTGTCTGGGGTCATACCCTCGGACCGCGCAGCGAAGCTCGGAACGATTCGATGCCGCAGGATTGGCGGGCAGACCTCGCGGATGTCCTCCTCCGAGACATGGCACCGGCCCCGGAGCGCCGCCCGCGACTTGCCGGCGAGGATCAGGTTTAACGAGGCCCGCGGGCCGGCACCCCACGACATGAACTTCTTCACGAAGTCGGGTGCGTCGGGCTCGCCGGGACGAGTCGCGCGGACGAGCCGCGCGGCGTACTCAAAGACCTGGTCGGCTACGGGAATCCGCCGCACGACGTGTTGAAACGCGAGGATCGCGGGGCCGTCGACGACCTTCCGCACTTCCGGCTGGTCGTCGGAAGTCACGCTTCGCATGATGTCGAGCTCTTCCTGGTGGCTCGGATAGCCGACCTGGATGTTGAACAAGAATCGGTCGAGCTGTGCTTCGGGTAACGGATAGGTGCCCTCTTGCTCGATCGGGTTTTGCGTCGCCAGCACAAAGAACGGCGCGTCGAGTTTGTATTCCTCGCCACCAGACGACACCCGCTTCTCCTGCATCGCCTCCAAGAGGGCGGCTTGCGTCTTCGGCGGTGTCCGATTGATCTCGTCGGCCAGGAGGAGGTTCGTGAACACCGGTCCCTTCTGGAACTGGAACCGCCGCTGGTGGGTCTCGGGATCCTCCTGCAAAAGCTCGGTACCGGTGATGTCCGACGGCATCAGGTCTGGTGTGAACTGGATCCGCTTGAAGCCCAGCGACATCGTGCGGGCCAGCGAGCTCACGAGGAGCGTCTTGGCAAGCCCAGGCACGCCCACGAGGAGGCAGTGGCCGCGGGCGAAGACCGCGATCATCATCTGATCGATCACGTCATCCATGCCCACGATCGTTTTTCGCAGCTCGGTCACGATCGCGTCGCGTGCCTGGCCGAGCTGTTCGACCGCCTGGGTGTCGTTCTGGGTGTCCGTCATCGAATACTCCTGAGGGGCACATGCAATACGTTGAGCCAACCGCTACTTCGTGAGGCAACTGCGATCGGGGACCGCCTAGACCTGATCGGGTACGACGAACGGCCCCTATGCATCCGTGGACATCGCGAAAGAAGTCGCGGCAACGACCATCACCACGGATCGGAGGAGCACTGCCACAGGCGGGCCGTAGGCGGGGAAATGTGAGGAAGGTGAGAGGACGAGTCTGCGCCCGAGGATGTTTCCGGTCAAGGCGACCAAACTATTCCCGTACACCGTTTCGCCGCCCCGTGGCGGCGATGAGTCGACTAGCCAAGCTCTTCGCCGCGCGGTCGATGATCGGGGGATCGTGTGGCACGGGAGAGCAGCCAACGGCCAAAGCTCGGAAACCACTCGATGAGACCCGCGAGGAGCTTGGCACGCCGCGGAACGGTGAGCTCTGGCACGCGGCGGTGGCATGCAGCGAGGATACGCACGGCAAGCTGATCCGGGTCGATGGGTTTGACCGCGGGCGTGCCGCCAGGGGCCACGGCTTCCGGCGGGAGGTCACTCGCGGCGACATCGGCGGCGTAGCGGTCAGCGCCGCGATCCGTCGCGGGGTCATCGGCCGCCCGAGCGATCGGGCCCGAAGAGACAAGGAGGACGTGGCCGCCGCGCGGGGCCAGCTCGAGCCGAACGGCGTCGGCGTAGGCGGCGAGGGCCGATTTCGCGACCGCATACGGACCCATGTAAGGAGTCACGAGCTTGCCGGCGAGGCTTCCTATATAGACGACGTGCCCCCGGGCGGTGGCGATATCCTCGGCGACGGCCCGGGTGATTTCGACGGCCGCGAGGAGATTGGCGCCGAGATAGGCCTCAAGCTGCGCGCGATCGGTCCGCAGGATCGCAGCCCGTCCCGAGCGTCCGACGCAATAGAAAAGGTCATCGATCCCGCCCAGCAGCCGGAGCGTCTCGCCCGCCACCCGATTTCCCTCGCCCAGCTGTTCCAGGTCAGCCATGAGCCCCCGGGCAGCATGCGGGACCGGGCCATCCCGCTCGCAGACTTCGAGTGCCCGGCGGACGCCCTCGCCCGAACGTCCCACGAGCAGTACGCGCGCACCACTGCGGGCAAGGTGGCGGCCCAGCACGAGGCCGAACCCGGCCGTGCCCCCCGCCACAATCACCCGCCTGCCGCTCCACATGATCTGACCCTACGGTGTACGACCTTTCGGGGAGGGACGCGGCCACGCGTCGCACACGCCTGCCGGGTTTCCCTCAACGGATGGTACCATCCGAGTCCTTCTGGGCTCCTTTCCACCCTCTCATTTCCCCAGTCTGGATGCCCACCATGCCCCCTCTCCCATCAAGCCCTCCCGATATCGTTCGCACCAAGATCGTGGCCACCCTCGGCCCCGCGTCGCAGTCCGAGGAAGCGATCCGCGGCCTCGTCGAAGCGGGTGTTGACGTGTTTCGTCTCAATATGGCGCACGGCACGCTCGAGGAGCATGCAGCATCACTCGCCCGCATCCGCGCGATCTCAGAAGAGCTGCGGCGGCCGGTGGGTGTGCTGGCCGATCTCGCGGGCCCCAAGATTCGACTCGGCGAGCTCCAGGGTGGGTCCACCGAGCTTGTCGAGGGTGAGGAAGTGGCCTTTGTTCGCGGCACCGAGGGAGCGAGCGCACGCGAATTCACGGTGACCTATGCACCGCTGGTCGACGAGCTTTCGCCTGGCGACTCTGTCATGATTGCCGACGGCACGATCAGCCTCGTGGTTGTGGCTCGCACCGCTGATCGGGTGCAGTGCCGCGTGGTCCAAGGGGGCACAGTCCGCAGCCGGCAGGGGGTGAATCTTCCGGGCGTGCGGCTCTCCGTGGCGGCGATGAGCCCCGATGACTGGCGGCATGCTGAATGGGCCGCCACGGCCGGCATCGATTTCGTGAGCCTCTCGTTCGTGCGATCCGCGGTCGAAGTCAAGCTGCTCAAGGAGTTGATGCGGACCCGCGGTTCGTTGGCGAAGGTCGTTGCCAAGATCGAGAAGCGAGAAGCAGTCGAGGCCCTCGAGATGATCGTCGACGCTGCCGATGCCGTGATGGTCGCCCGCGGTGACCTCGGCGTCGAGACCGACGTAGCCAGCATGCCGATGGTGCAGAAGCGGGTGATCCGCGTCTGCCAGCGCTATCAGAAGCCCGTGATCGTGGCGACGCAGATGCTCGACAGCATGCATCACGCCCGCCGCCCGACGCGAGCCGAGGCCACCGACGTGGCCAACGCGATCCTCGACGGTGCTGACGCCTGCATGCTCTCGGGTGAGACGGCTATCGGAGAGCACCCGCGTCTCGTGGTCGAGATGATGCGGCGGATCGCCCGTGAGACCGAAAAGCAATATCTCGCCGATCGCTGGCGGTACATGGAGGGGCGGTTTATGGCCGAGCGGGGAAGTGCTGGCGTGCCCGTTCAGGAGTTTTTGCCATCTCCGGAGTTTCTCGTCGAAGGCCTGCACCCCATCACGCAAGCAGTGGTGGACGGAGCCAGCCGCATCGCCGGTGAGCTCGACGCAAAACTTTTTGTGGTGGCGAGCAAGTCTGGCCTGACCGCCATCGCACGATCGAAGCGGCGCGGCGCCGTGCCCACCGTCGGCGTCTCGGATAACCCGGCCACGCTCCGCCAAATGTCGCTGTACTGGGGCGTCACTCCCCTGGCTGGTGCCGCCTCGCGCGACACAGGGGCGCTCCTCGAGCACGTGTGCACGTGGGGGCTGGCTGAGGGACGGATCACCCGGGGAGACCGGATTTTGCTGGTGGCGGGTTCCGGTTTTGGGACGGGAGGCCACAATATGGCCTTGGTGCATGAGGTGTGAGCGTCAGGAGATGTGATGCAGAAGAAATGTGTGCTGGCGTATTCGGGTGGGCTTGATACCTCGGTGATCCTTGGCTGGCTCATCGAAGAGGGCTATGACGTGGTGGCGGTGTACGTCGACCTCGGCCAGCCCTGTGAGGATCGGCAGGCGACGCTCGAAAAGGCGCGAACCTGTGGCGCGGTCAAGTCGCTGATCGTGGATGTCCGAGAGGAGCTCTGCCGCGACCTTGCGTTCCCCGTGATGCAATGGCAGGCGCGCTACGAAGGCACGTATCTCCTGGGCACGTCGATCGCGCGGCCTCTTATCTCCAAGGTGTGCGTCGAGATCGCCCATCGCGAGGGCTGCACCGTGTTTGCCCACGGTGCGACCGGCAAGGGAAACGATCAGTGCCGATTTCAGCTGGCTGCCGAAGCCCTTGATCCAGGCATCACGGTGCTGGCGCCGTGGCGAATCGCGCGGTTTCGTGAGCGTTTCCCAGGCCGAACCGAGCTCATCGCCTTCTGCGAGGCCAGGAATATCCCGGTGAAGGCATCGAAGGGTAAACCCTATAGTTCCGACGAGAATTGCCTTCACACGAGCTACGAGGCCGGGCTCTTGGAAGAGCTCACGACTGACGGTTTTGGGCTGGTTGAATTTGGAATGACCGTATCGCCGCAGGAGGCGCCCGAGGAGCCTGAGTCGGTGGTGATCGAGTTCGCCTCTGGCGTGCCGGTGGCCGTCAACGGGAAGCCGATGGCCGCGCACGAGATTGTGCTCGCGCTCAACGTGATTGGTGGTCGCAACGGCGTGGGGCGCACCGACATCGTCGAGAACCGGCTCGTCGGTATGAAGAGCCGAGGTGTGTACGAGGCGCCCGGCATGACACTCCTCTATGAAGCCCACCGGCTCGTGGAGCAGATGACGCTCGATCGGGACCTGGTCCACCTCCGCGATCGCCTCTCCCCCGAAGTCGCCGAGATGGTGTACTACGGCTTCTGGTACTGCGCGAAGATGGACGCGCTCTTGGCGTTCATTCGCGAAACCCAAAAACCGGTCTCGGGCCGGGTAGAGCTCGCCCTCTACAAGGGCAACATGCTCGTCAAGAGCCGCGAGAGCGGTCAGAGCCTTTACGACACGGCTATCGCGTCGATGGAGGGCGGTGGTTCCTACGACCAGACTGATGCTGAGGGGTTCTTGCGAATCCTCGGACTGCCGTTGCGGGTGCAGGGCCGCGTGCGGCCGCGTGGCCTCGTCTGACGAAGGAACCATGGCGGCGAAGGTGGGCATGGAGCGACATCAACCCCAGTGGGCGTCGCCCCTGCCCTGGCCTACCGTGGACGGGCCAGGACTCGTCGTTTCGCGGGGCATCCTCGCGGTGGCGCAGGTCTCGTCACTCGCCGCGATGGCCTTCTGCTACTTCCTGGCGCCACAGTTTGCCTGGCTCTATGCGCTTGTGGCGGTGGGATGGTTTCTCGGCTTGGCCGTGCCGTCGTCCACGGCTGGGCCACGCGGTCTGGCTGGCCAACAGCTCATCGCCGCGTCGCCGGGCCGGCAGCACTTGCCGGGATCGCTCGGCTTCACCATGGGGGTGGCCGCGAGGTACCTCGCGTACTTCGGCTGGCCTGCCCTGGTCGCAGCCGTGCTCCCACCTCCGGACGGCGTACGGTCGGCTGAGCCCATCGTGGCTCTGGCCTGCCTGAGCGTGGCAGGCGCCTTGCTGATCGGGGTCGTCACGCTCGCCGGTCCGCGACGAAAAAACCTCGCCCGCGGCGTCATGTTCGCCCTGGCGACCCTCGCCCTGGCCGCGACCGTGTGCTTGCCAATCCCTCCCCGTTTGCCAAGCCCTGCCGTCAATCAGCCAGAATGATCGGTGTTGAGCCTGGCTGCCGATCCTGCGAAACTTCCAGGTCAACGTAGTTGCTGCGGTCTGCCGCAGGACCGCGATGGGCCGGGATTGGGTGTCGAGAAAGTCGACCCGGAGGCCCGATACCAGAAGCATTGTGTTGTGCGGGTGGTAGCGATTTTGTCAGCCTTTCCAGGAGCCCTTCCGTGGATGGAACCCTCTTGAGCCATCGTTTTCGTTGGCTCGCCCTGGCGGTAGTCGCCCTCCTGTTCGGGGTCACTGCCGCGGCCGACGCGGCTGGATTCGTCGCGAGTGAGAAGGTCTTTCCCGCGACGACCAAGGCTTGGCTGAGCGTTCCAGATCCGCAGGAATTCCGCGCGCGGTTCGATCGTTCGCAGTACGGGCAGCTCGTGGCCGATCCGTGTATGAAGGCGTTCATCGAGACCTGCAAGGAGCAGATCCAAAGCAACAGCAAGAAGCGGCTCGCGAAGCTCGGGCTCACGCTCGATGACCTCGCCGGCATTGTGGGCGGTGAGATCGCCGTGGCTGCCATTGAGCCGCAGTCGGGCCGCCTCGCGACGGTCTTGGTTGTTGACACGACCGGCCACGAGGACGAGGCCCGCAAGCTCGTGACGCAGATCGGCGAACGGCTCGTCGAGCAGAAGGCGACCAAGCTCACGATGCCCGACGCGCCGGCCGAGCTTACCGTCTACCAGCTCCCGCCCGAAGCAGACGAGCGGAAGGCAACCGCACCGCGGGATCGTCGCGTGGCCTTCGCCCTTGCGAAATCGGCGCTCGTGGTCGGTGACGATGCCCTGCAGGTTGGCCAGGCCTTTGCGGTGCTCGAGAAGGGACGCGCCGACAGCCTCGAGACGCATCCGTCGTTCCCTATCGTGATGGACCGCTGCGGCAAGGAATTGAAGGCAACCACGGCACCGCTCAAGTGGTTCGTCGAGCCACTCTCCTTCGCCCGACTGTGGCAGGCCGCAAACCCGCCTCGCGAAAAGCGGAAGGGCCCCGACTTCGTGGCGATCCTCGGTCGTCAGGGCTTTGATGCCGTCAAGGCGGCCGGTGGACTCGTGGCATTCAGTGAAGGCCCGCATACGCTGCGGCATCACACATTCATCCATGCGCCGCCGTTGGAAGGCCGTGAGCCCGATGCAGTCGATCGATTCGACCTCGCAGCGAGGATGCTTCGATTCCCCAATGCCAAGGGCATGACGCCACCGGCATGGGTGCCCTGCGATGCCGACGGCTGGATGGCCCTTGAATGGGACCTTCAGACGGCGTTCTCCTCGGTCGAGACGCTCGTAGACGACGTTGTCGGCGATAAGGGCGTGTATCAGGACGTGATCGCGTCACTCAAAGAAGACCCGGACGGTCCGCAGATCGATGTCCAGAAGGACCTCGTGGAGTGCCTTGGCTCCCGTGTGTCGCTCCTGACTGACCATGTCGAGCCGCTCGGCACCGATTCGGAGCGACTCGTGATCGCTGTGGCCTGTCGCGACGAGGCCCAGGTAGCGGCAGCCATCGCGAAGGTGATGAATGCGGACGGAGACATGCAGAAGATCGACATTGCAGGCCAGACGGCCTGGGAGCTCGTCGATCGCTCGCACGCGATCCCGACCCTTGAGATCGAGACTCCTGGTGGAAGCGTGACCCACGCAGACGACGAATCTGCGTCGAGCCGCCGGCAACGACTTCGTGACAAAGAGGAAAAGCTCCTTCCGCATGCAGCAGTGACCGTCGCGCACGGGCACCTGCTCATCGCCTCGCACCGCGATGTGCTCGAGAAGGTCCTGGTTGCGGGGGGCAGTGAGGGCTCGCTCGCCGCCGCCGAAGATTTCAAGGTGATGGTCGTTGAGCTCGGGCGATTCGCGCCCGATGATGTTGCGGCCAGGTCGTTCGGCCGTGAGGACGAATCGATTCGCCCCGCCTACGAACTGCTTCGTCAGGGCTCGATGCCCAAGTCGCAGAGCGTTTTTGGCCAGATCCTCAACGGGATCATGGGCGACGGCAAGCCGGGGAGTGTCCGCGAACAGAAGCTCGACGGCAGCACGCTGCCGGAGTTTGAGAAGGTGCGGCAGTACTTCGGCACCGTGGGCACAGCCCTCGAAACGCTCCCCGAGGGATGGTTCCTGACAGGAATTGTCCTCCCCAAAGTCGGTCAGGCCGAGCCGGGAGTTGCTCGCAACCCTGCCAGCCCAGTCGGCCGCTAGGTCTACTGCTTTTCGCGGCCGCGGATCGACTCGACGACCGCCCAGAATGGATGCTGGCGGTCGGCCCGCAGCCGAAGGTCTTCCAGCAGCACGGCGGGATCGGCCACCGGGGTCGCTTTGTGCACCTTCTGGCCGTCGATCGTGACGGCGAGGGGCTGTGTGAAGTCAACCAACTCTGGTGACAGCCAGACACGGACTCGGTCGGCGCCGCAGCGAACTGAGATCGTGTTGGTCACCAGCTTCTTCGCTTCGATCGACAGCGGCCGAGCCCCAGTCGTCGGTGGCCATTGCTCGGGCAGGACGACCGTCTTCGGCGGAGGTCCCTCGAGCTCGAGCCACCAAAAGAAGTTGTCCCACGGCCGGAACGACACGATCGAGAACTCCTTCGGAAAAAAGCTGCGGCGCTTGCGACTCATCCAGTCGAAGATGCGGTGGATGTCGTCGGAAAAGTGTTCATGGCCGCGGCCACGGTATTCCACATAGGTGGCGTCGTAGCCCTTGGTGAAGTAGCGGTCGAGATCGACCGCATTCTGGTGAAGCCTGAGACGGTCGAGTTCGCCCCCGACGACATAGACCGGAAGCCCGCTCGCGTTCGGCCAGTAGTGGGTCACATACCGGCCCGCCGTGGGAACGACGGCGACCAGCCCCGCCCAGAGATCGGGATGGGCCAGCGCGATATCCCAGGCAGCATCGCCGCCGGCAGAGTGTCCGGAAAGGAAGACGCGGTCGGTGTCAATCGAAAAGCTTCGCAGGGCTTGCCGCAGGGATGCGAGCACGACCGCATGTTCGCGCGCCGAATACTCATAGGTTGTCTGATGCTCTCGGGCCCAGGCGGGCGCGACGATGATCGCGCCATACCGCGCGGCCTGACCGTGCCTGACGCCGTCGGGGCCTGGCATTCCAGCCCACCATTCGATCTGGTTCAGCGGGCTCGACCAGGATGCGTGCAGCGTCACAACGGTCGGGTAGCGGCGCAGCGGGTCGTACTCCGGCGGAAGTTGCACGAGGCAGCGAACGGGCTCCCCTGCCGGGCCTGCGACCTCGAGTTCATAGAGGCCAGTCGATCGTGCCGGCGGGGGATCAACAGGCGGCCGCATGCCTGCGGCCAGCGCGGCAAGAGTTGGCACGGAGAAAGCTTCCTCCTGTCGCATCCGCGCGATGAGGCCGGTCCGAACAGGCTCGGCAGACGCGTTGGCGTAATCGCGGATGAGATTGCGAAGCCGCAGGGCGGAGAGGGCCAGCTTGAGGTTGCTCTCGCCAACTGCCGCGCCCTGGAGCCAGCCACTGATGGCAATGGCCAACGCTCGGTCCGGCGGAAGATCGGAGTCGTGACCAACTCGCTCGAACGTCGCGAGTCGGTCGAGGGCGCCAAACGAAAGCTCGCGCTGGATCTCGTCAATGGCCGCGGTGGTCTCGCGGGCCACATCTGGCTCGAGTCGCCCAACGCGGTCGCGGAGAGACGACACAATGGCCGCGGCACGTTCCCGACGCAGGCGGTACGCATCCCGAGTCTCGCGGACTTCCTCGAGCAATTCGCCATCGGCGTTGTCAATGGGAAACGACTCGAGGAGCGTCTTCACGAGCTGGTCTTGGCCCACCGCTGCCCGGGCCAGAATCTCGTCGAGCAACTGTCGAGCAGCCAGGCGACCGAGAGTCTTTCGTTGGGCCGCAAGATCGGCGAGCTCCGGAAACGTTTCGAGCACGCCATCGAGTGCCTGCCGCGCGTCGTCAAACCGCTGAGCCTGCATGAGCAGTCGCACGACCCGCAGGCGGTCGTCCGCGCTCGTCGGATCGACTTGCTTGGCGATCACCCGCTCGAGGACATCTCGAGGAATCGACGTTGTGGCGAGCCGCATGTCGATTTGAAGTGGCTTTTCGGTTTGCACGCCCTGCACGCGAGTCCAACGAGGCGTGATCTCGGTGATGCCCTGGACGACGTCGAGTTTTCCCGAGGCGGTGGCCAGCGTGAGGACTCGTCTGCCGTATTCGTCGAACGGCGTGGTGCCCAGAATGGACCCTACCCCGCCGACCACGCGGCCGTTTTCAGGGATCCTCTGGGGAATTCGTATCCGCTCCATGCCGGGGTCGACGACCGCCTCTGCCACGGCTCGGACCTGTCGCTTGGAGACCATAATGCGGGCGAGCTCGTCATCGCACATGAGGATCGGTTCGCCAGGAGATGCTGCCCGGTTGGCTGCCTCGAGCGGATCAATTGCCACCCCCGGCAGACGGGCAAAGCGGCCATCCAAGATGCGGCCATCAAGGAGTTCGACCCGGTCTCCCCAGGCAAGCATGGAGCCACTGCAGGCCACGAGCAGGACGCTCCACGCACACGCCCGCCGCACCCAGCAGATCGCCTTCCGCGGACGGTCGAGCATTGGTCCAATCTCCTAGGAAACCCCGAGTGTAGCGGGCTGTGCAGAAAGCCGAACAACCGAGCGTTTGACAGGGTTTTCCAGCTTGCGGAGGATAAGGGCTTCCACGAGGCGACGCCTGGGCCGGAATATTCACACAGAAGGTGCGGCATGATCGAAGCCAATCGTGATTGGAACAACACCCGGCCGCAGCGAAAGCGTGGATGGGTCGGGCTCCTCGTCGTGCTGGCTGCCGTCGCCGTGCCACGAGACGCGGCCGCGATTTTCGAGAAAGATGGCTATCCGTGGAATGTGACGCTGCGGAGTTTTCAGGATCAGGAGAACCAGCAATGGCTTCTCAATCTTGGCCCGACTGGCATCCGGGCCCGCATCTATCCCGAGCAGCCAAATCTTCTCGTCGTGAAACATGTCTTCCAGGATGCCCAGTCCCCAGCCAAGGGGAAGGTGAACATCGACGACGTGATCGTCGGGGCCAACGGTCGGAAGTTTTCGACAGCACATCGCTTTGGGCGTGGGGCGAGGCTGCCCGGAGGGGGGGGCTGGGACGGTCCGTTGATGGAACTAGCCGCCGCCATCGAGGACAGCCAGGGCAGCACCGACGGCATGCTTCAGCTGATCGTGTGGCCAAAAGCGAATGCGTCCCAGGAAAAGGTTGTTGGTGTCCCCCTTCGCAAGGTCGGCCGTTTTGCACCAACCTTTCCGTACGACTGCCCGCGGTCGAAGCGCATGCTCACCGAACTGTGCGACTTCCTCGTGGCCGACTACATGTCGTCGGACTGGAAGAAGCCGATGGCTTTTGGTGGCATGTCCTATGGGCGAGGTCATTCCATGTTGGCCCTCATGGCGAGCGGTAATCCCAAGTATGAGCCGCTGATCATGCGGGAGATGAGTGGATACGCCGGCAGGCGTTTTGACCCGGAAGGAGGCGGCTTTCAGACCTGGGTGTGGGGCTTCGACGGCATCGTCTTGGGTGAGTATTACCTCCTCACGAAAGACTCCCGCGTGGTGCCTGCGATTCAGTCGCTTGCGGAGGTGATGCCGCAAGGTTCTGCCGACGGCAACGGGATTTATACGCATCGCTCCTTTCCTGCCATCATCCGGAGTGGCAAGAAGCCCTATGCGTCAATCGCCGCGATCTCAGGGCTCAACATGGTTGCGATGACGCTCTTTAAGAAGGCTGGACTGCCTTACGACAAGGACCTCTACCAGAAGATCCACCAGCATTATCTCAATTCAACCTCGTTGACCTCTGTGGACATTGCATACGCGTTCAAGGATGCCAACCACATCAATCCGCCTGCCATTCACCCCACCCATGCGGTCATCAATCTGAAGGATCCTTCCAAGGGGCTCAGTGGCCGTGGGCCGGGTTACAAGTGCCCGACGGGAATGAAGGGGATTGGCGCATTCGATATCATCTGGCCGACGAAGGAAGACCCTCGTTGGAAGCCGACCGACTGGATAGCCGCCGAGGCCGCCACGAACTCCCTCTCGGAAATGTCAGAGCCCGGCTTTCGCACGGTTTTTCGCAACCATCCGCAATACCGCCAAATGCCCGAGCCGACGCAGCCGTTCCAAACGAGCCGAAGCGGTGGGCACCTCGCACCGGTGGGGATGGGGGCGATCGCACACCTCATCAGCAACGAAGACAAGCCGTCGTGGCAGTACCTAGGGCGGCACGCGGCCAACACCTGCGTCCTCGGGCCAGGGAATGCTTTCGATGGTCATGCCGCATCGAACCTGCATGCCTTTTGGAGCATTTTGGGCGCTGCTCGCAGTGATAATCCCGCTGCGCTCCAGGCGTATTTCAACTACATGAAGACGTTTCTGATTCTCTCGGAGACGCACAACGGCGGGCTGGTTCTCCAGCCGTGGGGCCGTGACCGCGCAAACTGCAATAGCGATGTCTCCTACGGTCCGAGAACGCTCACCACCGCGAGCGGCGCGATTCTGCTGGCACTTGGTGAGCGGAGGCTTCAGATCACTGGTGCCGACAGGCCGAGCCCCGGCAAGGCAAAAGTCGCCGCCACGCGAGGCAAAAAAAATAAGCCACCAGTCGATGAACCGAAGGAGCCAAACTCCCCGGAGGCCACCGCAGTGATGGACGAGCCCGATGCTCCACCGGAACCCAACACGACCGCGGCGCTGCCCGACGAGCGCGAACCGGAACCGGTGCTCAAGCTGCCACCGCTCCCGCCGTTCCCACCGCTGCCTGCCAACCCGGAAGACGACTCCTTTCTGGACTCCGTCATTCGGGAGGAATTGGGTGAGGGTGTCGGAGCAGGCCGCGTATCGTGGAATGGTAGCGAGCCGCCCGACGACAAATGAGGCTTCTGAAGGCCGTGTAGCCGTCGCTCAGCAAGGAATGGGAGGAATGTACCGGCGGAGACTTGACCCGGCCGGTGGCTGGTCGGGAGAATATGGGCTGGACTCTGCCGTCGAAGCCCGCCCTGGTTGACTCTCCTTCATGTCGCGTCGCCCGCTCCGTCGTGGCTTATTGGCGAGCCTCACGGCTCTGCTGGTAATTCCGGTTGTCTTGGCGATCACGCTCGGAACAGCCGCGCTCTTGGCTGCGGTCGGAGATGCACATGCCGCGGCGGCTTGCCGCTGGGTCTCGATGGGACTGGGGATCGTGTGGGCCGGGTCTGTCGTGGCTACCGCCGCCTTCTCGGCGCTCGTTTCCTTGGCCGAGAGCCGTGAGCGACCGCCTCGTCGACGCCGGAGGGGCCGGTGGATCGACCGCCCTCGCGACGAGCCGCGGACGGGGTGACCAGAATCTGTTTGGAGACGCAGCCACCGATGTCTCGTTTGACGCCTCAGGCTCTCTGGCCGATTCTCGTGGGCATGATGTTCGCCCTTGGGCTGGCGTCTCGAGTCGAGTCGGCCGATATGACGCCGAAGGACATCCGCGAACGCATCGACGCTGTCGCCAAGCTCCTGGCCGCCGGAAAGCCTGATGAGGCGGCATCATCATTGGCCGCGGGCATCGAGGGCCTGCAGGCCATGCAGGCGAAGCCCCAGGCTCCCGCGGGCTTCAAGCTTCTCTCCGACCGGGCCGCGGCGGCCCGAAAGGCACTCGAGAAGGCGGGCGTTGATGTGACAAGGCTCGAGGTTCCTGCTCCTGCGGCGGCCGTCCCTGCGCCTCTGCGTCCTGCCTCGGCTCCACCGCAAGCAGCGGCCGGTGTGTCATTTGCCCGGCAGGTTGCGCCCATGCTCGTTCGGTCGTGCGGTGGCTGCCACGTGTCGGGGCGGCGTGGCAATTTTCAGATGGTCTCCTACCAGGGGCTCATGGCCAGTGGCATGGTGCAGCGGGGCGCCGGCAATGCGAGCCGGCTCGTCGAGATGATCCTTTCAGGCGACATGCCGCGGGGTGGTGGACGCGTGTCGGCTGACGACGTGGGGATGCTGATTTCCTGGATTGACCGTGGAGCTACCTGCGATGCCGATCCCACCGCGAGCCTCGACATGCTGGCCCGGGGCGGGGCGACCGGGCCGGCTCCTGCCCCACCGCCAGCCATGGCTGCTGCGGCACCCATTCCGCTCAAGCCGGGCGACGTGGCGTTTTCGACGGATGTCGCGCCCATCCTGCTCGAAAAGTGCGGCATGTGTCACGGGGCTCGCGATCCAGAGAATAACTTTCAGATGACCACGCTCGTCTTGCTCGTAAAGGGGGGACGCACCGGCGCCACGATCGTGCCAGGGAAGGCCGCCGACAGCCTGATTGTCAAAAAGCTGCGAGGTGTTGGCATCGAGGGCCAGCGGATGCCGCTCAACGCCCCACCGCTCCCGAACTCCGAGATTGCCCTCATCGAGAAATGGATCAACCAGGGGGGCCGTATCGACCTGCTGACGCCATCGGATCCGCTCGAAAAGGTGGTTGCGGTCGGCAAGGCCCAGCGACTTTCCGATGACGAACTCGCGGTCGTGAGGCAGAAGGCCGCAGAGTTGCTCTGGGGCAGAATGATTCCCGACGAGCAGCCCTTCATGGATCGCCGTGAAGGCCTCTTGGTCGTAGGGAACTTGCCTGAGCAGCGGCTGAAGGATTTGGCCGACAAGGCCGCCGATGTCGCCGGGTTCGTGCGGCGAGAGATTGTGGCGCCGGATGCCTCGCTCCTCAAGGGAGGCGTGGTCTTGTATGCCTTCCGAAACTCCTACGACTATTCGGCGCTGTGGCAGGTCGTGAAGGGGGCCGAGCGTCCCAAGCGCATCTCGGGGAATGCCGGCACGTCGGGCGACGTGATCTATGCAGCGATCCTCGTGCCTTCCCAGGATGAATCCGGCGACACCACGCGGGCAATGCTTGCCGAGCAGATTGCCGCAGCAGCGGTGGCGGGGCGGGGCTTCCCGGCGTGGTTCAGCCTCGGAGTTGGCCGTGCCGTAGCCATGAAGGCCGCCCCCAAGGCCGCGGTTGTGCAAGACTGGAAGCGGGAACTTGGCGCCGCCATCAAGCAGCTTGGGTCGGCGGAGGATTTCCTCGCCGGGCATGCCGATCCGGCAGCGACAGCGACCGCGGCGGGCGGCTTCGTGTCGTCGCTGGCATCGGCAGGCAAATTGGCCCAGTGCGTGGCCCTCGTCGACGGGGGTATGTCGTTCGACAACGCCTTCACGAAGATCTTTCGCAGCCCGCCGCAGCAGGCGTTCACGACCTGGGCGCGGAACGCGGGGCGCTAGGTTTTCCACCGCAATGCCGTGGCGTCACGTGATGCGGAGAGCTCGTTGATAAACAGACGGGGGTGCCTTGGATTCCGGGGCATGTGATCCGCCAGCACGCCGGGCGAACCCAACGGCAGCGGCCTGACACGCAACCAGAACATTCTTCCGGCCCCCAACGAGCCTCGTTAAGAGCTCACCGACATGGGTGGACGGCAGCACGAGCATGGCAGAAAACCTATCGCCCCGCAGCCCGCGGGGAGTTGCCGCAGTATAGCCGCTCGTCGAAGGTTCGCATTTCATGAAGGGTCGCCGCGGCTCGGGGTTGCCCGCGTCATGTCGCCGGACGTTTGCTACGGGCCTCTGCTTTACGGCCGGCGGGACATCCCAGCCCCCGGCGGCCTTGCCGGGCCTCCGCTCGCTCGATGGAAACTGCGATCCGCCATCCATGGATGGCTTATGCGCACAGCTCGTGTGAGGAGCACGTTCAAGGCCCGGAGGGCCGGTTGACTGCCCGGCGGAGGCCGGGCAAGGATTTGCGGGCCATGGATGGCTTATGCGCACAGCTCGTGTGAGGAGCACGTGCAAGGCCCGGAGGGCCGGTTGCCAGCCCGGCGGAGGCCGAGCAAGGATTCGCGGGCCATGGATGGCCGCGAATCCGTACAGTCAGTACTCGCCGGCATCGCGGCTGTAGGGCTCCATGGCTTTCGTGTTGCGTTCGACCGCCATGACGACCGTTTGGCGGGCCGAACCGTCGGCCGCACTCGCGACGATTGGAATGACCTGTCGCTTGTTTGGCATCTCGACCCGCACGCGGAAGGTGCCGTCGGGCCGGAGCTTCACCGGTTCTCCTTGGAGCGTCACGTAGGCTTCAGGCTGCGTGGCCCCGTACACAATGATTTCAGCGTCGACCTCGATCAGAAAATTGACCGGTCGATCGTCCGCGGGTTCCTGCTCGGAGGTTGATCCCTGGGCTGCTGGCGGTCCCATCGGTCGCTGAAGACGCTCCTCGAAGAGATCTTTGAGATCGGAACTGTTGGTCTCCGACGAGTAGCCACCGCTCATGGCGTAGATCCGCTCGCAGTCGTCGACGATTTCGCCCCAGTGTGCATCGAGCGTGTCACACTGCGAAGCGTTGGGCGTCGTGACTGCATTGCTTCGCGCCAGGGCATGAAACCTGCCCGATGGCACCACGTACCCGATCTCGGCTCGGCAGCGGAGCGGCTCGCGGATATCGATGTACCAGTTCTTGACCCCGCCGTGCACAGCGATCTCTCGGACCACGCGCTCGGACGGTGAGCCTTGCACCTCTGACTCCATCTGGAGGAGCCGCAGCACCGGCTTCGCGGCATGCCATTCCTGGCCGAGTGCGGCCTGGGCTCGGCTGATGCTCTTGGGCGTAAGATCCCAGTAAGCGTGCATCCAGTGTGGCCCGCGGACCATGAGCACCATGCGATCCCGCGGTGACGAGCGGCCCGCCCGCCCTTCCGTCCGCGTGGCAAGATTCTTCGCCCGAGCCAGCCGGTCGCGAACATCGGCGATCCGCCGAGCCACTTCCGGGTCCCGTTGCCCGCCGGCGGGTACATGCCTCGCGGCCTCCCGGGTGCCCCGCACCGCCGGGGGTTGTTTGCCGAGTCGAGACTTAGCCTTCCGCACGAGCGCTTGGATCAGCTGATCCTTTCGCATCGCGTGCCAGCCCTGCACACCCTCCTGCTTCGCCAGGCGGGCGAGGTCACGAACCGGCTTCTCCCTGAGGCTGGCAGTCGTCATGCGGGCGCTCCACGGACCAAAACCTTGGCGGAGCACCCCTGCTCCAGCCGGAAAAGAACTTCTTGAGAGAGTACCCAGACATGGGGCGACAAGCAAATGCCGTGCCAGCAAATGTAAGCCGTAAGTCTATGTAGACAGAAGACTTACGTTCAGAGTTACCTCGTCCAGCAGCCCTCCTAGACTGTTTGGAATTCCGCCTCCGCGAGGGGCATTTTCACGGTCATTTGAGGCAGGGTCGGTTACTCCCCGCGGAGCTTCAGCCCACGCTCCGTCAGTTTTTCGCGCACCTCGTTGAGGCTCGTGACGCCGAAATTCTTGCACTCGAGCAGGTCTTCCGCCGTGCGGCGAACCAATTCACCAATCGTGTTGATTCCGAGCTTCGTCGTGCATTTGCGTGCTCGCACCGAGAGGTTGAGCTCGCCGATCGACATGCCAAGCATCTCCTGATCATCCGCCGACGGCTCGTCTGTGCTGAGCTCTGGTTCAGCCGCAGCGGTGGCCGTGGGGGCCGCGAGTTGCCCCAGCGACAGGCCCTTGCTGGCCAGCATTTCCCTGATCTCCACGAGACTCGTCTCGCCGAAGTTCTTGCTGGCGAGAATCTCTTCTTCGGTGGTGCGGGCAAGGTCTCCGAGCGTCATGACGCCCATCTTTTGCAGGCAATTTCGACTTCGCACCGAGAGTTCAAAGTCCGTGACCGGAAGGGACAGCACCTGATCGAGGCGATCCCGGCTCCGGAGGAGTTGCTCGTCTTGCTTGTGATCACCCCCGGCAGAGGAGTCTTTGAGAAAGAGCCGGGCTCGTGGGTGATCGGGAATGGCGTCAAGCACGCGCTTGTAGCACCGCTGGGCCTTCACGAACTCATCCCTGTCTTCATAGAGAAGCCCGAGGTTCACAAGGCTTCCTACGGATGGCGGATACCGTTTGAGCGATCGCTCGTAGCAGTCGATTGCCTCGCTGTCATTGCCGAAGCGGTCTTGAAGAACCCCCATCAGAAACAGGGCCTGGGAATGCCCAGGATCGGCTGCAAGCGCCTGCTCGAGGGCCTCCGAGATGGCCTCCGGTGACGCCCCCTCGTCGGCGAGGATTGCCGCCCGCGTGACACAAACATCAGCAGAACCAGCGTCGGCTGCCCCAACGGAATCGAGGGCCTGGCGGGCCTCGGCATGCCGGCCAAGCTTGCGAAGCGTTTCAGCCTTAGCCGCGATACACGTGGCCGAGTCATAGCCAGCCTTTCGCGCTGCCTCGAAGAGCTCACAGGCCCTCTCATGCAGTTCGCTGCCCGCGTGGGCAAGGCCCTGGTGGAAGAGCGAGAGTGCCCCACCATCGGCATTCTTGAGCGTCTCGATGGCATCCTTGGCTCGGCCGAGGAGTCGCTGGCAAACCCCCAATCGTACCGATGCCGCAGGGCTGCGATCTGAGATGCCCTCGAGCTCACGCACAGCCGCCCGGAGGTCGCGGTGCGCTGCCTGGTCTTCACCAAGAGCCTCCACGATTCCCGCCACTTCAGCCGGGCCGAACGGGCCGTTGCCTGTAATCAGGTCGCGGATGTCGAGGGTAGCGGTGGCTGCCATCGGGCGTGGGTCTCCAGAATTCGGGAAGGTGCCAGTCGAGGAAACAAAATGCAATTCAAAACGAGCCGGAGCGGAACCAGAGCCAGCGGCGGGAGTCGAACCCGCAACCCCCGCATTACGAATGCGGTGCTCTGCCAATTGAAGCTACGCTGGCGTTGCGAGCAGTCGGATCGAAGATCGGGAAAGGCCCCGGGCTGCGTACCGAACACCATGATCGCCAACCCACAAAACTAGCGCAGAACCCGGGGCACAGTCAAGTCGCTGCCAGAAGTGGCCGACTTTCGCGGGAATCGGGCCGTGCAGATGGGCAGCGCAAGCCATCGGGCCCGCAGTGAGGAAAGCGGGGCCTCCGACCCGGCAGGAGCGCCCTGCCAAAGGGAGTGCGGGTCAGGGGCAAGGCGACCGCACGCCCCACAATGAGGTCGAAGACCCCGCCTTCTCTACAGAAAACGAAGGTTTGTCCGAGACCGGAAAGACTCGGACAAACATTGAACATGCAACCGGTGTGCCAACGGCCGATAATTCACAATCCGCTGGCCCACCGGCTGGCGACACCACCCGAAATCCAGCGCCACGGCCGCTGTTTGCCTAGACTTTTCAACCCTTGCATGCGTGTCGCAGGGTGAGACATGCTCCCTGCGTGCTCTGGGCCGCGCTGCATTTTGGGGCGCTGTGTAGCGTTTTGCGGCGGTGCCCCAGTGCCTGAACGAACTTCTGCGAGACCGGTATCATTTCGAGATCGATGCGGTGGAGGCGGGCCAGCACGGCATGACCGCATTCGATTTTTTGGTTGTTGCAGTTCTGGAGCGACGCGAGTGAATCCACGTCTACCCGCATTGGTGGGGCCCTACCGCTGTGGTCCGGGCGAACCGCTGCTCGTTATTGCTGGCCCCTGCGTGATCGAGCGAGAGGACCTCTGCCTTGCGATCGCGGACCACCTAGCCGCGCTCGCCGCCCGACTCCCGATCCAAGTGGTGTTCAAAGCGTCATTCGATAAGGCCAATCGCACGAGTGGTCAGGCCTACCGAGGCCCTGGTGTCGACGAGGGGCTCGCTGTCTTGGACCGTGTCCGCCGGGCCACAGGGCTCCCGGTGACAACCGATGTCCACCTCCCCGAGCAGGCAACGGCCGCAGGTCAGGTGTGCGACCTGCTTCAGATTCCCGCGTTTCTGTGCCGACAGACCGACATCCTCCTCGCGGCAGCGGCCACCGGCCGGGCGGTCAATGTCAAGAAGGGACAGTTCGTCGCGCCCAGCGACATGCGGCATGCGGTTGCCAAACTCCTGGCCGGGAACTGTAGCGACATTCTGCTCTGCGAGCGCGGCACATTTTTTGGGTACGGAAAGCTCGTCAACGATTTTTCTGGGCTGCCGGTGATGCGTTCGCTTGGCGTGCCGGTGATCTTCGATGCCACCCATTCGGTGCAGCGCCCCGCCAGCCTCGGCGAAGCTACCGGTGGCGACCGCGGGCTCGTGGAACCGCTGGCGATGGCGGCGGCTGCGGTGGGCATCGACGGCGTGTTTTTCGAAACCCATCCCGACCCCGACTCGAGCCCGAGCGACGGGCCCAATATGGTGCCGCTCGCCAAGTTTGGTGGTGTTCTCGAACGGGTGCTCATGATCCATGAGGCGCGGCTGGCCGCGGACGCATCCCGTGGGGAGGCCGGAACTTCGAGTCAGATGCGAGGGCTCCCGTGACTGCGAGGGCCAGTTGGCCAGCGACTTGGGTTGGAATCCTCGTAGCCGCTGGCGCGGGATGTGGGCGACCGGCGCAGCCGCACCAGCCGCGGCAGCAGATTGGGCGTCCGGCAGTCTCTGCCGACGACAGCCGAGAGATGCGTGCCCAACTCCTGGCTGGAGCCGTGTCCATCCTGAACGCGCTCGATCGCTACGACGAGGCTCGGGGCAGCGAGCAGGTGTTTGATCGGATCGTGCAGTGGAGCCACGCGGCACGCAGCTTGACGGTGAGGGAGCCTGACCCGCTTCTCACATCGCTGCCAGCCGACGTGCGGAAGGCGTGCGACAGCATCCTCAGCCGAACGACGTTTGATGCCAGTGGAGACGTTGTCGCGATCAGGGACCGCTGCTGGCTGGCCTCGGTGGCCCGCACGGCGAAGGGAGATGCCGTCGACGACTTGGCTGTGGCCGAAAACCTCTTTCGTTGGACGGTGCGCGCCTTGGCGCCCGTGGCCGATCCGCCGATGGTGCCCACCGAATCATCGCCTGGGAGCAGGTGGTTTCTGCCTGGCGAAATCATGCTGGCGGGGCGGGCCAGCGGTCCGCAGCGGGCATGGGTCTTCGTCGAGTTGCTCCGGCAGGCTGGCCTGGATGGTGTCATCCTCGCGATGCCAGGCACGGGCGGCGGACCGCCTCGGCCATGGCTCCCGGCACTGGTGAGCGGGGGCGAGGCCTATCTCTTTGAGCCGACCTATGGCATGCCGGTGCCGGGGCCCGGTGGCGTCGGTGTGGCCACGGCAAGACAGGCAGCAGACGACCCCTCGATCCTCGCTGCGCTCACCGTCGCGAAGCGTCCATATCCGGTCACAGCGTCAGACGTGAAGGGGCTGGGCGTCCTTGTGGTTGCCGATCCATGGACCCTTTCGCCGCGGATGGCCAGGCTCGACCAAGAGCTCGCACCACAGCAAGGCATTCGTGTCTCCGTCGATGCATCTGCGGTTGCCAACCGCGCTGCGGCCGCGGTTCCGGCTGGCGATGCCGCACGCCGTGGGCTGTGGACCTTTCCGTGGGAGACAATTGCCCGCCGCCAGTCCGCAGCACGATCGCTGGGCGACGAGATTGGTCCTTTGGAGTTACCGCTCCCCGGCAGCAGTGGGCATGATGGCGCAACCTTCCGACCCCTGTTCGCCGGCCGAGTGCGGGAATTCCGTGGAGATCTCGATGGACCGAATGGGGCCAAGGCTGCCTACATGGCCGCCCGCCCGTCGCGACGGGTGATGGCCGATGGCGTACGGTCCCTCCCTGAACCTCAGGCCGCGGCGGTCATGCAAGGGCTTGTCCGCGTGAAGGAAGACGCTACCTACTGGCTGGGGCTCGTGATGCTTGCCGAGGGGCAGTTTGCCGCCGCTGTGGACTATCTCGATCGGATGACGCTCGACTCGTCACCTGACAGCCGGTGGACCGATGCAGCCCGGATCAACCTGGCGGCGGCCCTCATTGGCCTTGGCCGACTGACGGAGGCAGCTGGCGTGCTCCGCGACGACGGCTCACCACAGCGGTTCGGTAGCCGGCTCCTCGCTGAACGGCTCGAGGCAGGCCGCCCCGAGGTGCCAGAAAACCCTGGGGACGCGGCCGAGAAGCGGCCATAGTGGAGCGATTGCCGCCTGCACCCAAAGCCAGTACACTTCGGGGCTCGCGAGGCGGCCCCTTGGCCGTCCGCCCTACCCCTCGCCTTCGGCACTGCGAACCATGAAAGACGGCATTCATCCCGACTACATCCACACCGTCGTCCGCTGCGGCTGCGGCAACACGTTTGCCACGCGGAGCACGGTGCCAGAGATCAAGGTCGACATCTGCAACGTCTGCCACCCCTTCTTCACAGGCAAATTGAAGTTCGTCGATACGGCGGGGCGGATCGAGAAGTTTAAGAACAAGTTTGCCGTGGCAGGCTACGCCAGCCTCACGAAGAAGAAGGTCGCCGTCGAGGCGCCGGCGTCCTGACGCCGCCTTGGCCGGAGCCGCGGTACCCGCGGTGATCCATGCGCGACCTGTTGGAATCGAAGCTCGCCCGGTTTGAAGAGCTTGAGCGAGCCATGATTGATCCCGTCGTGCTGGCCGACGGGCCGCGGCTGGCGGCCGCGGCGCGAGAGCATGGCTCACTCGCCCGGCTGGCTCTCAAGTATCGCGAGTTCGTCGCCATCGAAAGCCAGATTGCGGACCTCGAGGAACTGGGTCGCGGGGAGGATCGTGAACTGCGGGCCCTCGCAGCAGCGGAGTTGCCGGACCTTGAAGCCCGCCGTGAGACCGAGTGGGACGCGCTCAGCGACATGTGTTCGGACGACGATGATGCCGACCGTGCGCGCTGCATCGTCGAGATCAGGGCAGGTACTGGCGGCGACGAGGCGGCACTGTTCGCCCGCGACCTCTTTGAAATGTACCGCCGCTACGGCACCGAGCGGGGCTGGGATTTCGAGGTGCTCGATGCCAGCCCAACGGAGCTCGGTGGATTCAAGGATTTGGTGCTTGGTGTCTCGGGCGACGCCGTCTATCGAACGCTTCGCCACGAGAGCGGAGGCCACCGAGTTCAACGTGTGCCCGATACCGAAACCAAAGGGCGGATTCACACCTCCGCGGCCACCGTCGCGGTCCTGCCTGAGCCCGAGGATATCGAGGTGTCGCTGTCGCCGGATGACTACCGCAAGGACCTCTTCTGTGCCAGCGGCCCCGGTGGTCAGCACGTCAACAAGACGGCCTCCGCCGTCCGGCTCACACACCACGCCACGGGCATCGTCGTGCAGTGCCAAGACGAAAAGAGCCAGCACAAGAACCTTGCCAAAGCCCTCCGCGTCCTCAAGACGCGGCTCTACGAGCATGAGCGGCAGATCGAGCATGAGAAGCGGTCCAGCGAGCGAAAGGGGCTCGTCGGCTCGGGCGACCGCAGCCAGCGGATTCGCACCTACAACTTCCCGCAAAACCGTGTGACCGACCACAGGATCAACGAGAGTTTCACCCTTGACCAAGTGATGGGTGGCCGCCTCGGCCTCGTGATCGATGCCATCGAACGGTGTGCCCGCGAGGTCCGCAAGCGAGATATGGCCGCGACTCCCAAGTCGGCGGGGACGGCATGAGCGACGACGCATGGACCGTTGGCAGGCTCTTGGCGTGGACCACTGAATGGCTCGGCACAAAAGGCAGCGAATCGCCACGGCTGGAAGCCGAGGTACTTCTGGCGCATGTCAGGGGATGCCAGCGAATCATGCTCTACACCGCCTTCGACGAAGTCGTGACGGACGAAACGCGGAGTCGATTTCGCGACCTTGTTCGGCGCCGCGGTGCTGGTGAGCCAGTGGCGTATCTCGTGGGCAGCCGCGAGTTCTTTTCGCTTGACTTCGTCGTGACTCCGGCGGTGCTTATTCCCCGCCCGGAGACGGAGGCCCTCGTCAGCCGTGTGCTGGACCTGTGCCGGAATGCATCAGCGGCCCGGGTGGTCGACGTGGGAACCGGAAGCGGCGCCATCGCGGTCACGCTCGCCAAGCACTTGCCGCGAGCCACGATCGTGGCCAGTGACGCGGCGGCTTCGGCCCTCGACGTGGCGCGTCGCAATGCCGAGCGGCATGGGGTGGCGGACCGAATCACGTTCGTCCAGGCCGATCTCCTCGGCGATGCGGCTCTCGCTGGACCGTGGGACGTCATCGTCAGCAATCCTCCGTATGTGCGGGAAGCTGAGTTTGCGGCGCTCCACCCGGACGTGCGGGACCATGAGCCCCGGGGGGCGCTCGTGGCCGGGCCGCGGGGCGTCGAGCTCATCGAGCGGCTTGCGGCCGAGGCGAGATCACGGCTCGCTCCGGGAGGCTGGCTCATCGTGGAGGCAGGGCCCCTCGTGGCCCACGAGGTCGAGGGCATCTTCGCAGCCACCCCGGACCTCGAGCCCGGCGTGGTGATTGCCGACATGGCGGGTCTGCCACGGCTGTTTCAGGCCCGGCGGGCCTGAAACACCTCAGTTTCCCTCCCGGTGCCTGTCCGTTCACGGGCTGGTCACAAAAATTTTTTTGGACTCGTGGCCGGTGCGGGGGGCCGCGCTCGCTTTAAGGGTAGCGGCACGAGACTGCCGCCCATCTGGAGGTCCGTTCTCGTGAATCACTCAATCAGGCAGATCTGTGCACTCCTCCAGCCGTTCCTCCGGCAGGAGCCACTTCCGGGGCGACCTCTCGTGACGGTTGCGGTAGCCGTCATGGCGGGGTGCGTGGCGGGATCAACGCTCGGCAGTCAGGGCTTCATTTGGGGGTGGGTGGGAGCCTGCGCGGCCCTCCTGGCATGGGCCGGACTGGCCCGCTGGGGGCGGCCTGCGGCCGCTGGTGTGGCGATCCTTGGTGCGGTGACGTTTGCCACGGGGTCCTGGTCAGTGGCTCGAACTGATCACTTTTCCGTGAACGACATCGCGTGGCAGTTGGGCGATACTCCCCGACCCGTGGCCATTCGGGGCATTGTGTTGGAGTCGCCCCAGCTGGTGCCACCGCCGGCCGGAGACGAGCGGAGGGCGGCCGCCGTGGGGCCCGCGAGTGGGTGCGTCATCCGGGTCACTGCCGTGCGGTGGGGGAGCCGCTGGCAGCCGGCGGCTGGGCGAGCCAGTGTGGTGGTAGCAGCCGCGCCAGTCAATCTGCTGGCGGGGACGGGCGTGGCCGTCCTCGGCCGTGGTGTGCGGCCGTCGTCACCGCTCAATCCCGGGGAGTCAGACGCCGCCAGGCGAGCTCGTGAATCACGGCAGATGTCGATTGTCAGAGTCAGCGGCTGGGAGCACGTTCGAGTGACATCGCGGCCCGCGTGGTGGGCACCGATGGCGGCCATCGACCGCCTTCGCGCGAGGGCCGCGTCTGTGCTCGAGACACGGATCGCTCCGCAGCGTTCAGGCCTCGCCGCGGCCCTTCTTCTCGGGCAGCGGGGTGGGCTGTCACGTGATATGGCCGACGAGTTTGTCGTGACCGGCACAATCCATGTGCTTGCCATCTCTGGCCTTCATGTGAGCCTCCTCGCCATTGGGCTCTTCGTCGTGTTTCGTGGGATTGGAGTGTCGCGGCCGTGGGCCGGAGTTGCCGTGGCGATTGTGACAGGAATTTACATGCTCCTCGTCGGTGCCGGCACACCAGTGGTGCGGGCCACGATCATCGTCTGGATCGGCTGCGCCGCTGTGGCAGTTGGGCGTCGACCAGCGACCATCAACTCACTGGCGATCGCCTCGATCGTTGTCTGCCTCTGGCGACCGTCGGAGGTTTTTGGCGTGGGGGCGCAGCTTTCCTTTCTCTCCACGGCCATCCTCGCCGGCGTCGCGAGCGTGCTTCGACGACCGAGAGAGACCGACCCGATCAATCGACTCATCGAGCGGAGCCGATCGTGGCGGGAGAAATCGCTTCGGAAGGGAGGTGAATGGATCGTCGATGCCACCATCGCATCAGCGGCGGTGTGGCTTGCGACAACGCCCCTGGTGGCTCATCGTTTCCATGTCGTGAGCTTCGTCGGCCTTGTCGTCAACGTCCTCGTGGCTGCGGTGGTGCCCGTGGCGATGGCATGCGGCTTCCTCTGCCTTATGACCGCGGCGCTACCGGGGCCACTCGCCTCGGTTTTCGGAGCAGGCTGCGACCTGTCGCTCGCGGTCATCGAGCGGCTCGTGTCATGGGGAGCAGCCCTGCCGGGCGGCCACGCATGGGTCGCCGGGCCACAGGCGTGGTGGGTGGTCGGCTGGTACGCCCTTCTAATTGCCGCCCTTCTCGTGTTGCGAGCCGATCTCATTCGCCGTGCGATGACATGGGGCACGCTCGCGTTGGTCTGGTCGCTTGTGGGCCTCGCGGCGGACGTGGCAACCCCGCGGGCGGGTGCGCCTGGGCTCAGGGTCGTCATGGCAGCCGTGGGGCATGGCTGCGGGATCGTGGTGACCTCGCCCACTGGTCGATGCCTCGTCTACGACGCGGGGCGGCTGGGGGCGCCGGCCGCGGCCAGACGGTCACTCGAGGCGGTGCTTTGGAGTGAGCGAATCACATGGATCGACACGCTCGTCATTTCGCACGCCGACGCCGATCACTTCAATGCTGTGCCGGCACTGCTCTCGCGGTTTGGCGTGGGCGAGATCCTCGTGCCTGAGCCACTTCTTGCATGCCGATCGATCTCGGTCAGCGATCTTCTCGATGCGGCAAAAGTCTACGAAGTGCCCGTCCGGACGGTGCGCGCCGGCGATTCGTTTGCGATTGACCCGTTGTGTCGCGGTCGCGTGCTCCACCCTCATGGGGCCACCGCCGATGCGACGGTCTCGAACAACGAGACGAGTATCGTTCTTTCACTCGAAGCGGCCGGCCGACGAGTGCTCCTGACTGGGGACCTCGAAGGGCAACCACTGAAGCGATTTGCTGCAGCCATACCGGGTGAATGTGACGTGCTCGTGGCGCCGCATCACGGGAGCCGCACGAGCCTCCCGGCCGACATCGCCGTGGCGACATCCCCGGAGTACGTTCTCGTGAGCGGCCGGAATGGGCGGGGCTGGCCAGAGGTGCAAGCAGCGTATGCGGACGCAGCGGATGTGTCCCCTGAGGCGGTGCTGCATACCGCCAACGAGGGAGCGATCGCGGTCATGCTGACGGCGGATCAGGTGAAAGCGGAGCAGTTCGTGGGGGGACGCTGGTGGCCAGTGCGTCTGTCCGATGATCAGGCCGTGGATGTCGAAACCGGTTTCGTCAGCACGATGGCGACCGTCAGAAGAACGAGTTGGCTGGCGACATACCCCCCGAGGAGCATGAGGACGCCACTGGTGAAGCCGTAGCTGTGGAGGCCGATTCCAAGCTGATTGGTGCCGAACCAGCTCCAGGCGGTGATGATATTCCCCCCGATCGTGAACGCTGCGAAGCCCCGCGGTCCAATCCACCGATCCCATCGGGCATGGAGGACCGCCGCGTTCCAGAGCACGATCATCAGTGCACCGTTTTCCTTCGGATCCCAGCCCCAGAAGCGGCCCCAGCTATCATCCGCCCAGAGGCCACCGAGCACGGTGCCGATGAAGCTGAAAAAAAGCGCAAAGCAGACGACGCCATAGGTCATGCGGTAAAGGTGGTCTTGGACCTGGCGGGCTTCTGGGCTGGTCGCCGTGTCGTTCCAGCGTGTCCAGAGTGTGTGAACAACACTGAACGTGCCAATCATGCCCGCAAGGAACGTCGCACCGTACCCGAGCGTAACGGTTATCACGTGGGTCGTGAGCCAGAACTGCGTGTCGAGCACAGCCTGGAGGACATGCATCGTGTCGCCGGAATCGAGGCCATAGGCCACCATGAGTGTCAGCCCCCCCGCGATCGCCGCCAGGAGATTGCCGATCCCCATGTGGTGCAGCCGCTCCAGAACAAGCCCAGCAACCACGCAGGCCCAGCCGATGAAGACCGCCGAAGAGTAGAGGTTGACCACCGGCGGGCGACCGGTGAGCCAAATTCGCATGCCGAGCGCGAAGGTGTGGAGGAGAAACGTGCCAGCCAAAAGCCACCAGCTCAATTGTCTCACCTCACCACGTTGAACGAGAAAGCCCGAGCAGCATACGACGGCGATCGCGACGTAGAGCCACCTGGCCAGATCGGTGGGATTGAATGCGTTGAACCAAGCCTCTGCTGCAGCCTTCGTCGTCACGGCGCAAAACTCATCGAGACTCCCGGCCGCCTTCCAATAGTCGGCAAGAGCTCCATTGAACACACGCCCGTCGCCGTCAACTGTTTCGAGCACTTTGGCAAACGGCACGAGTGCGGGATTGGGTTGAAATGGCTGCTGTCCAGGGCGACCGGCAAGCAACTTGGTGACCAGAGCGTTTACGAGGGCCGGATGAAGCGCCTGCCAGCGCCCAACCGCGTCGGCGTTTGCGGGATCCTCTGTGCTGCGCGCCACCGGAGGGATCACAGCCGGGGGGTGGTTTTGGTCGATAAGCCGCGATCCCTGCATCAGGTGCATGACCTGGGCCAGAAAAGCCTCCCTGGATTTGGCGTCGTCTCCCGGAGGGACTGGCATGACCGGCGCGTCGTAGGCGTAGCGGATGAGGTCGTACGCGCTGAGCTTTTGCTCGAGCTCACCAAACTTGCGCTTCAGAAACGTCTGCTCATCATCCGGGAGCTTGTGCAGGGATTCGATCTGCTGACGAAATGCCTCTCGTTTGGGTTCGAGGTCTGTGTAGGCATACCGGTGCCCTGAGCGACGTTCGAGGTCGAAGAAATCGACCACCTCCTTGGCGTCGATGCGAAAGACGGGCGCCTGGGAGGCCCACTCACTCCCTGCCATCACCGCCAGGAGCCACTGGGTCGCCGAGATTCTCCCCGTCGGACCGCCGCCGCCCTTCTCCTTGGGAATCGTCACGCTTGTCTTGTTGCTGAGGAGTTGCACGATGTTGCGGGCCACCGTATCGAGTGGCTTGATCCGCCCCTCATGCATGACCGGGAGCCGGCCAGCGGCGGCAAAGTCGGCCAACCCGGCTTTGGGTGACCGCGGCATCGCCGCCACGAGCGCGAGGATCGCCACGATCGTGAGGGCGACCGTGGGTGTGAAAAGTCCGAGCGGCTCGGCCCGGACCCTGTGAGCGGTTGCGTTGATCGCCTTCCCACGAAGATGCCGGCTGTCTCGCTCCGGCCCGGCGGAATCCGCTCGCTCACGGCGGTCGGCAAATCGAAGGAACGTGCTTCCAAAATGCACGAGCATTCCCCAAAACGCCAGCACGCATGCCACGTAGGGCACGAGCCATCCGGCGTTTTCGACTACCTGGAGCCCCGTCATTTCCGTCACTTCGCCCCCGCCGAGATCGATCGGCGTGTACGTGCTTTGGAAGAATGTTTCACCCCGGTAGCGAACTGGATTGTTCATCCAGATTCGTTGGTCCGGTTGCTCGTGGCCGGTGGCGAGGTCGGTGAATGTGACGTAGGAGGAGTAGTCGCGTGGCGTGGCGCTGGCGGAGTAGTTGATTCGCCGGACATCATCGAGCGTCACGGAGTAGGGCTTGTACTCCCGTCGAAACCTCAGGCCGAATCGCCAGTCACGTCCGTCTGCTGTGACGGTATCGCACTCATCTGCCCCTCCCCCGATGAAGAGTTGCTCCTGGTCATTGAGAAACTGGGTGACCAGGTGCGTGCCGAGTTCACGGCCGCTTTCGCGTTCGATCACCTGGATGTATGCCGATGCGATATTGGTCGCTGACGAGGCGCCACCAACCGTAGGTCGAGCAGAGGCGAGCCACCGCGTTCCGAGCCCCGTTGTTGCAGGGTTGGCAGCAACCGGACCAACCCGCACCACTTCGGAATTGGGGAAGTACTCGAGGACACGGATACCGAATGGCAGTCCCTCGGCCTCAATCGGCTTTCCACCGGTCCGGGCCCTCAGGAGCCGCTCGGAAATGGCGGTGATACGCTCATCGGTGCTGCCTTGGTCGATCACGGCCAACTCGATCTCATCAGTCCGAAACGCCATGGTCGTCGATTGGCCCTCGATGATCGTCATCCGCTCCTCAATCTGCCGGTCGCCAAAAGCGAATTGGCCGACCATAAGGAGGCCGACCGCCACGTGAATGAGGACGTTGCCACCGCGGTGGCCGAATACCATCACCAGCCCGGCCAAGAGGACGAGTGACGCCACGCTCGACTGAATGAGCTGCCACATGATGCGCAGCCCTGGCTCATTCATTCGCCAACTGGGCCCGCCGAAGATCGCAAGCCAGGCCACCATCGCTACGACAACTGCCGCCGTTCCCGCCACGCGTCGAGCCAGCCGCGTGCGGCCAAGAAACGCCGCTGTGGCCAGGCCTGCCGCAACGACCACGCCCGCTGTCTGCACCAGACCCCAGACGATGGCATAGTCGAACGGTGGCTTGCCCTGGAGCCCGTCCGTGCGGTGGCCGGTGAGGATGGCACCGAGCGTGACGAGGCCGCCCACCAGCGATAGGACGCTCCCCCACACGAGCCGTTGCCCCGTGGCCGCCACCTGAAAGCGCGTCACCTTGGCTGCCACGAGGTTGAAGAGCATGACCATCCCAATCGTGGCTCCGCCTAAAAATGGGAAGCCGCCTTCGATGGTGGATGGTCCGAAGACGGTGACTGGGAAGAAGTCCGAGAACGGTATCCACGCGATCCACGAGTTGAAATATTCCGACTTCACTTCGGGAAGATTCTTTTCGTCCTGTGCCAGGGTGCCCACGAACAGCAGAAATACCGCCGCGAGAAACATGACGACGGTGATCTTGAGCGATCCCGCAGCTCGCAGGAGGCCCCAGGCCGTCGATGTCGCGGCATGCGGCAGGACGACATGGGGCGACCCGGCCGGAACAGCCGTGCTGAATGGATTGTGCGCCAGCGGAAGGGTTTCCATGCTCATGGACAATGCTCCTGCGGGGCCTACTTCCAGCGGATACTCGATACGAACGTCGCGAAGGCTTCTCGCTCCTGGCGGGCGATCACCGCGGGCCCCTTGAGTTTCACGAAGAGCGACGCCGATTCATCGATCGGGATCATAGCGCCGAGGATGACTTCGTCGTCGTCGCTCGCCTCTGCCTTCATGAGCGAGACGACGCTGGCCTCGATGGTGCCGACCGAGACCTTTTCCGCAGCCGCCACAACGTCAGCCGTTTGCTTGGCAAGTGACTCGGGTGTGGCCTCCGCATCAAGTTGTCCAAGCCAGCGGGCGACATTCGCCTCGAGCGTACCGGACGCTGGGATGACGGTAACCTCGTGCTGCCCGCCCGGACCATCGATCACGAGCGTGGCCAGCCGCATCCCAGAGGCGCCGCGGTCGGTCCAGCCGGGTGGTGGGTCATACGACAGTTCGAGCCCGACACGGGCGGGTGCCGCCGGACGAGCAGGCCGCTGCACGAGTGGCTTCGCTGGCGCCGGGGCTGTGTACGTCCGGATGTCGCCGGGCCGTACGGCTGCGGCATCGCTGCACCCCGCCACGCAAGCCGTGACCAGCGACCAGGCGGCACACGCGAGAAACGTGCGGTCGCCAAACGCGGTTGGACGCGGACGCGTCAAAGCTTTCGGGGGCGGGTAGACGAGCGGCTGGTACATACCACTCGGATTATAGCCCGCTCGAATCCAACGCCTTGATTACCACCCGAAGGCCTTCGTCAGGGCGTTCAGAACAGGGGCTGTGACGAGGCTGCCCTGGGGCGCTCGGACGGTCTGGAGGACATCGAACACCACCAGTCCGATCAGGGTCATCGAGAGGACGCAGCAGATCAGCCCGACGACCTGCCAGACGCTGAGTGGCGGCGACGCAGGGACAACATCCATCCCCTCAAAAGCGATGCCGGCAGCACCGGCGAAATCGACCGACTCGCCCGACCCATCGAATGACACCGACGCCGAGTCGTCTGCGGCTGCGTCAAAGAAACTCGAGTCACCTGTCTCTTCAGTGGCGATGACAACCGATGCGCTCTCTTCATCCGCGAGGTCGGCGCCAAGATCGAATGCGTCTCCAGCCAGGGACGCACTCATGAGGCCAACTCCCGTGGCCCCCGGGTCTCCCCCGACGCCCGGCTGGGCAAGATCAATGCCCGACGCCGCATAGTCATCCTCGAGGGAAAGTCCGCTGTCGATCGCGCCTGAAATTCCACCGCCGATTCCGGATACGCCCGGCAGTGACCCGCCGATCAAAGATCCTTCCACGTCACCCAGGTCAATGTCGAGCGTGCCTGACGTGTCATGGCTCGAGGGAGGATTCGTCCCGCCATCCTCGGGTAGCTCGGGCGACGAGTGACTGATGAGCGAGTCGAGGCCAAGTTCATCAACGTCGAATGCCCCCGGCGCGCCACCACCGCCACGGATCATCGTCTGGTCCGGCGCCGCGCTGCCACTATCCGAGAAGATAGACTCGTCCTCGTCATCGTCTTCCAGAAGGCTGCCGCTTCCAGGCGATGACCGGCTGCCGCTGAGGCCAGGGGCCGACATATCCAGATCAAGGGACAGGTCGTCATTGACCTGCGACGAAGCGGCACCACCCTCGTTGGCAACACGCTCGATATCCTCGAGCTTGAACTTGATCGTGCCACCACCACGCATCGGAAAGAGTTCTTTGCGGTCGACGAGGCGGTTCACCTCCTCGACAGTCTTCCCGAGCCTCCGGGCGGTGTCTTCGAGTGAAAGAAATTTTCCGGCCATAACGAACGGCACCTGTGCGAGGCCGCGCGGGCATCAAATGCCTAGGAAGCCGCCCCTGGCAGAGCATCGGCCCTTCGGTCACATCATTCTATCTGGAACCACCACGCCCGGCGTGTCCGGCATGTTCGGTACAGCCCCACTCGCTGCGGCAGGGATTTACGGCAGATGGTCGCCGGCCGGGGTCTGGAGCATTTTTTTGAGGGCCGCGGGCTTTGGCTCCTGGGCGTTGAAATCGCCGACCATGAGGTCCCAGGTGATGTCGCGTGTGCTTCGGAGCGTGAGTGATCCGGTCGCACCATCGAGGTGGTAGACGGCGGCATGACGGGTGGCCTGATCGACGACCACGAGGAGTCGGCGACCATCATCCATGCGGCTTTCAGCAATCCAAAGGGGGCCGCCGTCGGTCGTCGCGGGTCGTTGGGACGCCAGGCCCCAGCCCTGCCAGAAGACGAGGCTCACCCCGCCAACCATGGCTGCGGCCCAGGCTGAACGGCCACACGCGGTCCGGATGAACCGCCTCCACAGTACTGATGCCATCAAGAGCCTCCACGGTGCGCGGTCAGGAGGCTAGAGGGTAGTCCGGGCGGTTCACAAGCCCGGCTAGGCTCACGCCTGCCCCCCCTTCCCCCCTAAGTTCCCGGCTCAGTTGGTTTGGGACCGCCGTTTCACCGTGCCGAATGTTTCTGTTCAATCGATCGGGCAAAGCCTACCGATTGAGACGAGAGGCCGGTCTGCGGCTGCGGTTCGGCTTTCGTGTCCATTCATCGAGGAGGTCTCCGACGGTGTCGAAGCTCAACTCTCTCTCCGCGGCACTGCTGCGGTCGCCGCTGCTCTGGGGCGGCGCCCTCTCCTTCCTGTTCTTCGCGCTCATTCACGGTGGTGTCATCCGTGATCAGCTTGTCATCCGCTATCTCGCCGGCCACTGGGTCGAATATGTCGAGATGGTGCTGTTCTTCGTCGGCGTCGCCGCCCTTGGCCTCCGGTGCCTGGATGTCGTGTCGCAACGCCTGGGGATCGACGGCGCCGAACTGCTCGGTCCAGTTCCCGAAGGAGGCGAAGACCCCACAGCCGCCGCAACCCTCATCGCCCAAGTCCCGGCTGGCGAAGGCTATCTGCCGCGTCGGCTTCGCGAAGGCCTCGACCTTGTCGTGCGAACGGGCTCCGCCGACGACCTTGAGAACCACCTGAAGTATCTTTCCGACCTGGATGCCAACCGGGCGTCCGCTGGCTATGGACTCGTACGGTTCATCATCTGGGCGATCCCGATCATGGGCTTCCTTGGCACGGTGATCGGCATCACCGAGGCGATCGCGAGCCTCTCGCCCACCCAACTCGAGAACATTTCGGGTGTCGTAGCGGGCCTTGGCACCGCGTTCGACACGACCGCCACGGCGTTGGCGCTGTCGATGGTGCTCATGTTTCTTCAGTTCCTCCTCGACCGCTATGAGCAGCAGCTTCTGGCGGCTGTTGACGCGGTGGCCTGGTCAAGCCTGGCGGGACGTTTTCAGTCAATCGGTGGTGATGGCGCCGCCTTCGCCGTGGCGAGGCTGGGCGAGACGGTTACCCGTGGTACGGCACGGCTGCTCGAGTCGCAGGAGCAGGCCTGGCGGGCGCTCGAGCAGACGGCTGGTGAGGCGGTGCGGCAACTTGTCACCCAGGGAAGCGAGCAATTGCGAGTCACCCTCGCATCCACCCTGGATGAGAGTCTGGGGCGCTGGGCCGAGTCGCTCGCGCGCTCACACGATGAGGCATCGGGCCGCCGTGAGGAGCGCTGGACCTCTGCTGCGGAGTCGCTGGCTGGCGCTGTCATGAGCCTCGAGCGACATCAGGATTCGCTCGGCAAGCAAACAGAACTACTCGGTCAGGTCGTTGCCGCGACCCGTGACGTGGCCGACCTCGAACGAACGCTTGATGCCAACCTCGCCGCGCTCTCTGCGACGGGGCGATTTGAGGAAACACTTGCCGCACTCACCGCTGCGGTTCATCTCCTCTCGGCCAGGTCGATGGCCAAGGGCCGCGATGACATGGATGAAACCCGCCGCCTCGGAAGGGCCGCATGAGCCGCGTCCGGCCCCAGGTCGGGCCATCGATCTCGCTGTTCCCGTTCCTTGCCGTGCTCTTGTGCATGATGGGGGCGCTCCTCGTTGTGCTCGTGGTCTTCAGCCGCTCCGCCAACCAAGCCGACACGCAGGCGATGGCCGCTGAAATGGCTGCCGCGGCCCAGAAGGTGCGAGAGGAGCTCGAGCTGGCTCGGGACGAAATGGCATGGCGCATCGAGCAACTCCAGGGCGTGCGGTCTCGGACGATGGAGGATCTTGCGCGGGCTCGCATGCAGCTTGCTGGCATTGAGGCCGACGCCCGTACTCTGGTGGACGAGTTGGATGAGCTCGAACGCACGGCTGCGGCGCTCGAGAGCGAGCCCGAAGAAGACGACAAGGGCTCGCTCAACGGTCTCGAGCAGCGGCTCGTGGATGCCCAGGCAGCTCTCGAGAAGGCCAAGGGCGAAGCCGCGGATCGGCCGCCGGCCTATGCGGTCATGCCCTACGATGGCGATTCGGGCACGCATCGGAGGCCGCTCTATCTGGAGTGCTGTATTGATGGCGTCTTTCTCCAGCCGGAGGGCATCCGACTGGGGCCTGCAGACTTTGAAGGGCCGCCGGGTCCAGGCAATCCGCTCGCCAGCAGCTTGCGCGCGGCGCGCGAGTATCTCGCCAGTCGTCCTGGTGAATCGGGCGATCCGGCGCTGCAGCCCTACCCCCTGCTGCTCGTGAGACCGTCGGGCGTGATGGCCTATTACGCGGCCCGTGAGTCCCTCCAATCATGGGGGAGCGAGTTTGGCTACCAGTTCATCGACGAGGATTGGACGCTCACGTTCCCGCCGGCCGACCCGGCCCTGGCTGAGGCGGAGACGCGTGCTGTCGAGGAGGCGAGGCGTCGTCTCGAATGGCTCGCCCAGGTGAGGCCTCCGAAGCGAACCAAGCCCGCCGTGCAATACAGGGCTGCGACGACCCGCGGTGGCGTGGTGGCTGCTGGGGGGCCGAGCGTTCTTGGTGACCAGTCGCGGTTTGATTGGACTGAAGAGAATGCTGGTGCCTCCGGAGGCCCAGGCCGCGGGTTTCGAGCGGGCGGTGATGGCCAGGGGCGCGGCGATGCGGTGACCGGCAATGGGAAAGGCAACACCGCCGGAGCCGACACCCGATGGACCGACGCTGGAGGGGTGCCTGGGAGTGAAGGCAAGTTTGTCGGGCCGTCCAAGTTTTATGGTGGCTCTGGTGGCCAGCCGAATGGCCTCGAGCCAAATGGCTTGGGGCAGGCGGCGCCCGCGGGTGGTGGTAAGGGAACCTCTGCCGATGGGCGAGGCACCGAAGGCACCCCAGGCCCAGACGGTGCACCTGGGGGCCCAGCCGGTGCACCTGGCCGTGCGGGTGGGTCGCCTACGACTGCGGCAAACGGAACGTCAGGTGGTCAAGGCGCTGGCGGGGATGGTGCAGGCGGTGGCGGCCCAGCGGCAGCTTCGATGAAGCCAGCCGCTGCTTCCGGAACCGCCGGCGGTGGTGGATCAGGACAATCCATGCCGGGGATGCCTCAGTCGGCGTCGGCCAGCCTCGGCGGTCCGGCCGCGCTTGGCCAAAGCGGAAATGCCGGGGGGTCGCTGGCGGGTCGCCGTGGCAGCAACTGGGCTAGTCTCGCGTCGCATGATCGCCCGATCCCTTTGACACGGCCTATCCGGCTGGAGTGTGCCCGCGATGAGTTTCGTGTCCTCGGCGACGCTGGTCGCGTGATGGCTCGCGTGCCGATCGGAGAGCGCACGGCAGACTCGGTTGATCCGCTTGTCCAGAAGGTGCATGCCACCGTAGGGAGTTGGGGCATGGCTGGTGACCGGATGTACTGGCGGCCGGAGCTTCTCCTCACCGCCACCGCAGGCGGCGCTAGTCGCCTTACGGATCTCGAGCACCTGCTTACCGACAGTGGCCTCGACACCCGTCGTGCGATCGGTGGCCCTGAGCGTGTACGACCGCTGCCGCCAGTCCATCGCACAGGTTCGCTTCCTCCATCTCCCTAGCCGCTTCCGTCTGGATCCATTGCCATGCGACGCCCCCCTCCCGACGATGACCGCTCCGCCGGACAGGATTCATTCCTCGACGTCGTTACAAACATCGTGGGGATCCTGATCATCCTCGTGATGATCGTCGGGGCGCGTGTCCGCCAGATCGTGATTGACGCCCCTGCTTCCGCTGTGGCACCGCCGGCAGAGCTCCAGGCGGAAGTTGCCGAGCGTGCCAAGATGCTTGCATCCACCGAACAGGAAATCGACGAACTTCAGGATCAACTCCGGCTCGGCGAGGCTGCCATCGATGGGGCTTCGCAGGCGCGACTCAATTTCGCGACTGAGGTTGCGGCTTCCAAACATGAGTTAGAGAAGCGAAAGCAGGCGGCCGATGCTTCGCGGGTCGCCGCCGCCGAACAAGCCGCGCGGCGCCGCGGGCTGGAGGATGCGATCCGCCGCTGCACCCTCGAAACACAGACGGTCGCCTACAAGCCGGCCACGACCAAGGAAGTTCTCGCCTATCCCACACCGATCGGCCGTACGGTCAACGGTGAAGAGATTCACTTTCGGCTCGCGGGCGGTCGGATTGCCTACGTCCCGCTCGAGGAGCTCTTCGAGTTGGCGAAGGAACATACCCAACGGAATTCCAGCTCGTTGTCAGACCTGACATCAAAGATCGTGTCGGTGGGACCGAGCCAGGGGTTCGCCCTCGACTATGTGATCGAGGCCAAGGTCGATCAGGCCCGTGGGCAGGTCCTCATTCGTTCTCGGGAGTGGGTGGTGCGGCCTGCCGAGATGACCGTCGGAGAGCCGGTGGCCCAGGCCCTTGGCTCGTCATCCCAGTTCCGTCGAAAGCTCGCAGGGATCAAGCCAGACACCACCGTGACCCTGTGGTGCTACCCCGATAGTTTCGCGGGATATCGCGACGTACGCGCCGAGCTCTATCGGCTGGGCGTACCGACGGCGGGCCGGCCGCTCCCCGATGGCGCGCCGATTGGCGGCTCGACCGAAGGCAGCAAGAGCGTCGCCCAGTAACCTCCGGCCGACGGGCGACGATCACGCACAGGATTCACGGATTCCGGCCGTAGCGGCAGCGGCGAGCAGATCGAGCTCACCATCGCTGATGCTCAGTGGAGGGATGATCACGACGGTATCGCCAAGCGGTCGGAGCAGGGCTCCGTGATTTCTCGCGGCGTGGCAAGCACGCCGGCCCCGCTGCTCCTGCCAGGGGTGCCTCCTGCCCGTGGCCTTGTCGGCAACGAGGTCGATGCCTAGCACAAGACCACACTGTCGCACGCCCCCGACGCCTTCAAGGGAGCGGAGGATGTCTGCGTGCGCTGCCAAGCTCATGATCTTTGCATGCAAGCCATCGATCACATGATCAGCCTCGAAAACATCGAGGGAGGCGAGCCCGACGGCGGCAGCGAGTGGATTCCCACCGTACGTATGGCCGTGATAGAACGCCCGCCCATCCGCGTGCGTGCCAAGGAAGGCGTCCCAGATACAGCCGTGCGTGACTGTGGCCGCCATAGGCAGGTAGCCGGCTGTGAGCCCCTTGGCGAGGCAGAGAAAGTCGGGGACTACATCCTCCTGTTCGCAGGCGAACATCGTGCCGGTGCGGCCGAAGCCGGTGGCCACTTCATCGAGAATGAGAAGGACATTGTGGCGGTGGGTGAGCTCGCGAACGCCCTTCAGATAGCCTCGCGGGTGCACGATGATGCCGCCGGCCATCTGCACGAGCGGCTCCATCACGACCGCGGCGATCTCATGGCTCTGTGCCGCGAGCACCGCTTCCAGCGCGGCGAGGGACTCGTCGCATGACGGCACGCGGCCGGATGCGTCTGACAGCCCAGGCGGCGGCAGCCGCACAGGTCGAAATGTCAGCGGCTCAAACATGGCCGTGAACCGATCGACCCCGCCGACGCCCACCGCGCCGAGCGTGTCACCGTGGTAGGCCTCGTCAATCGCCACGAATCTCGTTTTTTCCGGCCGCTGGGGGGCCGTCTGTCGCCAGAATTGAAAGGCCATCTTGAGCGCCGCTTCGATGGCGGTGGAGCCGTCGTCCGAAAAAAAGACGCGATCGAGGCCTCGAGGGGCGATGCCGGCGAGCCGATGGGCAAACTCGATGGTGGTCGGATTCGAGAGCCCGAGATTCGTCGTATGCGCTACCTTGGCGACCTGTTCAGAGAGCGCCGCGTCGAGCCGCGGGTGACAATGGCCGTGCACGTTGCACCACATGCTCGCCGACCCATCGAGGTAGCGGTTGCCGTCGACGTCGACGAGCCACGAGCCCTCACCTCGCTCGATCAGGAGCGGCTCATACTCCTGCATCTGGGTAAACGCGTGCCAGACATGGTGGCGATCCCAATGCCGTAGGGTGTCGATATCGCCGCTCAGTGGAGCGCCATGGAGCGCGGTTGCCGGAAGACGTTTCATGGCGGCAGTCTACCGCGGCCAGGACCGGCACTCAGTCCATGGACGGCTTTGCCACGGACCGTCAGGGCAGGATCACTGAGGTGCCGACTCGTGCAGCAAGAGCGTCGTTGGCCCGGCCCTGCACGACGGCCACTTCAATGATGCCGTGTGAGCCGACGAGGGCCACTGGGGTGCCGGGCTGGGCCTCACCGTAGGTACGGACAAATCGCGTCACCTCGCGATCTCCCAGAATCAGCCGGCCGGCCGTGACGAGCCGCGGAAGGAGATCGGCCGGGAGGTTCGTGAGGAGGTTTCCAAACGAGTCGACATGGACGACTTCTCCTGCGAGGCCCTCAGGGGTTTCTTGCGGGAACGGGATCGGGAAGTTCACCAGCCCATTGGTTGAATGGCTGTGAGTCCTCGGCTCAGTGCCACCGGCAATGGCAGCCGCGGCGGGCGCAAGAACATCTCGGCCATGGAAGGTGGTGGACGCATTTCCCGGAATGACCAGCTCGCGGATGGCCTCGGCTGGCGACGACGCTACGACGCGGGAGAGCACGCCATTGTCGGGTGCGAGGTATTCGTGCCCCCCTGCTCGCACCCACACCATGCGGCGTGTGGTTCCTACACCGGGATCAACGACGACGATGTGGATGGCTCCGTGGGGGAATGCGGGGCATGCTTGGCCGACAAGCCATGCGGCAGCCCGAATGTCATGCGCTGGGACATCATGCGCGATGTCGACGATCGTGATCGCCGCACGGGCGTGGAGCAGTCGTCCCTTCATCTCGGCAACGTAGCTGCTGCCTTCACCGAAGTCGGTTGTGAGCGTGACAATTTGAGGAGGCGTGTGGGGCATGGCGAGATACTATCCGAGCAGGCTGGAAAGATCGTCGAGCCCTAGTGTTTCAACCGCTGGCCCGGCCGGATCGCGGAGCGTCTGGCGATGGGGTGTCCGGCAGATGATGGCGATCCGAGCCACGGCATCCGCCCCGATGGCCTCACGGATGCGCAGCAGCTTTGCGGTGGAGGCAGATGACGGAAACTCACTCCATAGAGCGTCGATCAAGACAAGGCCTTTGGGAGAGGGAAGCAGAAAGTCGACGCCCTTCGTGCGATCCCGCCAGAAGACGACCTCCGCCTGCGGCGACGACCCCGCAAGAAGGCGACGAAGTTCGCCGTAGACCGACGTTTCCCAGAGCATCGGCGCATGTGGCGAGTCGGCGAGGTCCTGTTCGTCGCGTATTCCCAGAAGCCAGGCACACAGTCCACTGTCACGGAAATAGACCTTTGGCGCCTTGACGAGCGGCTTCTGTTGGGCCGGCTTCCAGGGGCGCACGAGTGCCACGATTCCTGCCTCAACAAGCGTGTCGAGCCAGATTGCGGCAGTGGATCCGGCAATTCCAATTTCTCGCGCGAGGTCCGCCTTGTTGAGCAGGCGGCCAGACCGTTGGGCGAGGGCCCTCAGGAATCGTTCATAGTCGTGGACACTGTCTACGCGAATCTGGAGTGGAAGCTCATAGGCGAGGTGTTCCGCGACGAGCGACCGCATAAAGTCGCCGACATCGACTTGAGAGTCGGCATAGAGAGCCGGGAAACCTCCGCGGAACAGTCTGCCTGCGAGCGACAGGTCTGGCCAGCCAGCGGAAGCCTCACGGTGAGACAGGCCGTCGAGATGGATGACCCGACAGCGACTCGCGTCGCCCGCAAAGGCCTCGTCGGCGGCCGCGGCGAGTGCCATCGGCTTCGAGCCCACAAGGACGTAGCTGCACGGAGGGCATGGCCGATCAGCGACATCGCGAGCGATGTGATGGAGCAGCCGCGGGGCGAGGTGAATGTCGTCAATCACGATGGGCGCTGGAAACCGTGCTAGGAAGGCTGCTGGGTCGAGGGTGGCGCGGGCTGCTTCGCTGGGGAGCGAGAGTGAAATGTGCCGATAGGCAGGAAAGAGAAACTGGGCAAGCGAGGTTTTTCCGGTGGCCTGGGCGCCTGTAAGTACAAGTGTGGGTGGTAGCGGAGTGGACGAATCAGTATGAAGAGTAATAGTGCGTTCGATTAGAACCACGATAATGCTCGATTCAATCAAAGTATTTTCATTCGCGACAACCTAGCTAGCTGACTTGGGGGTCTGGGTCGACTGGGCGATCACCCCCGCCGAATGATTTCGAGGCACTTTTCGCGGACTTTCGCGGGGTTAACGTTCGGGTTCCGTTTCTTTGCCTGTCCGATGAGGCCCGCAGCGGCCTGCTCTTTGCCTCCCTGCACATCAGCCACGATTTTAGGGTTGGCCGCGAGGATCTCCTGGCATAGTGCTTCGAGGTCACGGTCATCGACAGCGGAGATGCCCATGGCAGCCACGACGGCTTCCACTGTATGCGCCGACTCCAGCACGGCCGCGAAGATTTCACGCCCTCGGCTCGTGTCAAAGTCGCCCTTGGCAATCCTGCCGATGATGTCTGCCACTGTGGCTGTGGTCACAGGGAACTGCGCGATGGCAAGGCCCCGCTCGTTCAGCGTACGGAGCACGTCCTGCTGCATCCAGTTGCTGGCGGCTTTGCCATCGCCAGCCAACGTGGCAAGTTCCTCGTACCAGGCGACGAGTGCGCGTCCCTGATTGACAAGCACGTCGGCGTCGTACGGTGTGATTTTCCACCGCTCGGCAAGTGAACGTCGCAGTTCGCTCGGTGACGCTCCCATCGAGGCCAACACCGCGGCCACCTTGTCGTCGCTCACGGTCACCGGCACCAAATCGGGCTCTGGGAAGTAGCGGTAGTCGCTTGACTCTTCCTTGTGCCGCTGACCGCGGGTGATTCCCGCGGGGTCATCCCAGCCACGGGTCTGTTTGGGTGCGGCCCCAAGCTCGGCCCCAGTCGCCTGCCACTGTTCGTATTGCCTTGCCGCCTCGTACGCGACCGCCCGCTCCACAGAGCGGAAGGAGTTGACGTTCTTGATCTCGACGATCGGTGTCTTTGCAACCGAGCCATCGCCACGCGGAATGTGAAGGTTCACATTCGCATCGACCCGCAGGCTTCCCTCCTGCATATTGCAGTCGCTCACGCCAAGGTACACCAGCAGCAGCTTTAGTTCGTTGAGCCAGGCTCTCGCCTCTTGAGGGCTGCGAAGATCCGGTTCCGTGACGATCTCGCACAGCGGAGTGCCCGTGCGGTTCAAGTCGATACGGCTGTCGGCAATGCCGGCAGCTTCGTCGTGCATGCTCTTGCCGGCATCTTCTTCGAGATGCACGCGGGTGATGCCCACACGCCTCGCAAATGCCCCCTTCGGATCGACCACTTCCAGAAAGCCTCCTGCCGAGAACGGCAGGTCAAACTGGCTGATCTGATACCCCTTGGGGAGATCGGGATAGAAGTAGTTCTTGCGGTCCCATTTCGTGAATGGCGCGATCGTGCAGTTGAGCGCGAGGGCCGCCCGCAGGGAAAGCTCGAAGGCCTGCCGGTTCATCACCGGCAGTGAGCCCGGAAGGCCGAGGCACGTGGGGCAGACCTGGGTGTTGGGCGGCATGCCAAACGTCGTGGAGCAGCCGCAAAACAGCTTGGTCTGCGTCTGGAGCTGGACGTGGACTTCCAGCCCGATGACGGTGGTGTACGGCTCAGAAGGAGCAGACGTGGACGACATGGCCAGGAGTATCTGTCAGGCGGAAAGCGGAGGACGTCGACGGTGCCAGTCGGTGAGCCGCTGGAAGCGGTCAGCCGCCCGCAAGAGAAGTGGCTCGGCGAGCGCCGGCCCTTGGAGTTGGAATCCGATGGGCAATCCCGACTTAGTGAACCCGCACGGAAACGAAATGCCGCCGATGCCGGCGAGATTCGTGCCAACCGTGTACATATCGACGAGATACATCGCGAGCGGATCGCCCGTCTTTTCGCTGAGCGGGAAGGCCGGTGTTGGCGAGACCGGGCCTGCGATCAGGTCCACCTTTTCAAAAGCCTGGAGAAAATCCTGCTGAATAAGACGGCGAACCCGCAGGGCCTTGGCATAGAAGGCATCGTAGTAGCCCGCCGAGAGGGCATACGTGCCGAGCATGATTCGCCGCTTGACCTCGGGTCCAAACCCCTCGGCTCTGGTGCGGCAATACATCTCGACAAGTGGTGAATCAAAGGTGCCCACATAGTCGGCGGTGTTCGAGTGGACGCCCGGCCCCGATTCAGCCTGGGCACCCGTTCTGGGCTTGGCCCGTACTCCGCCTACGGGCTTGGCCCGTACTCCATAGTGTGCTCCGTCATAGCGGGCGAGATTACTCGACGCCTCACACGGCGCAATCAGGTAGTAGGTCGGAATTCCATACTTCGCGTGAGGGAGCTCGACCTCGTGCACTGTTGCCCCCGCAGCCTTGAAAACGGCAAAGGCTTCCTCCACTCCATGAGCGACTTCGGGATCGAGACCAGGGCCGTAGTGTTCGGCAACACGGCCGATCCGAAGGCCGGCTAGTGGCTCCTCGAGCATCTGCGTGTAGCTGGGGACAGCGTCGACGAGGGAGGTCGCATCACCTGGGTCGTGGCCCGCGATCGACTCCATGATGAGGGCGCAGTCGGCGGCCGAACGTGCCAGGGGGCCAACTTGGTCGAGGCTCGAGGCAAACGCGACCAGTCCGCGACGGCTGACCCGTCCGTACGTCGGCTTGAATCCCGTGATGCCACACAGGCCCGCCGGCTGACGTATGGAGCCTCCGGTATCGGAGCCGATGGCGATCGGAGCCATGTCGGCGGCCACGCATGCAGCTGAGCCTCCACTGGAACCGCCGGGCGTTCTGGAAACGTCCCAGGGGTTATGGACCGCGCCGAACGCAGAGTTTTCGTTGGACCCCCCCATCGCAAACTCGTCCATGTTGGTCTTGCCGACAATGACGGCATCCGCGCGCCGGAGTCGCGCGACGACCTCTGCATCGTATGGCGGACGGAATCCCGCCAGCATTTTGGAGGCACATGTGGTGGGGAAATCATTCGTGCAGAGGGCGTCTTTGACAGCCACTGGCAGGCCAGCGAGGGCTCCCAGCGGTTTTCCGGCGGCTCGGCGAGCGTCGATTGCGGCGGCCGAGTCAAGCGCCCGCTGGCGATCGACTGCGAGGAACGCATTGATGTGACCGTCGAGTCGCTCGATCCGATCGAGAAACACGGTGGCACATTCCACGGCGGAAAGGTCGCCGGCTTTAATGGCATTCACCAACTCGGTCGCGGAGCGTTCGAAAAGCTGCATGGGAGAGAATAGACGTGGTCAGGCAGCGCCCGACTCGCCGAGCACAGCGGGAACGAGGAAACAGGAGCCATCGTGGCGGGGAGCGTTTGCCAGCGCCTGCTCAGTCGTGAGCGACGGTGTCAACACGTCCTCGCGGAAGACGTTTCGTGTGTCGAGTGGATGGGCCAGCGGCTCGACCGAGTCGGTATTGAGCTCGCCGAGTTGCGACACAAAACTGACGATCTTGGAGAGCTCGCCGGTCATCCTCGTGAGGTCGTCCTCAGTGAGTGCCAGCCGGGCAAGTGACCCGACCTTGGCAACATCCTGTCGGGAAAGACTCATGGAAGCAGTGGCCAACACGATGGGGATCGATCGGCGAGGATTGTAGCCGACCGCCCAGCGTTCTGCCCGCGAATGCCACGCCGCCTCGGGAAAATCAGCCGCGGGCCCGCGGACCGGACGGCACCGCTTCCTCAGCCGCTGGCTTGGCCTGCTCGACCTTCGGCAGATGGAAGGGCTTCCGCCTCACGAGCTTGGTCACATTCCCGCTCTTGATGCACTGCGTGCACACCAGAAGCGTCGCGCTCGTTCCCTTACCGACGGTGACCCGCAGCCGCTGGAGGTTGGGCTTGAACTTCCGCTTCGTGATGCCGGTGATCTTCGTGCCGACGCCACCGAGGTACTTGGCTTTGCCGCGGATCGTGACTTGATTGCCGACCGAAAAGCCCTTGCCGCAAACTTGACAGGAACGTGCCACGGAAAAACCTCAAAATGACTAGAAAGCCGAGCCCTACAGAATACCGGAGACACTGATTCACGCAACCTGAGAAATCGGGCCGTGCCATGAGCGGCCTTTTCGAGGGTGGGGGCTACCATAAGGGCATGCCCATTTTTGACTATGTATTCCAGGTTGATGCCCCTGTCGAAGCGGTGAGGGATTTCCATGCCGACACGTCGGCCCTGAAGCGGCTCACGCCCCCACCCACATTTGTGCAAATTCACTCCATCGAGCCGATGGCCGAGGGATCGGTTTCGGAGTTCACGCTCTGGGTCGGTCCCCTGCCCCTCCGCTGGAGGGCCCTGCACCGAAATGTGTCCGACCGCGGCTTTACGGACATCCAGGCCTCGGGGCCAGCGGCCAAGTGGGAACACACGCATTCCTTCATACCCCTGGCCGATGGGCGGACCGAAATCCGTGAACACATCGAGTACGAGCACAAGACGGGCCTTCGGGGACTTGGAACGCGGTTCCTCTTCTCCCGGCCGAATCTCTGGTTCATGTTTGGCTACCGTCGCCTCGTCACGCAGCGAGCCTTGCGTCGCCGCTGAACCATCACCGACCAAGCAGCGTCTGGACCACTTCGTCGTGGACGATGCTGTTGGTCGCCACGCCGTGGCCTGAATCGATGCTGTGACGGCCGTACCAGTCGGTGAATTGGCCACCGGCCTCCCGCACGACCACGTCGACGGCTGCGGCATCCCAGGCGTTCAGCCGCGGGTCGATCATGGCTTCGGCCCGCCCGGTTGCCACAAGGAGATAGCCATAGCCATCGCCCCACGTCCGCATAAGCCCGCCCGAGGCCTCGAGGCGGCGGCGTGCAAGCGTGCCCTCCTCTGCTCCACCGGGCCAGCGAGAGAAATCGACAAAATCACTCGAGCAGACAAGGCTCTCGGTCAGGCCTGCCCTCCGCGATACGGCTGCCCTGACCGGTGGCTCACCACGCCGGGCGTGCCAGGCGCCACCCCCCACCGCAGCGTAGGCCACTTCATCGAGTGCCGGGATCGCGATCACCCCCAAGACTCCAGCGCCGTTGCAACGGCAGCCGATGAGCGTTGCGAAGAGCGGAACTCCCCGGATAAACGACTTGGTACCGTCGATCGGATCAACCACCCACTCGTAGCCCGATACGCCGGCCGTGGCTCCAGATTCCTCACCCAGGAAGGCATCGTCTGGAAACGCCGCGAGGAGGGAGGCTCGGAGGGTGGCCTCAGCCGCTCGGTCGGCCATGGTCACCGGCGAGCGATCGGCCTTCTGCTCCACCTCCAGCGACGGGTTACAAAACCAGGGCAGCATCTCGGCGGCAGCCAGCCGCGCCGCGGCAAGCGCCGCGGCGAGCCGGTCAGTGACGGAGGGTTCTGGGGGTGTGTTCATCCAACTTCTGGTGGAGGCACCGTGGAAGAAGCGGTTTCAGCCGGCGGATCAGGTCGCATGGCTGAGAGCAGCAGCATACCGGCCCCGATGACGAGCCATGAATCGGCGAGATTGAAGATAGGCCAGTCGATCACGCTCGGAACGCTGACATGAATCCAGTCGCGGACGGCATAGACGGGCTGCCCAACTCGTTCGAGCGGCGCATGCCAGGCAAGGCCTGGGAAACCCAGCCGATCGTAGAGATTTCCAAGGATGCCACCACAGATCAGTGCCAGGGCACCAAGGAGCCAGCCGCTGGCCCTTGTCGCCGGCCTCGACACCATCACAAGAATGCCGAGCAGGGCTGCCACCGACACCACGGCAAAGAACATGCCCATGCCCTGCCCCATTCCGAAAAGGGCACCCTCGTTGAGGTTTGTCTCCACCACGAAGATGCCCGGAACGAGGACCACCCGCAGGCCCGTGCCCGGCATACCAAGCCCACGAAAAACAGCCTCTTTTGTGCCCAAGTCGGCCGCCACTGAGGCCGCCACGATGACGAGAAACGCGATCCAGCCGCGGGCCGCTTGGAACATCGATCGGCCCCCTCCTGGGGCTGTGCAGCACGGCATTCCGGCCGCGTTGCTCAACGTGGCTGGCGCGGACGGCCGCCGTTCTCGAGCAACTCCGCACAGCGGATGCACATCGCTGCAAACGGGATTGCCTCGAGCCGCTTCTTGGTGATCACTCCGCCACACTCGTCGCACAGGCCGAAGGTGCGGCTGCGGATCTTCGCCAACGCCTGATCCACTAGTTCGAGCGTCTCTTCCTCCGTCGCCATGAGACTGAGCGTAAACTCCTGCTCGTAGGCATCCGACCCAATGTCTGCCATGTGGATTGGCATGCTGGACAGGTCGCCGCTGGCCTCGCTGCGGGTCTTGCGAAGGGCCGCATCCGCCATCGTCGAGACATCGCCTCGCAACCGTGCGCGCATGTCCTCAAGGGCCGCCTTGAAGACCTTGAGGTCCGCTGCTTTCAACATCGGTTTCACCCGCGGTGGGCCAATCGAACCGGACGGGGCCACCCCGTCGCGCCAGAGTCTTTTGAGGCTATCCCCGAACTCGCAGGGTGTCAAACTGGCAGTTGCGCTGGTTCGCCTTGATGCTGCCGCCATGGCAATCTACCTTTTACGCACTGGCGGGGCCCCGTACCGGGACCTCTTTCCCGTTCCGCCGGCGCAGTTGAGACTCCCGGGGCGCACGGAGTCATCCCGTGGCCTTGGCCTCGCGTACCGATCTCGCCTTCCAACAGTGCATCGCCGCGTCGTGTCGTGCGACCTACGGCGTGGACGAAGTGCTCACGGCCTGCCCGGCCTGCGGCAGTCTGCTCGACGTCGAGTACGACTGGGACCGCCTACGGCCCCCGAATTCCTTCGAATATTTTGAGCAGAAGTGGATGCGACGCAGCGACCCTGCCGCGTTCAGTGGCGTGTGGCGGTTCCATGAACTGCTTCCCTACGCCCCTCGCGAAAGCATTGTGACAATTGGCGAAGGGCAGACGATGTGCTCGCCGTCCGACGGAGTGGCAGGTTTCGTGGGTGTCAATGCCGGCAGGCTCTTCCTTCAATATGAAGGGCTCAACCCGTCGGGCTCGTTCAAAGACAACGGCATGTCTGCCGCCTTCACCCACGCGAGGATGATCGGAGCCAAGCGGGCAGCCTGCGCGTCCACCGGCAACACGAGCGCCTCGCTCGCGGTCTACTGCGCCGTCACGCGACTCATGCGGGGCATCATCTTCATCGGCTCCGGCAAGATCTCATACGGCAAGCTCTCGCAGGCTCTCGATTACGGGGCACTCACGATCCAAATCGCCGGCGACTTCGACGACGCGATGGCCCGCGTCAGGGAAGTCTCGGGAAAGCTCGGTATCTACCTCGTCAACAGCGTCAATCCCTTCCGGCTCGAAGGCCAGAAGACGATCATGTTCCGCGTGCTCGAGTCGCTCGGTTGGGATCCGCCCGACTGGATCGTCGTGCCCGGAGGAAACCTCGGTAACTCGAGCGCCTTTGGAAAGGCCTTTGCGGAACTCCGAAAACTCGGGCTCATCGACCGCATCCCGAGGCTCGCGGTGATCAATGCCGCTGGGGCGAACACGCTCTACGAGCTCTACACCGAGCGCGGCCTTCGCTGGGGGGGCGGTCAGGGCGACCTCGCACCCGCGTGCCACTATTACGACGAAATGGATCGTGACAATCGTCGGGCTCACACGATCGCCAGCGCGATCGAAATCAACCGGCCTGTGAACCTCACGAAGTGCCTGCGAGCCCTCGAGGTCTGCGACGGCGTCGTACGAGAGGTGTCCGAGCAGGAAATTCTCGACGCCAAGGCGCAGGTCGGCGCCGGAGGGCTGGGCTGCGAGCCAGCGAGCGCCGCCAGTGTCGCCGGCACCAAGAAACTCGTGGAGGAAGGAGTGATCGGCCGGGATGAGCGTGTCGTCTGCATTCTCACGGGCCACCAGCTCAAGGACCCCACGGCCACGGTTGCCTACCATACGACCGACCAGAAACTGTTTAATGACGTCCTCGGGAGCCGAGGCGTGAGCCGCGCGAGCTTTGCCAATCGCTCGGTGACCGTGGGAAATCGTCTCGATGAGATCATGCAGGCGATCGACCTCTACGGCTGACCGCCGTTGGAGCCACCGGAGGGATTGATGCCATCGCTGCCACATCGCCTGGTTGTTCACGGAGCCGCAGGCCGCATGGGCCAGCGAGTCATCGCAGCGGCCCTTGCCGCCCCAGAGGAGTGGAACGTCGTCGCTGCAATTGAGCGAGCCGACCATCCGCGGGCTGGTGAGGATGCAGGAGTGATCGCGGGCTGTCGCCCCACCGGCGTGGTCGTGACGGACTCGTGGGGCTGCCCCGCCGATGTCATCATTGATTTTTCGCTCCCCGAAGCAGTGGGCCGTATCGTGTCCACGGCTACGTCAAAAGGCGTTCCAGTGGTCGTCGCCACGACTGGCCTCACGGCCGTCGATCATGAGTGCATCGCTCAGGCGGCTCTCATCATCCCAGTTCTTCAGTCGCCGAGCATGAGCTTGGCGGTGAACATCTCGATGGATCTGGCGAGCCGAGCCGCGTCGCTTCTGGCTCGCCTGGGGACCCGCGCCGATGTTGAGATCATTGAATGCCACCACCGGCACAAGGAAGACGCCCCGAGCGGGACTGCACTCAAGTTTGGGACCGTCGTCCGCGATGCGATGGGCCAAAGCCGTGACGTCCACGGTCGTGGAGGCCGTCCCGGCGCTCGTCCCGCTGACGAGATCGGCTATCACGCGGTGCGTGCTGGCGACAATCCAGGCGAGCACACAATCCTCTTCGGAATGGATGGCGAGTCCTTTGCCGTGAACGTACGGGCGACGAGCCGCGACTGCTACGCCGGCGGTGCCCTCGCCGCGGCGGCATTCCTTGCGGGAAAGCCTCCCGGGCTGTACTCCATGCGGGATGTTCTCGGCCTTGCGTAGGCCGTGTAGATCTGCCGCCCCGTGACAGGACTGGGCTGGCACGATCCCTCATCGTGCGCCGGGGCGATGGGCATCCATCTTCCTGAGGATCCACCAGCCCGCGAGCATCTGCACAAGCAGCGCTACGAGCCCCGCCCGCGGGTGACCACTCGCGAGGTAGAGCCCACCGAAGGCCAGCCCGGCCGCCGCGCCTGCGAGCCTGGCGCCCACCTGAACCAAGCCGAACGTGACCCCGGCCCTGCCCTCAGGGGCTGTCTCGGCGACCGCCGCTCGAATCGCGCTTTGCGCGCCACCGAGTACAAGCGCGAGGAGCACCGCGAGGGCGTGGAGCTCCGTGATGGTCCGCACGAACCAGGCGAGCACGAGGACTCCAATCCAGCCCACAAGGCAGACGCCGATAGCAGCGCGACGGCTGATCCGTTCCGAAAGCCAGCCGATAGCCAGGGCTCCGGGCAAGGCCACTGCCTGCACGAGAAGAATGAGTCGAACGAGCTCCGGAGGCTCCAGGTCAAACTCCGCAATCGCAATGCTGGAAAATTGAACAATCGCCGTTTGCACGCTCCCCAGTACGAGCATGCTCCCGACGATGACGGAGGCCAGGTGGCGATCGCCTTCGCTCGGTCGCCAGAGCGACCGAGCGAAGGCCACGAGCTCGCCCACCGATGATGTGGCGTGCGGCGTTTCGTTGTCTTCATGAAACCGAGCGAATGCGGCGGGCAGTGAAAAGAGAACCCACCAGGCCCCCGTCCACGCGAAGGCCACTCGCAGCCCGCCAGCGAGGGAAAGCCCGAGCATGTCGTGGCCTGCCACGATCGCCATCGCGAGCACAAGCGCGATGGCTCCCCCCGCGTAGCCCGCTGCGAAGCCAATGGCAGAGAGCCGATCCGCCATGCGGCCGGATGCGATGGTTGCCAGGAGGCTACCGGTGAAGATCGCGGCCATGTCGAAGGCGATGTTTGCCAGGGCGACGGCGGCAAGGACAGCTACAACTGCCGACGGGGCCACGGCCGAAAGCAGAAAGAGAGCCCCAGCCCCCAAGGCGACGCTCATCATGAGCGCCGCCTTGTGTTGCCTCCGCCGATCAGCCCAGGCGGAGAAGCCTGGAGCGATGACAGCCGAGGCGAGCATCGCTGCGGCGAGCGTCCAGGACCAGATGACGCCTGGGTCGAGCCCCCAGGGTCGGCTTGCGCATGCGATTTTTTCGACGTAGGCAACGACAAGCGTAATGAGCACCGTCGAGAAGGCACTCGCCGCCCAATCGAGCAGAATCCAGGCGCCCTTCGTGAAGCGAGACGGCTCGGCGATGGGGTGGGGTGGCATTTTCAGAGCCTATCCGACTCGACCTCGGTCACCGCCGAGCGCCGGCGCACAGTTCCTCGATGACATCCCGCAATCCCAAGACCACGCGAGCAAGCCTGTCATAATCGATCTTGTCGGGCGTGTCCGTTGCCAGGTGGTAGTGCGGATACCGAAAAGGCGCCGTATCGGTGACCATCACGCCGGGGTAGCCGCACTGCCAGAACGCCCAGTGGTCTGACCATCCGGCCCCTTCGATTCTGTCAGGCACCGCGCCCCCTTCGGACGGAAATGCCGCATGGCGGCGAAACGATCCGACGACCTCTTTGACGAGCGTCATCGAGTCCGTATTCCCGATGACCGCAATGAAGTTTCCGGTATCGGGATAGAACCAACGAAACGGTGCCGGATACTTCTGGCTGCCAGGCGTATCATCGAAATATCCCATCGTCTCGAGGGCCAGCATCGCGACGATCCTGTCGCCACGCAGCTTGCATTCCTGGGCGTAGACCAGCGAGCCCATCGCTTCGGTCTGGAAATGCGGAGGCTCCTCGTTGGCAAAGGCCACGAGCCGCAGCGTGCGGTCTGGCGCGAACGGCCTGAGGAGGTCGGCCAGAGCCAGGAGGGCCACGGTTCCGGTGCCGTTGTCGTTGGCTCCCGGAGTTCCAGGCGCCGAATCGTAATGGGCTCCGATGACGACGATCTCGTCGGCTCGGCCGCCCCCCTTGATCTCGGCGACGAGATTGACGATCGGTCGCCCCTTAACCTCGTACGACTGACGATCGACCGCGTAGCCAGCACCGGCGAGTCGCCGCTCAACGAACCTCGCTGCTTCGGCGTACGCCACTGGATGCAACGTATTGCGCTCACCGATCTGCCCAGCCAGCCGCTCAAGATCCTTCTGAAGCCCGTCGCGAACCCGAATCTGCTCGTCGTTCAGCGGCGGCAATGGCCCCCGGTGACTCTCCCCAGGCATGTCCACAGCCGCGCCCATTATCGACGCCAGTGGGCTCTGGGACTGGGCCATCACACACCAGATCGGGGTAGCCACAGCCACAGCCACACCGACAGCGACACCACCAACAGCCCACAGCCTCGATCTTTTTGTGTGGATGTCCATGCCACTTCCCTGCATCATGAGACGGTGGATCTCAGTCACAAACCCATCGCATAAGCGATTCTGCCGTTGGCAGCTGGCGTCGGTCGGCCTCACGGCACAGCACGACTGCGGCCAGAAGAAATATACCTGACAGGCTAACCGCAACGGCGACAGGCATCGCCACCTGCCAGAGTGACGTGGGCTCACCCGTCGTCGCGAGACCGAAGATCCACAGCGGCCAGAGGTGAACCACATGATGCAACAGATACATGGAGAGTGAATGGCGACTAAGCGGCGTCGTCCACGCGACGAGGGGACGCGGCATGCTCACGTCGGTGTCGATGGTGCGGTGCAGAAAGGCCAGCGCCACGATGACGCCCCCGAGCGAACCCAGAACATAAGGCGTCGACGCCGGGAACATGGTCCATGCCTTTGACTCGCCGCCGGTCAGTACGGAGGGAAGGGCTGACCAGCCAAGAAGCATGGCGGCCGACGCTGCCACCAAGCCGCCGCCAATCAGCACAGGCCGCCAGGCTTTCGAGAGAATGTCTGGCCCCAATGCAAACCCCACGAGCGGATAGGCCAGCCACGGAAAGATTGGGAAGTACCCGGTGACCAGCCATCCGAGCATCACGTCTGACAGCGAGAAGTCATAGTCGAAGCCGCCGGTCACCCAAAAATCAGAGTAGCCCGCTACGACCCGCATCGCGGGTGCCACGGCGATGGCGAGGGCCGCAGCGAGGATCACCGCGGCGCTCGGCATTCTTCTCGCAGCTTCGAGTGCGAGCAGCCCGCAGCCGACAAGCGTGAGGATGTCCCAATTGAACACGTCTTCCGGGAGCCAGACGAGCACATTAAATGCGAAACCAAGACCAATGAGGAACAGGCCTCGGCGAACAGTCGTCTTGGCGATGGCCCCATCAGACCTGCCACGCCGCACCTCCGTCGTGACCCAGAGCCGGTAGCTCACCCCAGAGAGAAACGAAAACGTCGCTGCCGCCACGCCCGTGGGAAGCCACCACACCCCACCCACTCCACCGAGTGTTCCGTCGACTCGGCCATAGCGGCCCGACAGGTTTTCCACAAAGTGGATAAGCACCATGAGCCCGATCGCGGCGGCCCGCAGAACGTCGATTGAGGCCTGGCGTCCCGCGCTACCTGCACTCACAGCGACCCTCGCTGTGCGAGCAGATCGACCACGAGCAGCGCTGTCTGCACAACCAGTAACACGACGATGGCCCATTCGAGGCCCGTCTGCTGCTTCGCCACTCCAAGCTCGACCGCTCGCCCCGCCCAAAACTCCGCCACTCGTTCCACGAATTCGGCGCGGTCCGTGACAAGCTCATGCCGCTCGACCAGTCGTGTGCGGTCTCGGAGGCGTTCACCCAACTGGCTGGCGAGCGTGGGAGGATGGACGGGCGGGGCCCGCATGGCAGGAGCGACGAGCGACAGGCCGCGGCTCAGGGCCACTGCCACGCGGTACCGCGTGGTCAGCGTCGTTCGTTGCTCCCGCGATATCGCATCGATTTCCGCGACCCCGGCTGTATCGATGTCGATGGCATCCATGAGCGCCACCGAACGACGCTCTGCATCGCGCAGCTCGGCCTCCTGCCGCGCAAAATCGACCGCTGCGCGCTCGAGCGTGGCCACGCGATCTGGCGGACCGGCCACCGCAGCCCGTCCGGGTGTCCAGACCACATGGCAATCGTAGAGTGGTACGACGACCGGTGGCTGGGCGGATGGGACGACCGACACCCACTCGCGCATGGTGCCCACGATGGCGGCGACCGCATCGATACCGCTGGCAGATGCCTCAACTGGCACCACGAGGAATTCGAGGATCTCGCCCGTTGGAAGCCGCTTGCTGCACACGGTGGAAGACGCCGGAAGCCCGATCGGAACGCCGCCCGACGCCTCGGTCGCTGGCGACCCGTCCCTGGCTGGTGTGTCGTGCGCGTCTGAATTCATGCGAAGCCGTTGGTTGTCCCGGAGTTCGATGCAGCTGTCGGGTGCATCAGGTCGACCGCCACCCATCCGGCGACATACTCCGCCGAGTCGAGGACGCCATTGAGCGTCGAATCATAAAGGTAATCACCCACCACGAAGAGGTTCGGATGATCGGGCGACGGTCGATGACGCGCCGCAACTGGCAGCGGGCTCCAGCCACCAGGCACGGCATTCACGGCACCGACCCAGCGATGCACCCGGGATTCCAGGACCCGCCCGCGGCAGCAGGCGAAGGCTGGCGGCAAGGCGTCAAGGGCAGCGTCAACGAGCGCCGCGTCGGAGAGTGCGGCCATGCGCTCGGCAGCCTCGCCCCCAAGCAGCCACCCGAGGACTCCGTGGCGGCCCACGGAGTCACGGCCGCTCTCGATATAGAGGCATGCGCCACCGAACGAATCGACCATCAGATAGTCATCCTGACCCGGTGCCGTTGGTACAGGCCCATCGAGCAGGTGCGTAATCCTGAGGTAGTGGGCCGGATGATCGTGATGAACCACATGCCGCTTCATAGCCAAGGCGAGGGCATCGCCGCCAAACGCGATGGCTTGAAGGGCCGCTACCGGCAGGGCCACAATCACCATATCGAAGGTGTCATGTCCCGTCCGGTCACCGGCTCGCCACTCGATTCGCAGGCGGCCGTCCGGCCAACTGCAGACCTCCGACACGGCCGTATCGAGGCGCACCTCTGCGGCCAGGCGACTCGCCACCGCACACGCGAGCTGCTCATTGCCGCCGGCAATGCGGTAGAGCCGCATATAGGACGGGTCGTTCATGAGGTAGTTCTGCAGGCCGTAGGCGACAGTCGTCGCCGTCGGCTCGGTTGCGAGGTCACTATGAATCATCGTCTCGATGTACGTGCGGATGACCGGTGCCCTGATCGCTCCCATCACCACATCGAAACGACTCTGCGGGCACGCATCCCCGGCGTGGTCAGCCCCTGAGTCGTAGAACTCGCGGCGTGTGATTGCGGAGCGGGCCCAGGTGTCGAACGAAGCAAGCTCCTCGCGACCCGGAATGCCACAGGTCGCCTCGATATCGTCCACCGTCGCAATCTGGTTTCCCGTTACATGCACCGCCGCACCGGCAAGGGGCACGGTGACGAGCCCGAGTGATCGGACGAGATGCCACAGGGGATCGTCCCCGATCACTTCGTAGTGATAGAGCTCCGCGGCTCCGGCCTCGTACCGAATGGCGGCTGTCGAAAACGTGGGAGAGGCGAGTTTGCCACCGACCCGATCGGAGGCCTCAAAGATGGTGATCGCCATCGGCTCCGACGCCATCTGCTCGATACGCCACGCTGTGAAAAGCCCGCCCGGACCGCCGCCGACGATCGCGATATGCGGCACGCGGTGGGATCGATCGATTGGCAACGGGCTCACAGTAGTTTTGGAACGGACGATGGCGTCCGAAGTTGTGGAGTTGGTCCATACGGTTCAGAGTCAGAAGATGATACTGTTGCGGGCATTCAGGAACTGGAGGATGAATGGGGCGATCGCATCAACAACCGGCCCGCGGCCTGATTCCATGGGCAATCATGGCTGCCGCGGTCGTTCTGGCCATCGGAATGGCCCGCCATGACCGCAACACCGCGCGGCTGACCGCTACGGTGTCTTCCAGAACCATCAGGCTCCCAGCGGCTCCGGAACTTCCGGCGTTGCCGCAGCCCACGCCTGCCATGCGAGAGGCTGCCGCCGACCTTGAGCGCGCCGCTGAGGAGGCGAAGGTAGCGGCCGTTGCCCTCAAACGCGTGGAGGCCGAAATGGAGGCGCAGCAGCGTGCACTCGAGGCCATGAAGGCCGACGCGGATGCCAAGGCGAATCGCACCCGAACCGAGATCGAGGAGGCCCAGACCCAGCTTGAGGCACAGAGGACTGCGCTCGAAAGGAAGCTCCGGTTGAGCGAGGTCATTCTCGCCGCACCTCGAATGCCTCCTGTCACCAGGGGCCTCACGACCGGGCAGGGCACGAAGATGGAACAGGCCGCTCGCGTCGCGGCAATGGGAGCAGCGCCGCGGCTTTCACCCACCGAATTCAATCCCGAGTCTGGTGCGGTCACCTGGCCCTCGGTACTTGCCGATCCGCGTTACGCCGACCTCACATCCGCGATCGAAGGTCGGTTTCGCGACCGCGCGGCCCACGGCGAAAGTCTCCAGGGCAGCCCAGGCAAGGCTCTTGAGCGGCTCATCGATGATCTCATCGAGCGATTCCGTAAAGACGTGGCTCACTATTCCTCAGGCCGCTACGGAAAGGCGCGCACTTTTCTTGATAGCCTGCGGGCAGAGTGCGGAGAGGTGCCAGGCCATTGAACGCCGTCAACCGCCCTCGGCATCCCGCCGTGCCATGATCGTCTGCACGGCGCAGAGACCCATCACACAGAGTGCCAGAAGCATCAGCCCTGGGGTGTCAGGCGTCGCTCGCCACCCGTCGACAGGAAACCAGAATTCGGCGAGGTCAACGGCGCGGGTTTCCTTAAGCCGCTCGGGCTCATCCCTGACGGGTACTTCGAGTGTGGCCCTGGCCTCCGCCTCGGGAATCAGCAGGCCTTCGAAGGCCCAGCGAGATGGCATCGCATCAGCCAGCACGACCGTGGGTGTGGGAAGTTCCGGCAGCGGAAGGAGGATGCCGCCCAGGATCACCATCGGGAGGATGACGAGCGGCACCAGACCGCCGGCTGCCTCGGCAGAACGCGCCACCGCCGAGATCACGAGGCCAACCATCACCGCAGCCATCGCTGCCAGAACGAGCGTGACAAACATACGTGGCGTCGATCCCGCGAGCCCGCAGGCAGTGCCGACGATCGCCTGAAGACAACCGCACTGGAAAAGGCACAGCCCAAGCATGACCACGATCTTCGCCGCGAGATACGCGGAGAGACTCAAGCCGACCATCCGTTCGCGACGGTAGATGGCTCGCTCAGCCACAAGCTCGCGCGCGGCGTTGGAGCAGCCAAACCAGATCGCGGCGAGGGCCATGAGAAATGTGGTCGTGGCGATGGCCTGCGACACGCTCTCCCACGAGCCGCGGTCGAGTGTCGTCATTGTCTTGGTTGCAAACACGATCGCCAACAGGGTCGCGATGACCGGTGCCTGGGCAAGGAGTACGCCCGTACTCCAGCGGTCGGCAACCTTGGTCGCGACCCACCGGCAGACAAGCACGTTCCACTGGCTGATGGCGTCGCGGAACGACCGGCGTGGCTGCGGCCGTAACGAGGCGGATGGCCGCGCGGCCGAGAGCCTTCGATCCACCCATGCTCGTTTCGCGTCCGAGCTGGCAAAGGCCTCGCACCAGGCTGCGACGGGGCGGCTGGCGAGGCCTCGCAGGATGGCGTCGGGATCCGAGGCAGAGGTGGCTGGCTCAAAGAACGCTGCTGCCTCAGGGATTGCGGGCCCAAACCAGACAAGTCTTCCCACGCTGGCGCTGGAGCGATCGCGAGCAATCACCGCGAGGGCATTCATCATCTCGAGCGACGCCAGCCCGGGCTGGTGGATCGTGAGCACGACCGTCTTCCCGTCATGGGCGAGGCTGCGAAGGAGGTGTATGAGTGCGAGGGCGTCGGTGCTCGAGAGCCCGGAGGTCGGCTCGTCGAGGAGCAGGACGGGTGGATCGGTGATGAGCTCGAGCGCGACGTTCACCCGCTTTCGCTGGCCGCCGCTGATTCCACGCCGTTCGGGCGTGCCAATCCGGGTGTGGGCAACATCGGTAAGGCCAAGCTGGTCGAGCACGGCGGTCACTCGGCGGAGGACCTCGGGCCGCGAGTAGTCCCGAGGCAGTCGAAGCCTCGCTGCATACCAGAGGGCCTGCCACACGGTCAGCTCGGTGTGCATGATGTCATCCTGCGGCACATACCCGATCTGCCCGCGAAGCTCGTCCCCCCGTGCCACCACGTCGATGCCATCCACCGTGACGCCGCCAGCGGCCGGCCGCACGCTGCCGGCAATCACGGCCAGGAGCGTGGACTTCCCCGCCCCGCTCGGGCCCATCACGCCAACAAGCTCCCCGGGATGCACGACGAGTGACACGTGCTCGATCAATCGACGGCCCGCGGCGTCCACAGCGAGGTCGCGTACTTCGATGGTCCATGCCGTGTTGGCGCTGACGGCAGCCCGCTCTGCGCCCGGCATCATCAAGACGAGGCGATGACTTCCGAGGCTGAGCTCGTCACCGGGGCACACGGGGAACGGTCCCACGATTCGCCGGCCATTGGCGAATGTTCCGTTGGTGCTGTTGAGGTCCCGCACCTGCCAGGCATCGCGCGTCCGTTCGATGACGGCATGCCGGGCAGACACCATCGGGTAGTCGAGGACGACATCGCATCCGTCGGACCGCCCCACGACCAAGGGGTGGTCGTCGCGCGGCAGCAGAAGGGCGGCTGGCGGTGTCTGCAGGGGCGGTCGATCGGGCGTCGAGGGTTCCGTCGGCCAGGGGAGTGGGAACGTGCGGCCGAGGGTGACGACGTCTTCTGTGGCAATGCGCTGGACCGCCGAGATTCGCAGTCCATTCACAAAAGTCCCGTTGGTACTTCCGAGGTCCTCGATGCCCCAGCCATCCTGATCGCGCATGAGCCGGCAGTGTCGCCTTGACACCGCCGGGGCATCCACGCGGATGTCGCACCCCTCCCCCGTACCGATCACCCACGCCTGCTGCATTCGCCTGCCCGCCGCGGCCAGCCCCCGATGCACAATAGCCGCGGTAGGTTTTCGCCAGTATAAAGTTATGGAAGAAGGGCACGGCCGCCAGGGGCCAGCGATGCCGCTAGAATGACTGCTCCATGAACCCGCGAAACACCGAGGATCGCGGCACGATCCTCGAATCCACAGATGGCATCCGTCCGCGGCCAGCGGTCGGTACGGCCGTTGAATCGGCCCCAGCGGTGCCGCCTCCAGCGGCGCCTGTGACCAGCCCGGTCCACGAGTTTCCGTTCCGGCCGGTGGTGCGGCCGCCCGTTCCCAGGCTCGTGCTTCTCGATGATGGGGACCAAATGATTGGCGAGGTCGTCCGCCTGCGCGACGGGGTCACGCTGATCGGACGGAGCGAGGGGCACGTTCGCATCCCGCACGACCCACTCGTCTCGTCGAAGCACGCCGAGATCGTGCGGGATGGGTCGGGGCGAATTGCGCGGTGGGTGCTGCGGGATCTCAGCAGCGCCAACGGCACGTTTGTCCGCTGCGGCCGAGCACTTCTGCGGCCCGACCGGCTCCTCATGATCGGAAGCCGACGCCTCCGTTTTCGGCCGGCAGACGATGCCGTTCCAGCGGCAGGAGCCCAGGCCGGTACGGTGCTCGCTGATGTGTCGTCTCCCGAGCGCTCAACGTGGCCGGCGCTGGTCGAGACGGCGCAGAATGCCAACGGTCGGGCGCTGGTGCTCTCGGGGACCGATGTCTTCCTCGGACGCCGCGGATGCGGGAATGCCATCGAATTGGACGATCCTCAACTGGCTTCGCGGCACGCGAGGGTGTTTCGCGGTGCCACGGGCGCCTGGACGATCGAGGCGCTCCCTTCGCTCAATGGCGTGTGGGTGCAGGTTGTCGAGGTAGAGCTTGCGAGCCCCTGTCGATTCCAGATTGGCGAGCAGCGGTTTGTCTTCGTGGTGTAGCCATGGGACGTCGTGGTGGCTCAGCCTCACCGCGCTGGCGCGACGCGCTCTGCCGGCGCGACGACCGACTGGAAATCGGCCGTGATATAGAGGACGCCGCGGCAGCCTGGGCAGCGGCCCTTGCGGCTGGCCCACTCCGCCGGGGGCGACATCATGCGATCACAGAGAGGGCATGCCAGCCGTGGCGGAAGGGCGGTCTCGGGAGGCACGTGGAGGAGCACCATCGCCGCCAGTTCGTGGCATGACGCGAATCGATCGGCTGGCTGCTTCGCGAGGCCGCGGGCGACCGCATCACTGAGACTCGCCGGCAATTCTGGTCGGACCGTAGCCAGCAGCGGTGACGGCTGCTGGACTTGCGCCGCAAGGGTTTCCGCCGCTGAGCCACCATGAATCGGTGGTCTCCCGGTAAGGAGTTCGAAAATCACTGTGGCCAGCGCGTACTGATCAGCACGTCCGTCGGCGGATTCTCCCAGGACGAGTTCGGGGGCCACATACTCAGGTGTTCCGATCACCTTGCCAGCGGCAGTGAGACCGGTCCCCGTCGAAGTCGCCTGAATCGCCGGCGCAGCGATAGCCCGGGCCGCTGCGCGAACAAATGTCGCGATTCCAAAATCTGCGAGGATCGCCCTGCCCTGTCCATCAAAGAGGATGTTGTCGGGCTTCACGTCGCGGTGCAGAAAACCCTCGGCATGCACATGGTCGAGCGCATCGGCGACCGAAGGCAGCCAGTGCCGCAGTGTGGCGGACCGTGCGGGGGCTGACTGCCCATGACGAAGCGGACGACGCCGGCTGAGGCTACCGCCGGCGAGGTAGGGCATCACAGCGAAAGGCAATCCGCCGTGTGTCCCGAAGTCGACCACCGGAACAACGGCCGGATGCCGCATCCGACGCATGGCTTCCATTTCCCGCTCAAAGCGAGCGAGCATGCCGTGGAGGGCCACGATGTCGCGGCGCGGCACCTTGACGACGGCATAGCGGTCGAGGCCGTGGTCCCAGACTCTGTAGACAACGCCCATGCCGCCGCCGCCGATTCTGGCCAGCACGCGATACCCTGAGCCGAGCACTGTCCCGGTCAGGTCCGAGTCAGTATCTGTTCCTGCATCGAAGGCTTGCGATGGCATCTGCATTCCGCCAAGAAACTGCCCCTTGCACTAAAATCTAGCGTCTCCAGGCCCCATGCATAGAGTCGCCGCCACGCATGAACGCACTCACCACGAAAGATTTTGGCCCGATCCGTGACGAGTACGCCTTTTTCGCCGCACATGCGACGGAGGCCGAGAACGACCTCGCCGCGTACCTTCCCGGGTTTCGAGGATCGCTCTCCCGTCGGCTCGCGTCGCCGGATGCCCCCTGCCGCTTGCTCGATTTCGGCTGTGGTCCCGGGGCATTCACGGCAACGGTTCTTGACCAGCTCAACTGTCCGCCAGACCGGCTCCTCCTCTCGGTGGTTGAGCCGCAGCCGGGGTATCTCCACCAGGCAGGGATCGTCCTTCGTGCCTATTCGACATCGGACGTGCGTGGCTGGGAGCATCTCCCCCCCGACTCGGATGGCGAGTTTGACATCATCTTCGCCAATCACGTCCTCTATTACGTTCCGGACCTGGACGAGATCGTGCCGTCGCTGGTCCGTGGTCGTGCGGATGGCGGACTGTTTCAGACGGCCATCGCTGGGCACGACAACGTGCTCATCCAATTCTGGGTTCGGGCGTTTGCGATGCTTGGCCGGCCGGTTCCATACCACACAGCCGAGTCCGTGGCCGCGACGTTCGGGCGGCACGGGATTCCGGCAGCAAGCCGTGAGGTCTCGTATCGCCTGTCATTTCCAGACACACCGGAGAACCGCTCCCACGTCCTCCGCTTTCTGCTTGGTGAGCACTTTCAGTCGCTCCCGGAAGACGATATCAGAAGCTTCTTTAATCCCTACGCCTCGGCCGGCACGATCACGATCGACACCACCAATCGGCAATTCAGCGTGCCATGACCCCGCAGGCGCGATCGCCTGAGTTGGCAGGCAATTCAGGGCCTGCGACCGCCTCCTCGCCGTCGTGAAGACTGCTCTCGTGTCTTCGCTGGCTCTGGCTTCAGAAGAGACTGCCAAGACCGTCAAGAGGATTGGCGGGCCGCGATGGAACGTGCATGGCGACTGGACTCTGATCGCCGACGGCATTCTCAAACGGCACGGCCTAGCGTCGGTGAGCCGGTGGAGCCACCTCCGGTCTCTCCCGCGCGTGGGCCATCCACGGACTAGGGCGTCGCACGTCACAATACCGACGGCGCTGCACCGGTGAGGTGATCATACGGTTCGCGATCTCAAAGCCATGACCGCACAGCAGGGTTCGAAGGTCCATGGTGTTTTTGCACCATGGGGATGGCTGCCGGTGTCTGTTCGAAGTCAGGATCCTGCGGGTGGGGCAGTAGCAAATGTGGGCTCACCGCGGGCGAATGGTCGCGGGAAATTCCCCGGCGGATCCCCTGGGATTCAAGGGCGGCGGCTGACCCCGTGCCGCCGCGTCCGAGTCAGGAGTTGGCGGCAGATTGAGCCATCCGGCATGCGGCGTCACCCCCAGCAGGTCGGGGTCGCTCGTGTTACCACCTTCGATCTCCGGGATCGGAGTCGAGCTGAACCACTCGGCGGGAGTAATCCGACGTGGTTCGGGGAAGTCGATCGAACTGACGTTCAACAGTGACTCCATCCAGATTCCAGACTTTCGTCCGACCAGGCCATCTTGTTCGACGAGGTAAAAACTCACGCTGTAGTGCGCCGTGGTGGTCTTGGTGACGTTGGGGTTGAGCATCTTGGGATAGACGTACACAGTGCCATGCACATGCCGTCCATCGGAAGAGACGGCCGACAGGTCGATCGGGTAGTCCGCCTCCCAGGCGTCATTGCGACCGGGAACCGGATGGAGACCCTTGCTGCGGGCCTCCTGCGGGACACGCGGACTGTTGGGCGGAGTGTCACACAGCATGACTCGGGTCATGTTGTCCTGCTTGAACAGCTGTTCCGCCGAAAAGGGCGACTTGATGATCTCGAAATGCAACTGGCACTGTGCCGGCCACGGGGATCCACACTCGATTCGTTGTCCCGAGATATCGCGAAGTTCGATCCGGAACGTGCAGGTGCGGTAGTACCCTCCGTTAAACAGTGCCTCGTTCCGCTCGTCGTTGCCCCGGTAGTATTCTCCGTGCAGTCGGTCTGGATGCCGTGGCTTGATTGTCCGGGCGATCGAGACCCCCGATGGCATCCGTGACAGGTTCTCCGCTTTGAGTCGTCGGAGGCTCTCGTGTTGCACACGAATCCAAATCCACGATCCGCAGAGTCCGATTGCCAAGACACCGACCAAGCAGGTCGATGGCGTAAGCTCGCCAACCCAGCGTATCAGCCGCGATGGTGTGCGGCCCTTGCGCATCGATTCCCGAGTCCGCTGGCGGACCAGCAACAGGCACATCAATCCCAGAAACAGATAGCCGCATGGCTTGAAGCGGTCGCCCTGAATTGCCTCGTACTGCTCGAGCACCTGGAAGGTCCATTCCACATACCAGACGTGCGTCGGTTGGGCGTCCTTCACTGCTGGCCATTCGGCTCCCTGTTCGATCCAGCGGACCAGCGTGTCGATTTCGAACTCTGTCAGCGGGCCGGTACCAATCGGCATCCGATCGCCGAGCGTCTCTGAACGGATGCGGCGGATCAGCTCGTTGGACTCAAGCGGTAGCGCCAGCAGATTGAGCCCGGAGTCGCCTCCGCGTTGGGCGCGAGCCCGGGATACCAAAAGATCGTCGATCGAGTCCTGCGACCCGTCGTGACACCGCAAACAGGAGCGTGTCAGGATGGGAGCCACATGTCGGCTGAATTTAACCCGTGCCAGCGATGGAGACCCCTGCGCCGCCTCGGCGTCTGGGATCTTTGATGACCCCGTGGAATGTACCGAGGCACTGCTGTGGCCGCTCGTGGACGCAGCTTCTGGTGTGGGCTGCTGTCCCCAGGCAACCTCGCTGTATCCAATGCACAAGATTCCTAGCGACCACGTCAACACGACGCAGCGAGGGCGAGGAACAACCGCAAGAATCCGGGATATGGGCGGCATAACTCCCATCCTATTGTGTCATTGGAGAAAAGGCACGCGCGGGGCCGCGTTCGGAAAAACGCGGCAGCGTACGCATCGCCAGGTGGCGTGCGGTACAAAACCCTCGCCCCAGTGGAATTGCTGAGAGTTCTGCGTCGGTTTCGTCATGAACCGTGCCTGCCAAAATCCTGGCCCGCATCGGGGAACCGGTGGAGCCACCCCCGGTCTCTCCCGCGCGAGGGCCACCTACCGATTGGGGTGAGCTCGTGCAGGCCTCATCCGACGAGTTGCCCATGATCGACATCCACTCGCTCTGAAGAGCAGGCGACGCCAGGCACCCAGGCACGGCCTGCGCTGAGCGTGAAAAACCGTCCCCCGACTTCCGATCCTGGGGACATCAGCGGCCGTCCGTCACGCCGCAAGACAGCCGCAGACCCATTCGGCTACGATCCGCCGATGACCGTCAGCCATCCACCGGTTGCCGAAGTGCCGTTGACCGTCCTATCCTTCGCTTCTCGAGCGGGCCACGGCTGATACCGTCGCTACTTTCGCTTCGATTCGCCCTTCCGCCACTCCCACGGTGCGATCGGCTTGGCATCTGCCCACAAGCCCCGTCTGGCCACCCTGGCTTCGCTCTCAGCCGCGGCTAGATCAGGATCGCTTGAGTACCGGGTGGAGTGCCAGGCGAGCCCTTGGCGAACCAACTCAAGGCAGACGCTTTCGCCGTCGGCAATGACCGTGGCGACCGTGCGGCCGTCTTGGTCGATGCCGGAGACCAGGAGGTCAACGGCCTGCCCCATCACCATCTCCACGAGAAAGTCCCTTGAGCGACTGCCGAATGCCTGGCTCACCTCAGGAGCATCAATGCCGAACAAGCGGATCTTCAGCTCCCTGCCCTGAGCGTTGCTCACCCGGAGCGTATCCCCATCGTGAACGTGGCACACCCGCCAGGATGCCGCCACACGAGTTGCCCTAGCCGGCACCGGCGTGGAGGCCGCCGGCTTCCGCGGGCCTTGGTACTTCTCACGGTTGCACCCACCGGCGACAGCGGCAGCCAGGAGGATCGCGGTGATGAGCCGGGTGGGCGGTGGCATGTGCGGCGAGTCTACCCCGGCCCGGCCCCCACCCTGCCCCACCGCCGCCATAAGGCGAGACAGTGCATGCCGTTCCCCACGGCGGCCACACCGGGTAGAATCCAGCCCGCTAGCAGCGGATTTTCGGCCGCTCTGCCGCCTCCCCCACACCAAAAATGGTGGGGGCAGCGGTGGGGATAGGTCAAAAAAACGTTGTTCGGAGGGTAAGCGAATGGCTAGCGGCGACACTGGAAATGTCGTGCCGGGAAACCGGTTGCGGGTTCGACCCCCGTGCCCTCCGCTGCTTCACGCCCGCAGCGGCGTCGTGCCCGCTGCGGGCTGCGACTGAACGCCTGCCGTCTGGCAGGCATTCGGTTCGGCTTGCTGCCTCCCTCCTATTCAACCACGCACGACATCCATGGCAGTCCTCCTCGACATTCAGAACGCGTCCAAACGCTATGGCGATCAGGTGCTCCTCGAGGATGCGAGCGCCACGATCACGGATGACGGCCGGATCGGATTCATCGGCCGCAACGGAGCTGGCAAGAGCACGCTCCTGAGGATCATCCTCGGCGAAGAGGAGCTCGACTCTGGCCGGATTGTCCGCCATCCCAGGCTGCGGCTCGGCTACCTCCGTCAGCATGACCCGTTCGAACCGGGTGAGTCTGCCCTGCAGTTTCTCATGCGGGACAGCGGGCAGGCTGAGTGGAAGTGCGGTGAAATGGCTGGCGAGTTTGAGATTAAAGGACTCATGCTGACGGGCCCTGTGAAGGAGCTCTCGGGGGGCTGGCAGACCCGTGTGAAGCTCGCTGCGCTGCTGCTGCATGAGCCCAATCTTCTCCTCCTCGATGAGCCCACGAACTTCCTCGACCTCCGAACCCAAATCCTCCTCGAACACTTTTTGCGCGGCTACCGTGAGGCATGCCTTGTGGTGTCACACGATCGCACATTTCTCAAGGCGACGTGTGACCAGACGCTTGACATCGCCCACGGGAAGCTCACCGTTCACCCGGGCCCCGTTGATGAATACCTCGTGCATCAGCAGGAGCGTCGGCTCACCGCCGAGCGCACCAATGCGGCTGTCCTCACCCGCAAGCGAGACCTCGAAGACTTCATCGCACGCAACCGCGCCCGGGCCTCGACTGCCTCCCGTGCGAAATCGAAAGCGAAGGAACTCGAAAAGCTCGAAATCGAGGAGATCCCACTCGATGCCCCCACCGCTGCTATCCGCTGCCCTGAGATCGCGCCCCGCCGAGGTGCCGCCGTCCGTTGCCGAGACCTCACCATCGGCTATCCCGACCACGCGGTCGCCAACGATATTGCCATCGAGATCGTCCACGGCTCACGGGCTGCGATTGTGGGTGACAACGGCCAGGGAAAGACCACGTTCCTCCGCACGCTTGTGGGGTCGCTTCCGCCGCTGGACGGCGATGTTCGCTGGGGTCACGGCTGCGAGATCGGCACGTACGCCCAACATGTCTATACGAGCCTCGACGAGCGGATGACGGTCCTTGAACACCTCGAACACGCAGCGGCCCCAGGAACGAAGCAGCAGCGGATTCTCGACCTAGCTGCTGCCATGCTCTTCCGTCGGACGGCTCTCGAAAAGCAGGTTCGCGTACTCTCGGGTGGTGAGCGGGCCAGGCTCTGCATGGCAGGGCTCCTGCTGGGCACATCCAACGTGCTCGTGCTCGACGAGCCGGGCAATCACCTCGATGTGGAAACGGTCGAGGCACTTGCCGTGGCGCTGGTGCAGTATGCCGGTACGGTCATCTTCACAAGCCACGATCGCGCCTTCATGCGCACGGTGGCGACAACCGTGATTGAAGTCACCAATGGCCGAGTGGTCGACCACCTTGGCGACTACGACACCTACGTGGCCAAGGTGACCAACGAGATCGACGCGGCTGAGGCTGCTGCTGGCCGACATCGCCCCCCTCCTCCGCCTCGCGACGGTCGAGGTGACCGTGGCGGCCACCACGCGACGCCCGCGGCTCGCCGGGATGATCGTGCCGCCCGCAAGGAGCTGGCCAACCTCGAAAAGATGATCGCTCGACTCGATGCCGAGAAGAAGGCGACGCACGCCGCCCTCCTTACCGCCAGCGACGCGGCCGTGGCCCTTCGGCTCCACACCGCAGTCGAGGAGCTAGCCCAAAAGCTTGCGGTCGCCGAGGAGCGGTGGCTCGCACTGCAGACGACGATGGAATCCTGAAAGGGGCTCAGGCCGAGTGCGTCATGAAGCCAGGTGAACACGATTTCTCGAGCATCGCTCCGGGCCGGCTCGTCGAGCTCGTCGCCGCAGCACCGAAGGCCGAGCTGCATCTGCACATCGAAGGCACGCTCGAACCCGAGATGGCCTTTGAGATCGGCCGCAGAAATGGAGTTCCGCTTCCGTATCCCGACCCGGAGGCAATGCGACGGGCCTACGCCTTTCGCGACCTTCAGAGTTTTCTTAACATCTACTACGCCGCTGCGGCCGTCCTGCTTCACGAGCAGGATTTTTTCGATATGGCCTGGGCCTACCTCACAAGAGCCAAAGCAGACAGCGTCGTCCGCGCCGAAATCTTTTTTGACCCGCAGACTCACACCTCACGTGGCGTGCCGTTTGAGACCGTTGTTCGCGGGCTTTCGCGGGCAGTGGCTAAGGCAAAGACCGATCTCGGGGTGTCTGCAGCGCTGATCATGTGCTTTCTTCGCCACCTGTCAGAGCAAGAGGCCTTTGAGACACTCGAGCGGGCCACGCCATTGTGCGGTGACTTTATTGGCGTAGGTCTGGACTCCGGTGAGCGGGGAAACCCACCGGAGAAGTTCCGGGGTGTCTTTGAAAAATGCCGCGCCCTGGGGCTCCATGCGGTCGCCCATGCCGGCGAGGAGGGGCCTCCGGGCTCGATCATCAGCGCGCTCGACGCGCTCGGTGCCGAACGGATTGATCACGGTGTCCGCTGCCTCGAGGATTCGGGGCTCGTGGAGCGGCTCGTGCGGGACCGGATCCCGCTGACTGTCTGCCCGTTTTCGAACGTGAAGTTGCGAGTCTTCGATAAGTTGTCGCATCATAACCTTCCGCGGCTTCTCGCCGCTGGGCTGCGTGCGAGCGTCCACTCGGACGATCCGGCCTACTTCGGTGGTTACGTCAACGACAACTTGCGCGGCGTCGTGACACACCTGCCCATCTCGGCAGCCAATGCCTACCGCCTTCTCCGCAACAGCCTCGAATCGAGCTTCATGGAGCCGTCGGAAATCGCGCGTCACGTCGAGCGTCTCAACGAAGTCTTCGGTCAGGGTGCGGGCTGACCGGTCGAAGGCTCGGCGCTATCCAGCGTCCAGAAGCGTTTCGAGCGCCCCCAAGGGCACCTCCACCCAATCTGGGCGGTTGTCGATCTCGTAGGCCAATTCATAGACAGCCTTGTCGATTTTCCACACCGCCAAGAGCCTCGTGGCCAACGCATCGTCTGGCGGCCACCACTCCTGCCCCGCTGCTCGCTCGCGATATGCCGCCAGGAATGCCGCTTCGAGGGCCGCCAGTTCTGTGGCGACATACGGCCGGCCGGTCGACACCGCGGCATACCGGAGGAGATAGTCGAACGACCGGCACATGCCAGCGATGTCCTTGCAGGGGCTCGTCTTCTCGGCTCGCTCCTGGAGGGACCGCGCAGGCTCCCCTTCAAAGTCAATCACATAGGCGTCGCCATTTGGCCGCGCGAGCACCTGTCCGAGATGGTAGTCACCATGAACGCGAATGCGCTGGACTCCTCCGAGGTCGGTGACAGCGAGGCACGCTTCGGCCAGCCGGTCCTTCGCTGCGGCGACTCTGGTGAGTCGCGTAGCCATGGCTGATGGGAACGTGGATGCGCGAGTAGCTGCATGCCCGAGCACCCGACGGATTCGATCTGCCATCGCATGGGCGGTGCGCCGACGGTCTGCCTCGTGTTCGGCTGCCGGTGCAAAGGCCGATATGTCTGCCCGGGAGGCGAGCGCCAAATGCATCTCGCCGGTGATCGCGCCCAGCGAGGCAGCCATCGGCACACACGTTGCATCGATCGCCTTTCCGTCGCGGTCGCTCGCGAGGACGTCGCACAGAAACTCCCAGGCGGGCTTGCACTCTGGAAGGAATGCGTGGACGGTTGCCAAGACCGTCGGCGGGCCGGCATCGTCTGGCTCGTATTGCAGCCAGCCGCGGAGGGCCGGTGTGCGCTGCCAGCCCGCAGTCTCCGTGAGGAACCGGCCAACCTCAACCTCGGGCTGGAGTCCGGGTTCGCTCCGACGAACGAGCTTCACCGCCAGAGCGGTGCCTGCCTGGTGCACGAGCAGCGATGTGTTAGAAGCATCGCCACCGAGTGGCGCGATGCTATGTGGGCCCGTGGCCGAACCGGCCGGACCTGGGTGCCCACCCGGCGGGCTGACAGAGCGGCCCACGACTCGCCCGTGCTGCGCGGGAATCGCAGACTCACCGCGCACGGTTTCCAGAAGCCAGCCGGCGAAAGGCCCTGTGGAAGCTGCGTCCACACCGGTGTCCGCGAAGACCGGTACCGCGTACCGCGTCAGACTGTTCCCGTCATCGACGGCAATGATGGTGAGCACAATCCCAGTGCCTGGGAGGTTCGTGGCGTCGACGACCGACACGCCGGAAATCGCGGCCCCTTTTCCAGCAAACCAACGGGCTTTGGGGAGCCACGCGGCGATCTGCTGGCTCATCTCGGAAAAATCGTTCACGGTTCGATCCGAAAGATACGGACGGGCTCTTCCGGGGTGCATTCGATTTCAATGCCCCCCAGAGACCAGGCATGGCTCGTCCCTCTCAGGAGATCGTGAGCGGTGACGGCGTCGGCATTCGCGAGCCCGATAGCTGCGGCATCGAGGCCCAGCCGGCCGCAGCGACTCGTCGTGGGCGCCATGTTCACCACAACGAGAACCCGCGAGCCTGTGGCCTCATCGAAACGAGTCCAGGCCAGCAGGTGAGGATCGTCGATCAACTGAATCACTGGTGGCCGGTTGCGAGTGAGCGCGGGCTCGCTCCGACGGATGTCATTGAGCCGACGGATGAAGGCCGCGAGGCTCTGGGGGTCGTCCAGATTCCAGGCCTTGACTTCGTACTTCTCACTGTCCAGATACTCTTCGCTCCCCTCTTTGACGGGCCTCGCAGCCAGGAGCTCCATCGCCGGCCCATAGATACCCCAATTGCCGACGGAAAGGGCCGCGAGCGCCAGCCTTGTCATGAACATCGAGCGGCCGCCCGATTGGAGCGATTCGTGGAGGATGTCGGGAGTGTTGGGCCAGAAGTTGGGCCGGAAGAAAGTGGAAACGGGAGGCGTTGTCACCTCCTCGAGGTAGGCAGCCATCTCGTCACGGTCGGTCCGCCACGTGAAGTAGGTATAGGACTGCGTGAACCCCAGCTTCGCGAGCCGATACATCACCTTCGGCCGCGTAAATGCCTCCGCCAGAAACAAGACGTCTGGGTGCGTGCGATGGATGTCGCCGATGAGCCACTCCCAGAACGCCAGGGGCTTTGTGTGGGGATTGTCGACGCGAAAGACCCGCACGCCTTGATCGACCCAAAATCGGACGATGCCCCCGAGGGCCTCCCAGAGCGTCCGCCACTGGTCACATTGAAAATCGAAGGGGACGATGTCCTGATACTTCTTTGGTGGATTCTCGGCGTAGCGGATTGAGCCATCAGCCCGGTGGCGAAACCACTCCGGATGCTCCTTTACCCAGGGGTGGTCAGGAGCGCACTGGATTGCGAGGTCGAGCGCGAGCTCCATTCCGAGCGACTCAGCTTTTGTGCGGAGCCTCTGAAAATCGGCGAATGACCCGAGTGTGGTGTGGATCGCGGTATGGCCACCGTCGGCGGAGCCGATCGCCCACGGGCTGCCGACATCATCGGGCGTAGGGGTCAGCGAGTTGTTTCGTCCCTTGCGAAACGATTCGCCGATCGGATGGATCGGCGTCAGGTAGAGCACATCGAAGCCGAGGCCGGCCACATACTCGAGCCGGTCAGCCAGCGACGCGAAGGTCCCGTGCTCGCCGGGATAATGCGCCCACGACCGTGGAAACACCTCGTACCATGAGCTTCCTGCCGCCTTCGGCCGATCTGCCCAGACACTGCGCACCGGCTCGAGCCGCGTCTCGTCGCGACGATCGGCATGGCGGTTCATGAGAACTCGAAGACGGTCGTCGTGGGCCCGCTGGCCGCCGTATGGCCCTCGGAGCTCGACCGCAAACTGATCGAGTTCCCGCGCCTCGGCTGGAGACGCGCGATGGGCAGCGGCCGCGATGAGTTCCACGCCCGAAAGCAGCTCGAGCTGAACGTTCTGCCCAGCTTCTTCCCGGCGGCCAAGGTCCCGCAGCCACGTCGCAAACAGATCGACCCGGCCGGTCACCATGTACTGCCAGCATCCAATCCGGTCCGCCGTGAACATCGCTTCCCAGCGATCGTTTCCGACGCAGACCATCGGAATCGGTGTCCACTGACCCGAGTCACCGTGGCGAATATGAAGGCAGCAGTCGAGCTCGTCGTGGCCGTCGCAGACGATGTCAGCAGCGACCTGAACGGTATCTCCTACGACGCGCTTCACAGCAAAGCGACCGCCATCCACATCGGGTTCGACCCGTTCAATCGCAACGCGACGGCGAAGGCTGCTGGGCAGCTCAACTGGCTTGTCTGGCACCGGCGGTCCTTTAGGCAGGAGGGAGCCGCTTGATGCGGCCGGGCGGCAGTGTAGGGCAACCGTGGCACGCCTGGCGACCGTGGGCCGCCAATGTCACTGCCCCGGCGGGCAGGCCGGCGTCTGCATCGCCCCCTCATAGACAACCGGCACGGCTCCGGAAGCGTCGCAAGGTGGGCAGGAACCATCGGCAAGCGCCGGCACCACACCGCCGGAAGGCATCATCGCCGCGGCTGATGGCGCGAAGACAGCCCCGGCTGGCGGTGCATACACGGGCGCGGCCATGACCGCCCCCCCCGGAACGGCAACGGCCGGAGCCGGGTATGCCACCGGTTGAGTAGCCATTTGCGGCTGGGGATAGACCGGAGGAGCGAGCGGAGGCGCGTAGGCTGACTGGCTGTTTTTGTGATGGGCGCAGCCACAGGCCAGAAGGCATGCGGCGACGGCGAGGGTTCGGATCACGGCGCTATCCTGGAGGCAGGCCACCCTGGTGAAGGCGGGGAGGGTAGGTATCGCCGCGTTTCAGCTCAACCTTAAAAATGTCGAGCGAAGCAGCATTTTTCGTATCCCCGCGCCGGCTATCCGCGCGGAATGCGAAGCGCAAAGCAGGCGCCGTGAGGCCCTGGCTCGTAGCGGAGATCGCCGCGCATATCGCGGGCGAGCCGCCGCGACAGTGCCAGCCCGAGCCCCACGCCGGGGGCCGTCACAGCCGCTTCGTCCGCACTCTTTCGGAAGGGCTGGAAGAGTCGTCGCTGCCCAAGCGTGGAAACACCTGGCCCGCGGTCGCATACCCGAATCACCACGGCATCCCGGTCGAGCGCCGCCGAGATCGTAAGCGTCTTGTCGTCGGCCGCTGCCGCGTACTTACAGGCGTTGTCCACGAGATTGAACAGGATCTGCTCGACCATCGAGGGATCGGCGGCAACCCGCAATTCTCCAACCTCGCTGGGCACTTCCACTGCTACGGTGAATCCCGCCTCAGAAGCTCGGTCGACAAGGCGCTCCGTGGCAACGTCCACGAGCCGGTCAACGGATACCGATTCGATGCGGCCGCCCGGCTTCGCGCGCTCCAGCCGCGCATACGAAAGGACGTTGGCGACCAAGTGCGTGAGCCGATCTGCTTCCACTCGCAATGTTTCGAGGTAGCGATGCCGGTCGGCCTCGTCCTGCACCATCCCCTGGGCCAGCATCTCGGAGTACATTCGAAACGTCGTGAGCGGCGTCCGAAGCTCGTGGGTCACGGCCGACACAAACGCCGCCCGGCGCTCACTCAGTGAATGAACGCCTTGCAGGAGTACAGCCACCGCCGATGCCGCCACAAGCATCGCGCCCCATCCAACGACAAGGGCGAGCTGAACCGGTGTCAAACCCGATGGAGTAGCAAATGGCACAGTCCCGGGAATGAGTCGCACGGGGAGCGAGGCTAACAGCCGCACGTCGCGTGCCTCGGCCTCTCCGTCGTGCAACGGCAGGACCTCATATGGGACGAGATCGGCATGGGGCAGGAGATCAGCCGTGTCGGCCAGGAGCTTGGATTTGATGGTTGGCCAGTTGAGCACGCACCCCTGCACGTAATCGCGGCCACTGGCGCTCACGCGGCGCGCGAGGAGGAGATCCGCCCCCCACCACAGCGGCTTCATCATCGACAACTGGACTTCGGTCGTGGGGAGTTCCAGAGCCTCGTCACCAGCCGCGGTCGCGGAATTCGGTTGTTCGGCAGGATTGATGGTTTGGGCATACGCCTGCGTGTTCCCAACGTTGTCATTGACATTTTGCTGGACGTAGCGTGCCCGTGCCTGGAATTCGACCTGCCCACGCTGAAACTGTTGCTCGTCATTGAACAGACCGTTCTGAGACGTGAGTGCCTGGCTGTTCACAGAGAGCGGGACGCCCTGCGCCTGAGGCTCGAGCGACCCAATCGCGAACTCTCCACTGAGCGGGGGTACCTGAGCCAGCAGGAACGGGCCATCAAACGCTGGCTTGAGTTTTTCGAGAAGTGCTATGGCCGTGGCCACGGACTCACCGCTCACAACTTTCCGCGAACCTGGCAGGAGTGACTCGTTGACAGGGGCCTGAGGCGACGTGAGGCCGTTTGCCGGGTCAAATTGAAAGTTCAGGAGCACACTGGGTGATGGCCTCGCCTGGAGGGGCGAGGGGACCAGTGGATTCCCATCGGTAACCCTGTTGAACATGCGGCCATAGGCGCGATTCGCAGGATAGAACGCCTCATAGACGAAGTAAGGCCGGGTAGCCTCTTGGGCAACCAGCGACGCTACCGCGGAATCCATCCGCCACAGGGCCAGCCGCGCGTTCTCTTCGACGACTGCCTGAACCCGGGCAGCGGCCTCATTGGCCTCTGCCTGGAGGGCCTTCACGCTGAGCCACCCCACCGCTGATGCAACGAGGCAGACACACGCCGCAAACGATAGCCAGATGTGCCAGGGACGAGACATGGTCACACGGCCTCGGCCGATCCGATGGGGGTTTCACCCGCAAACATATAGCCCTTGCCGCGGACGGTCAGCACCAGACGCGGCTCATCCGCGTCATCCCGCAGCTTGCTTCGGAGGCGCGTGACATGCATGTCGATCGTTCGCGTGCTCACGCCACGGGGGTCGAGCTGCCACACCCGCCGGAGCAACTCGTCGCGGCTGATCGCCCGGCCCGCATTGGCTGCGAGATACTGCAGGAGCGCGGCCTCCTTCTCGGAGAGCTCGACCCGCTCGCCATCATCGAACTTCACTTCAAAACGATTCAAGTCGGCCACGGCGCCGGGCAGTGCGATGGTCGCGACGTCACGTGGCCGCTCGGGAGAACGACGGAGGACTGCCTCGACACGGGCGAGCAGCTCCTTGACGCTGAACGGCTTGACGACGTAGTCATCGGCCCCGAGGCGCAGGCCCTCGACGCGATCGTGCTCCTCGCCGCGCGCTGTCAGCAGGATGACTGGCTGCGTCGGGCGGACATTCCGAACGGCTCGCAGGATATCGAGCCCGTCGCAGCCTGGCAGCACCACATCCAAAAGCAAGAGGTCGTAGCCGCGGGCTACCGCCATGTCGCGGCCCGTGTCTCCGCGTGCTGTCTCGAACACCTGATAGCCCGAGAATCGGAGGGCATCTACGATGCCGCGCCGGATCGCGGCATCGTCTTCAACCGTGAGAATGCTCTGCTTGTCCATGGCTCATCGCAACCGGCGACTGTCGGCCGGCCCTCATGAGGAAGGCACGTACCGCTCGTACGTGTAGGTTACCGTCTTTGCTTCGCCCGGCTCGAGACGCATCGACCAGCGGATGGTTCCCTGCCGCTCGACGAGCTGAAGTTTGTTGGGATCCGAGGCCGTCGAACCCGTGTCGCTCGCCTCCAGCGGCTTTCCCGGAACCGTATTGACAATGATGATTTCCACGGCCGACTTCTCAAAATTTCGCAGCCGCAGCTCGCCCTGGAGCGTCACGAGGTCGAGGAAGAAATCATGCCGGGGGGAATGGGCCTTGAACTTCCGGTCACCCTCGGACTCCGTCTTGTCATGGGCAATATTGATCGCGGCAGTGACTGGGAGCTCGCTTCTCCCCGCCTTGGGCGTGTACTTCAGGAGGTCTTCGCTGAGCGGGGCGTCGCCGCTGACGGCGAGCACGGGCCCAGTTGTCCAGGCGGTATCCGTATCGTTGTGGAGAACGAGGTTGTGTTCCATCGCCCCCGGCGGAGTCCAGCGGTAGACGTGGCTGTAGTGAATCTTCTTCACAAAGAGGGTCACGATGGCCCGTTCACCGCGGCGAACGGTCAGCCCCTTCTTCGTGTAGACCGTGTAGTCGGTCGCGCCAGCTGCATCGAGTTGCGGCAGATTGCCGACGGTGGCCCCGAGGGCACCGCCCTCTGCGGCTGGCACGGGCTGCTCGACGACGTTCGTGCTTGCGACACCGTTCGCGAAAATGTCGTTTCCGATGGCTGCCCGGTTCATGAGCTGCGAGCGGATCTCTGGCGGCGCGACAGCGGCGCCGATCGTGCGGACAATCTGACCCACTGCGATGGGTGCGAGATACTGCGTGTGGACGAAATGAGGCACGCCCACGACAAAGTTCACATCACAGTGAATGAGGTCTTCGGCCTCGTTCACGAGCGTGCCGCGAAGCGTCAGCTCAGCCGTCTCATCGTCGAGAATTCGCAGCGAGTATTCCGGAATCCATGTGATGCCCTCCCGTAGGTAGGCCATGCCGAGCTCGGTGGTGGACGAGGCATCCTGGGCCTCCTGGCTCACGTGAATCCGCAGCGGCAGTTCAAGCACCTGCAACTTGAAAATCCCGTCGACCGGCACGGCGAAACTGTTGCCGCCGCTTTCGAGGACAGCATACTCGGGGCCGATCGACACGAGCTTGCCGGCCGCGCTGCGATCGGTGCCCTGGTGCTTGTAGGAGAGCTCCACGCTGAGATTCTTGGCCGACTCGAGCCGCACACGCTTCGCGGAGAGGTCGCGTGGGGCGTCGATGCCGTCAAACTCGGTCACCTCGCCCGGACCACTCCCGATCACGTCAACCAGTTCGTCATCCTTGGTCGCATACACGGCCAGCGTGCCGAACTTGGCCGGTGGGATCTCCTTCGCGACTGCCCAGCCATCGCGAAGCGTTACCGGTCCCTGCCGCAGAAAGAAGCCGAGCCCGTTCTTGAACACGGCGACACTCTTCGTGCGCGGCTGCCACAGATGTGGATTCTGTTCGACCTCCGCGGGCTGAGCAGCGGCGGCCGACGCGAGCGCGAAGCCAGCCATGCCCGCGAGCGCCACACTGGCAACAGCGATGACGACACCGAATCTACGACGTGACACGCTCATGGTCTGCACCTCCGAGGAATGGGTTACTTCGAGACAATCCCGCCGTTGTCGAGCGCCGTATAGGCGCCGCCAGCCGTGAGGCCCAGCCAGGGATCGCTCCTCGGCGTCAGAAAGAGCTCGGCGTAGACCCGCTCATTGAGCTGATCTACCGGCGTCGTCAAAGGAACGCTTTCGTCTGCCATCCACTGGTGAATCGCGCGATGGAGCTTGTATTCGTTGCGTACGGTGTCCAGGGCGATCGATGACTCGAAGGGCCGCACGACTCGGAGAATGGGGTCTTCGACGATGCCCTTGCCAATGGCCACGGCACCCGCCAGTTCCGCCGGAATCGCTGGATGTCGGACGAGCACGTCTTGGATGGCGACTCCCGCGAATCCTCGGATGAGGAGTTGCGGCTGCTGCCCGCGGATCACCGCGATGCTCGCGCCGTCGAGCCTGGCATCAGCGCGATGCAGTTCGGCGATCCGTCCCCAGAGCGGATCGTCAATCGCATCAGCCGCGTGCGTCAACGGGTCGACTCCCAACTGCTCGAGATCAGCCTGCAATCGCCCGGCGACGGCTCGCTGCTGGTCGTCGTGATACCCTCGGACACGCGAGTCTCGGTCGGGCTCCGGCAGGCCATGCACGTCGGCGGACAGCGACACCGCCTCAGCGAGCTCGCGAAGAAATGCCTGGGGGCCATAGAGCCCTGGCAAGCCGTCGAGGACGCGGCCTTGCGAATCGAGCACATAGTGAATGCTGTTGCCGGTCACGGTCCGGCGAAGCGTGCGGCCATCGCCAAAATCGATCGTCACCACGGGTACGGGCCGGACCGACTGCCAGTGGAGCACACATGTGGTTCTCAGAAAGTCGCTTACCTCGGCATTCGCATAGAGCGTGCTGCGGAAAAACCGGCTGTTCGCGCAACTGAGCTCGTCGGTCAGCTTTCCGAGCAGCCGCAGCGACAGAATCGGCTTTCCAGTCCGTTGAGCCTCGGCCTTGGCGGCGTCGAGATCGGTGTGCCAGAAGAGCCGCGACGCCAGACACGTCCGCTGACCGCCAACCGCATCGACTGCGGCTTGAAGCCGGAGCCACTGCGGGTCATCCGATGCCAGTTCGCCGCGAGCAGCAGCGTCGATCATGTCGCGATGCGCCGCAAGGAGGGCTTCGAGCCCTTGTGGCCCTGCGGCTCGCAGCCGTGTCATGGCCTTCTGAGCCAGGTCCGGCTGCTCGCTCAAGACGTTGATAGCATCTCGTGAGTTCCCGTACCCCCCGCAGGCCACAGCACGCATCCCTGCTGCACCCAATGCAATCAAAGCTGCCGCCGGCACAATCCATCGGTTGATCGCGTTCATGGCTTTCTCCTTCAGGGATCGTCTCGAGCATCACACCAGGCAGTGTCGACTTCCCATCGACAACGCCACGGTGGATGCTAGCGAGGAATCCGCCACTCCCGTGTAACGAGTGGGTAACACCGCGCGAGACAGCCCAGGGAGGCACCGCGCGCAGGCAGAGAAAGCTGGTCACCGTACCCGCTACGGGCACGTCTGCGTCGCACGCTCAGCGATGGCGACGTTTGCCGGTGCCGGGCTTGAGGAGATCCTCTCCGGCCGAGGGAAGGCTGAAGCCAAACGCCGCAAAAAGGCGGGCGGATATGCCAGACGTTCCGGCTGCGCGATCAGCCGCGCCGGCAGCTGCACTGAGGCCACTGAAGGCAGCCTGGGCAGCCGACTCGGTTTCGATCGTTACCTGAGCGCCGTCATCTCCCACGACGCCACTGTCATCAGCAAGCGTGAGCATCTCGGCGGACGACATCGCCGTGGCATCAATGTCCACGCAGACGCCCAGGAGCCATTCCCCGTCGTAGCAGACTGCGGGGTCCACCACGATCTCTGGGTCGACCGCGGCAGACGCAGAGAGCTCATCAACGGGCACTTCGTTGGGCAAGGACGGCTCGTCGCACCACGCATTGACCGGCTGACACTCAGACAATAGTGAATCGTCCCAGACAAGGTCTGTCGGCGGTGGCACCATCTCACACACGGCTGAGTCGACGAGCCCTGTGTCTGCTGGGAACAAGCTCATGCACCACAGGGACTCCGGCGGATCGGTGACCATGAAGCTCGATGCGGCGAGCCATGACAAAGACTCCTCTTCCCCCGCGCTATCGAGCATGAAGGCTTCAGCACTGAGGTAGTCTGAGTCAGGCTCAACGATGAATGACAAGTAGCTTTCCGCCCCGTCGGCTTGGCCGCTCGTGAGGCTCTGCTCGAACGGCAGGCCTGAGTCTCCCTCCACGATGGCGCATTCAATCAATGCCAAAGGTTCACAGCCGGTCAGCAGGGCGGACTCTATCGCCACACCGGGTTCAGGGGAGCCGCAGTCGGCAGCCATCATGCTCCGTGGTTCGAGCAATTCGACGGCCAGCCGGGGGGCACGGCGAATCACGCCCTCAAACCGACCAAGCCGTCTGCGACACGACACCAGCGACCGATTGGAGTTCCAACGCATTGCCACATCCTTTTCAACGCTTGAGTCGTGATCGCGCCGGGTGCCCTAGTCCGCATATCCGTCAAGGTTTATCGACATTTCCATGGCACAAATTCAGGCAGCGATGCTGGCACGTTGGCGCGGACGACCACGAAGCCTGGGCAATCTGTCGCTCATGCGTTACCAGTCCCCCATCGGCTCCTGGATTCAGCCGAAAGCCCCGGCTCTAGAGCGTGCCTGACATAGGCCTATCGCCCTCTGCGCGGGCTGGGCAATGTGGACACTCACGAGGAGGTGCCTCATGAAAGCGTACTCAAAAGAGTTCCGTGGCCAGGTGCTCGCGGCATGTGATCAAGGTCGCAGCACCCGAGGTAGCGACGTATTTCGAAGTGAGTGAGTCGTGGGTTCGTCGGATCAAGCAGGAGCGTCGGGAGCATCAACCAAATTGCCCCTCTGCTGACGCGGTGGCGAACACCGCTCTGGCGGAACGTGTCAATGACTTTGAGACACCTGCGGAACACATTTAGTGTCGCGGGGTCGTTCAGGCAGTTGGCCGATTTGTGGGTGGGTTGATCCAGACCTCTGCTGCCGGCGTGCTCGTCAACGACCCGGCAAACACGCCCGTCGCCAATTCTCCCGGAATGCGGCACGGCCTCATGCCCGGAGCGCACGCACTGCGTCGCGAACGACCAGTCGCGAGACGGGCGTCAGGGTGCCGGCCCCTTGCAGCCACGCGGCGTGGAGAATTGCCTCGGCCGTAACGGTTCCTCCCTCGTGCATCGCAAAGGCATGTACGGCCCATGGTTCATTGGTCGCGTGATCGTGTTGGATCTCCGCCACGTGAAAGGCGACGCACCGCTCCAGCGGCTCGGCGAGCGAGTCATCCTTCCTCATCCGCGCGAAGGATGTCATCGCGTGCAGAATGAGCAACTCGTTGGCCCACCATGGCTCAGGATTGTCGTCCACCCCTACGCGCAAGGCGGTCGGCGCGAGCGAGTGGATCGAGTCAACCAACCACTGGGCAGCGTCGCGGAAGCCGAGTGTCGCCTGAAGGTACGCCTGCCACACCGCCTCCGATGCCGCATCCCCGTCGCTGGCGGCGGCCGGGAGGTTGAGCGAGGGGACGGCGGCCTCGAGCGTAATCGCGTAGCCGGCATGGTGTGCATCGATGCCCAGCAGGCAGGCCAGGATCCGTGCACGGTGTTGGCCGGCGGACGCGTCCAGCGACGCTTGGGCGTTCCCGTGGTCGATTGGCGAGCCCTGTGCAGCGGACTCGAGAATGCCAATCCAGCGATTGAATGTGTGGTTTTCGGGACGCATGCTCACACGGAGGGCACCTTCCACCTTGAACAGCATTCTATGCATCTTGGGCGCAATCCACATTTCTCATCGGCACGATCGGGTGCGACGGCATGGCAGACGAATAGCCCGCACCGACCTTGGTGCATGTTTTTTTCGTTGCCGACCGCTGGATAGACTCATCCAGCTGCCGTCCGTGTTCCTGCGGCGTGGCGATTGGGTAGGGCCATGCAAAGCACTGCGATGATGGTATGGGCCCGGGCGGATTCAATCGCACGGCTCGCGGATCATGATGCCAGCGGTACGCCGCTCGATGTCGTGGTGATCGGCGGCGGCGCCACCGGACTCGGCGTTGCCCTTGACGCGGCTGCCCGTGGCTTCTCAGTCGCACTTTTCGAGGGCGAGGATTTTGCCAAGGGCACGTCGAGCCGCGCGACGAAGCTCGTGCACGGTGGGGTTCGCTACCTTGCGCAGGGCAACGTGAGGCTAGTCCGTGAGGCGCTCCGCGAACGACGCGTGATCCTTGAGAACGCGCCGCATCTCGCTGGTCATCTGCGCTTCGTCTTGCCGGTCTACGGCTGGCGCGGCCGACTCTGGGACCGGTGGTTCTACGCGGCCGGCCTTGAGGCCTACTCGCTGCTCGCGGGCCGCGATGTGCTTGGTCCCACGCAGGTCCTCGGGCCTCGCGGCCTCCTGGCCGCAGCACCCGGCCTCGAGCACAGGGGGCTTGCCGGCGGCATCTGCTACGAGGACGGCCAGTTTGACGATGCCCGGCTCGCCGTAGCACTCGCCCGCTCGGCTGTCGCGGCCGGTGCGCTGGTGCTCAACGGCTGCCGCGTGAGAGGCCTCCTCGAGGCCTCAGGTCGCATCGCGGGGGTTGCCATCGAAGACCGGGAGACCGGCCGCCAGTATGAGGTCATGGCGCGGTGTGTCGTCAATGCGACAGGCGTCTGGGTCGACGCGATCCGTCAGCTCGATGACACCCACGCACGGCCCATGATAGCGCCGAGCCGCGGAGCCCATATCGTCGTCGACCGAGAGTTCTTTCCATCGGATGCCGCGATCATCATTCCCAAGACCGTGGACGGCCGCGTGCTCTTCGCCGTGCCGTGGATGGGACGTGTCATCCTGGGGACGACCGACACGCCGCAAGATGACCTGCCGCTCGACCCTCGTCCAACACGACAGGATATTGATTTCATTCTTTCGGCAGCGGGCAGGTATCTCGCGCGACGGCCTGGCCACACCGACATTCGCAGCGCCTGGGCGGGCCTGCGGCCGCTCGTCTCCCCTCCCGGCGACAACGCCTCCGACACAAAGCGGATCTCGCGGGAACACACGATCCTCATTTCGCCCCGCGGTCTGGTGACCGTCACCGGCGGTAAATGGACGACGTATCGGGCCATGGCCGAAGACGTGCTGGACGCTTGCTTCCGCGACGGCCTTCTGACGCCGCGGCCAGGAGATGTCACGCGCCACCTTCGCCTTGTGGGGGCACCCCCGAAGGGTACGACGTGCCCTCCCCTCTCCGCACCACCAGGCCTCCATCTCTACGGCAGTGATGCTGCGACGGTCGCATCACTGCCTGGCGCTGATCGCGAGATCTTGCCCGGCTTTACCGAAGCTATGGTTCGATTTGCGGCGCGCTATGAAATGGCTCGCAGCGTCGAGGATGTTCTTGCGCGGCGGTCACGGTGGCTGTTCCTCGACGCACCCGCTGCGGCGAGCGTCGCGGAGCCAGTGGCCGCGATCCTCCACGATGAATTGGGCTCGCCTTTCAATGCTGCTGAGTCAGTCGCAGCATTCATTCGGATTGCAGCGGAATACCTGCCCGCCTGACCACGGTCAACGAACAGGCTCGAAGAGGGCAATGCTCGCCGTGAACCCGTGGAGAAACGTCCGGTCTCCGATCGGTCCAATCTCTCCCTGGGCAAAAAACCCGGCAGCCGGAATCGGTCCGAGGCAATCCTGGAGGCACTTCGCATCATGGCTCGGCTCGGCAAAAAGCCGCGAGCCACGGCCATTGCAGGTAAACACGAGCGCTCCAGCAGGCCGTGGCCCCTCGGCGTGGTTTTGCAGGAGCTCCCGAAGGTCTTCGTCGGCGCTCGTGGCATCGCGGACATGAAACTGCACGGTCTGCCCCGTTCGCACGAGGTCCCCCACGGCGATGACTCCTGAGTCGGGATCGGCCCCGACGACGTTTCGCACGAGGAAATCGCCGCGACGAAACGTGTCCCGATATTCACTCGCTGCGCGGCCGAGGTGGAGTGACGAACGGACAAGCTCACGATCGACCTCATCGAGCTCTCCATAGAGCTCCCGCAGCCGCTCGAGTGCCGGCCTGCCTCCCAGCTCCACGATCAAATTCTCGCGAGACTTCGTGATCACAAGCGGTCTGCCCACGGGCCGGCAGCCCTGCGACACAACCGGCCGCACACGGACACCGTCACCGATAACGACCCCCACTGCACCGGCATCGTACGTCCGTGGGCCAGCCACCAGCGTGTTGCTGCCCGGCTGGTCGCCGCCACTGGCCATGCCTCCGATGATTGGCACGCCGCGATGCTCCTCCTCCATCCGTCGCACGAAGGCATCAACGGGAAATGAAAACGGGTCTGCCAAGAGCACAACCGCGGCACCCGCCGGCCATTCACCCGAAAGCTGTTCCGGCCACCCGGCAAACATGCCTCCATCAGGCGTCTGCCGATACTCGAGGGCCAGCGGCACCACCGTGGCTCCAGGGAGGCGGGCCAGCCAGACCGCAACAGCCGGGATGTTCTCGTGCTCGCGATCGTTCGCCAGAATGCCCTCGGCCGTCGTGCCGATGACATGGGTGGCTGGCACCACGTCGGTGGCCAGTTCGAGCGCGGGACGAATCGCCCTGCCGTAGGCCGCCGACACGAAGACCACGCCCAGATCGGCATGCTCGCCGCCAAGCTCGGCCACTGCCTGGGCCACCGCGTCCTTGAGGGCCACATCAAGCCGCGGATCGGTAGAGCATCCACAGCCACACCGCGCGCCAACTCCTGCCTGTTCGTCCGTCCCGCGTGCCATCACGTCACGATCTCCGCAAATGATGACACGGTCGGGTGGTCGACTAGGCCGACCACGTCGCGGTTCCCAGGACGGACGGCCAGTGCTGTGCCCATTCCGGCCGCATGAGCTGCATCCAATTCGCCGCCCACGTCACTCACAAATAAAATCTGCCTCGGCTCGAGCCCCATGTCGGCTGCGATCGCCGCATAGCTTGAGGCCTCCCGCTTCGCGCCGCTCGTCGTGTCGTAGTGGCCGCGGAGCCATGGTGTGAGATCGCCAAACGCGGTGTGGCTGAAGAACAGCTTCTGGGCCTCGATCGAGCCTGACGAATAGATTCGGACGTCGAGCCCAGAGTCGCCCCACGACGTGAGTGCCAGAGGCACATCGTCAAAGACATGGGCGACCAGCTGCCCCGACTCGAAGCCGTTCCGCCAGATCATTCCCTGGAGGGTCTTCAGCGGCGTGAACTTCATGTCCTGATTCATAAGTTCAATGGCGGCCAGAGCGGCCCTCGCGGGATCGCCGGCAATGGCCGCGTGGGCCATCGGTGCCTGTGCTGCGACCGTGATGGCTGCTGCCAACTCAAGCACGGCCGCGTCATCGCGATGAGCGTCGAGGAACGGCCCCACTTCCCGACGGGCGTACTCGAAGAGCACGTCGTACACAAAGGCGATGCTCGAGGTCGTTCCCTCGACGTCGAGCAGGATGCCCCGGCCGTCAAAGACGATCACAAGGTGGTCCTTCCACTCGCCTTCGCACGACCTTCACCCGCCATCCAGGTGGGCCCCAGGCAAAGTGGCTCGTAGCCGGCGTGGACACCATCAGCGACGTAGGTCGGCGTCCAGCCCGACGTGTCTTGGAACAGCCTGATTGCTCGGATCCGGCGATCGCCACACAGGTCAAACCAATGCCGTGTCCCGAGTGGCACGCTGATGAGATCGCCGGCATGAACCTCGATACCAAAGACTGGCCGGTCACCAGGATTGATGTGGAACACGCCACTGCCCTGGAGGATGAACCGCACTTCGTCTTCCGAATGAGTGTGCTCCTTGTTGAACTTGTGGAGCATCGTGTCGAGGTTCGGGGTGTCGGGCCGCACATCGATCACATCCGCGGTCACAAAGCCGCCACGGGCCTTGAGTTCATCGATCTCGGGGGCGTAGGCCGCGAGGATTGCTTCGGCCGGCGCACCGGGATCAACCCGGTCTTCCAGGGGCCAGACCTCGTAGTGAAGGCCATGGTCATTGAGGAACTGCTTGACCTCGAGAGGGTCCGTAATCCGGCGAGCCTCGGCGGGTACAGTGACGATTGCCATTCGGAAAATCTCCGCGAAAAGAAACCGGATTGAGGCGTTTCGCCTTGATGTCTACTGGTTCTGCGGGACGGGAGGCGAAAGCGTTCGGCTCCGGGCCACACATTCGAAGAGGAACTCGTAAATCTCGATGTGCCGCCGGGCCTCGGCCAGGTCGCGGCCCCATGTGTAGAGGCCGTGGCGTGAGATCAAAAAGCCGTGGACCGGTGGGCGTCCGGCAGCACCGAAATCGAGACCTGCAAACTCCTTGCGGATGCGAGCCGAGAGCTCCCGCATGTCCTGGGTGTTGGCGAAGATCGGCACATCCTCATGGGTGTCGTGCGTCGTGATTCCATCGAGCCCCTTGAGCATTTCATAGCCCGCGATCCGAAGAACTCCAACGGTATCGCCGGCGGGCAGATTGTCTTTCGAGAGGATCGTGCCCCAGGAGGAATGCGTGTGCAACACCGCGCCCACGGATGGGACAAGTTCTGCGATCGTGCAGTGGAGGAGCGTCTCAGCAGAACTGCGGCGGCCGGAGCCATCGGCGACGAGGCCTTCGGAATCAACGTGAACAAAATCGTCACGCCCAAGCGCCGACTTGTCCTTGCCGCTCACTGTCACCAAAAGCTCCAACGGGTCGCGGGACACGACGACGCTGTAGTTGCTGCTGGTGCCAAGCGACCATCCCCGGCCATGAAACTCTCGGCCGATCGCCCGCAACTGATCGATGACATCGATGTCGTGAAGAGTAAGAGGCATGTGCATGCCTCGAATCTACGCAAGACCGGGGGGCGACCGCAATGAGCTGGTTTGCCCTGCGGGCTATTGCCCGCGACAGCCACGTCTGGCCGCAATGAGCCCGCCGCTGTCACAGGTAGGGGGAGAACAGTCTGGCGATGCCATCGCGAAGCCTCACCGGGATGCTTCGGGCGTCAACCTCGGCAAGCGTCTTGGGACGCGAGCGGGCGATGACGCCGGCAATCCGTCGGTCGAGTCGCGCGGCCAGATCACGATCATAGGTCTCGACGTTGAACTCAAAATTGAGTCGCATCGAGCGGTCATCCCAGTTACCGCTGCCAAACATGGCCCATGCCGCATCCACCACCATGAGCTTCGTGTGTTCAAAAGGAGCCGGCGACGCCCAGACGTGGCAGCCGCGGCCGAGCACCTGCCAGAGGAGCGCCGTTGACGCCCAGCTCACGAGCGCCAGGTTGTTGACCTCAGGGAGGACGATATCCACCTGGACTCCACGCGCCGCCGCTACATCGAGCGCTTGGCAGACCGCATCGTCGGGAAGGAAGTACGGCGTCATGATTCGCACCGACCGCTGGGCAGCGGTCAACGCGCCGGCGAGCACGAGTTTGATTCGACCAATGTCGGGGTCGTCTGGACCAAACCGGATGCCGCGGGCGATCGAGTGCCCGGCGGAAGCGAGCTCAGGCCTCCAGGCGGGGCCGCCCAGCGATTCCTCAGCTGCAAAGCTCCAGTCCTCGACAAACACTTCGAGGAGATGAGCCACGATCGGCCCGCGAAGGCGGAAGTGCATGTCGCGCACAGGATGCTTTGGAGCATGCGAGAGCCGACATCCGTCACGGATATTGAGACCACCGGTGAATCCGAGTCCACCATCCACCACCATGAGCTTGCGATGATTCCGGAGATTGGCATACGGCAGGTAGATCGGAACCGTGGCCGGAAGAAACCGCTCAACCCGCACGCCTCGCTTCACGAGCTGGCGTGTGATTGGCGGAATGGAGTATCGAGCGCCAATCCCATCGATGAGCACCCGTACCTCGACCCCTCGGGCCACGGCCCGCCCAAGAGCATCGACGAATTCGCGACCCGTAGGATCGTTGTCGAAGATGTACGTCGACATGCCGATACTGCGGCGGGCCGAGTCGATTGCCTCGAGCATCGCAGGATAGGCCTCGTCACCCCCTTCGAGCGGCTCGATCGCGTTGCCATCCACCAGCGGGCGGCCGGCGACACGACCGACGAGAGTTGCCAGTGACCTCAGCGGCGAGTTGTCTGGGCCGATGGCTGTGCGGAGGCGATCGAGATCAGGCACGGCCGTACGCGTCTCGAGCGTCGCGCGGGCAATACCAGCGCGGAGCTGAGTCGCCCGAGAGCGGACCCGGTTGACCCCAAGCACGAAGTACAACACCGCCCCGAGCACCGGTGACAGCCAAATGAGGCCGACCCAGCCGATCGCGGACCGCGTATCTCGCTTCACGAGAATCGCGTGCATGGAGGCGTAGAGCGAGAGGCCGATGATGCCCCACGCCAGCACGTGCGGCCAGAGTACGACCCACCAATCCCAGGCTTCCCGTAGCATGCCATCCATGTAGCAAAGGTACCACGGGCCAGACCGGGTGGCCCGGGGTGAGTTGCCGCCGCGCACCATCTCGACCATAGTGATGGCGTCGAGGGCTCTGTCAGCAAACCCTCGTCGGTGATCATTTTCCAGCGGGAGCGACACGCGGCAGGATGCGGCTCCTCAGTTGGAATATCCACAAGGGCATCGGTGGCCGCGATCGGCGGTATTCCCTTGCCCGCATCATCGACACCATCGAGGCCGAGAATCCCGATCTCGTCTGCCTTCAGGAAGTCGATCGGCTGGTCTCGCGGAGCCAACTCGACGACCAGCCTCGCCTCCTGGCCGGGTACTTCCGGAGCCAATCCGTCTTCCAGGCAAATGTCCATGTCGGCGGCGGCACGTATGGAAACCTCGTGCTCTCGCGATGGCCGGTCGCCAGCCGCCACCGAATTTCGCTCCGTCGTGGTGGCCGCAAGTCGCGCGGCGCGCAGTTCGTGATCATCGAATCTCCCGAGGGTCTCCTGCACCTTGTCAATACGCACCTTGGCCTCGCGGAGCACGAACGCCACTGGCAGGTGTCAAAGATGCTGGGCCACATGCTCTTCCGGTCGGCCGACCCCCACCCGACGCTCATGGTGGGTGACTTCAATGATTGGCGCGACACCCTCGCCAGCGGCGTGCTCTCTGCTGGCGGATTCCGGCAGGTGACAGTCCCGGCCTCAAAGTTCCGCACGTTTCCGTCATGGCTGGCCCTGGGCTCACTCGACAAAGCCTTCGTGCGAGGAGGCATTGAGGTACGCCACGCTCGGGTCATTCGCACGAGCCTCGCGAAGGCGGCGAGCGATCACCTGCCACTGGTGCTTGATTTTCACCTGCGAACATAAGGCGATTCTCAAGCACGCATGGCGGCGAGAGTGTCTCTGGCGGCCACGATTGTCGCGTCGATGTCGTCGTCGGTGAGCGCTGCCGAGAGAAAAAGCGCCTCATATTGGCTGCATGGCAGATAGACACCGCGATCGATCATGCCCCAGAAGAACGCGGCATAGCGATCTTTGTCGCTCCCTGAGGCAGTCCGCCAACCGTTGACCGGTACGGCAGCCGGGCCGCGCTGAAAGAACATGGTCATCATGCTCCCGACTCGGGCAATCCAGACCGTGAGCCCCGCCGCGGCCGCGGCTGATCTGAAGCCAGCCTCCAGTGCCGCTGATCGCGCTTCGAGCATGGCATATGGAGGATCGTCGCGGAGCACTTCAAGCGTCGCCGTACCCGCCGCTACTGCCAGCGGGTTCCCCGACAGGGTGCCTGCCTGAAACACTCGTCCTGCCGGCAGCACATGATTCATGATGTCGGCCCGGCCCCCGTAGGCCGCAAGCGGAAGGCCACCCCCCACGATCTTGCCGAGGATCGTGAGATCGGGCGTGATGCCGAGTGTTTCCTGAGCGCCTCCGAGAGCCAGCCGAAAGCCGGTCATCACCTCGTCGAAGACCAAGAGTGCACCGTCAGCGAGCGTCAGCCTGCGGGCGGTCTCGAGAAATTCCTGCGTCGGCCGCACAAGTCCCATGTTGCCGACCACTGGCTCCATTAGCAGAGCGGCGATGTGCTGGCCGTCCCGCCGGAATGCGTCCTCAAGCTCGTCGGGCTCATTGTATTCGAGCACGATCGTGTCACGTGCGGTGCCCTCGGTGACGCCCGGTGAATCTGGCACGCCGAGGGTCGCCGCCGAGGAGCCTGCTGCCACAAGAAGGCTGTCGCCGTGGCCATGGTAGTTTCCTGCAAACTTGATGATCTTGTCACGGCCGGTGACGCCACGGGCGAGCCGCACGGCGCTCATCGCGGCCTCGGTGCCCGAGCTCGTCAGGCGCACCTTCTCGATCGACGGCACCGCCTCCACGATCAGTTCGGCAAGCCGCGTTTCGGCCTCGGTCGGGGCTCCAAAGCTCGTACCGTGTGCGAGGGCCTTCTGAATCGCTTCCACCACCCGCGGGTGACGGTGCCCCAGAATCATCGGCCCCCAAGAGCCGATGTAGTCGAGATAGCGATTGCCATCGATGTCGGTGAGCCACTGACCGAGCGCGTCATGAAAAAAGATTGGCTCCCCACCGACGCCACCGAATGCGCGAGCCGGCGAATTGACGCCCCCCGGTATGAGGCGGCAGGCGCGGGCGAAGGCCACGCGACTCCCGTCCCGCCGCGCGGCATGGATGGTCGATGGGTGAAAGAGGTTCACGGGTGCATATTCCATGAGCGAGGGCAGGACTGGTGCGAGGATCGCTAGTGTAGTGTCTCACTCAGATGGGACCTTATCGAGGGCCTTCCTCGCGCGGGCGATTTTTTCAAGGATGTGCTCGGCCTTCTTGGTCCAGATGAATGACTTCGGGTTTGCGTTATGGTGCTCGATGTATTCGCGGATT